>NZ_QDAH01000081.1 GCF_003075415.1 Microvirga sp. KLBC 81
GACCTGGAACGTGCTCCTTGCGTGGCTCAACGCCCCACAGCTTACGAGCAAGCGGCGCAGGAGCACGGCCGGACCATTCCATTATCGATGACGGTATCCGCCAGTCGCCCTCCACAGAGCGTCAGGCTCCAAAGCTCCCTGCCGTGCGATCTGCCCAAGCGCATCAAGCCAATTAACTCAAGACTCCGCTTCTAGCGTCGCAGGCGCTGCACGTTTGCCCGCACACGTTTGCGGTAACCTTTGATAACTTTGTGGGCAGATCCACCAGACGCCACTGTTACAGAAGCCTCTGCAAAAGCAGCGACCTTCTCCGTTACCATCAACATGGACTCGGCAGGCGTGCCCCGACCAAGAGCGATCTGAGTCAATCGGGTCCAGATGACGATCTGAGACTCAACAGCCAGCCTGTTCGTCTCCATCGCTAGTTTCGCCCATGAAAAAACCATCAGTGCCCCCATTCCGATTACCGCGGCCGAACTTGCCGCTCCGCGCTTGTGACTCAGAAACCAACCGAAGATTGCTTGTTATCGGTTCGTGTCCAGGTACCGTGAGTTGGTTAAGTCAAGAAGTCCAGGTTCGTGTGACCGTTCGTCTGCCTTCCTGTACCTTGGATCAGGCCTCCGACGTCTGCTCAGGGCCCACGCCAGCATGAGTGACCGACCTATTCCGAAACGGCGTGAACTTCATAAGCAAGGTATCGCAGCCGGGATACCGTGTCGTGGCGTCGGCTTACGTCAACCCCTTCTTGAGCGTCTGCTTTCTCGGCAAAAGCAGGACTCCAGCCAATGTCCCCCTGGTGCCCGCAGGGGACCTATAAGCTCGCTAAAGTTGATAGCGGAATGCGAAGCTGTCCCGACTTGGAAGCCACCTGTCCTGAGCTTCTGAGGCTGCGAAACTTCGCCGCAGAGTTTATCGACAGATAAAATGTCTCAGCATAGGTAGGCCAAAAGCGGCGGCGCCTTAAACTAAAGTCTAGGCAGCGATCGATTGACCAGTATGATTGCAACCAATACTGGTCGACTAGTCGACAAGGAGTATACCGTGCTCGCCATCTCGGTTCAGTCGCCCCATCACCTTGATGCTCATGAAGTTGCCTCGCCTGACAGGCCTGGAACCGGAGAAATCCTGCTGCGGACCGTAAGAGCGGGCATCTGCGGCTCGGATCTTCACATTCTTCACGGTTCCAATCCTTTCGCCCGGTACCCGCGCATCATCGGCCATGAATTTGCCGGCACCGTCGAGGCCGTCGGCACTGATGTTGAGGGTCTTGCCCCTGGCGACCGTGTCGTCGTTGATCCTGTTGTGTCATGCGGCCACTGCTATGCATGCCGGGTTGGCCGACACAATGTCTGCGGGAATCTCGAAGTCTTCGGCGTCCATCGAGACGGCGGCTTTCGGGACAGGCTTGTCGTACCGGCGGCCAACTGCGTGAAGGTGCCGGACTCAATGCCCTTCGAGATCGCAGCCCTGGCCGAGCCGTTCTCGATCGCCGCAAACGTTCTCTCCCGCACCGGCATCGACGCCGGTGACACGGTGCTGATTTATGGGGCCGGCACCGTCGGGCTCACGGTTCTCCAGGTTGCCAAGCTCCATGGAGCCCGCTGCCTGATCGCCGACATCGATTCCGCCCGTCTCGAACGGGCGCGAGCCTTCGGCGCTGATGTGACCATCCATTCGCGTGAACAATCGGTTCCAGATGCCGTCAAGGATGAGAACGAGGGACTGGGCCCCACGGTCATCATTGACGGCGCAGGCATTCCTGCCCTGCTGGAGGAAGCCTGCCGGATCGCGAGCCCGGCCGGACGCATCGGTCTACTCGGTTTCTCGCCGGCTCCCTGCAACATCAGCCAGCAGGAAATCGTCAAGAAGGAGCTGACCCTGGTCGGCTCCCGTCTGAACCGAAAGCTCCTGCCACAGGTCGTAACTTGGCTCGCCGAGGGGAAGCTCAATCCGGCAGCCATGGTCACGCAGACGTTCCCGGCGCGTGAGGCCCGTGCGGCTTTTGACCTGATCGAGACGCGCCCACAGGACACCATCAAGGTTCAGCTCGCCTTCGGCGAATGAGGACTGTTTCGCACGACCGACGCACGAGAAGGGCGCGGCTTTTACCAAGGAGGAAATCGATGTCATACCAATCCAAGTTCACGCGCCGAGCCATTGCCGGTGCCATGGGCGCCCTTCTCGCGGTCGGCATTGCCGGTCCCGCGTTCGCTCAGGCGAAGACGACCCTGAAGCTGGGACATCTCGGAAACGAGGAGAATGTCTGGCACAAGGCCGCTCTGAAGTTTGCCGAGGAGGTCTCCAAGCGCACCAATGGCGAGATCGAGGTCAAGGTCTTCCCGAACGAGCAACTCGGCAAGGAAACCGACCTGATCAAGGGCATTCAGCTCGGCACGGTCGACTTCACGATCACGGGCGAGTCCCTGCAGAACTGGGCTCCGTCGGCAGCCCTGTTGGCGGTTCCGTATGCTATCCGTGATCTCGATCACCTCGACAAGGTGGTGAACGGTCCGGTCGGCCAGAAGATCGCTCAGAACATCGAAGAGAAGACACAGCTCAAGCCCCTCGCCTACTTCGCCCGGGGTGCCCGCGAGCTGACCTCGAACCGCCCAATCAAGACGCCGGACGATCTCAACGGCCTCAAGCTGCGGGTTCCCAACGTGCCGCTCTTCGTCAAGGTCTGGGAAACCCTCGGCGCCAAGCCGACGCCAATGGCGTTCTCGGAGGTGTTCACCTCCCTGCAGAACCACACGATCGATGCACAGGAAAATCCGCTGGCTCTGATCAAGTCCGCCAGCCTCAACGAAGTTCAGAAGTACGTGAACCAGACCGATCACGTTCTGAGCTGGATCTATCTGGTTGGCGGCAGCAAGAAGCTCGGACGTCTCAGTGCCGAGCAGCAGAAGGCGATTGCCGAAGCAGCCAAGGCTGCCCAGGCTTATGAGCGCGAGCTCTTCCTGAAGGACGAGCAGCAGCTTGCCGCCGATCTCAAGGCGAAAGGCATGGAGTTCGTCGCTTCCGACAAGGCGGCCTTCGCCGCCAAGGCGCAGCAGGCAGTCGCGTCGTCTCTGCCGTCTGAGATCAAGCCGCTCTACGACGAAATCGTCGCGACGAAGTAATCGCATTCGATGAGCCCCTGAGCCGCCTCCTTTGGAAGCGGCTCAGGTCTTGTCTGACTGGGATCGAAACGACGTCATGCGAAGGAGAGTGACCATGCGCAATGTCATTGCCGCCATCCTGGCGGCTGCTCTCGCGATCTGCCGCTATGGCACGATCGCTGCCTTCAGTGTCCTCATCGGCGTCGTCACCATCCAGGTGCTTGGTCGTGTGCCGGGCTTTCCTTCCCCTTCCTGGACGGAAGAGGTCGCCCGCTTCGCACTGGTCTATCTTGTTGCCTTCTCGTGCGGGGTCGCTGTTCTTCGCGGAGAGCTCGTCAATGTCGATCTTTTCGTTGGGCCGCTCCCTGAGAGTGTCCGCAGAGTGATCGACCGGATCGTCGATCTCATCATCTTCGGATTCGCCATCGCCATTATTCCGGGTGCCTACGATTACGTCGCGGGCAGCATCGGTGAACGGGCGCGCTCAATCGACATACCCATGGTCGTGATCTACGTGGTCACGCTGATAATCCCAATTTCTCTTGCCTTCTTCTCACTCGCTCGGCTCTTCGGTTTCGGACAATCCGCGCCTGCAAGCCATGGGGAGCTCCTCTGATGCTTGTCACCCTTCTCTTCACGACATTCGCGGTTTGCCTTATCCTAGGCGTTCCAGTCGGCATCTCGCTGGGCCTTGCAGCGGCTGTGTATCTCATCGGCGCAGACATCGATCTCAGCGTCGTACCTCAGTTCATGTTTGCAGGCATGGATTCTTTCGTCCTGCTCTGCATCCCCGGCTTCGTGCTCGCCGGTAACCTGATGAATGGTGGTGGCATCACCGACCAGATCGTACGCTTCGGCAATGCGGTCGTCGGCCACATCCGCGGCGGCCTCGGTCTCGCGAATGTTCTAGGCTCGATGATCTTCGCTGGCATCTCGGGCACGGCCGTCGCGGAGACGGCTTCGATCGGCTCCGTCATGATTCCCGCCATGCGCAAGTCCGGCTATGACGCGCCCTTCGCGGCGGCCGTCACAGCGGCGGCCTCGACGGTTGGCCCCATCATTCCGCCGAGCGTGCCGATGATCATCGTAGGCACCCTGACCGGCCTCTCCGTCGGGAAAATGTTTCTGGCTGGCGCCGTTCCGGGTCTCTTACTGGGACTGGGCATGATGGTGACGGTCTACATCCTGTCACGTAAGCGCGGCTATCCGAAAGGCACCTGGAGCGGCCTCGGCCATGTTCTCTCCACCAGCAAGGGCGCATTCTGGGCCCTTCTGATGACAGGTGTCATCCTGTTCGGTATCGTGGGCGGCTTCTTCACCCCGACCGAAGCCTCGATCGTCTCGGCGCTCTATGCCTTCGTGGTCGGCCTGTTCATCTACAAAGGGTTCAAGCTGGTCCACCTTCCCAAGCTCATGCTCGAGAGCGCCATCGGCTCCGGCGCCCTGATCCTCTTGGTGGGCCTGGCGAACGTTTTCGGCTGGATCCTCACGAGCGAACAGATCCCTCAGATGATCGCCGAGGCGATGCTGTCGCTGACCACGAACAAGTATCTGATCATTCTTCTGATCAACATCTTGCTCCTGATCGTCGGCACCTTCATGGAAACGATCGCGGCATTGATCATCCTGTTCCCGCCCCTGCTCGCCGTTGCCACAAAGGTCGGCATCGACCCGATCCACTTTGCAACCTTCGCGGTGCTCAACCTGATGATCGGCCTGACGACGCCGCCGGTGGGCGTGTGTCTCTTCGTGGCAGCCAACATCGCCAAGATCTCCCTGGCAGCGATCTCCCGGGCGATTTGGCCCTTCCTCCTCTGCAACATCCTGATCCTGCTCCTGGTATCCTACGTCCCCGAAATCTCGCTCTGGCTGCCGAGCTTCTTTTACAAGTGAGCCGCCAATGTCCTCATCCAACATGTATGACAATGTTGAACGGGCCCAAGGCACGGCGGCCTCGCTGCCCTCTGCGACCGTGCGTGGCATTCATGCCCAGATCCGCGAAGACATCGTGACGCTCCGGCTTCGGCCGGGAGTGCGCCTGTCGGAGAACGAGCTCGCCCTGCGCTTCGGCACCAGCCGTGCGCCAGTGCGGGAAGCCCTCATCCGACTTGTCGAGGAAGGGCTCATTGAAGTCCTCCCGCAGCGCGGCAGCTTTGTGAGCCGGATCTCTCTCGCTTCCATGCAGCGCGCGCGTTTTGTGCGTGAAGCATTGGAAATCGCGATTGTCCGACGCGCCGCTGAACGGGGTCTTTCCCCGCAAGCGCACGAGAGAGCCATAGCGGCCCTGATCGAACAGGAGCAGGCTCAAGCGGACCCGGAGCGCTTTACACTTGCAGATGATACCTTCCATCGCACTCTGGCGGACGATATCGGGATCGCCCAGATCTGGTCTGTGCTGGAACGGGAAAAGTCCCAGTTCGATCGCGTGCGTTTTCTGAGCCTTCCGGTAAGGACGCCGGTCGAGTCCCTCATTGTGCAGCACAAAGATATTCTCAATGCCATTCTCCGGCAGGATCCCGAGGGAGCCGAGGCGGCGATGCGCGTCCATCTCTCAGAGGTTCTCAAGATTACGGAGAAGCTCGCAGCCGAGCATCCGGACCTGATCATCAACGATGTCTAACCAACAGAAGCTCATGACGGCGGACACTCCCCTTCTGTCTCCAGCGACTCTCAGCGCCGCGAAAGTTGGAACACTGCGCCCTGGCTATGATCGCGATCGCCTTCGCACCGGGATTGTCCATCTCGGCCTTGGTGCATTCGTGCGTGCGCATCAGGCTCTCTACACGGAAGACCTGCTCGCGACCGAACCCGGGGACTGGGGTATGACCGGCATCAGCCTCCAGCGCCCGGACCAGCGTGACCGTCTGATGCCGCAGGGCAGGCTTTATACTGCGTTGCAGAAGGATGCCTCGGGAGTATCGGCACGCATCGTTGGCTGCCTCAATTCGGTCATGGTGGCTGCCGAGGACCCGGTTGCGGTCGTTGAAGCCATGGCGGACCCCAGCATCCGCATTGTCAGCCTGACGGTGACCGAAAAAGGATACTGCATCGATCCGGCAACGGGACGTCTGCAGGAGCATCATCCCGATATTCAACACGATCTCGAATATCCGGGTGAGCCCCGCACGGCTGTCGGCTTCATTCTTGCCGCGCTGGAGCGCCGGCGGGACGCCGGCATGGCTCCCTTCACGGTTCTGTGCTGCGACAATCTACCCTCCAACGGACACCTCCTCGCGTCGCTTGTCAGCGATTTTGCTGCCTTACGGGATTGTGGCCTGGCCACCTGGGTCGAGAGATACGCCGCCTTCCCGTCAACGATGGTCGACCGGATTGTTCCTGCGACGACGACAGAGGATATCGCCGAAGCTGCCCGACTGACGGGGCTCGCAGATGCCGCGCCCGTGGTTCACGAGCCTTACCGCCAATGGGTGATCGAAGACCGGTTCATCGACAACTCCCGCCCACGCTGGGAGCGCGTCGGAGCCGAGTTGGTCAGCGATGTCGCTCCATATGAGCACATGAAGCTTCGGCTCCTCAACGGAGCCCATTCCGCTCTCGCCTATCTGGGCTATCTCGCGGGACACGAAACGATTGCCGACACGATGGCTGATCCAGCTCTCCGGCTCTATGTCGAGGGGCTCTGGCAGGAGATCATACCCGTTGTCCCCGCGCCTCCTGGAACCGACCTCTCCAGTTATGCAAAGACGCTCCTGGAGCGGTTTTCCAACCCTGCCATTCGGCACCGCACCTGGCAGATCGCCATGGACGGCTCGCAGAAGCTCCCGCAGCGACTGCTTTCAACCGTGCGCGAGCGCCTCGCCCCGAACGTTGATCTGCCGAGGATCGCGCTCGCCGTCGCCGCCTGGTTGCGTTACGTCGGCGGCACCGATGAACGCGGACGGGAGATCGATGTTCGCGATCCCCTCGCTGCTCATCTTCGCGCCGTTCTCGATCGAGCCGGCGAAGCTCCTCAAGACCGGGTTCGCGCAGTTCTCGGCATCGAGGCCATTTTCGGCCCGGATCTACCGCGCGATCCGCGTTTCGAGAACGCATTGACTTCTGCCTATACCCAATTGCTCACGCGCGGCGCTCGCAATGCTGCGGCGGAGCTCAGTTCTTTCGCCGGCGTATGAGCCGGGCTGCTACGAGGTTATTGCTATGGAACAGACTTGGCGCTGGTTCGGCCCCCAAGATGCCGTTAAGCTTCCCCATATCCGCCAGACCGGGGCAACCGGTATCGTGACGGCCCTGCACCACATTCCGTACGGCGTCCTCTGGAGTGTCGAGGAGATCGGGAAGCGCAAGGCCGAGATTACGGCTGATGCCTCGCTCGGCCTGCGCTGGAGCGTGGTCGAGAGCCTGCCGATCCATGAAAACATCAAGATTGGGGAAGGCGATCTCACCACTCTCTTCGACAATTACCGCCAGTCCCTGCGCAACCTCGCGCAATGCGGCATCACTACGGTCTGCTACAATTTCATGCCGGTCGTCGACTGGACCCGAACTGAACTCGCCCATCCTTTGCCGGGTGGCGGAACGGCCCTGCGTTTCAACGCCCACGAATATGCCGCGTTCGACTGCTTCATGCTGCAACGTCCTGGCGCGGAGGCGGATCAATCCCCTGAAGTGCTCGCTCGTGCCAAGGAGTGGTACGATCGCTCTACGGAAGCCGATCGCAGCAAGCTGCTTGCCAATATCATGGCCGGTCTTCCCGGGGCTTACGACCGCTACGACATTCCTGGTCTCCGGGTGATGCTCGATCGCTACCGCGACATCGACGCGGCAGCCCTGCGCGAGAACCTGGCGCGGTTCCTGCGCGAGGTGATCCCCGTGGCTGAGGAGGTCGGCATCCGGATGTGCATTCACCCGGATGATCCGCCACGTTCATTGATGGGTCTGCCACGTATCGTCTCGAACGCAGACGACATCGCCTTCATTGTCGGCGCGGTCGACTCCCCATCAAATGGCATTACCCTGTGCAGCGGCTCCCTTGGAGCGGGTCCAGCCAATGATGTGCCTGCCATTGCGAGGCGCTTTGCAAACCGCATCTGGTTCGCTCACCTGCGCAACGTGGCGAAGGAGCCGGATGGTTCCTTCATGGAAGCCGACCATCTGGGCGGTGACACCGATATGGTTGCCGTTGTCATCGCTCTTCTAGAAGAGCAAAAGCGCCGCAAGGATGCCGGTGATCCGAAATGGCGCATCCCGATGCGGCCGGACCACGGCCACGAATTGCTCGACGACGTGGGCAAGCCGACACATCCCGGATACCCGGCCATCGGTCGCCTCAAGGGACTTGCCGAGTTGCGCGGCGTGATGACGGCTGTCTCAGCCCTGCGGAACCTGCCGCTTTAGGGCATCATGCAGACAAGTGGCCCCGGTCGCCCCGTGCAGTGATGTGCTCATCCAAGAAAAGAGCTGATTCCATGCCAATGGAAACAGCTCTAGTGTCGGGGATCCCGCGACACAAACACCTCACCTCGCCTAAAGAGAGCCACCGCGTTTCCGTTTCGGTCTGCCAAGACAGAGTTCCGGTAGGTACCAGTTATGACGAAGATTGCCTGCGTCGGCGAATGTATGATCGAGCTTCGTGAAGAGGCCGACGGTCGGCTGTCACGCGGATACGGCGGAGATACGTTCAATACAGCCGTCTATCTCGCACGCCTTGGAATGCCAGTCGATTACGTCACCGCGCTCGGCGATGATGACTGGAGCGAGGATCTGATCGGTGCCTGGAACAAGGAGGGCGTCGGCACGGAACAAGTGCTGCGTCTGCCCGGCCGTCTTCCCGGGCTCTACATCATTCAAACCGATTCCAAGGGCGAACGCAGGTTTTCCTATTGGCGCGAAAGCGCAGCTGCCCGCTCGCTGTTCGAGGCGCCCGAAGCCAAACGCGTTATCGCGGCCCTCAGAACCTACGACCTGATCTATCTGTCGGGGATCAGCCTGTCCCTCTATGGGACGAGGGGACGGGAACATCTTTTTGATGTTCTTCGTGAGGCTCGGCGTCAAGGAAGGCGCGTAGCTTTCGACACGAATTTCAGGTCGCGCGGCTGGCCCGATCCCGCAACAGCGCAAACCGCATTCCGCCGGATATTCGAGCTCGCCGACATCATCTTCGCCTCGAAGGAAGACCTCGATCTCCTGTTCGGCGATGATGGAGCAAAGGTCCTCATGGCTGTTTCGGATAAAGCCGAGATCATCATCAAACATCCCGACCTCACCTGCGTGTCATCGCGAAGGGCGAGGACATTCTGGTGCCGGGGACTCCGGCGGAGGACGTCGTCGACACGACCGCCGCCGGCGACAGCTTTGCGGCCGCCTATCTCCACGCACGCCTGTCCGGCGCGACCTTGGAAGCCGCTGCGAGTGCAGGCCACCGCCTCGCACGTCAGGTGGTCCGCTATCGCGGCGCGATTATTCCGGCGGACGCGATGCCATAGCACCGATCCCGCCAAGTTGCTCGAGGAGCCCTTGTATGCCTCAGGATGTGGCAAGTCTATCCGACACACGAGACGAAAAGCTGGCAGAGCTTCTTCATTTCGGCCCTATCATTCCGGTGATCACCATCGATCGCCTGGAGGACGGCGTTCCTCTTGCGCGCGCGCTCATCGCAGGCGGACTCCGTCTGCTGGAGATCACACTCAGGACACCTGCGGCGATTGATGCGGCTGCTGCGATCATCGCGGAGGTTCCTGAGGCAATCGTCGGCATTGGAACAGTCCTCACTCCGGACGATCTTGAACGCGCCCAGACCCTGGGAGCGCGCTTCGCCTTAAGCCCGGGCGCTACGCCGGCACTGCTCGAAGCAGCCACCCGGAGCGTGATACCTTTCATTCCCGGCATCGCGACCCCATCCGAGCTCATGGAAGCCCTGGCCTACGGCTTCAAAACAGTTAAATTCTTTCCCGCAGCCGCTTCGGGCGGTATTCCCGCTCTGAAGGCTTTGGCAGGTCCATTCCCGCAGGCGCGCTTCTGCCCGACCGGCGGAATCGACGAGAAGAACGCCAAGGATTGGCTCGCTCTTCCCAACGTGATCGCAGTCGGAGGATCATGGATCTGTCCATCATCCGAGATCAGCGCCGGAGCCTGGGATCAAATCACAAACCGGACCCGTCAAACGATCTCGTCTTTATCGCAGAATAGTGGGCCGCGCTGAAGACGACATTCGGAGAGGGCCGGTAAGTCACCAATCGGGAAGCACGGTCGGTGATTAGCAAGGACACTCGGTCAGCGCTTCATACAATCCCTGTATCGACCGCTACGGTCAGCGGACTCGGCTGGAGACTGCTGTAAACGTGCCTCGCTGCGACAGGACGGCAGACATCAGAATCATCGCCTGGGCTGGCTCATTGTCCGATCTCACGGGTCGGGGCGTCCGCATCGGGTCAGGCTCGGAAGTCCTCTGTTCTACACGAACGTCTGCTCAAGCCGAGCGAGCAGACCTAAGATAGCGTGGGCCGGTTGCGTGCCGGAACTCCTGGCTACCGAGGGGTTTGGTTCATGCAGCGATGGTGCTGCCCGTCTTTGACAGGTCAGAGACGCTTGCGCATGAGGGCTTAGGTTGGCGCACGATGTGGTTGTCGAATACTCGCCCCTGGGCGGCGGGTTCTGCGATGCGCATGAGCGGAGCACGCGGGCAACGGTCGCCAAACGATTGGCCGCATTGATGGGAGTTGATTATGCGGGCACATACGACCGCACCGTCGTTTATCCCGGCAGGGTCTATTTCGTCCCGAGCACCACGTTGGTCGGCCTCGAGCAGGCGGCTCAGCTTGGCATCACGGGAGAGCGTGATCTCTTCGGTGGGGTGGTGCCACATCCGTTCGTTTGCACCAAAGCCATCACTCACCCGCTGATCCGGCCAAATGCCTCCGCACCCGAGGGCTGGTCCGACACATTTCCTCGCCAAGTGCAAAGCGCTGTGCTTGAAGGATACTCGGTCTTTTCATCAGAGCAGGCCCAGATAGCCGGACAGCGTCTCCTGGAGGACGGACCTGTGCGCCTCAAACCGGTAAACGCCACTGCCGGCCGCGGGCAGAGAGTGGTCCAGAATCGGACCGAGCTCACTGAAGCCCTCGCTACCATCGATCCGGCTGAGTTGACAGGCGCTGGGCTAGTTCTGGAGGAGAACCTCACAGCGGTGACCACCTATAGTGTCGGTCAGGTGCGCGTGGCTGACCTCACGGCGACGTACTACGGCAGCCAACGGCTGACAACTGACGGTAGCGGGAAAGACGTCTATGGTGGATCTGACCTTGTGGTCGTGCGCGGCGACTTTGATACGCTAGTCCAGCTGCCTCTTCCCAAGGGCGTTCACACGGCTGTGGAGCAGGCTCGGGCCTACGATGCAGCCACAAGCGTCTTTCCCGGGATGTTTGCCTCACGCCGCAACTATGACGTGGCTCAGGGGATCAACGCTCGCGGCCAGTGGCGCTCGGGCGTCCTGGAGCAATCCTGGCGCATTGGCGGCGCGACGGGCGCTGAAATCGCCGCCCTCGAATCGTTCCGGGATAATCCCGGCCTACAGGTGGTTCACGCAGCCACCTTCGAAATCTATGGCGAGAGCCAAGCTCCGCCTCCACACGCCACAGTGTACTTTCGTGGGGTAGATGAGAAAGTCGGATTCTTGACCAAGTACGCACTGGTGAGGGCTCATGGCGACACGAGATGACCGGATCGACATTTCCGTCGATGATCAGCGGATTTGCGGCACCTTGGTTACTCCGGCAACAGTTGTGCCAGGGGTTCTTTTTCTGCACGGCTGGGGTGGTAGCCAGGAGCAGTACCTGACCCGAGCCCGTGAGATCGCAGCCTTGGGCTGTGTCTGTCTGACCGCTGATCTCCGGGGCCATGCAGGAACCGAAGCGCAGAAGGAGACGGTCACGCGCGAGGAGAACCTTCGCGATGCACTTGCGGTCTACGACACTCTGGTCAGCCATCCGGCAGTTGATAAGCAAGCTATTGCGGTGGTGGGCAGCAGCTATGGCGGCTACCTGGCTGCGATCCTGAGTTCACTGCGTCCTGTGCGCTGGCTCGCTCTGCGCGTGCCTGCCCTCTATCGGGACGAGGACTGGCCGCTACCAAAGCAGCAGCTGAAGAAGTACGGCCTTGCTGACTACCGGCAAGGCCGGGTCACCCCCGCCCAAAACAGGGCCTTAGCGGCCTGTGCGGCGTTCAGGGGTGACGTGCTGGTCGTGGAGTCGGAGCACGATGACATCATTCCACACCCGGTGATCGAGAACTATCTTGCAGCGCTCAAAGGGGCGCACTCCCTCACCTACCGTGTGATCGAGGGGGCTGATCATGGCCTATCCGAAGAGGCGTGGCAGCAGGCTTACACGTCCCTGCTCGTCACCTGGGCTACCGAGATGGTGCTGGGGGCCAGAGAAGAGGGTGCGGCCCCAGGAGTGCACACGCACCTCCGGCCAGCTCCCCGCAGAGAGCCTCCAACGGCAGCATGATGGCAAGCGGGCTCCCTAGAGCATCGTGCGGAACCGAAGGTCCGCGTCAGCGAAAAGGGGATCCGGTTTTCCGCCTGAACGATGCTCTCATTGAAGGAGAAAGCATCGGATGGGTCCCAAAAGTGCAAATCCACTTTTCACGTCCGAGGCTGTAGAAGTCCAGCTGCGGCGGCGTAGCAGTACCCGAAGCGATCAGCACAAGGATCAGGGCGCTCTGACTCTGCTGAGTATTGCTCCCGGTGAGGCCCCTTGAGCAACTCGCGGTCATCAACCATCGGCTGTTTCACATGATTGTCTCAAGCCGGCTGAATCGGACAGGCAGGAGTTCCTGAGCCTTCGTCCGATCATTGGCATCCTTCTCGACGACTGTAAGACGCTGCATCTCTTCCGGACCCAACGGCATCACCAAGCGCCCGCTTGGCTTGAGTTGGTCAAGCAGTGTGGCCGGTACCTTGTCAGCCGCCGCCGATACCAGGATCTTGTCGAAAGGGGCATGCTCGCGCCAGCCGCGGGATCCGTCTCCCTCCCTGATCTCAATATTAGTATAACCGAGTTGGCGAAGGAGATCCCGCGCAATGCTGGCGAATTCCTCGATAATCTCGATGCTCCAGACCCGATCTGCCAATTCCGCCAGAATCGCCGCGTGGTACCCTAGCCCGGTTCCCACCTCCAGCACCTTCTCGTCTGGTTGCGGTGACAGCAAATCCGTCATAAGCGCCACGATGAATGGCTGCGAGATCGTCTTGTCAAAGCCGATGGGCAGAGGGCTATCCTGGTAGGCATAAGGCGCAAGAGGCGCCGGGACAAAGAGATGCCGTGGCACTTTACGCATGGCGGCCATCACCCGCTCATCCAACACCGCTTTGCCGATTTCATCGCTGGCAAGATCAGCATGGATGGCGACCATCTCGACCATATGCCGACGTAGGATTGCTAAATGGCTCTCGTTCATCGGTTTCATGACGGACGCCTTTCACTGCATCACTCGAGGTCGATCTGCCTGCGAGCGGTTGGCTACGCTGAATAACGCTCAGGATGGCTGCTTGGTTGGCCAGATTGACTGAACCCCAAAATCTCAATCGAGCATCGAACCCTAGCCGTTGTTAATGGTCATTTCTTAGAGCGGCTCAGCGGAGAGCCTGGGGAGCAGGCGGAGGGGATCGACAATACGCGGATTGAAGCGACGGAGGTTGAAGCAATCCAAATGAAACTCGGAGAGCGGCATGACACAACGGGTCACTTGGCCGCCCAACAAGCTCCGATCCGCCCGCAGATGGGATTATGGCCGGCGGTTTGCTGCTCGCCGATAGCCTCACATCCAAGGAGCCAGTAGTTGGAAGGATCTTACCATGCGCAGGGCCGCATTAACGACCGGCTTTGAGCCCGGCTAGTGCTTCGAGGTACGACGCCGATAGAACTGGGCCCTACGATGAGACGCGTCTCACCCCCGCTGCGAACATGGCCGTGGGTGGTGAGAAGGCTACCGAGGAGCCAAGCCCCAGCACGAGAATGCGGATGCCTACTACTGCGTTTCCGGCTCGGCAGGCCAGACCCGGGGCTGCGGGTCCTTGGGGCCCTCTGGCAGGTAGTCGGGGTCGGGGCTGATGGGGCCGGGCTGGTCTTGTTTCGACCCACCCTGCTGTCGCCGATCGGACTCGCCTTCCGAGACATGTTCGGTCTTGTGGGGGTGATCAGGGCGACGCCCTGATGTCAGAACCAAATCCATCGGTTCATCGGGAGCAGCAAAAACAATCACTGGTGCACTCCAGGTTCAGATTGTCCCATTCGCCACTGCGAAACCTCAGCTTCCGGCACAGGCATCTTCATCGTTCGTAGACCCCGACCAGTTCCGCTTCGGCAATGATGTGAGGCATCGCCTCCGTCCAAATGTCCTCTGCCTTGGCCGAAGCCAGAATGTTGAGCTGCGGGATGTCGAGAGCAGCCAGCCTGAAATGATAATGGTGTGGCCCATGCCCCTTCGGCGGCTGGGGACCGTCGTAGCGCGCTTTGCCAAACCCGTTGACACCCTCACCTGCCCCACTCGGCCTGTGGCTCGATGCACCTTCCGGAAGACCTTTCTCGTCAGCAGGGATGTTGTACATTGCCCAGTGCCGGAACATTCCCGATGGTGCATCCGGGTCCTCGACGAGCACCATGAAGCTGCGGGTTCCAGGAGGGGCGCCGCGCCATTCCAGCGGTGGTGACACGTTCTCCCCGTCACGAGTGTATCTGGTCGGGATGACTTCGCCTTGCTTGAACGCCGAACTGGTGACCGTGAACGCCATGGCTCCTCTCCTCAACGCCTCCCTGGTCATCGCTCCGTCTAGGTTGCAGCCGCGTCTGGATTGACCATGCGCTTAGCGAGTCCCGTCAATATTTCGTCCGTTTGCTTCTCCTCCTCCAAGGAACTGAGAAGCGCCTGCAAATCATCCTCCAGCCCGAGCAGCTTCGCCCAGGTGGCGAGCGAGCCGTAAACCGCGATCTCGTAATGTTCGACCCGCTGTGCCGAGGCGATCAAACCGGCATCGCGCAGGTCCTGATCCCGAACCATGCCAGCCCACTTCTCGGCTTCACGCAGCATTGCCTGCATCGCTTGATCAACGTGCTCGCGCGGCTCGGCGCCGTGCCGGCGCAGGATCGCGTCAAGCCGAACTTGCTGGGAGCGGGTCTCTTCCAAGTGCGTTTGGATTGCTTGCTTGAGTTCCATATGGCTTGCCTCATCCGCCATCCTGGGCAAGGCATCAACGAGCTGAGCCTCGACGCTGCGCAGCTCCTGAAGTTCTGCGATGTACATGTCACGAAAGCTGTCGACATTCATGGGATACCCTTCCTGTTCCAACGTTGGGCCTCGTCCAGAAGCGTGACCACCTCCCGGTCTGAAGTCTGGCGGAAATCATCGTAGTGTTCCCCGACAGCGTAGAACGGCTCAGGGGTCATCAGGCAGATCACCTCGTCCGCCTCCAACCTGAGGCTTTCGATGGTGCTCTTCGGTGCAACCGGGACAGCCAGAATGAGACGTGCGGGCCGGGCGCTAGACAGCCCCTTTAAGGCCGCCCGCACGGTGCCGCCCGTCGCAATGCCGTCATCGACCACGATGGCGACCCGGCCCTCCACATCAACCGGTCGTCTGCCTGCGAGGTAGTGCTCGCGCCGGCGCTCGATCTCCTGCAGTTGCCGTTGAGTTTCTGCCTCGATGTAACCTGGCGGCACCGTGAGATAGCTGAGCGCCTCGTCGTTGAGCACGACCTCAGGGTGTGCTCCATCCACGACCGCGCCTAAACCAAATTCCGCATGACCAGGAGCCCCGATCTTGCGTACGAAAACGAGATCGAGCGGTGCTCGCAAAGCGCGGGCGACCTCGAAGGCCACTGGCACGCCGCCGCGTGGCAATGCCAGAACGACAGGGTTCTGACTGGCATAAGGCATCAGACGCGGGACGAGCTGGCGCCCTGCATCGGCTCGGTCGCGAAAGCTCAGAATATCGGGACGCATGTTCAGCCTCCTTGGCGCAGCCGCGGGACGAACCAGTCGCGGGCCAAGGCCACCACTTGATCGAGCGTGCCGGCCTCCTCGAACAGGTGCCCGGCACCAGGCACAATCGCCAGCCTCTTCTCGCAGGTAAGCTGCGCGAGCGCCTCATCATTGAGTTCGATCACTCCGCGATCCTCTCCGCCGACGATCAGGAGTGTCGGCGCACGGACCCTCGGAAGCGCCGCGCCGGCGAGATCTGGCCGGCCACCGCGCGATACGATGGCCGCAATCCGGTGTTGGGTCAGGGTATCCGCAACCAAAGCCGCGCCCGCGCCAGTGCTGGCCCCAAAGTAGCCGATGGGAACGTTGTGCGGCTCCTGAGAGCGTACCCAGTCAGTCGCAAGGGCCAAGCGTTCGGCCAACAGGCCGATGTCGAAGACGTTGCTGCGGTTGCTTGCCTCCTCCGGCTGGAGCAGATCGAACAGCAGCGTGCCAAGCCCTGAGCGCTGAAGACGCTCCGCCACGAGGCGGTTGCGCGGACTCAGGCGGCTGCTTCCGCTGCCATGGGCGAACAGGACAATGCCCTGCCCGGCCGCCGGACGGACTAGCGTTCCTGGGAGCCCAAGTGGTGCAATCGAAACCTCGACCTCAGGCCGATCGTGCATGTGACCCATCGGCCCTGGCCCGCTGCTCCTACCCGCCATGGCACGCCTCCTGGCTTGTGCCTGATCCAACGTGCCCCGTGATTTAGTATCGGGACCCTCCTGTCTGGGAGTGTTGGCCGCCGGGCTGCGAAATTCCGCTCACCGCTTCGCCGGCCGGACGCGCGCCCTCCATCACAGCGAGATCGCCCAGCGCAATGATGCCGACAAGGCGCTTGTCCCGATTAACCACGGGAAGACGACGCACCTGGAGCTCGGCCATGTTGTGCGCGACCGCATCCGTGTCGTCGTCCTCGAAGCAATACTTCACCTCGGGACTCATGACGTCGCGCACCAGCGTCTGTGGTCCCTTTCCTTCAGCCACCGCCCGCACGGCGATATCCCGATCAGTGATCATGCCAACGAGGCGATCATCTTCGCCGACCGGCATGATGCCGGCGTCGACGTCAGCCATCATTCGGGCTGCTTCCTGGATGCTCTGATCGGGACGGGCCACCCGCACATCGCGGGTCATGATTTCCGCTACACGCATGTCCTATCTCCACCAATCCGTCTGTCGTTGTCTGAGCCGCCATGGGTTCACCATGCTCGTGGGGACAAGGCCATTGTGACCATTCCGAGGGCTTCCATTTTCCTCGTATCGGACATGGCAGGGCCCCGATCGCCCTCAGGAACGCTCGCCACCCTTCGCGATATCGCCGCTCTGTGTGATGACCCGCTCCACCTCAACCTGTGTGTCGGGCGGGAACTCCAGCCAGATGGCCTGTACCTCGCCCGGAAGGGATTGCCTGATCTTCTCGACCTGCCCTGGAGTCACATGGCGCGACAGGACCCGGAACACCGCCTGCGTGGCGCTGCTGACATTGATCGTGCGGATCTGGGCCAACTGCGCCGCGATGGGCGCCAGAAACTCGTCCAGCGAGCGAGCCTTCTGGTCCATGCGGCCGGGAGCATGCCATTGGTCGTAGTAGGCACCTCGCACCAGAAGCGGCAGTTGCGAGCCGAGATGAACCGCCAGTTCCAGCGGGATGCGGTCACGGACTGCGCGGAGGACGGCCCCGAGCACGTGCCAGGCGGTCTGCCGGTCAGGGCCGATCTCCGCCATCAGTTCATCGAGCCAGATGTGGGTGGTTTGCAGTGTCTTGTCGAAGACGTCGAGACCAGTCGCGCTCATGGGAAACCTCCAGAGACTGCGAATGCTCACGAAGCCAACTCGGGGCGCCTCCGACGGTTCCGAGACCAGTCCAGCAAATGAGAGAGGCGATGCGGTTCAGCCACGCCGACGGTCGTTGCGCCAGCGGTTGCGATCTCGGGCGAATCTCTATCCTGCGAATATCCTCGTAGGTCTGATCTGCAACTGCCCGTCTGCGGGGGTGATACGGTCGGCCCCGATAGGCGTTTGCCTTCTGTCGGGAACGTATAGGAGCGCCCTCCGGCTGGAACGTGACAACGAACTGATTACCTTCCATTCGAGCCGGAATTCCGCTGTCTCTGGCGCGATTTTCGCCACTGTCACTTTACTGAACTGAGTTTATTTGTCCCGACAACTCTCCTGGCCATTCAGATCGCAGGGATGAAGCTGGGCACGAGGAACCCCAGTTCCGCCACCACGTTGGCTACACAAGCACGCAGGAACTAAGGCTACGCTTATGATCGGCCAATTCTGCCATCAAGACGTGGACAATCCTTGCCGCAACACCCAGGAAATGCAGCAGCGGGCAGCGAGCCAGATAGATCGTTGTGAGAACGCTCTCGAGAACCTTCACGGTGCTGGTT
Source organism: Microvirga sp. KLBC 81 (assembly GCF_003075415.1). Lineage (GTDB taxonomy): Bacteria > Pseudomonadota > Alphaproteobacteria > Rhizobiales > Beijerinckiaceae > Microvirga. The sequence goes on from NZ_QDAH01000081.1 coordinate 18,472, forward strand.
CGGTGCTCATGCCCGAGAGGTTCCGGGCGGCAACAGACAACTAATCTCGCTTGAGGCATCACGCGACCTTGCGTGCACGCACAGAGGCCGCACCTACGTCAACGCCCCCTCACGGTAAGCTCATAGGAGACGCGAAATGCCACAGAATGCAGGTCGTAACCAGGGTGGTTTCAACAAGACCCGTGACAAGAGCGCGGATAAAAAGCGCCGGAGTGACAACAACTCAGGCGCAGGCCACACCGAGGCAAACCCTGTCGATCCCGGAATCCGCACGGATGGTGGAGCACAAGACAGCATCACTGGGAGGCAGCGCTGAGTCTCGCAAGCGCGACGGATAGATCAGGGGACTAAACGCTGAATTGTGAGGAGAAGCTACGCTATTCGGCATCGGTTCCGTGAATTGGAAATCCCAAGGCGCTCTTGATGCTAGAGCAACGGCAGTTCTGACGGAATCGTTGGGGCTATGCGGTGTGGCGGCTTCGTGATTCACTCATCTTGGCTCTC
>NZ_QDAH01000082.1 GCF_003075415.1 Microvirga sp. KLBC 81
GGACCTCGCTCGGGCTCCTGGCGGGTGGATGAGACATATGTGCGGGTCGGCGGGCGATGGAAGTACCTGTTTCGAGCAGTCGATAAACACGGTCGGCTGATTGCCTCCATGCTGTCCGGCCGGCGTGATACTGGAGCGGCGTGTCGCTTCCTGCGCAAAGCCCTGCGGGCGGTTAGCGACTATCCTCCCTCATCCATTACGACCGACAAACTGGCTTCGTATCCGAAGGCAATCCGGCGCTTGCAGAACGAAGGGCTACTGCCGCAGGATGTCGAACACCGCACCTCGAAATATTTGAATAACATCATCGAGGCGGATCATGGTGCGCTCAAGCGTGTGATCCGTCCAACGCGCGGCTTCCAGACGATGAAAACCGCCGCCGCGACCCTGACGGGTTTTGAAACCATGCGCATGATCCGCCGCGGTCATTGCAACCCGCGGAAACGTCAGGCGACAGGCGAAGTCCGTCTCGTCAATCAGCTCTTCGGTCTTGCCGCCTGAATGACCCGTTCGGAGGGGTTCGTTATGCCCTCTTCAAGTTACTGCAACAGTACCGGTGAGCCTATACCGGCTCGACGCCACACCATTCCGCAATGGACAGGGCCATCGCCGTGGTGATGCGCTTGATGGACGAAATACTGGCACGTTCATCGAACCCATGGATGTTCTGGGAGATCGGACCATAGCACAGGGCCGGGATCTTGTCGTAGAGCGCATAGACGCGGGTGTCGAGATAGCCCGCCGTCATGAAGCTCTCCAGGGGGGATCCGGTTGCGCTCTGATGTGCTGCGGCAAGAACGGTTTCAGCCTCCGAGCCGGGAGCGAGTTCATAGCCTTCGGCGTGGAAGCCGTTGAATGTGACCTGCGGTGGGTTGTTCGCGAAATAGGCATCAGACCGAGCGAAGGCCGCGATCCGCTCGCGGATTTCGCGAGCGGCTTTCTCCGCCGGAGTACCAGGATAAATCGCGATCCGGCAGTCCAGACGGCACCAGCACGGCACCGATGACGCCCAGTCTCCCCCTTCGATCTTGCCGACATTCAGGTTGATAGGGTGCGCCTCGTTCTCGAAATTCGGGCGCCCCTTCTTGCGCTCGTTCCAATCGGCCTCCAGGTCACGCAATGCGCCGATCACCCGGTAGGCCGCGTCGATCGCATTGGCTCCCGCACCCATTTCGCGCACATGCACCGGATGGCCGCGGACCTCGACCTGGAACCAGAGAACGCCGACATTGGCGCGCACGAGCTTCTCGTCCTCTGGTTCCGGAATGAGCACGGCATCGGCCTTGTAGCCACGAAGATGCGTCATCAGCGCGCCATTGCCCGTCGATTCCTCCTCCACGACCGACTGGATGTAGACGGTCGCTGCCGGCTGCAGCCCGATCCTGCGCAGAGCGTCCATCGCGAAGATGTTGGCCGCATGTCCCACCTTCATGTCGGCGCCGCCCCGGCCGTAGAGCCAATCACCTTCGATCACCGGATCGAAGGGGGCATGGGACCACATCTCCACAGGGCCGGTTGGAACGACGTCGACGTGCGCCTGCAGGATAAGCGAGCGACCTTTCTCCTCGCGCGGCCGGTGAATGCCGACGACGATCGGCGCAGTCGAATGCTCGCTCGACCAGGGCGAGCTGCCTGGATGGCTCTCGATCGCCTGGCGGTCCATTTCGAAGCGATCCATGGCGTAGCCACGATCGGCGAGGGCCCTGAATACGAAATCCTGCACCGTATGCTCTGCGCCGCGCGTCGACGGGAAACGTATCAGGGTCCGGGTGAAGTCGATTTGCTCGTCGAAGCCTCGCTCCACGGAGGCAATGATCTTGTCGCGCAGGTGCGGGTCGAGAGGCATGGAGGCGGTTCTCTGATGAGGGTGAATGATCCGGATAAGCAGTCGAGCCGAGTATTTGCAATCTGCCTCTTTTGTGTCAAGTTATGACTCGATGTGTCATCCTATGACACGGAGGCGATCGCATTGACCGATCTCATTGCAGGGCAGAGCCGTGTCCCGGCCAAGCCGGGCGTGCCGCTGGTGCGGGCAGTCGCGCGCGCCGTGACCCTTCTGAAGGCATTCACGTCCGACCGGCCGCGGCTGACGCTGACCGAGCTTGCGCAGATCGCGGAGCTCGACAAGGGAACGACCCGGCGTCTCCTTCACACGCTGGCGGTCTCCGGGCTCATTCAGTTCGATGAGACCACGCAGCAATACATGCTCGATGCTGGCATCTTCGAAATGGCTTCGGCCGTTCAGGTCGGCCGAGACCTGCGCGAAATCGCAGCGCCCATTCTGGCTGACGTAACCGGGCAGACATCCACAGCGGCCTTCCTGTGGGTTCCTCACGATGGCGCCGCGCTCTGCCTCGATCGCATTCGGGCACCCATGCTGCAGATCGATGCGACGTGGTTCGCGGTTGGCGCGCTCACACCATTGAATTGCGGTGCCGGTCCCCGCATCGTGCTGGCCTATGTTTCGCAGGAAGAGCGGGAGCGGGGCCTTTCCGGCGAGCTGCCGCGGCGCACGCCATTCAGTGAAACGTCGGCGGCCAAGCTGCGCAAGGCCGCAGGCATTATCCGTCAGCGGGGATGGGAGTTGGCCGAGAACGATTTCTTCGTGGGTCTTGCTGCGCTCGGCGTCCCCGTGTTCGATCGCGAGGGTAGCTTCGTTGCGGCGTTGAGCATCACGAGCCTGACGGCAGACATCGTCAAGGATGGAAAGCCTCGCCATCTCAAGGTTCTGAAACGCGCCGCGGACCGCATCGGCGCTCGCCTTCGCGCCATTTGAAAGTAGCGACACGATGAGACAGGCGAAGGATGATCACAACTACTACTACGCGGCTGTGCCATTGCTGGCTCTGCTCTGGGGCCTCAACTGGCCTGCGGTGAAAATAGCGCTTGGCGAAATCAAGCCATGGATGCTCCGGGCGGGCGGTATGGCGCTCGGCGGGTCCTGCCTAGTCGTGATCGCGGCCCTGTGCGGCCAATCCCTTGTGGTAAGAAAGTCGCAATGGATGCGTCTGGCCGCAGCGGGTCTTTTATCGATTGCGGCCTTCAATATCCTCCTCGCCTTTGCGCAGCTTTCCGCGCCAACGTCGCGGGCAGCCATCATCACTTTCACCATGCCGATCTGGACCGTGCTGTTCACGAAGTTCCTGCTCAAGGAGCCGCTCGATGGCCGGCGGCGCCTTGGGCTTGCTCTCGGCATCGCCGGGCTGACGGCCCTGGGTTGGCCGCTCATCGGAACGGGTGAGATTTCGGTTGGGCTGTTCTATGCGCTTGCGGCCGGAATCTGCTGGGCGCTTGGAACCATCATCAGTAAGCGCTTTCCGGTCGAAGCACAGCCGCTCGCGGTCGCCGCTTGGCAATTGCTGACAGGTGCCGTCTGCGCGGCGGTCGGAATGCTCGCTTTCGAGACGTTCGCGCTGCCGCAGGCGTTGCAACCCGCGACAATTGCCGCGCTTCTCTACCATGTGCTGTTCGCGCAGGCGCTCGCCTATGTGCTCTGGTTCGCGGCCCTGTCCCGTCTGCCTGCTGGCACTGCGAGCCTCGGCACCTTGATGGTTCCGGCGATCGGCGTTGCCGGGGCCATGCTCCTGCTGGGGGAAAGGCCGACCCTGACCGATCTTGCTGGTCTCGTGCTAATGATTTGTGCCGCATCTGCGGTTCTCGTGCCCCCGCGGCGCACTTGAGTTTTTGACCAGGGCCACCTGCTTCGGCCCGCGACATGAGAGGATGAAATGGCCTTCAAATGTAACATTCCGGCGGTTCCGACCATACAGCAGGACGACGCGACCATCCGCATCACGCGCTGGGACTTCACCCCCGGCGCCGTGACGGGCTGGCATCGGCATGAATGGGCGTATTTCGTGATCATGCTGACGGATGGAATCCTGCGGATCCACGACGGGACGGATGCAAAGGACATTCCGCTCGTCGCCGGGCAGTCATACATGCGCCAGCCGGGCATCGAGCACGATGTCATGAACGGCTCTGAACACCCGATCGCGTTCGTGGAGATCGAAATCAAGCAGCCGGGTGCGCTGGTCGCGGCTGCCTGACACATGAGATCCAAAGCACCGTGCACAAAACCACAATGCGACACGACAAGGATCTCGAGAGCGAAAGGCGATTAGGCGCGTCCTTCACGGCTTCCTAAGGGAGGGGTGGATCGTCGCGCCTTCCATGCGTTGGTCTTTCGCGACGCGGCTCTGTCGATCCGCGATTGGCCAATCCAATCCACTTCGCCGGACAATGCTCACTCTTGAGAGGAGCACACGCGGACCTCCTCCAGTGTCTTGTCTAGGGCCGTGAGAAACAGGTCGGTGTTGTCTTTCGAGAAGACCAGTGGCGGCCTGATCTTGAGGATATTTGCGGATGGACCCGCTGCACTGATGAGGACGCGGCGCTCGCGAAGTCCATTGACGACGCGGGCGGTCTCGTCGCTGGCGGGCTCTTTCGAGTTGCGGCAGCGGACGAGTTCGAGGCCGATGAACAATCCTGCGGAGCGGATGTCGCCGATGATCGGATGGCGCTGCGCGAGGCTCTCCAGACCGGTCCGAAGATGCGCGCCGGCGGCGCGGGCATTGTCCCGCAATTTCTCCCCCTCGATGACGTCGAGCACCGCCATGCCGACTGCCGCGGAGACGGGATTGCCGCCGAATGTGTTGAAGTAGCGCAGGCGCCGTCCGAATTCCGCGAGGACTTCCGGACGAGCGGCCATGCCCGCCATGGGATGCCCGTTGCCCATCGGTTTTCCCATCGTGACGAGATCCGGCACGATGCCGTGGCGCTCGAAGCCCCACATTCCGTCGCCTGTGCGACCGAAACCGGGCTGCACCTCGTCCGCAATGAACAGCCCGCCCGCTTCGTGGATCGCATCGACCGCGCCGGAAAGGAAGCCCCGGGGATCGGTGAAGACGCCATCGCTCGAGAAGATCGTGTCGACTAGGAGAGCCGCCGGCTTGATCCCGTTCGCGCGCATGTCGTCGATCGCCTTGCGGACGTTGTCTGCAAAGACCGTACCGACATCGCGCCCGCCGCCACGATAGGCGTCAGGAGCGGGCACCTTGCGCACATGCTCGCCGAGCAACATTGCGGGGCCGAGCGACGGAGACATTCCGGCGATCGCCTCGGTGACCCCATGATAGGCGAAATCCGTGATGATGAAGCCGGTACCGCCCGTATGCGCCTTGGCGACGCGCAGGGCGAGGTCGTTCGCCTCGCTGCCAGTGCAGGTGAACATCATGTGCCCGATCTCTGCCGGAAAGTAGCCGAGCAGTCGTTCCGCATAGTCGAGGACGGTCTCGTGCAGGTAGCGCGTATGCGTGTTCAGCACCGATGCCTGCTTCGCGAGCGCGGCGACCACGTGCGGATGGCAATGTCCGACGCAGGCGACGTTGTTGTAGACGTCGAGATAGGCTTTCCCGTCCGGGTCGTAGAGCCACACGCCCTCGCCGCGCACCACGTGGACCGGATTGGCGTAGAAAAGCCGATAGGCCGGACCGAGCAGGTTCTGGCGGCGCGCGATCATGTCGCGCTCGCGGCTTGCAACATTCGTCGCGCGGGCGGGATCGTAGGCATTGATCATCGTCATCTCAGTTCTCCCCTTGGCACGCACGATGAAGATAGGCCTGTGCTTCGGCGCGCGAGAGAAGGGTGAAGCGCTGGAGGCCGGCCCAAGCCTGCGGATTGTTGCGCAGGATGTAGTCGCGATTCTCGGGATAGCGCGCGGCGCGCCATCCCGTGATGCCGACCGTCAGCACCATGCGCGTGGCGATCAGATCGAACAGGATGTCGATTTCGCCCGGTTCCAGAGGAAGAAGCGCATTGTAGGCCGCAACGAGATCGGCGACTCCGGCGAGAGGGTGGTCGAGCGAGGTCGGCTGATAGGCCGCGGCGATCGCGAGATTATTGATCACCGGCGTTTGTACCATGTCGCCGAAGTCGATGATGCCGGCGACCCGGTCAGGATCGTCGCCAGAGACGAGAACATTGTAGGGGTTCAGGTCGTTGTGAATCACCTGTGTCCGCAGCCGTGGCAGAACCGGGACAACGTGCGCCTCGAAGTTGTCGAGGAAGCCCTCCGCCAGTCCTCGCTGCGCAGCATCCGGAATATGAACCAGCAGATCGCGAATGCGGCTTGCGTGCTTGAGGTCCCACATGAGCTCGTGGTTGGCAGCGGGATGGGAGAAGTCCCGCAAGGCGAGATCGAGGCGCGCCAGATGACTGCCGATGCTTCGACGCAACGCGACGCTTGATGTCGCCCGGTGAAGCGGATTCCCCTGAAGAAAAGTGAGCACGCGCACGATGCGCGACTCTTCTCCCGGACGGTTGAGCACCCATTCGGTTTTGCCTCCACATGTCCTGATGACTCGAGGCACGGGCAGGGACGCATCGACCGAGGCGACATGCAGCAGAGCCTTGGTCTGGAAGTCGGTCACCTGTGGATCCTCGGCGGCATTGCTGACCTTGAGTACGTAGTGCTCCGCCTCGTTGACGCGCAGATGAAAATTGCGATCGCGCTCGCCGCTCAGTTCGCTCACGACGGCGTCGAGCTCGAAGATGTTCTGGGCGACCGCACGAGCCTCTTCGACGGAAAAGGCCGGCACGGCAGTCTCCAGCAGCGACCCTATCTTCTGTTGCGCCGTCATCGGCATGCTCTTCCCCGTCAATGTTCATCTCCTTAATGGCCTCGATGATGCATGATGCATCATCGAACCGCAAGGTTTTCCACCTGATTTTTCGCTGCCTGTGCAATGCTTTTGCTCGTGGGGCGAAGCCGGGTGGTTTTGTCCTCCCGTCCCGCAGTGTCTTAGTGGTCCGCCCGCGCCACGACGCTGTGGAGCAGCACATTCAGACCCGGCTCGAGATCCTCGCGTGTCGCGAACTCGTTGTTGTTGTGCGTGATGCCATCGCGGCAGGGAGTGAAGATCATAGCGGTCGGGCAGACACCCGCCAAAGACATCGCGGATTTCCTTGTCGGTGTCGCTCAGGGCAAGGCGTGACAACCCGCCTTCGCGTCCTCTGCCGATCTCGGACGAACGCTCAATGGTGCGCCAGAAGCGCTCGACATCGACGCGGGAGGCGGGGGAGAAAGCCATGATAACCTCAGAGACTGCAGCATATCGCCGGGTGGATCGGTTTCGTGAGCATCACTCTTCCTGAGAAAGGGCTTTGCTGCTCAGGATGACGCCGCCACCGCTCATGATGTCCTCGCGGATTGCTTGCTTGGCGGCTTGAGCATCGTGCTTGCGGATGGCGTCCAGCACATCATAGTGATGCTCGATCATGGTTCTGCCGCCTTCCTCGTAGGCGGCGGAGATGACCGGTCCCATCTGAAGCCAGAGATTGTGCAGGATGCCGCGCAGGATCGGCATCGCCGCGATGTTGGCGAGCTCGAAGTGAAAGATTTGGTTGATTTCCGTGGCACGGGCGAACTCGCACGCGGAAAGTGCTCTTTCGTTGTCGCTGACCAGCGCTTCCAGCCGCTTGATGTCGGCGGCATCCGCCGTCGTCGCGGCACGCTCCGCGGCAAGGCCTTCGAGCTTGAGGCGGATGGCGCGGATCTCGAGATAGCGATCGCGGTGGAGAACCGGGACGCGGATGTCGCGGGGGCTTTTGAGAAGCAGTCCCCCCTCATGCACGAGACGCAGAATGGCGTCGCGCACCGGCGTGACACTGGTACCCATCTCCTGCGCAAGATCGCGGATCTTCAGCCGCGCACCCGGCCGCAAAGCCCCCTTGATGAGGGCCTCCGCGATGTTCAGGTAGACGACTTCGCCGAGATTGTTGTGATCAATGGTCTTGAATTCATAGTCCACTCAGGCACCTCCTGACGAAGGAAGGGTGCTTCTCCATCATCCTCGACGGAGAAGAAAAATAATGTGCCAAAATAACATGTCCAGGAGATGATCGCATCAATAAATACCGGGGTCCGTCTTCCGGTAGACCCCGGTACCGTTTTCGTCAGGCGGCCTGATAGCCGAACATCGACTTGACCTCGAGGAAGTCCTCCAAGCCGAACTTGCCCCACTCACGGCCATTGCCCGATTGCTTGTAGCCGCCGAACGCCGCCGCCAGGTCGCCTGGAGCACCGTTGATATGCACCATACCGGCGCGGATGCGCCGCGCTACGTCGCGGGCGCGCTCGATGGTTCCGGCTGTGACATAGCTCGACAGGCCGTAGACGGTGTCGTTGGCGATCGCGATTGCTTCCTCTTCACTCGTATAGGGCAGGATCGACAGGACTGGACCGAAAATCTCCTCGCGGGCGATAGTCATGTCGTTGCGCACATCGGCGAAAACGGTCGGGCGGATGTAATAGCCGCGATTCAGATGCTCAGGACGGCCCGGCCCGCCAGCGATGAGGCGCGCGCCTTCAGTGATGCCCGCCTCGATCAGCCGCTGGATCTTGTCGTACTGGAGCTTGCTCACCACTGGGCCGATGGTCGTCGTGGCGGAACGCGGATCGCCGACGACGGTCTGCTCGGCGATCTTCTTCGCGATGGCGATGACTTCCTCTTGACGGTCCGCCGGGACCAGCATGCGGGTCGGTGCATTGCAGGACTGGCCGCTGTTGCTGAAGCACGAGCGTGCACCGTGGGTGACCGCCTTGGTGAAGTCTGCATCGGCGAGGATGATGTTGGGCGACTTGCCGCCGAGTTCCTGCGAGACACGCTTGACCGTGTCGGCCGCTGCCCTCGCGACGGCAATGCCGGCGCGGGTGGAGCCGGTGAAGGAGACCATGTCGATATCAGGATGGGTGGACAGCGCCTGCCCGACGGTCGGGCCGTCGCCGTTGACCATGTTGTATATACCTGCTGGAACACCGGCTTCGTGCATGATCTCCGTGAACAGGATGCCGGACATCGGTGCCACTTCACTCGGCTTCAACACCATCGTGCAGCCGACGGCGAGTGCCGGGCCGACCTTGCAGGTGATCTGGTTCATCGGCCAGTTCCACGGCGTGATAAAGCCGCACACTCCGACCGGCTCGCGAGTCACCAGCGTATTGTTGATCACCTCGTCGAACTCGTAGGTCTTCAGCACTTCGAGAACCTGGGACAGGTGACCGAGACCGGCCGCCGCTTGGGCATCCCGAGAGAAGGCGAGCGGTGCGCCCATCTCATCCGAGATCGCCTCCGCCATCTCCTCATAGCGCTTCTTATAGACTGCGATGACGCTCTCCAGCAGTTGGATGCGCTCCTTGCGGCTTGTGCGCGAGAAAGCCGGGAAGGCCTGTTTCGCCGCTGCCACCGCCCGATCTACATCCGCCTTCGAGCCGAGCGCAATACGGGCATACGCCTCCTCGGTGGCGGGATTGATTACATCGAGCGTTTCCTTGCCGACCGGATCCACCCACGCGCCGTTCACGTAAAACTGCAGAGCCTGCTTCATTGCTTCATTCCTCCCGAAGCGAAACCCAGAGACGCTTCCACTGACGTGGAAACAGCTCTGGCTATTCCTGTGCTGCATTTTCCGACGGGGAACCGGATCCACCTCGCCGGAAGATACCCCCTAGTCATTCATGAGGCCGGCGAGGAACTGCTCGAGGCAGTCGCCGATCACCGAAATCTGATATCCGCCTTCCTGCACAACGACCGTCGGAAGACCAATGGCCCGGATCCGCTCCCCGATGCCACGGAAGCCTTCCGTCGATACGTTGAGCAGACCGATCGGGTCATCCCGATGGCTGTCATAGCCGAGCGCGACGACTAGGGCCTGCGCCTCGAATGCGCGGATCTTTTCCGCCCCTCGTTCGATCGCGCGATGATAGACCTCGTCGCCCGACTTCGGCGGGACCGGAATGTTCAGGTTGTAACCTTCGCCCTCGCCATAGCCGAGCTCGTCGGCGTAGCCGATATAGTATGGATAGTAGGCATCCGGATCGACATGGGTCGAGACCGTCAGCACGTCGGGTCGGCGATAGAAGATTTCCTGCGTACCGTCGCCATGATGGGCATCGACATCGAGTACCGCGACGCGACCGAACCGCGAGCGCAGGCGCTGGGCGGCGATCGCCGAGTTGTTGAGATAGCAGAAGCCGCTTGCACGATCGACACGGGCATGATGGCCGGAGGGGCGGCAGAGCGCGTAGGCGACCTTGGCGCCATCGAGCACGGCATCCGCTGCCGCAGTTGCGGTATGGCTTGAGCGCAGAGCGGATGTCCAGGTATGTGCGCTGATCGGCACGGCGAGATCGCCGAGATAGTAGCCCGCCTGCGCCACGACCGAGCTCGACCGGCATGCCGGACGCTGATGCTGCGCCGGGCTGCCATTCCAGTAGGGGGAGACGTTCGGCAGAACCTCCGGACCTGCCTCTGGAATTGCCCGCCAGCGCTCATAGGCGGTCCGGAGGAAGTCCAGATACGGCTTGGAATGGATGGTCAGCGCCGGCTCGATGCCGTAGTCGGACGGCTTCTCCGGCGTTACGCCGCGCCTCGCCAAAGCACCGAGAAGGGCCTCTGTCCTGCTCGGCAGGTCCTTGGGATCGCGGATAACCCCGACCCTCATGAATTGCTGGGGATCGTGGAGGCTCTGGTCCGGGTGAAAGAATGCTCGCATCGAGCGGGGCTCCTCTTCTTGAACTCAGGCGGTCCTGCGCGCCAAGGCAGCATCGCGGACAGCGGTCAGGGTCGTATCGGGGGTGATCCCATCCGGATCGTATTGGACCTCGATCAGCGCAGGCATCGACTCCCGTTCGGCGAAGGCCATGGCCCGTTCGAACGCCGCAGAGAAATCCACCGTGCGGGAAACGGTCTCCCCGTGGCCGCCATAGGCACGCACGAGCGCCGCGAAGTCCGGATTGGTCAGCGACAGACCGAAAACGCGGGCAGGATACTCCCGCTCCTGATGCTGGCGGATCGTCCCCCACATGCCATTATTAAAGACGAGCACCACGATTCCGAGGCGGTTCTGCGCAGCGGTGCCCAGTTCTTGCATCGTCATCTGGAAGCAGCCGTCGCCGGCGTAGCAGACGACTGTTCGTTCCGGAAAAGCAAGCTTCGCCGCGATGGCCGCCGGCAGACCATAGCCCATCGCGCCACAGATCGGCGAGGCCTGTGTGCCAGGACCGGAGAACTGCAGGAACCGATGCGGAAAGAGCGCGAAATTGCCAGCACCGACCGTAACGCAGGCATTGGCCGGGAGACGGTCACGAAGAGATGCGGAGATCTCCGACAGGTTCATGTCGCCCGGCATCGGTCCCGGCTGCAGCGTCGCCTGATACTCGGCATTGGCCGCCTTCGCAGCACCGGTCCACCTGACCTTGCCTTTCGGGGCCAGTCCGGACGCGGCGGCGGCGAAGCCCACAGGATCCGCCACGATGGCCAGCTCCGGACGATAGACGCGCCCGAGTTCGTTCGGATCAGGATGGATATGCACCAGTTGCTGGCGGGGCAGGGGGCTCGTCACGTGGACGTAGCCTTCGGTGGTCGGCTCATCAAGGCGGGTGCAGACCGCAATCAGAAGATCGGCGTCCTCCATGCGGCGCGCGAGCTTGCGATCCATGCCATAGCCGACATGGCCAGCATAGTTGGGATGACGGTTGTCGAAGCATTCGAGCCGCCGCCAGGAGACGCCAACCGGCAGGTCGTAGCGCTCGGCAAAGCCGCGCATCTGCGCCAGCGCCTCGTCAGTCCAACCGGTGCCACCGATGATCATGAAAGGCCGCTCGGCAGTTTCCAGCAGCGCATCCAGCCTCTCGATCTCGGCTGGAGCGGGATGCGGGTGTGCCCGGGGCGCAGGCGGCACGTCCCTGGCAACTGCCGTGCCCCACAAGGTGTCCTCCGGCAGCGCCAGAACGACTGGCCCCGGGCGGCCGCTGCGGGCGACCTGAAAGGCACGCGCGACGAATTCCGGGATGCGGTCGGTGCGGTCGATGCTCGCCACCCACTTTGCCATCGGGCCGAACATGCGGCGGTAATCGACCTCCTGGAAACAATCGCGCTCGGTCGTATCCGACCCGATCTGCCCAACGAACAGGATCATCGGCGTGCCGTCCTGATAGGCGGTGTGCAGACCGATGCTGGCATTGGTTGCGCCAGGCCCACGCGTTACGAAGCAGATGCCGGGTTCTCCGGTCAGCTTCCCATGCGCCTCCGCCGCATAGGCCGCCCCGCCTTCCTGCCGGAAGGCAATGGTCGCGATCTCGTCCCTATGTTCGTATAGGGAGTCGATGCACGGCAGGAAGCTCTCACCTGGCACCATAAAGATTCGGCGTGCGCCGTTCAGGATGAGGTGGCAGACGAGGATTTCGCCACCTGGGCGCAGCAGCGAAGCAGTCATTCCTGGTTCTCCTTGAGGTCAATCACGGCCGCACGCGGGTTCCATTCACGGCCCGGGATAGCGGCGATCAGGCGCTGAGTATAGGCATGGCGCGGGGCGTCGAAGATCTGATCCGGCGGTCCGTTTTCGACGATCTCGCCGCGATACATGACGACGATGCGATCGCAAATCTGCGCCGCCACGCGCAGGTCATGCGTGATGAAGATGATGGCGAGATTGAGCTTTTGCTGCAGGTCCTGCAGCAACTCTAAAACCTGCGCCTGCACCGAGACATCGAGAGCGGACACACTCTCATCAGCAACGAGCAACTCTGGCTCCAATGCCAGAGCGCGAGCGATGCCAACGCGCTGGCGCTGACCGCCCGAGAACTCGTGCGGATAGCGATCGAAGGCAGAGGCATTGAGGCCGACGAGACCGAGTAGCTCCCGCGCCTTTGCTTCCGCCTGCTCATACGGCACACCGTTCGCGACTGGCCCATCAGTGAGGATGCGGCCAATGGTCTGGCGCGGATTGAGGGAGGCGAAAGGATCCTGGAAGATCATCTGCATGTGCTTACGCATCGGCCGAAATGCGCCGGCCGAAAGCGGCACCACGTCCTGACCCCGGAAAAGCACCTCACCGCCATCCACATTAGTGAGCTTCAAGATGCAGCGCCCGAGCGTGGACTTGCCGGAGCCCGATTCGCCGACAATCCCAAGGGTTTCGCCGCGTCGCAGGGTGAAGCTGATATCGTTGACCGCATTCACCACCCGCGGCTTCGAAAAGAAACCGCCGCCACTGCGATAGACCTTACGCAGTCCCTTTACCTCGAGCAGCGGCTCCTTGTCGGCTGTCACTCGCGCCGCATGCGCCTCGCGACGGGGGACGGCGGCGATCAGGCGACGGGTATAGGGATGCTTCGGCCGGTTGAGGACTTCATCTGCCGTGCCCTGTTCCACCACGAGACCGCGCTCCATGACGACAACGCGATCAGCAATGTCAGCAACCACGCCGAAGTCGTGGGTAACAAACATGACGCCCATGCCCTTGGCGCGCTGGATGCGGCGGATCAGTTCGAGGATTTGGGCCTGAGTGGTGACGTCGAGCGCGGTCGTCGGCTCATCTGCAATCAGCATGGCGGGTTCGAGCGCCAGCGCCATGGCAATCATCACGCGCTGGCGCTGCCCGCCCGACAGGCGGAAGGGATAGGCATCGCGCAGGATCTGCGGGTCCGGCAGGCCCACATAGTTGAGTAGATCAAGCACGCGCTGATCGCGCGTCGCTGCGTTGCCTTCACCGTGCACTTCCATGACTTCGGCGATCTGGTCGCGTACCGTCATCAGCGGATTGAGGGCCGACAGTGGCTCCTGAAACACCATCGCGACCGATCGGCCGCGCTCGCGCTCCAGTTCCGACTCTGACATGGCGAGCAGGTCCCTGCCGCGAAACAGGATGCGCCCACTGGAAGGCTTCAGGTAGCTCGGCAGAAGTCCCATGATGGCATTTGCCGTCATCGATTTGCCGGAGCCGGATTCGCCGACCACGCAAAGAATCTCCCCAGCATGGAGATCGTAAGAGATGGTCTCAACGGCGTATTGGCGATCGAGGCCCGTGGGCAGAGGGATCGAGAGATTCTGAACGCTCAGGAGAGGAGTGCGGAACATTTCCATCTCAACCTTTCCTTCCGCGCAGGTGCGGATTCATCGCGTCATTCAGGCCTTCACCGATCAGGTTGATAGCGAGCACAGTCAGAAGAATCGCGATTCCCGGAAAGACGCTCATCCACCAAGCTTCACGCAGCATCGTGCGTGCAGCGCCAATCATGAAGCCCCAGCTCATCATGTTGCGGTCGCCGAGACCGAGGAAGGACAACGAGCTCTCGGTAAGAATCGCGGTTGCCACCATCAGCGAGGCGGTCACGATGATAGGGGAGATGGCGTTCGGCAGGATCTGAGTGAGAATGATGCGGGGGCCGGTCTGCCCGATCACGACCGCGGCCTGCACGAACTCGCGCGAGCGCAGGCTCAAGAACTCGCCCCGCACCAGGCGCGCCACCGGCGGCCAGGACACCACCGCAATCGCGAGGGTGATCGACACGATGTTCGGGCTGAAGATCGCCACCAGAACTACCGCCATGGCAAAGGCGGGAATGGTCTGGAAGAACTCAGTGAAGCGCATCAGGAGATCGTCCGTCCTGCCGCCATAGAAGCCGGCAAGCGCACCAAGTGTCACGCCGATGACGACTGCCACGGCCGTTGAGACGATGCCGACGAGAAGCGATACGCGGGCGCCATAGGCAAGGCCTGCGGCGATGTCGCGCCCGAGCATGTCGGTACCGAGCGGATAGGACGGATCCTCGGACGGCGCGAGGAAGGGATCACCCACGCTCTGCCACGGACTGACGGGAAACAGGACCGGAGCGAGGAGCGCCACGACCACAACGAGGGACAGGATGGCAAGGCCGAGAAGAGCGCCGTAATTGCGTGCGAAGCGAAGAAAGAAGAGCATGATGGATTCCTAACCTGCCGCCTCGATGCGCGGATCAACGATCCGATAGAGCAGATCGGTCACGAGGTTGACGATCACCACGACGACGGCGGTGACGAGGAAGACACCGAGCAGAACGGGGTAATCGCGTTGCATCAGGGCATCGAACATCAGGCGACCGATTCCAGGCCAGGCGAAGACGGTCTCTGTGAGAACGGCGCCGCCGACAAGCTGACCGGCCTGCATACTGGCGAAGGTGAATATCGGCAGGATAGCGTTGCGCAAGACGTGCCGGCGGATGATCCGGGACTTCGGAACGCCCTTGGCGCGGGCGGTCTTGACGAAGTCGAGGCCCATCACCTCGAGCATCGAGGCGCGTGTCAGGCGTGTGTAGATCGCCGTGAAAAACAGGCCAAGGGTGACCGTCGGCAGGATCAAGTGATGCGCGATGTCGAGAACCCGCGCCCAGCCGGTCAGGCCCGCGCCGATGGTTTCCATGTCGAAGGGCGGCAGCCAGTCGAGATTGATGGAGAAAACGAGTACCGCCATCAGCGCGACCCAGAACAGGGGCGTGGCGTAGAACACCAGCGCGCCGGTCATGACCGCGCTGTCGGTAATGCTGCCGCGCCTGTAGGCGGCAAGCACACCGAGCGCAATGCCGAGCACGAGCGAGAAGACAAAGGCGCAGCCGGTCAACAGGATGGTCGCCGGCAGCCGTTCCAGGATCAGGGTCGCGACGGGTACCTGATTGCGGTACGAATAGCCGAGATCGCCCGTGAAGACGCCCTTCAGATAGGTCCATAGCTGCACGTAGAGTGGCTGGTCGAGCCCGAACTGAGCGCGCAGCTGCGCGATGAATTTCGCATCGCCCGCTCCCGCCTCACCTGCGAGCACAGAAGCCGGGTCGCCCGGGGCAAGGTGGATCAATAGGAAGTTGAGGATGACAACTCCGATCACCACCAACACTGCCTTAGACAGGCGCTGAACTGCGAATTCGAGAATCTTCAATGAAAGCCTCCGGATTTCCGGCGCGATGGCAAAGCGGCCGACACCCGAAGTGCCGACCGCCTGTCGTGCGTAGGTTACTTAGAAATCCAAACCTCATCCATGTATTGGTTGAGGCCGATGCCGGTCGTGACGAGGTTCTTCACCTTCTTGCGGTTGATCGTCACGTTGTGCATCTCGAAAAGCCAGCCCAGTGCCACATCGTCGACAATGATCTTCTGAGCTTCCGCGTAGGCCTTGGCCGCTTCTTCCTTGTTGACGGCACCGGCCGCGGTCGAGAACAGCTCGTCCACCTTCGGGTTCAGATAGTTCTGATTATTGCCGTAGGGCGTACCCTTGATGACGTTGTTCGACAGATAGTGACGGGCAACCCCCAGCGCCGGATCGCCATACTGGTAGGTGAAGTTGAACGTCAGGTCGAAGTTGAAGTCGGAGGTGTTCTGCGACCAGCCGCCGGCATCGGTGCCTTGGATGGTCACCTTGAAGCCGAGTTGTTCGATCTGCTGCTTCACGTATTCCGACATGCGATCCCACATGGAGCCGTAGGGGAGTGGCATCAGGCGAATGGTGTGCTCGGCCGGATTGAGGCCGGACTCGGTGACGAGCTTCTTCGCCTTCGCCATGTCGAACGGATAGGCCGGAACATCCTTGCTGTAATAGAGTGTGGTCGATGCGATCGGGCCGGTAGCGACCTTGCCGAGACCAAAGAAGATGTTCTTGACGATGAATTCACGATCAATCGCGTGCATCACAGCCTGCCGCACAGCCTTGTTGGCGAACGGCTGGTTGCGCATGTTCATCTGCATGAACACGAGCGGGGCGTAGGATTCCCAGCCGCTGGTGGTGTTCTCGACATCTTTTAGCTTGACGAGGCGGCGGACCTCGAAGCCTTCCACGTCGCCACCGCGCAGCACGTCGACTGTGCCCTTCTCGAAGGCGACGGCGCGTGAGGCGGCGTCCGGAATGATGCGGAAATAGAGTTCATCGAGATAGGGCTTACCGGGCTTCCAATAATCCTCGTTGCGCACGAGATGGATGTAGGAGCCGCGCTTCCATTCCTTCAGCTTGAACGGACCGGTACCGATCGGCGTCTGGTTCGCCGGATTGGTGCGGTAATCGGTACCGTCGTAGAGATGCTTCGGAATGATCGGGAAGGAGCTGAGCTCGAAGGCGTGAAGGAAAGCGGAGAACGGCTTCTTGAGCTTGAATACCACTTGGTTCGGCGCGGGCGACGTGATGCTCTCCACGTAGGTTGTAGCGATCAGGCGCCAGCGCGGATGGGCTTCGCGGAGAAATTTGTCAGCGGTGAAGACCACGTCGTCGGCCGTGAACGGCTTACCGTCGTGCCACTTCACATTGTCCTGCAGTGTGAAGGTGTAGGTCAGGCCGTCGGGCGAGATGGTCCAGGACTTGGCGAGAGAGGGAAGGGGCTTGAGGTCGGTGCCATAGGTCAGGAGGCTTTGGTAGATCTGCCCGGCGACGTAGAGCGTCGGCCCCTGTGTGTTCAGCCCCACCATCAGCATCGGGGGTTCGGGTTGCGCGATCATATTGAGCGTGCCGCCCTTGACGGGAGTTTCCTGCGCATGGGCGGCTCCCATCACGCTAGCGCACAGGAGGCCCGCCGCAGCGGCTAACAGACTTACTTTTCGTCTCATCATGATGTCCTCTGGTAGACTTGTTTGCCGTTCTTGTTATTGTTATTTTGTAACCAACGTCGCCGATGGTCGATGACATAATGAGCAAAAGAAATTCTTTTACTCAAATATTGGGCCGCAGTTGGCGGCTGAAGAATCAGCAAGGGTTTCATCTATTAAGTAGAGAGATCGCCGAACTATACCCCTCGTCTTAGATCAACGCTGCTTCCTTCCCAACTTTAACTGAACACAGGATAGGAAAACTTGGTGTCGTGGCACGGCAACCGCTCACCCCGCGCGATGTACTCTTCACCCTCTAAGTTGAGGCGATTATGATGCATCAAACTTTTCAGTCAAGGGGCCTTCTTACCGAACGGAAGAGATGGCTTCAATTCGGGTGATGTCACGTTAACCTGAGGAGACCGCAATAAGCCCTGCTTTGTTGGTTTCAGGCGAGCACGCCCGCCGCGGCTTTCCATGCTGCCATGGCTCGTAGACGGTGAAGGTGGGTGGCAAGAGCAGACTGGTGCGAGTGAGGCGGAACGAACAAGTTCCTGACAGCCGAAAAGACCGAGGTGAACCGCTGCAGGCCTCCCACAGACCGAAAGCCCTGCATCATCTGCTCCCGCTTTCTCAGCGGGAGATGCGAATTCTCGGCCCTGTTGTTCAGGCCCTTGTGGGACCGGTGCTCGATCCTTGGCATGACTAGGCGTCTGGCAGCTCCGTACGAGGACAGCTTATCGGTGATGATGCGCTTGGGTGCCATGCCTTGCTTCTTCATCAGTCGGGTCAGCAAGCGCTTGGCCACCTTGGTGTCGCGCCGGCTCTGGACAATCTCGTCGAGCACGTATCCGTCCTGATCAACGGCCCGCCACAGCCAGTGCTTCTTGCCAGCGATCATGACGACGACTTCGTCCAAGTGCCAAGTGTCGTGACGGCTCGGCGTCTTGCGCTTGAGGCGGCGGGCGTAATCCGGTCCAAACTTCAGAGCCCAGCGCCGGACGGTCTCATAAGAGACGACGATGCCGCGCTCGAGCAGCATCTCTTCGACAAGCCGGAGGCTCAGAGGAAACCGGAAGTACAACCAAACGGCATGGGCAATGATCTGGGGTGGGAACCGATGGCGCTTGTAGCTGATGGGCTTGGTCATGACCGAGCTCTTAAGCCACAAGCCGCTGCCAAAGGTTACCGTGACATCCCTTGCTTGAGGGATTTGTTGCAGCTTTGAAGCTACACGCGACTGCTGCGGCCGCGCATAAAGTACCAGATGGCTGCAATGACGATGATGATCAGCAGGATCGCCCACCAGTAATCCATGATGCCACCGGTGGCTGCGGCATCGCCAGCCGGCGGAGCGCCAGGCGGAGGAGAGGGCGCCGGGGCCTGGGCATTGTCACGGGAACGGCTAACGGGTCGGGCTGATGCATGGTAGGGCAGGGGGATGCAACTCATCTCCTATGCTC
>NZ_QDAH01000083.1 GCF_003075415.1 Microvirga sp. KLBC 81
CTGATCTCCGGTCGGGTGCCGGAGGTGTCCCACAAGGATCTCGCCGCCGATCGCTACAAGGATGAGTGGCGCTTTCAGGGCGCATAGGTCGGTTACGTCGCGCTGTCGAGCAGGCCTACCAGAATCCGCTTCGGGCATCAGAGGTCGTGGCCAGCTCCAGATTGGCTCATCGGAGCATCCCTATATCGTGGAGACCCGTCGTGGATGATCGGAATTTCGCAGTCTGGCAGGAAAGCCGCACAACAGCCCAGTGGGTCTATACCTTCGGGGACGGTAAGCCCGAGGGTCAGGCGGGGATGAAGAACCTGCTAAGCGGCAAGGGGGCCAACTTGGCCGAGATGTCCAACCTGGGCCTGCCGGTCCCGCCGGGCTTCACCATCACGACGGAAGTCTGCACCTATCACTACGATCATGGCCGCGCTTATCCCGAGGAGCTGAAGTCCCAGGTCGAGAACGCACTGACCCATGTCGGCAAGAAGACGAGGCCGAACATCAAACTTGGGATCTGCGGCGAGCATGGCGGTGATCCGGCGTCCATCCACTTCTGCCAGGAGGCGAGCCTCGATTACGCGTCCTGCTCGCCATACCGCGTACCGCTTGGCAACAAGGTCGCGAGCCCAAGCCTAAATGGCCCTATCTTGCAGCCGACTGTTTTAGAGCGCGACGGCTTCGGACAAGCCGCGTGCCAGTAATATGAGATAATGTGTCATCAACTCAACCAACTGCAGCCCACCTAATCGGAGGCCGTTCGGAAAGGCCATGAAAACTCAAATCGTTATCGTAGGAGGCGGAGCCGGAGGGCTCGAGCTCGTACGGCGGCTTGGCGCCAAGCTGGGCCGGGATGCTTACGACGTGATCCTCATCGAGCGAAACCGAACCCACATCTGGAAACCGCTCCTGCATGAGGTCGCAGCCGGATCGCTCGATGCTAACCTGGACGAGGTTGGCTATCGCAGTCACGGGCATCGATGGGGATACCGTTTCTTCTTGGGCAGCCTTGAGGCGATCGACCGGGAGGCGCGACAGGTTGTGGTGGCTCCGATCTTGGATGAGGATGGCACCGAGGTTATCGGTCGCCACAGGATACGCTACGATTACCTGATCCTGTGCCTCGGCGCCGTGTCCAACGACTTTGGTACCCCGGGTGTGCGTGAGCACTGTCTCTTCCTGGACAACCGCGAGCAGGCGGACCGCTTCCGGCAAAAATTGCTGAACCATTGTCTGCGCGTATCGCGCACGATGACCACGGATTCCGGCGCAGATGCCTATGTCAATGTCACCATTGTTGGTGGTGGTGCCACCGGTGTCGAGCTCGCCGCCGAGCTCTTCAATGCTGCCTCCGCGCTGAAACACTACGGGCTGGAGGTCTTTGACGAGAGTCGCCTGCGCGTGACCCTGGTCGAGGCCGGTCCCCGGATCCTCTCCGCTCTGCCCGAGGACTTGGCTGAGGCCGCCCACAAGGAACTGGAGGCGCTTGGAGTACGGGTGCTCGTCAACACTGCGATCACAGAGGCCACCTCGACCGGCATGGGCACCCGCACCGGCGAGGTGATCGGAGCTGACCTGAAGGTCTGGGCGGCTGGTGTGCGGGCACCGGATGTCCTGAAGGACATTGCAGGTCTAGAGACGACCCGTAGCAGCCAGCTCGTCGTCCGTCCAACGCTCCAAACCACGCGGGATGATCGCATCTTCGCCATTGGTGATTGTTGCTACTGCAAGCCGGACAACTCTGACCGGCCGGTGCCGCCGCGCGCGCAGGCGGCTCACCAGATGGCCCGGACAGCCTATCGCAACGTTCTCTCCCTGATCGCCGACAGGCCGCTGGAGGCATTCGTCTACCGCGATCGTGGGTCGCTCGTGTCTCTTAGCCGTTATTCGACGATTGGCAGTCTGATGGGCAACCTGGTAGGCGGCCGCATGGCGGTTGAGGGGCGGATCGCTCGTATCGTTTACCTGTCACTCTACCGAATGCATCTGATCGGGGTCCACGGATGGTTGAAAGGAATTACTCTCATTCTGGTCGGGCACGTGAACCGAGTTGTTAGACCCAGGCTCAAGTTCCATTGACGGCCAGATCAGAACGAGCAGATGTCACGACGAACATTCATCTCGAGACCGACCTTAACGGTGATCCACTGGCATCGTCATACTAACGAGATGCGAGCGGAAGCTGGCAGTGGGGCGGTATGAAGAAGCCTCGCCCATCGCTCTCCGCTCGCCACCGTTTCTCTGTCAAGGTGATCAGCCTCGCGGTCTGGCTCTATTTCCACTTTCCCCTGAGCCTCCACATACTGGCTGTGGTGGGCCGTCGACCAGGACGGATACGTGCTCGATGGGCTTGTCGAGAGCCGCCACAACACCAAGGCGGCCAAACGTCTGCTGACCCGATTGATGAAGAAGCAAGGCATGGCACCCAAGCGCATCATCACTGTTAAACTTCCCTCATGCGGAGCCGCCAGACGGCAAATCATGCCGAGAGTGGAGCACTGGCGGCATAAGGGTCTTCTCTATTCGGCCGGGTTCAGTCAAGCACTCACGATCTGTTTGGCTCCGCAACATGACTGCCCCGCGGGCTCGCGCTTCTCCGGAATCAGCGCGACGGCTCTTCCACAATAGGGTCAGAAGAATGAAGCGGATCAATCTGAGCAGCGTCCTTTGTGCCTGAGGCGCAAGGAACATAGGCGCGGGCGTCCACTCGGACGGCACGTCGTAGATCTTCCTCGAAGCGTCACTGCCAACTGTATTCATAATCCCCTCGCTAGACCTTGGGTTCTATCCCAAATTCGGTTTTTACTTACCAGCCCCAGCTGCTCCGCACGGACTGGCTGCTCGAGAATCAATGGCTTGGAACCACCGCCATGACGCGGACCAGCGCTAAAAAAATGCCTATCCTTCGAGTTTTCGACAGAGCCGGTGAGCCCGACGCGGTATCCATGGGCTTTGATTCCGGAGCGCTGACGAGCATGATTGTCTTCCGTCAGTTCGACGGGAGGGGTGCGATTCTGCGCGGCCGCGTCATGTTTTCCGGCCGCAGAATGTCGGCGAGTTCAGCGGGGTTGAGCAAGCCCTCCTCCAACACGAGGTCGGCAACGCCACGGCCCGTGGACTGCGCCTTTTGCGCGATGCGGGTCGCGTTCTGATAGCCGATGATGGGGTTGAGCGCAGTGACGAGCGCTATGCTGTGGGTGACCAACTTCCGGCAACGGTCCTCATTGGCGGTAATGCCCTTGATGCAGCGCTCGGTCAGCGCCGTCATGGCACGGGTCATGATGCGCATGGACTGGAGAATGTTGAGAGCGATCACCGGCTCGAAAGCATTGAGCTGCAACTGCCCGGCTTCGGCCGCGAAAGTAACCGTCAGATCGTTGCCGATGACCTGATAGGCTACTTGGTTGACCATCTCCGGAATCACCGGATTGACCTTGCCTGGCATGATGGAAGAACCCGGCTGCACCGGCGGCAGATTGATTTCCCCCAATCCCGCACGTGGGCCGCTGGAGAGGAGGCGCAGATCGTTGCAGATCTTGGATATCTTCACCGCGATGCGCTTCAGGACGCCCGAAAAGGTGACGAAGGCACCGGTATCCGAGGTAGCTTCGATGAGATCTGCCGCCAGCACCAGGGATTCGCCGCTGATCTCGGAGAGTTCGGAAACCACAAGTGGCGCATAACCCGGATCCGTATTGATGCCGGTGCCGATGGCGGTCGCTCCCAGATTGACTTCCCGGAATAGTCGAACCAGCTCCTGCACCCGCTCCACATCTTCGCGCATGGTGGTCGCGAAGGCGCGAAACTCCTGGCCAAGAGTCATGGGGACCGCATCCTGCAACTGGGTGCGTCCCATCTTGATGATATGCGCGAACGCCTCGCCCTTCGCCTGAAAGGCCGCGCAGAGGTTCTCCATCGCCCCGGTAAGTTCGCCGTAGCTCAGGAGAATGCCCAGCCGGAGGGCGGTCGGATAGACGTCGTTGGTGGATTGCGACAGGTTGACGTGGTTGTTGGGATGCAGGTGTTCGTACCGCCCCTTTTCGTAGCCCATCAGCTCCAAGGCGCGATTGGCGATCACCTCGTTGGCGTTCATGTTGGTGGAGGTGCCGGCACCACCCTGGATCATGTCGACGACGAACTGGTCATGCCATTGCCCGGCGAGCACCTCGTCGCAGGCCGCTGCAATCGCATCTTCCAATCTTTCCGGGAGAAGGCCGAGCTTGCCGTTGGCGCGAGCGGCTGCCTTCTTCACCATCGCCAGCGCGCGCACGAAGTTGGGGAAATGGGAGAGTGGAATGCCGGTGATCTGGAAGTTGTCCAGGGCGCGCGCCGTCTGCACGCCGTAATAGGCGCCGGCAGGAACCGCCAGATCTCCCAGCAGGTCGTGCTCGATCCGTGTGAGGCCGTGATCAGTCGGAAGGCGGATGGAATGGGTCAGCATCGCAGGACCTCTATAGCCTTTTGCTATTCATCTGATTGGCTGGGTGGCCAGTGCGCAGATGCCTGATGGCAGTGCCATCTCAGCTGTCAATGAAGCGCCGAGCAACCCGGTATCACGGTGTCGGAGGCCACCAGGCCGCATCGTACCGTTGGAGATCAGTATCCGAGATTCACGCCATAGGATGCGCCTCACTGGCACTTAAATTCGGAACTTTCCATCTAAGACGGGACGCATTTCGGCACATGTTGCGAGCAGAGCCGTCTTAGTACGCACCCGTCCCTACCTTCGGCTGGGCCACCATGAAAGTCGAAGAGATCCTCCATCATCTCGTCGCTCTTCTGCTTGTCGTTGCTCGGCGGAGCGGTGACATTGTGAATTTGTTGCACAAACCTTGCGCGCTCCGCGATCAAGCGGCTTGGAAAGGCAAAACGGACAGCATGATCTCTTAAGGGAGCTTTCTGGCGATGTCACATGGACGAAGAAACGAAAGGGCACATCCGACCCGCCCCCGCGTGAGGGAGCAACGACCGACCTGACGCACTCATCGTCGGATCGACTACGTCGGTCTTGCTATTATCGTATACGTATCGCTCGACAAGATTTACGGGGTTGTTCTCAAGTTAATACCTTATGTCCACGATGTCTCCGATCGGGCCTGGGATCGAAGCGGCTAATAGCCCCCGAATACGGACTTGAGTTCAGCCACGTTTTCATCCGACAACATGCGCGTTGGCAGGCCACGCAGCATGACGAGCAGTTTTGCGGTCTCTTCCAGTTCCTCCGCCGCATAGACGGCCGAGGAAATGTCTTTGCCGGTGACGACCGGACCGTGATTTGCGAGAAGCACGGCAGCATATTTCCCGTCGAGCGCTCGGATCAAATCTCCCGCCTTCTCGTCTCCGGGTCGCACGTAGTCTACGAGCTTGACATGGCCCACGCGCATGACGACGTATGGCGTGAGAGGGGGGATGCAATCGTCGGGATCGATTTCGCTGAGACAGGAGAGTGCGGTCGCATGGGTTGAATGAAGGTGAACCACCGCTCCGGTCTGAGGCCGCGTCTCGTAAAATGCCTTGTGCAAAAAGATTTCCTTGGACGGTCTGTCGCCCGATAGGTGGCGTCCATCACGAGTGACCTTGCTGATCTTGCCGGGATCGAGAAAGCCTAGAGAAGAGTTCGTAGGTGTAATGAGGATCCCGTCATCAACCGCGGCACTGATGTTGCCTGCGGAACCGACCGAGAACCCACGTTCAAAGAGCGACCGCGACAAGCGTACGATATCCTCGCGGATTCTGTTTTCCGAGGTACTCACTTTCCTTTCAACCTTTCCAGAGCTTTGACGAAGAAATCGGGGGCGCCGAAGTTACCTGACTTCAGGGCGAGGGCGATCGGCTTGTCCCCGTTCGAAAGGAGTACTGGAACACCTGGGTCAATTTCCTGCCCAATTGTCAGCGCGCCGAGATTCAGAGCCGATACGACTGCGCCAGACGTTTCGCCGCCAGCAACGACCAACCGTGTCACACCAGATTGAACCAGCTTGAGGGCTGTGTCGGCGAAGAAGGCGTCGAGCTTGGCTGCGACTTCTTCGCGACCATACTTCGCCTGCATGGCCTTGACTTCTTCAGGCGTACCGGAGGAGTAGGCGAGCGGGGCTTGGCCGTGATTGCGCGTTATAAATTCTACGACGTGGTCGGAGGTGGTTTCGCCGCTCATCACCTTGTCGACGTCGATGGCTAGCGTCGGGTGGTTTTGCTTATGGACATCGATCTGGCCGCGGGTCGCACCAGAGCAGCTTCCCGCCAGGATCGCTTCCGGCCCGTTTGCTCCGATCAACCTGCCAGAGATTCCTGAAGCGAGGCCGCGCCGAATGAAATTCTCAGGTAGACCAATCGCTATGCCAGACCCGCCTGTTACCAGCTTGTGGTCGGCAATCGCCGACCCGATTGTGATCAGATCCTGATCGGATGTCGCATCGACGATCACCAACGTATCATCCTTCGCGGCAAGCGCAGCGGCGACTTCCTCGGCACCCTTGCGAACCGTATCCAGGGCGACGTGCCCAACGGACGATCGGGTCTGGTATCGCAGCCATCGGCGAATGTCGGGGTCCGTCATGGGTGTAAGCGGATGGTTCTGCATACCGGATTCACTCAGAAGCCGGTCATGGACGAACAGATGCGCCATGTAGACAGTGCGGCCAGCACCCGGGAACGCCGGGCATGCAACAACGCTTTTCACATTGAGCGCGGCCGCAAGCGCTTCGCCCACGGGTCCAATGTTGCCTTCACGCGTGGAATCGAATGTCGAGCAGTACTTGAAGACGATCTGCCGGCAGCCTTGAGCCAGAAGCCAGTTCAAGGCGTCAAGAGATTGCGCTACCGCCTCATCAACTGGAATAGTTCGGCTTTTCAGGGCAACCACACCCGCCTCGACGTCGGCAGATGCAGCGGTTTTCGGTACGCCGAGAAACTGCGCGGTGCGCAGTCCACCGTTAGGCGCCACGCCCTTTGCAATTGTGTTTGCAATATCGCTTGCGCCGGTAAAATCGTCGGCGATCACTCCTAAAAGCACTTCTTTTCCCTTCTCTGCCGCGGACACCACCCGATGGAGCGGCTTGCAGCGAACGGCCTCTTTCAGCCGATGCCGCGCCGCCTGATGCGCTAAGCCTTCTTTGGTCACTGCTTGCGATTAGATCGCGCAGCTTCAAGATGGCCTGTTCGCGGTTTCTGAAAACCGGCAAACCGTTGGCCTAGCTTTGAGTACTATCCTTGGGGGCGGGAGCGCACATTCAGTGCGGAGGACATGTGCAGCACACCGAGTTCAGGGCTAGTAAGTACTGGCACCGATATCTCGCTCATCTCATTTAGGGCATTTGCCATTGATGCTTGAGCAAGAACAACCACGTCGACACTGCCCACGAGCAAGGCGAGGCCTTCACGTATCATCGCATCATGCGCCGCCCTGTCTCCGTTTCGCAGTTTATCAAAGGCTCCTTCACAAAGACGACTGGTGACGAAAACGTTACGACCCATTCTATGAGCATGGCGCTCAATTAAACGGGTTGTGGGGTCCATTGTTGTAGCCAGAGTTGCAAGGACGCCAATTCGGTTCCCGCGCTGTATCGCCTCAATCGCCATTCCATCATCTATACGGAAGATGGGCACGGGGCAGAGCGGCATTGCCGCATCCACTGCAGGACCGAGTGAGGAACAGGTGACGAGGACCGCCGAAGCCCCCGCATCCACCGCCGACCAAATGTGAGTCGCAAGCCGCCGCATAGTTTGGCGTGACAGCGTGCCTTCGCGAATCGTGTTCCCCAGCAAGCTCTCATCTAACATGTTGAATGGGCGCCAACCGGGCAGATGGAGACCAACGAGTTCGTTAAGCACGGGGATGATGCCGGGGACCGTATGGATCATGGCAAGCGCAGGGGGGTCATGAATGTCTGTAGTCATGGCTTACAACTCTATTTCAGATTGTGTATGCTCTTCAATTTGAGCCTGTGTCAGCTGGGGTGATACGATCGGAAGTCGATTTAAAACCACTGTCGTCAGACAATGCTCTGTAACTTACCCGCGCGATCGGCGAAGATTTGATTGTCGCGCCGCCGAAAACGAAACTTTCTGCCGTTCCTGCATCTTCAGTCGATGCATGCTGCTCGCCTTCCTCCGCTAGCCTTGCTTTGAGCCCATGCCGAGGACGCGCGATGACACTAAGCTTTGATCCAGACAGTCTTCCCCTGCCCGTCGGGCATTTCATCGGCGACCGGCTGCTTCCGGCCGAAGGCGTCATCGACATGCATCGCCCGTCCGACGGCAAGGCCTAGGTGATTCCCGCCCGGCTCGCACCGTCGTTCCGGTGCCGGAACTCCACAACGGCTATCTCGTCGAAGTCGATGCGATAGCAGTGCTTGCCTAGGATGCTCCTGTCGGAGGGGCAGGAAACAGTGCCGAATAGATCGGCCCCAAAATCAGTTCAGGTCAGCCTCCATGTCTCCACTCGTCAAACGCATACAGAACGATCAAGAGCTTCCCGCCAAGGCGGATGTCGTCGTCATCGGCGGCGGCATTATTGGTGCCTCAGCAGCATTTTTTCTCGCAGAGCGGGGACTCTCGGTCGCTTTGGTCGAAAAGGGCTATGTCGGCTGCGAGCAGTCGAGCCGCAACTGGGGTTGGTGCCGCCAACAGAACCGGGATGAGCGCGAGCTGCCGCTATCAGGTGTCGCCCTGCGGCTATGGGGTGAGTTTGAGTCAAAAATCGGTGAGGACGTCGGTTTCCGTCGATGCGGTTTGCTTTACGCTACGGATAATCCGCAGCAACTGGCGGAATGGGAAAGTTGGCGTGATACAGCCCGCCAGTTCAACGTCAATACGAAGATGCTTAGCGCCGGAGAAGCGGCTGCCACAATTCCGGCAAACGGCCGCAGATGGCTCGGCGGGGTCCATTCAATCGATGATGGCAAGGGCGAGCCTTCCATCGCCGCGCCGACGATCGCCGATGGCGCTCGCAGATTTGGAGCGACGATCCACCAGGAGTGCGCTGCCCAAGGCCTTGATCTGGCCAATGGGGCGGTGGCTGGGGTGATCACCGAAAAGGGACTGATCCGGACACAGGCCGTTCTCTGCGCCGGGGGAGCTTGGACGTCCTTGTTTTGTCGCCAGCATGGCGTTGTGTTTCCACAGGCGAGCGTGCGCCAGACAGCACTTCGTACACGGCCCACAGCGGATCTGGGTGAGGCGATCTATACGCCGGAGTGTGCGTTGACCCGCCGGTTGGATGGCAGCTACACGCTTGCGATCAGCGGCAGGGCGACGCTGGACATCACCCCACAAGGCCTTCGCTACGCGCGCTGGTTCATGCCGATGTTCCTGAAGCGTCTGAAAGCGGTGCAGATCGGCATCGGCAAATCCTTTTTCCATGGTCCGGAAGTGTTCGGAAGCTGGAATAAGAATAAGCCGTCGCCCTTCGAGCGAATGCGCGTTCTTGACCCGGCGCCGAGCCGCCGAACAATCGCGGCTATTTTGAAACGGGTCACGGAGCAGTTTCCTGCGTTGGCCGGCATCGAAGTCGCCGACAGCTGGGGGGCGTATGTGGATTTCACGCCGGACGCGGTGCCGGTTATCTCGCCGGCCGATGGTGTGAAAGGTCTCTACTTGGCCGCGGGCTGCTCCGGCCATGGCTTCGGCCTTGGCCCGGGCATCGGCCGCTTGGCGGCCGACCTGGTTGCCAACGATCCACCCTGTGTTGACCCCGCCCCCTTCCGCCTGTCGCGCCTCCTTGATGGTTCGAGAGTTAAGGTAGGCGCAATCTGATCGTGGAGGGCAGATTAGGAGAAAGCCGTGAGATGACGCGCCGAGGGAAGCTGGCGGAATGGATTACGACGTAATCGTCATCGGCGGCGGGCTCGTAGGCATATCCATAGCCTGGGGCCTGTC
The DNA here is from genome assembly GCF_003075415.1 of Microvirga sp. KLBC 81. Lineage (GTDB taxonomy): Bacteria > Pseudomonadota > Alphaproteobacteria > Rhizobiales > Beijerinckiaceae > Microvirga. The sequence continues at coordinate 9,865 of NZ_QDAH01000083.1, forward strand.
GAAGTGCGGGCAAAGGGTTGCAGTTGTCGACGAAGGCGATGTGGCATACAGGGCCGCCCGGGCGAATTTTGGTCTCGTATGGAGCTCAAGCAAGGGTCTCGGCAATGCAGCCTATTCACGTTGGTCGCGAACCTCGATGGCGAACTGGTACCAGTTGGCAGCCGAACTCAAGGCCGAAACCGGCATCGACACTGGCTTTGTCCAGTCGGGCGGCTTCTCAATTCGGCTCACGCCAACGGAGCTGGAGCGCGGTATCGCATCGATGGCGAAGCTCGCCCGCCAACCAGGAATGGACGCGGAAGGAACGCCGCCGCTCGAATATGAGATACTCGCTCAGGCGGAGACGCGCCGCCGCTTGCCCCTGGTCGGCGAGACAGTGGCAGGCGCGATTTTCAGCCCGCTCGATGGACACGCAAACCCGCTGCGGCTATTCGCGGGCTTTCATAAGGCGCTGCAGCAGCGTGGCGTTCATTATCTGCCGCATCGGAAGACGACTACGATCCGCCATCGCGCCGGCGCGTTCGAATTGGCTGGAGACGGGTGGAGGCTCGGTGCTGGCAAGATCGTCCTCGCGGCCGGCATCGGTAACACCGCGCTCGCCCCGATGGTTGGGCTGAACGTTCCGCTCTCGCCCAGCCGCGGCCAGATCATCGTCACCGAGCGGCTGAAGCCCTTCCTCAGCCACGCCACCGGCTATCTGCGGCAGACAGACGAGGGCTCTGTGCTGATTGGCGAGAGCAAGGAGGCGACGATCGATCACCAGCGGCCGCGAGGACCAATCACCGCAGTTCTGGCTGAACGCGCCCTACGCACGTTCCCACTGCTCAGGGAGGCCAAGGCGGTGCGGATCTGGGCCGCATTCCGCGTGGTGACTCCGGACGGCTACCCCATTTACGAGCAGTCAGAGAGGTTTCCCGGTGCGTTCGCACTCGCCTGCCATTCCGGCGTGACGCTGGCAGCGAACCATGCGCTGGTCCTGCCGCGGCAAATTTTGGCCGGGGCGCTTTCTGCGGATCTCTCCGTATTTCATTCCCGGAGGTTCCGTGTTCCGGCGGCTGTCTGACAGAAAAGAGAGTGCGGTCTCATTCACATTCAACGGCGTGCCGACCATGGCCCGCCAGGGCGACAGCGTCGCCGCTGCATTGTTGGCCGCCGGACATTGCATCACGCGGCGCACCCCGGTGTCCGGCGTCGCCCGTGGTCCTTACTGCATGATGGGCGTGTGCTTCGAGTGCCTCGTCAAAATTGACGGCCGGCTGAACCGACAGGCTTGCATGACCACTGTGGTGGAGGGCATGCGGGTCGAAACACAGGATGGCGCGGCCATGCCGGGGCAGGAATAATGATTCGAAACATTCAGTCTGCCGCCGATCTCGCGCCTGCCTATGACCTCGTCGTCGTTGGCGCGGGGCCGGCCGGCCTCTCGGCAGCCATCGAAGCGTCGACCCGCGGCCTCGCCGTATTGCTGGCCGACGAAAATGCATCGCCTGGCGGCCAGATCCATCGGTCGGTCGACCGTGCTTCGGACGCCGATCTCGCGCGCATGGGGCCGGACTACGCCGCCGGTCGGATGCTCATCGAGCGGTTCCAGCGCACAGACTTGAGCTATGCCCGCCGGGCGACGGTGTGGAGCGTCGGGCCTGCTGACGAGGAAACTGGCGACGGCGAGCATGCGCTCGAGATCGGGATCTCGCTCGGCGGCATTGCTCGGCCGATCGCCGCCCATCGAGTGATTCTCGCAACCGGCGCGCTCGAGCGTCCGTTCCCATTCCCGGGTTGGACCATGCCCGGCGTCATGGCGGCGGGAGCGGCGCAGATCATGATGAAGTCGTCAGGTCTTGTGCCGTCGGGACGGACCATCCTCGCCGGGACCGGGCCGCTGCTGTACTTGCTGGCAAGCCAACTTCTCCGGGCAGGCGTCTCCGTGATAGCGGTTGTCGATACCACGCCGCTCGAGAACTGGCGCTTGCCCCTGCCTCACGTGCTTACCTTTGCCACGTCGCCCTATGCACTCAAGGGCCTGAAGCTCCTCTTGGACGTTCACCGTCGAACCCGTGTCATCCGCGGGGTGACTGCGCTCGAGGCGATTGGTTCCGGACAGTTCAGCGCCTTGCGGGTTCGTCGCGGCAACAAGTCCCTGCACATTCAGGGCGACCTGCTCCTTCTGCACCAGGGGATCGCGCCGAACCTCAATCTCACGCTGGTCGCCGGGTGCGACTGCGTCTGGGACGAGCGCTTGGCCGCCTTCCGCCCGACCATCGACGTTCACGGCGCAAGTTCGGTTCCGGGGGTTTCGATCGCGGGTGATGCGGCGGGAATTGTCGGGGCGGCCGCCTCGGCTCTGCAAGGAGAGCTCGCGGGCCTGACCGCGGCGCTCGAATTAAAACACCTTGGCCAGGGTGCCTACGAGCAGCGCCGGAGCCGACTCGCGCGAAAGCTCGCTCGTGCCCTCAGGGGCAGGACTTTCATCGAGCGTCGGTTCCGGCCCGGCAAAACATTTCGTGTGCCCGAGGACGACGGCACCATCGTCTGCCGCTGCGAGGAAATCACAGCCGGCAAGCTGCGTGAAGTTGCGGCGCTCGGCGTGCCGGGCCCTAACCAAATGAAGGCGTTCACACGATGTGGAATGGGACCATGTCAAGGCCGGCTGTGCGGTCTGACCGCGGTTGAACTACTGGCGCAATGGCGTGGTGTTTCGCCCGGCGAGCTCGGTTACTATCGGCTACGCCCGCCCATCAAACCCGTGCCGCTGGGCGAACTTGCGGCCTTGCCGCACACGGAGGCAGCCATCGTCGCTGTCGCCGGATTCGTTGAAGGCGCCTCCGATGGCGCGCAGCGCGACTAATCTCGCGTGCGAGAGCGGCGATCGACTGATGACCGCGGTGCCGCTCAGGCGCCACCGCCGCCGTATGCACCGGCCAATCACGCGGCCATCCGAAAGGTTCGGTCAAAACACCGCTTACGGTTTATCTGGCTACCATCAATCAAGTTCCGCTCGGGCCGGCCGTGTCGATTGAGCGCCTTGCGCAGGGATCGCTTGGCGGCCGTCAGATTGCGCCGCTCGCTGGCTCCTATCCGACATTTACGCCATAGGAGGCGCCTCATAGGCACTTAGATTCGGAACTTTGCACTTAAGACAAGAGGCATTTTGGCACATGTTGCGGTATCAGAGCGGTCTTAGTACGCACCCGTCCCAACCTTCGGCTGGGCAACCATGAAAGTCGAAGAGATCTTCCATCATCTCGCCGCTTCTCCGTCTGTCGTTGCTCGGCGGAGCGGTGACATTGTGGTCTGGAGCTAACGAGAGGTCAGTCACATGCACGAGCCCAGAGTTGCAGACGAGAACACGCCTTACTGGTGGGAAGAGACACCCGTCAAGCCGCTGCCGCAGCAGCCGCTGGCCAAGAAGCTCGACGTGGCGATCGTGGGCGCGGACTATGCTGGCTGTCAGCCGGGCTGGTGCTGGCGCGGGAGGGGCGTTCGGTTGCAGCCTTCGACGCGATGAACCCGGGCGAGGGGGCTTCTACACGCAACGGCGGAATTAAGTGGAAGCATCCGGCCGGATTACGCCACGATCACTCGGCGCTTCGGCGAAGAGAAGGCGATGGCGATCGAGGCCGAGGGCAAGATCACACGCGAACTCCTTTATGACGTCATCAAGACCGAGAAGCTCGACTGCGACTTCTAGCTGGTTGGCCAGTTCAAAGGAGCAATCGGCTATGACCAGTACGAAACGATGGCGCGCAGCGCCGAGGTACTGGCGAAGAAACTGGGGATCGGGTCTCATGCCGTTCCGCATGCCGAGCAGCGCAACTATATCGGCACCGACTTCTATCGCGGCGGCACGGTCCGGATGGACATCGGCGGGCTGCACCCGGCCAAGTTCCACGCTGAACTCCTGCGAGTGGCGCTCGCTTCGGGATTGCCGGTCCATTCGCGGACGTACGTAACCTTGATCAACAGGGAAGGCGACGGGCTCCGTGTCGTGACTTCGGCCGGGACGGTGCAGGCGCGGCAGGTTCTGGTCTGCACAGACGGCTGTACTGATGGCGCTATTCCCTTCCTGCGCTGCCGACTGGTCCCGGTTCGCAGCCGGATCATCGCCACCGAGGAACTCGAGCCTGAGGTGATGCCGCGGCTGATGCCGAAGCTGAGGATGATCGAGAACCGCCAGCTGGGTTTCTATTACCGCCTCTCGCCCGATGACAGACGTATTCTGCTAGAGGGGCGTGACAGTTCTCGCGTAGGCGATCCGGCGGCGTCGAAGCTCTTTCTGCGCAAGGGACTAGTGAACCTTTTCCCGGAGCTCGAGAACATTCGCCTTTCGCACAGCTGGTCCGGCCATGTGGCGATGAACCGCGACATGCTACCCCGCATCTTCGAGAAGGACGGCGTGGTCTATGCCACCGGCTTCTACGGTTCGGGTGTAGTCTGGGCGCCGTGGATCGGTACAAATGCGGCTGACAAGTTGTTGGGACACAGCGAGCAAGTGCGCACCGCCTTCGACTTCCGGCTACCTGCCTTTGTCCCGCTCTATCGTGGCAATCCGTAGTTCATGCCGGCCCTCATTCAAGGTTATCGGATACAGAACCGCATCGCCCTGTGGCGCGCCCGCTGACAGGCAAATAACTCGATGCGTTCGGCTCGGATTGGCCGCGCCCTCTGTTGCGATCAGCCCCGCTGGGATAAACGTCAGCATCTCGGCGTAACGGTTCTCAAGCGTGACGGTTCTCAGGCGCGATGAGCGCCTTTGCCTAAGCCGAGCAGTTGGCGATGGGCGCCCGTCGCCTCGTAGACCATCCGCTGGGGCGTACGGTGCCAGAAAGTGCATGACGCACGCGGTTGCTCGGCGTCATTTTGAACACCGCCCGATCCCTTTCAGTAAGACATAGACGTCCAGGCTGTCTTTTGAAATGTGGATGCTGGCTGCGCACGCTATACTGTCAGGCATTTCTTCCGCATCCCGTGCTTGTCAATCCGGAGCCTTAGGCGCCCGAATATCGGTTCAGGCCTCATGGAGAGAGGCGCGATCAGACAGCAGAGAAAGCCATGGGACACTCAGTTCCGATTCGTCTGGAGATCGCTCCATCCGGCCGGTTCTTAAAGGATCTTCTCGAAAGAGCTTTCAAATTCAGCCCAACGCGTGGCCGGCCAATCCATAAACCCATGGCTCATTGTCTCCTCGATTCAGGAATGGGCGTCCTTTGGACATCGTCGTAACAGTCTCGGAAACCGTGAGGCGGCTCTGCTGGAGAAACTCGGCAAATATGCCGTCTTCCTCACGCGTGTCGACGCGGGCGAATCGTCCTGTCAAACCCTTCAGATGCACGGCCGTGAGATGGATCGCGTCATGATCATTCCTCGCGACTATGGGGCCAATCACATGGCCACGACCAAACTCTCGACACATGGAATAGCCGACGATTTCGCCACCGCGTCTTAGAGTGCAAATTGCAGCGTTTTCTGAAAGCAATGCAAGCAGCTTCTCGCGGTTTGTCCCAAATGCGCGCGTATCCAGCGCCGTGATCTCCTCAAGCTTGTCGCTTGATAGCGCACTCAGTTCACCGTCCAGAGCTGGCACCGCTGGAATCGTCGGTGCGACCTCCCCCTGGCGCTGATATACTGTCGCTTCTTTCGTGAAGCCGAGTGAAACATAGAGATTATCAGCGGCATGAGTCGAATTCAGGCTTAGATTGCGGTTGCCGCACCGCTCCAGCACCTGTTCCATGAGCCATCGGCCGGTTCCTTGCGCTTGCGTGCGGGGCGTTGTGATCACCAAGCCGATGGTGGCGAAATCGTCTCCGTGCGGGAACCACATCGCGCTTCCGAACACGCGTCCGATGCCGTCAACGGCGACGATGCCGTGGCCGGCGCGGCGCAGTAAATCCCAATCCTTGGGCCGATGCGGCCAGCCAACGGCGATCGAGAGCGAGCTAAGCAGGTTCACGTCAACTTCAACAATATCCCGCGCGACCAACTCGAAGGATTTCAGGCGCACTGATTTTCGCATTTTGCTTTCGTTCCTTCACCGATGCCCAAGTTTGCGGGCATGCAGTGTTCTTGATCCTGCTGCCGATTGCAATTCTCTTTCAGATGTCTTTTGTCATAGCATCGCACGGGAATGCCAGCAGGTTTCGCTTATTAGCGGCATTTTTTCGAAATCTTCGCTCAAAGTGCAGCGCTATTTGGCAGGGAAAACTCCTGCCTGCGGTTAGGCGGTCCGTAACCGGCAAATTGTGCAAGCAGAGTGGCTCGACGGGAGCGGCGGGGATGGCCGCGCCGTTCCGCATCCCATTCGCCGCGTCCAAACAGCTGTAGGCCCGTGCTGTCGATCACGAGATGCAAGGGACCGTCCGGCACGACCTGCGGCTTGCGAGCGGCAAAGGCGCGACTTCTGCGGCTTAAGGTGGTGTGGTCCGGAACCGGGAGATCAAGGCCAAGGAGCCGGAGCACGCTCCTGACAAACCCTTCGGCCTGACGCAGGGCCAAGTGGAAGACGAGCCGCAGCGTGAGCACAAGCCCAATGGCCAGATCCGAGTAGCGGGCCTGACCACCGGGCGTGGTCCGTTACGGAGCATTCCACCGAGCGATGGCGTCCTCATCAAGCCACAGGGTCAGGTCGCCTCGCCGCTTCAGCCCGGCCTCATACCAAGGCCAGTTTTGGATCCGATACTTGGCCCGAAAGCGTGGATGGCGAGCAGACTTGCGCATGGACATGGTGACCAACATGCCAAGGAGATCCCGCTACTATGTACCAGCTTAGCTCGGCGCCTCAACTCCTCCATGCACCAACGCTATCCGGAGGTGCACTACGCCAAGAAGCAGTCGATCATCTGGATCGGCTACAAGGTGCATCTCACGGAGACGTGCGATAACAGCGGACTGCATCTGATCACGCATGTGGAGACCACACCGGCACCCGTCGTTGATCGCGATGCTCTCGAAGACATCCATGCGGCCCTTGATGCTAAAGGTCTGCTGCCCAACACCACCTTGTTGATGCTGGCTACGTCGCGGCCGACCAACTTGTGGCCAGGCGGAAGAAAGGCGTCACGCTTCTTGGGCCGGCTCCCAAGGATTACCAGTGGCAGGCCCAATCTGGCGAGGGCTTCACGGTGCAGGACTTTCCTTCTCGACTGGGAGCGAGAAGTGGCCATCTGTCCGGTCGGGCACGAGAGCTGAAGTTGGGGGCCCGATTACCATCAGGGGCGAACTGCGCTCAAAGTTCGCTTCTCGACCAGCGATTGTCGGCCGTGTCCGTTGAAACGGCGGTGCACCCGCTGTGCCCGACGCCTTCTCACGCTACGACCGCGAGAGGAACACGAGACGCTCGAGGCCGCTCGGATCCGTGAAGCGCAGCCCACCTTCGCACGGGATTACCGGCAGCGCGCCGGGATCGAGGGCACAATCTCGGTGGGCATCCGAGCCCTGCACTTGCGCCGCGCCCGCTATATCGGGCTGGCAAAGACGCATCTTCAGCACGTGCTGACGGCAGCGGCCATCAACCTCACCCGACTAGGGGCTTGTCTGGATGTGAGACCTCCTTGGCGTGAGCGACGACTTGGAGGGCATCTGGCAAAGCGTGTGTATCCGGCGGCTTGAAGCGCAAGTTGGCGAGTTTGGGCTCGGCAGTCAGGCGCCGTTGCACGACCTGCTCGGGTGAAGCACCCTTGAGCACGCGCTGGCGTCTCCTGTTGTAGGCCTTATTGAAGCCCTTGAGCAGCTTCTCAAGGTCACGATGACTGTAGATCGTGATCCCCAGCACCTCGCGCTGCACCCGCCCATTGAAGCGCTCCACGAGACCGTTCGTCTGCAGCGTATACGGCTTGGTCTTTCGATGCTCCACCTTCAGCTTGCGGCAGGCTGCCTCGAAGCCATCGGCCGTAAAGCACGAGCCGCGGTCGGTGAGCACGTGGGTGATCTTGAAGGGGAAAGCGCCGATCGCCTCGTTGAGGAAGGCGATTGCATTGCTCGTCAGCTCATCGTCCTTGACCGCCAGATGCACCCAGCGTGAGCAGCGGTCAATGGCGACATAGAGGAAGCGCTTGCGGCTCGCTCCTTTTGCGGTACTCAGCTTGGGCAAGTGTTTGATGTCCATATGGACGAAGCCGAGGTCGTAGTCCTTGAACGTGCCGCTCTCCCGCTTGCGCCGGTGAGCTGGCGGCAGGCGGCCCAGCCCCTCCGCTTTGAGGATGCGGTAGACCGCATCACGATTGAGATGCCTCAGGAAGTGGCTGACCACGAACGTGAGGTCATCGAGCGGGAAGCCGGTGGCCTGCCGGAGGGTGCAGACGATCGCCCGCTCTTCCTCGGTGGCTTTCCAGGGCAGCTTGTGCGGCCAGCTGGAACGATCCTGGCAGTCGTCAGCTCCGCGCTTGCGCCACTTGCGGATGGTCTCGGTACTGACGCCAAAGCGGTTGGCGAGCACTCCCGTGGGCTCGACGAGTGGGCGATCTCCTGGCGAACGGCTGGGGTGGTGCGGGCTTGGGAATGGATGGACAGCATCACGTCCTCCTGCGGTGAGGAGCTCGGCGTCGCAGACCCTCAAAGCGCCAAGCGCACTCCTCAATCGCGCAACGCACCTGATCCCAACAACGTTCCGCTACCAAACAGCTTAACGGATTCTGACAGTTTTGCTGTAGGCGCAAAGCGAACAGTCGAACTAAGCATTTCGCGATAGCCCAAGAACATCTCGCATGTCGTATTCTCCGGGTCCTTTCTCGCCATCCTTCGCGCCACGCTTTATTCAGCCCGATAAATAATCTCCTGACGAATACTTTATTGAAATGCTTTCACAAGCGGGTTCAACTTTTCTATTCGTAGGGAACTTTCAAATCCGTTCTGAAAAAGCTTACCCCGCTACCTTGTATATCTCGGCAAGGTCGCACAAATCCCAGTTCCCTCCACTCAACACCGCGCAAACTTTTT
>NZ_QDAH01000084.1 GCF_003075415.1 Microvirga sp. KLBC 81
CCAGAGAGCATTGGAAACAAGAGGTTTGGCCATGCCAAACCAACGCACTCACTCCAGTTTTGTTAGGCACTCTAAGTCAGTCCCGTTTTAACCCTATCGAGCCTCATGCTGAGGAGCAGACGAAGTCTGCGTCTCGAAGGAGGATTCAGTGTGCGCTGGAAACGCCCCCGTCCTTCGAAGCGACCTTGAAGCCTTCCCAGAGAGGGCTGAGTTAAGGCTTAGAGAGCCTCCACAAAGGCATCGATCCGCGACAGGGCCTGTTCGCTCATGGCGCTGTCGAAGCGGATGAACACGTGGCAGCCGCCCGGCCAGATGGCGAGATCGGTCTTGTTGCCGGCCGCCGCATAGCGGGAGGCCATGAAGAGCGTATCATCCAAGAGCATGTCCTTCGTCCCTACGGAGAACAAGGCCGGTGGCAGGCCCTTGAGGTCCGCGTAAAGGGGCGAGATGTCCGGATTGGTCCGGTCGCTCACATGGCCGACGAAGTTGTCGGCGAAGACCTTCACGTCGTTCGTGTTGAGGATCAGGCGCTCTGGCCCCCAGTGCCGGACGCTTGGGCTGAGGTTGAGGTCATAGCAGCCCGCGAACAGGTTCGCGCCCCGGAAGGGCTTGAGGCCATGCTTGCCGCGCAGGCGCAGGATGGTCACGGCCGAGAGATGCGCACCTGCCGACTCACCGCCGATGAAGAGGCGGGAGGTGCCGAAGCGGCTTTCGGCCTCGCGGATGACCCAGAGGGCCGCCGCCTCGCAATCGTCCGGCCCTGCGGGATAGGGATCTTCAGGCGCGAGTCGATATTCCACCGAGACTACGGCAAGACCGCAGCGGTCCGCCAGGCGGTCAAGCCAGGGGTCCTGCTCGTCCGAGGTGCCCCAGGTCCAGCCGCCGCCATGGACGTGGAAATAGACGCCCCGCGGCTTCTCAGGGGTGATGATCCGCAACGGAATCGGCCCGGCAGGCCCGTCGATCTCGATCACCTTGGCCTTGTGGCTCGAAGGCATCAGCGGGAACGGTCCAAGCCCCTGGCGGCGGCGCTCCCGCACGAGGGCCGGAGGCACGGACATGGGATCGGGAAGAGCCGCGAGCTTGGCCACGATATCCGCGTTCTGAGCACGGATTTCCTCGCTGACGGCGGTGGGGTCGAAGAGAGCGGGATCGATCATGTGAGGCTCGACAGGGTTGCGTTCGTCATCGGCCCTTGCGATGAAGCACACGCTGCTAGTTACGTCCAGTTACGCTTTCAGACGAGATGAGGATATGTCCAACCTGACCCGGTTTCTCGGCGGCTCGCCCGGCTCCGTGCTGGCCAAGCTCATTTTCCTGTCGCTTCTCGTCGGCGCCTTCATGGCCTTCCTCGACATCACGCCCTTCGTGCTCATCGAGGGCTTGTTCAACTGGATCAGCTCGGTTTTCGACCTCAGCCTGGAGACCGTGAAGGAGGTCGGTCTCTGGATCGTCTATGGTGCCGTGATCGTGGTGCCGCTCTGGCTCATCTCCCGTCTTTTCAGCCAGCGCTGATCGGGTCACGCATCCATGCATGGCTCCTTGAACGCTCGCCGCCCCGAGGTTTCTCACCGGCGCATCTTGGCCCTTGCCTTGCCGATGACCCTGTCGCACGTGACGACGCCCCTGCTGGGCCTCGTCGATGCGACGGTGATCGGGCGGCTCGGTGAAGCCCACCTCCTGGGTGCGGTGGCCTTGGGAGCCGTGATCTTCGATTTCGTGTTCTGGAGCTTCGGCTCGCTGCGCATGGCGACCGCTGGCCTCACTGCCCAGGCGACGGGCGCCGGCAACAAGCATGAGATCGACCTGACGCTCGCCCGCGCCTTCCTGGTGGCTGGAATTACGGGTCTCCTGCTGATCCTGCTGCAATGGCCCGTCGGGGCGCTTTCCTTCTACGCCGCTGGTGCGAGCGAGGCGGTGACGGGAGCCCTTTCCACCTATTTCTTCATCCGCATCTGGGCCGCGCCCTTCACGCTCGCCAACTACGTCATTCTCGGCTCGACACTCGGGCGTGGGCGCACGGATCTCGGTCTGTTGCTGCAGGTCGCCATTAACGTTGCGAATATTCTGCTGACAGCAGGCCTCGTGCTGATCTTCAATCTTGGCATCGCAGGTGCCGCCATCGGCACAGCGTTGGCGGAAGTTTTGGGCGCAGGTCTCGGCATCGTGGTGCTGCGCCGTCTTGGTTCGAATCCGTTCGCCGTGACCTGGGCCGAGGTGCTGAACCGCGCCGCGATCCTGAAAGCGCTCGCCATGAACCGAGACATCATGATCCGCAATGTGGCATTGATCCTGGCCTTCTCGATCTTCAGCGCGCTTGGCGCCCGCTCAGGCGATGTGACGCTTGCTGCGAATGCGGTGCTCTACAACATGTTCCTGATCGGCGGTTATTTTCTCGACGGGTTCGCCACAGCGGCCGAGACCCTGTGCGGCCAGAGCATCGGCGCGCGCGATGAGCGCGGCTTCCGCCGCGCCATTCACTTGAGCCTCGCCTGGAGCTTAGGGTTTGGCCTTGCCGTTTCAGCAATCTTCCTGATCGGCGGCGGGTCGTTCATCGACTTCGTATCCACGAATCCCGACGTGCGTGCCTACGCGCGTGAGTATCTGATCTTCGCAGCCCTCACGCCCCTCTTCGGTGCTGCCGCCTTTGCCTTCGACGGAATCTATACGGGTGCGACTTGGACAAAGGCGATGCGCGATCTCATGATCATCGCCTTCGCCATCTATGCAGCGATCCTTTTGGCCGCCGGCACTCTCGGGAATACAGCGCTTTGGATCGCGCTGCTCATCTTTCTGAGCGCACGCGGCATCGGCCAGGCCGTGTTTTATCCGCGGCTGGCGAAGAGGACATTCCCCTGCCTCACTTAAGGTATTTGGAACCGCCCCTGCGCTATGGCAGTGGCATCTCGCCCAACAGCTTGCGCGAGCGATGCCTTCTCCCGCTCGATCTTTTGCAGCAATCCACGCTTGATGTCGCCGATCAGGCCGGGGCCTTTATAGACCATCGCGGAGTAAAGCTGCACGAGGCTTGCGCCCGCGCGGATCTTCGCCCAGGCAGCCTCGGCTGAATCGACGCCACCGACGCCGATGAGCGGGAGCCTGCGCTCCACGCGAAGATACGTCTCGGCCAGCAATTTGGTCGACGGCACGAAGAGCGGCTTGCCGGATAGACCGCCGGCTTCCTTTGCCAGAGCCTTGTCTTTCAAAGTCTCGGGCCGCGCGATGGTTGTGTTGGAAACCGTGAGGCCATCGATGCCGCGCTTGAGCGCCGTTGCCACGATGGCGTCGAGGGTCTCGAGCGAGATGTCGGGCGCAATCTTCAGCAGGATGGTCGTTTTCTTGCGCCCCTCATCGGCCTTGTTGCGCGCATCGATGCTGCGGGCGAGCAGGTCGTCGAGAAACGCCTCTCCCTGCAAGTCACGCAAGCCCGGCGTGTTAGGGGAGGACACGTTGATCGTGAGAAAATCGACGAGACCGCAGAGGCCCTGAATGCAGGTGACGTAATCAGCAACACGATCAGATGATTCCTTGTTCGCGCCGATATTCACGCCGACAACGCCGGGACGTCCGCGTCGACGGGAAAGACGCTGACGCGCGATCTCCAACCCATCGCTGTTAAGGCCAAAGCGGTTGATGACAGCCTCGTCCTGCGTGAGCCGGAAGACGCGTGGACGTGGATTGCCTTCCTGAGGCTTGGGCACGACGCCACCGAGCTCCACGAAACCAAAGCCGAGAGACAGAAGCTGGTCGGGCACCTCACATTGCTTGTCGAAGCCGGCGGCAAGCCCCACGGGATTGGGGAAATGACGGCCGAAGACATCGACTGCCAAACGCGCATCATCCTTCGGCGTGGGCGTGATCGGCATCAGGGACAGGCTGCGGATCGTCAGCTGATGCGCCGTCTCGGCATCGAGCGCGTGCAGTGCGGGTTTTGCGAGAGAGAAGAGCGCGCCGATCATGAATCGAGATCCGGAAAAACGTGGCGGCCATCGGGGCCGAGTGACAGCGGCTTTACCCACAGGACGGCAGACAAGGCAAGGGGCGCATAAAGATGGGGAAAGAGGTCCCCTCCCCGCGACGGCTCATATCGTAAGGCTGGACCAAGCTCATCGGCATCGATAGCGATCAACAGGAGGTTCGCTTGCCCTGCAAAGTGTCTGTCGGCCGTCTCTTTCACCTGTTTTGCCGTGGAAAAATGGAGGTATCCATCCTGTATATCGATGGGTGCCCCCATAAAGGAATTTGCCTTTTTCGCCTCGTGCCAAAGGATTTCTGGGCATATTTTGTAGATGATGTGCATGAAATACCGATAACTAGACACTGCTTCTGGAGCAACTCTGACTAGACACATTGCCCTATAGAAATCTTGCATGTTGCACGGGTCATAGAACAACCTTAATTCCTAGGCATAAGTTCGCTTTCAGCTATTTTTCGCTCATTTGCGAAGGTCAGCACAATGTTATCTCACGAGCGCGTTTGGGCCGCCATCGATGCACTTGCCGCCCGCCACGGAATGACCGCATCCGGGCTGGCACGCAAAGCCGGCCTCGATGCCACCAGTTTCAACAAGTCGAAGCGTGTCAGCCCCGAAGGGCGGGAGCGGTGGCCCTCGACGGAATCCATTTCAAAGATCCTGCGTGCCACGGGCGCGACGTTGGAGGATTTCCTGCGTCTCGTCGAGCCCTCGGGCTCGTTGCGCCGCTCCATGATCCCTATGATCGGCATGGCGCAGGCCAGCGCCGGCAAGATCCTGACCGATGAGGGCCTCCCGGCCGGCGGCCCGGGTTGGGATGAAATCGAGTTCCCCGATTTCGGCCAGGAGAAGGTTTTTGCTCTCGAAGTGACCGGCGATTCCATGGCGCCGCTCTATCGCGATGGCGATGTTCTCATCGTTTCGCCGACCGCAAGCCCGCGCAAGGGCGACCGCGTGGTGGTATGCACCACGAAGGGAGAGATTTTCGCGCAGGAACTCAAGCGCCGCTCTGCCAAGACCCTGGAGCTGGCTGCCCTCACCAAGGACAGCGAGGAAAAGGCGATCCCTGCTGAGGAGATCGCCTGGATGGCCCGCATCATGTGGGCGCGTCAGTAAGGACTCAGGAACGCATCGAATAGACCCAAAGTGCACTCCACTTTTGGGATCGATGCTCTAAGCCGCGCGCGATTTCAGGAAGGTCTCATGCTCACGCACGAGGTCTCCGGCCAAAGCCTTTGCGATGAGCGCGCGCGTTTCCTTCACGCCATAGAGCGCGACGAACGAGCCGAAGCGGGGACCGCGCGGCTCGCCCAGCAGCACCTGATAGATCGTGTTGAACCACTCGATGGACACACCCGGACGCTCGGGCGTGGCGCCCTTGGCCTTGAGGTCCTGATAGCGCGGCTCGGCGCGGCCGACATTGTAGATCTCTTCCTGGATCGCTTCTGCCGTCGCAGGACGCTCGCCGGTTTCGAACGAGGCCAGCACGTCGCTCAGACGCTTGAGAGAAGCAGCTTCCACCTCGTCGGCCAGACGATAGGTCTTCTGCGGCTTCACGAAATCCTCGAAGTAGCGCACGGCGCGCTTCACGAGACTGTCGAGGCGCGGATGGGTCTCGGGTGAAACGCCCGGCGCATAGCGGCGAATGAAGCCCCAGAGCACTGCCGGATCTTCCGAGTTCGCCACCGCCACGAGGTTTAGCAGCATGGAGAAGGAGATCGTCGTGCCAGGCTGGTTGGCGCCGCCAGACGACACCAGCTCCGGAGCCGGCGGCTCGCCCGCATGGATGTGCCAGACCGGACTCATCAGACGCGCCTTGGCGTCCTGTGCCGGGTATTTCTCGAGGAAGGTGAGATAATCGTCCACCTGGCGCGGGATCACGTCGAAATAGAGCTTCTTCGCTTCGCGCGGCTTGTTGAACATGAAGAGAGCGAGGCTGTCGGGCGTGCCGTAGGTCAGCCACTCGTCGATGGTGAGGCCGTTGCCCTTGGACTTGGAGATCTTCTGGCCCTTCTCATCGAGGAAGAGCTCGTAGTTGAAGCCCTCCGGCGGCAGGCCGCCGAGCGCCTTGGCGATCTCGCCCGAGAGCTTCACGCTGTCAATGAGGTCCTTGCCGGCCATCTCGTAGTCGACGCCGAGCGCCACCCAGCGCATGGCCCAGTCGGGCTTCCATTGCAGCTTGGCGTGTCCGCCCGTCACCGGCGTCTCGAAGCGCTCACCCGTCTCGGGATCGCGCCAGACGATGGTGCCGGCGTCGAGCTTGCGCTCGTCGATCGCCACCTGCATCACGATGCCCGTCTTCGGGTGGATCGGCAGGAACGGCGAGTAGGATTGCTGACGCTCCTCGCGCAGCGAGGGCAGCATGATCGCCATCACCGCCTCGTAGCGATCGAGCACTGTCAGCAGGGTCTTGTCGAAGACGCCGGACTTGTAACATTCCGTCGCCGACTTGAACTCATAATCGAAACCGAAGGCATCGAGGAATTCGCGCAGGCGCGCGTTGTTGTGGTGCGCAAAGCTCTCATGGGTGCCGAACGGGTCCGGCACCTGCGTCAGCGGCTTGCCGAGGGAGGCCGCCACCAGCTCCTTGTTCGGGATGTTGTCCGGCACCTTGCGCAAGCCATCCATATCGTCCGAGAAGGCGATCAGGTGGGTCGGGATGGTATCGCCCGTCAGGATCCGGAAGGCATGGCGCACCATGCTGGTGCGGGCCACCTCGCCGAAGGTGCCGATATGCGGCAAGCCCGAGGGGCCATAGCCGGTCTCGAACAGAGCCTCTTTCTTGCCCGTCCGTTTGAGCCGTTCCACGAGCTTGCGGGCCTCTTCGAAAGGCCAAGCGGTCGCGGTCTGAGCGGCTTCAATAAGAGCGGGGTCGAGAGAAAGGGGTCGGGACATGGGCCTATGCGTCACGGAAAAGAATTCCAGAAGCGCGGCACACTAGGGATGAGACCCTCAAGGGTCAATGCGGCTTGAAGCGGTTGAGGCTCTCAAAAAGCCCTAAACAGGGCCATCAGCCCTAGAAAGGGCTGATGGGAAAGAACCTGAGATAAAGCTCGGCGTATTTGCCCTCTTTCCAGAGCTGCTGCAGGGCATAGTCCAGGGCGCGGCGCAAGGCGTCGTCCTCGGCTCGCGCGATGAAGCCGATCCCCTCTCCGAAGAACCGGCTCTCCAGATAAGGGCCGCCTGCAAAGGCGCAGCACCCTCCAGCATCCTCGCCGCCGACCCAGAGGGCGAGGCTTAAGCCGTCAGCAAAGATATAATCGACCGCGCCGCTCTTGAGAGCAGCCTCGGCCGCCGTCAGTTCGGGATAGGGCTTGAGGGTGGAACCCCGCATGAAGGCCCTGGCGAAGGCCTCATGGGCCGTGCCCTCGACAACACCGATGGTCTTGCCTTGGAGGAGCTTGGCCGTAAACGCCGGCATGTCCTTGGTCTGAGCAGGCTTCGTGACGAGCCGCGCCGGAATCTTGAAGTAAGGGGCCGTGACCGCAAAGCGCTGGCGTAGCTCGGCCGTAACCGGAATGGCGGCAGCCACGACATCGCCCTGCTTCTCGCTGAGCGCGTTGAGCAAAGTATCGAACCGGCGGACCTGGACAGTGCAGGTCAGCCCCAACCTCTCGCAGGCCGCTCGTGCAAGTTCGACCGAAAAGCCGGTGGGCGTGCCGTCGAGGCCGGGGAAGTGCAGGGGCGGGAAATCGTCGTCGACAAGGAAGCGGATCATCCTCGAAGCCGGGACTTCAGGGCGTTCGAGCTGCGCCTTCGGATCCCAGAAGTTCGGGATCATCACCGTTTGGGCCTGAGTGGCTCCGACCAATGGAGCAAGGAACAAGGCGGTCGCCAGCAACCAGGGCGACTTGATCTTACGCCCAAAATAAGCAACATTCGTAATAATATAACGCATATGAAGACGATACTCTCTTGCCCGTTGCTCTGCATCACCGACGAACACGCCTCAGGAGCGCTCATCGCGCATGAGGCAGGGTCTAGCGGAGGAAGGTAGACAGTCAACTGCGCTGCCACTAGAGATCGGCTTTCTGGCCGATCACGGTTACCCGGCAGAGACTTTGCGCGATGCGGCCATGATCGCCGACTTGACCGGCGCTTCGGCCGATCAGGTGATGGTAAAGCATGGACTTATCGAAGAGACGGAATTCTATCGGGCCCTTGCCACCGAACTGCGCCTCCCGTTTCTTTCCGCCCCGCGCCCATCGCCGAGCGCCCGTTACCCTGAGTGTATCCTGACGGGACTTGCGCCATTGGCCAATGACGGCGGCGTCGTGATCGCCCCCAAGGGCCCAACCTTGGCTCGCCTCCTCAAAGGATTGCGCCCGGCACCTGCACTTGCGATCACTGCACCGTCTCTCCTGTCGAAAGCGGCTTTCAGAACCCAAAGTCGTATGATCGCCCATCGTGCGGCCTTCGAGCTGCCCTATGCGGCGCCGGCCCTGTCCAGCCTCAAAGGCGCCAGCTTCGTCCAGATCGCGGGAGCAACCCTGATCGCATTGGTCATATCCTTCTGCGGTGTTGCAGCTTTGGACCTCATGACGATCCTGCTGACCTCGATCTTGAGCCCGCTCTTCCTCTGCATTGTCGTTTTAAGACTGGCGGCCTCTCTCCTGAGCAATCCTCTCCGAGCGGCAACTCCCCGTCATCGCATGAGCGATGCGGCTTTGCCGATCTATACGATCATCGTTGCGCTGTATCGGGAGCGTCGTATTGCGTCGCATTTGGTCGCAGCTCTCAAGCGACTCGATTATCCGGCGGTCAAGCTCGACATCAAACTCGTGCTCGAAGCGGACGATCACGATACTCTAGGGGCCCTCAAAGCTCTTCGTCTGCCAGGCAATATCGAAATCATCGTCGCCCCGCCCGGAGAGCCGCGCACGAAGCCGCGCGCGTTGAATGTCGCTCTCCCTCTCGCGCGTGGGCACTTCACGGTTGTCTATGATGCAGAGGATATCCCTGACCCGGCGCAATTGCGTCTGGCTGTTTCCACTTTCGCGCGAATGCCACGGAACGTGGCCTGCCTTCAGGCGCGACTGACCATCGACAACACGGACGATTCCTGGCTCACGCGGCTTTTTACCATTGAGTATGCAGCCTTGTTTGATGTGTTCAATCCGGGCCTTGCCGAGATTGGCAGCCCCATCCCGCTCGGCGGAACGTCCAATCACTTCCGCACCGCAATTCTCAAAAAGATTCACGGTTGGGACGCATGGAACGTGACGGAGGATGCGGATCTCGGAATCCGCTTGTCACGCCTGGGCTATCGCGTTGCCGACCTTCCCTCCTCTACTCTCGAGGAAGCCCCCATCACGCTCAAAACCTGGATGCGGCAGCGGACCCGATGGATGAAAGGTTTCATGCAAACCAGCATCTCTCATTCCCGCAAGCCCGCCCAAGGATGGTCGCAGCTCGGCTTCTGGCGGTTTTATGCCGGCATGGCTCTAACGGGAGGCGCGGCGCTGAGCGCGCTCATCTATCCCTTCTGCACGGCGCTCTTTGTGGTCCTTTGGCATTCGGAGAAACCTTTGTCGGCGGATGCGACCTGGAATGCGCTTTGGCGAGCAGGAAGCCTGACGCTGTTCTTCTCCGGTATGGCGTCGCTCTTCATTCCAGCCTTGGTGGCTCTGCATCGACGGCGCTTGTGGCGGCTTTTGCCCTGGGTTGGCCTGCTTCCCCTCTATTACGTGCTTGTCAGCATCGCCGCATGGCGAGGGTTGTGGGAACTCGTCACCGCACCCTTCCAATGGAACAAAACCAGCCATGGCCATGCACGGAGCTCGCGCTCAGGCATGCTTCAAAAGCACCATGCCAATGTGGCCAGAACCATGTCGTTGAAGATCGCGCCGCCGTAATGCCACCAGAGCAGGCCACCGGAGGCCACGAGGCACAGGACGGCGGCAGCGATGAGAGCCAAGCCCGTCCGCCGCTCCGAGATGCTGGTTTGCTCCGTGTCAATATGCATCGAGACTCCAAGGTCTTTTGCCAGGACGACGCATCATAACCGAGCTCCCCATGAAAAACGAGGCGGCTGATGCCGCCTCGCTGGGAGAGAAGAAATTAGGCCGCAGCCGCCTTCTTGGTGGGCCAGCCAAGTTCCACCAGGCGGGCCTTGGCGAAGTCGCGGATCTCGTCGCGGATGCCCTCCGGCAGAGAGGAGAGCAGCTTCTGTGTATCAGCATGCAGCATCAGATCCGTCACAGCGTTGATGGTCTTCGCCTTCTTGATCTTTTGCTTCAGTTCCTCTTCCACATTGCCGCCAGCCGTCACCTCGACCTTGGTCTTCTCGGGCTCAGCGCGCTCGGCCTCGACTGCCTGCTCAGCATAGCCCGGGCGGCTCTGCTTGAACTCGTCGGCCTCCTCCTCCGAATAGACGAAGCCGTGAAGCTCGATGAGCTTGAGGATCACACGATCCTTGGCGCGTTTCTCGGCCATGGCATAGACATAGGCCGCCTGCTTGCCGGATACGCGATAATTCACGCCGACGAGGGCTTCACCAATGGACCATTCGACACGCTCGCCCATGCGACCGGTCACCTGGATCACAGCCTCATCGCGCTCGGCGCGAATGATCTTCGGCTCGTCGAAGATGATCTTGGCCTGGGCGGCGATGCGCTCCAGCGTCTTGTGGTAGATCACCGCCGTGCCCTGGACGCGCCAGACATTGCCGGCCATCGGCTCATCGAATTTTGCAAGCACCTCGGCGATTTTCTTGTCTGCTGTATTCATCTCGTTCCTATCTCTCACAATGCCCGCAAAACCGGTCTTCACGCTCTTCTCGAAGCCTCCTTCCAAGGCAGGCGTGTTCGTTATTTGTTCTATACCAGATTACGCCTTTTGGGTCCAATGAAGAGGCGACCAAAAACCCATTAAAGCTCTTGTTTTACAATAGCTTATAGCCAGCGGCATTTTGCCTCAACGAAAGGCTTCAAGAGCATTCGTGGCAGAGCTTCTGAAGGATCGCCCTTCCCCTTGGTTATTTGACTTTAGGACACTTGTTCCTTATTTGTTCTAATCCAAAGAGCAAGATTTGATCTATCGCAAACGCGCGGATTGCCTCTTCCTGCGCCCCCCTTATTCACCGTGGAGGCCCCGATGTCTGCACCAGCGATCCTCGACCTGTCCGACCGACGTTCGGAGCGCCGCCAAGGAACGCCTCGCCTCAAGAAGCGGCCAGCAACGCCACTCACGCGCAATACGCTGATTGCCGACTTCCTTACCATCTGCGAACTCGACCCCGAGATTGAGTCCCTACGCGCGCCGGCTGATCCAGCTGAATTCCAGGTTGAGGATCGCACCATCGAGCACATCGCGGATTTCGAGATCGTGCGGGACGGCCAATCCTTTCTCGTCGATGTGCTGACTGACGAGGACCTGCTTACGCATCCGCTCCGCACCGCTGCGATCCACGGCCTCGCTGCGGAAGATGGTCGCCACTTCTCTATCGAGACCGCCGCCAGCATCCGCGCCGAGCCACGCTTCACGACGGTGCGCCTCATCACGGCCTGCAGGCGTACGCCCGTGACGGCCGGTGACCGGGTGCGCATTCTTCACCAACTCGATGAGGTCGGCACCATGCGCCTCGTTGACTGCGCGGGTGCCGTCATGAACACGCAGGATGGCGTGGCAGCCGTTCTGGCGCTTGCCTGCGAAGGATTGATCGCGGTTGATATCAGCCGCCCGATCCTGCCCGAAACACAGGTGCGTCGCCGCCGCCTGCCCTATACGGACCCGTTCGCATTTTAAGACTGAGCGTGCCGCTCCACGGCCTCGCTCAGGAGCGAGCGGACGATGGCGCGCACCGCATCGGGCGTATTGTCTTCAGTAAACCTTGCTTCGATCTCATCGCGAACGATGGAGCCATCGCCGCTGCGTTTCAGCTCGGTCGAGGATTCCGCCTGCAGCAGCGTGACGAAGGCGCTCTCCACTTCGCGTGCCACCACGCCGCCATCGGCCGCCTCCACGATACGTCCCGTGAGATCGAACACGTTGCGCTCGTGGGGCAGTTCCTGCGCCTCCAGCTCGCCACTTGCATGGAGGATCCAGGCGCACGGAATGTGATCCGCCAGATCGACCGACTGACGGTTGATGTTGCCGGGATTGAGCCAGCGCGTGCGCCCGGCCATCACTGCCTTCTGCGTCTTGTGGATATGCCCGTTGATGAGCACGTCGCAGCCTTCCACCGCGAAGGGAGGCACCGCGCCCGGATATTCGCCGTCGAAAGCAATGTCGTGATGCGTGAACCAGGTGTGCAGATCGACACCGGAGAAGGAGCCGCGCGCATCGGTGGGGACTGCCTGGCCGTAAGGCGTCATGCCGACGCCCAAGCGCCGCGCGCCGATATGGAACTCGACCACAGGCGCGGAGGCTGCCACTACATCGACCACATCGCACAAGCCCAGCAGAGCCAGCGTGTCGCCGTCGGTGAGTGTCGTGTGCTGGATGTCATGATTGCCCACATTCACGAGCGGGCGATGGCGAAAGCCTCTGAGGATGCGGATGAGCTGGTTCTTCAGCGCCTCATCCGGCTCCACAGGCCTGTCGAAGAGATCGCCGAGGATCACGGGCGCAAGCCCCCGCTCGTTGGCAATGGCGACACAACGCTCGAGCTTTCCGAGCACGGCCTGCGGCCACACCACATCCTTGCGCCGCCCGGGTCGGCGCGAGCCCACATGTGGGTCGCCGATCACGAGAAGGCCGTTGCAGATGACAGGCTGGAGACGATCACCGGATAAGATCATGCGGTCAGCCGCTCCGACGGCGAGGCGCTTGAGGAATGGGCGTGATGGTCCAGGAGGTTCTCCGCGCTCACCGGAGAGCCGCAGGTTGGGCAAAGCCCGCCGGTGTCTTCGACAAAGCGCGCCATCTCGGCCTGCACGGATTTCAGACCCTCATCGATCTGCGCCATCCGGCTCTTGGCGATGAGGGCGGCGCTGTGAAGATCGGTGAGACGCTTCAGGATGTTTTGCGCGGATGTCGTGCTTTCAAGGACTGGCACCCCATCCGGCAGGGAATGAAGTGCAGCCAAGCGCGCCTTGCTCGATATCAGCTCCTTGCCGAGGTGTAGAACATGACGGCCGATGCGCTCGCGCTCGCGAGAATGCTCGACACGGCGTGTCAGATCGGCCATCTGCTCCGACTGCGGCAGCGTGAGCATGGCTTCCACCCGCGCCTGCGCCTTCGTGAGCTGCTGTCTGAGGCTTGCCTGCCGCGCCGCATGATCCCGCAAGCTCTGCAAGCGATCGGAAACAGCTCTGATCTCTTGTGCCTGTTGGCGAATAGCAGCGAGCTTCCCTTTGAGAAGTCCGATCTCATCGAATCTCGCCAGCGTGTCCTGCAATGCAGCCAGCTCCCGCTCGCCATTACGAACGGTCGCGTTGTCCCTCGCGCAGCGTTCGCGATGGATCACGAGCATGTCGCGAATGTAGCTCGCCTCCTGTCCGATGGAGAGGACAGCGGAGCGGCGGGACGCCGTTTCACCGAGCAGGAACACCGGGAATTTCTGGTGCGCGATATGGACATCGAGATCTTCCACCTTGGTGATGCGGAAGAGATCGCCCACCCAATCCGGAACGCTGCGCCCGCCGGTCTCGTAGCGCATGCCCTTCTCCTCCACGACGGAGCCATCCGCCTCGTGAAGAGACCAGATATTCACCGGCGAGCGGCGCGGCTGGCGTGTGAAGCGTAACGTGCGCTTGCCTGCGACGCCGATCTCGACGGTTGCGGATTTCACACCAGCTCGCACGAGGCTGTCGCGGGCCTCGCCATAGAAGACTGCGCGCAGCGCGCGGATGAAGGTGGACTTGCCGCGATTGTTCGGCCCGATCAGCGCATTCACGCCGGGGCTTAAGGACAGCATCGCATCCTCATAGGCCTGCACATTGATGAGACGAATGAAACGCAGGCCCGGCTGCGTATCGTGCCAAGCCGCGCTGCAATCAGCGGCCTGCACGGTAACGCCGGAGATCGGCTCACCGACGATGCGCGCGATGTGGAACTTGTCCGAGAACTGCGACAGGTCGTGATGGGACACGGCGAAGCACTGGACGCCGAGACGCGCCGCTCCATCCTCCAGAACCCTGTAGAAGGACGAGACGCGATCAGGCGCGATCCAGCAATCGGCTTCGTCGAGGGCGAGGAAGCGCGCCACGTCCGCCTTCACGACGGCAATCAGGCGCAGCGCCATGCCGATCACATTGGTGAGCGCACCGCCATTGTCCTCCAGCACGTCTTCCAGCGTGCCATCCGGACGGCGCACGCAGATATCGAGTGAAGCGAGGCCGCGCTCCGTCGACAATTCCAGCGCCACTGGTTTTTCGCCAGGCAACACCTCCTGCACGAGAGCCGTCAGCAATGTCTCAAAAGCAGCCAGATTGCGGCGGCTGGCGCTGCCATGTACCGCCTCGATGAAGGCTTCCACCTCGTCCTTGACCGCAAGGCGCCCCTTTGCGAGCTCGATCTCGCGTGTCAGCTCGGAGACCCGCAAGGCAATCGCATCGCGTCGTCCCTCGAGCCGCGCAAGAGAGGCCTCCGCGCGAGCGACGTCATGCTCGATGGAGGGGTCCATCAACGCTCTTCTCCGAGTTGCTGCAGGCGCGCTTCCACCTCGCGCAGGGCTGCACCGAATTCCTCGACCAGCTTGGCATTTTGCGCAATCGCCGCTTCGATGAGGCTTTGGATCTCCACCTCGTCGTCAGTACCGAATTCGGCCTTGGCGAGCTTCTGCGCCTCTTCGAGGTCGCGCGCCAGACGCTCCACCTCGCCTTCTGCACGGATGCGTTCCGCCCGCAGCTTGTCGAAGGTCTTGCGCAGGTCTTCGAGGCGCCGGAGGCTGTCCGATTCCAGGCGTGTGAGGCTCGTCATCAAGAATGGCTCCGCTGCGGATCTATGGTCAAGCTTGAGTTTAAGACGGCGATATTTGGTCGCAACTTCTTTGCCTTATTTCGCTCTGGATTGCGGACCATCCCTTCAATCCTGCCATCCAGACCTCCAGATAATGTCCGTTACTCCAAGATTACAGTCCCACACAACGAACTTTGCTTGACACCTCACGGTCCGGCATTATGTTCTTGTTTTGTTCACGCATCAAGTCAGTGCTGCTTCACGCGTGACGCCCTGGAGCTCAGTGAGCTCCTCGCTGGAAGGATGCTGGTATGACCGCCATGATGGACGTGCGCCCGATCTTCGAGAACGAGGAATGGCTCGTGACGGAAGAAGGTCTGGAGCACAAGACGACCGGCTACTTCATCGAGCGCGAGAGCTTTGGCCAACGCCGCGAGGATGGCTTGTGGACCTGGCCGTTGCACATGGCCGAGAAGAGCTGGTGCGCAATGACACCGTTCGCTGAAGCCTTCTCCTGCGCAGCTTCCGTCTACAACGTCGAAGCAGGCGCAGACCTCGCGCAGACCTTCAAGGTCGCCCGCAGCGAAATTTCAGCTTGGCCGCAGGTGAAACAGGCCTCGCGAAATCCTGCTCCGATGGCATCCTCAAACTTGCGAAATGGAGCGCAGATACCCATCTCTTTGCAGTCGGGTTCTTCCGAAAAGTCCTTGCAGGACGAGGGTTTCCGTAAACTCGACGAGAGTTGGCGCATGCGCGGACACATAGGCGCGCGCCTCTTTTCGACAAGCCCGCGCATCCGCTCCGCTCGCTATACCATCGAGAGAGATCCGTCTCCCGCATGGCAAGCGCCGTATCGGATTCGCAGGACGGGAACGAAGCTGGTTCGGCTGCTGCAAGCGGCCTGGAACATACGATGATGGACATGCCGAGCTTGAGGCACAATGAGCAATCCTTTTTCGGCTGGAGCACATCGCGCCGCGATGCTCCTGACACGAATTGTTCTGCGCCTGAAACGGCGGAGGACTTTGCCAAAAGCGTGATTGCCACCATCTGTCATGCCAGCGTGACGCCAAGCGTCGGACGCCGCACTTTCGAGCGCTGCATGCGTGCGCTCGAGTTCGGCTCGACATCGCGTGTAGGCTTCCGGCATCCGGCCAAGGCTGCGGCAATCGATCAGATCTGGCGTGAGCGCGAGCAGCTCTTTCGCACCTACACCGCAAGTTCCGACAAGCTGCGTTTCTTGAGCACGCTTCCCGGGATCGGGCCGGTGACGAAACATTCCCTGGCGCGCCGGCTTGGCCTTTACGGCGAGCTTCGCGACAAGGCCGCGCTTGAGAAAGAAATAACAAGAAGAGGTTCAGCCCATGTCTAAGGTTCGTGCAAGTGATGTCGGCTTCTGCGTGGTCGATGCCAACGCAGACGTGATTGCCGACAATCTCGTCCACCGCATCCGCGAGGCAGCCGTGGACATGGAAACCCAGGTGAACCGCCTCTATCGTGGCCGCCAAGCTTATGATCTCAGCGAAGGAACGAAGGCCGATCTCGACAAGGCCATCGAGCAGTTGACCTACATGGCCCGCACCCTTCGCGAGGTTCAAAAAGAACAATCGAAGGTGGTCTATCTTCAAGCTGCCGAGTAACAGCACCCTCATCGAGCGGCGCTTGGAGCGCCGCCCTTCTTGTATGCGCTCACATCCTCTCCTTCTTCTCACCCCTTTACTCCCTTCTGCCCCAGCGTCTTTGCTCTTGAATTTCATTTGGAACAAATATAGAACGTTAGGCGATGCCCCTGTCGGGCAGGAGAGTGCAGCAGACCCGAGCGAGGTTCGGGAGAGATGAAGGGAGATGCTCCGATGGCAGGCAGCGTGAACAAGGTGATTTTGGTGGGCAATCTGGGCCGTGACCCGGAGGTGCGGCGCCTGAGCAACGGCGAGCCGGTGGTGAACCTGCGCCTGGCCACCTCCGAGAGCTGGAAGGACAAGGCCACCGGCGAGCGCAAGGAAAAGACCGAGTGGCACTCGGTGGTGATCTTCAACGAGAACCTGGCCCGCGTCGCCGAGCAGTACCTGAAGAAGGGCTCGAAGGTCTATGTCGAGGGCCAGCTCCAGACCCGCAAGTGGACCGACCAGCAGGGGGTGGAGAAGTACTCCACCGAGGTGGTGCTGCAGCGCTTCCGCGGCGAGCTGACGCTCCTGGACGGCCGCCAGGGCGGCGGCGCGCCGGAGTATGGCGACGAGGAGCCGGGCCAGATCAGCCGCGGCGGCGACTTCGGCCGCGCCTCGCCCATGGAGCGCCGGCCCGAGCCGGTTGGTGCAAGCTCTCGTCGCAGCGATTTCGACGACGACATTCCATTCTGATCAAGGCTCACGCAGCTTCGACGAAATCCGGGCTTCGGCCCGGATTTTCCTTGTGCCTTGTGCTCTTCAAAACCCGGCAGGGTTCTTCTGTACGGCATGACGTGATTGCTGAGCACGCTCCATCTGACGAAGCTTGCGCGCCCGTTCCTGAAGCTCGTCCCGCGTGGGCCACCACCATCCCCTGCTCTCCCGCAATGCGCGATCTTCTGGCTCTCGCGCAGCCTTCGTGCGATAAACTTCCTGCAAGGTCGGCATGCGCCACCGGGCCCAGACATAGTGGCTCGGATCGTCCTTTGCATGGGGATAGAGAGTGCCGTCCAAGGCCTCATCGATCACGTGGTCTTCAATGTCCTCGAACACCACGACGCCCCATGAGAGTGTTGCAAGGGGCCTCTCCAGCGGCGGGAGATCGTCTCCTGGAACCGGGTAGCGCCTGCGGCGGCGCTCTGCTTGAGCAGGACTTGCAGGATCCACGCCCTGTCTCTTCTGCTCTTCTCGCCGTCTTCTCCTCTCCGCAGGTTCGTTGCGGCGCGCCGCATCCTCAATCGCGGGCCAGAGCCGGCGTAGCTCTTCATAGGACCGGAAGGGCACATGCCAAATCTTTTCGTCAGGATTCCAGTACGCCCACGGAACCGAGCGAAGCGCTTCGACGATCGTGTGCGAGTAAGGTGTGCGGACCCTCAAGTCATCGCCGACCTCTAGGTATGGGCTTTCCAGAGGCTCGAAGAGATAAGCATCCCTCCCTTTCGCATCGGCGTGCCGGTCCAGGGTTTCGAGTTCCTGCGCCATCCAAGTATTGAGCCGCTGCACAGCTGTTGTTCCGGGAACGAACCAACCTCGCTCCTCTCCGCGCCAGCGCGCACGCGGAAAGGACTCTCGGAACCGCCGCACGAGATCGCGATCATACGGGAAGGATGCATAAGCTCCGGCACGCTCTTCATCATTGGATGGAACGACGCGGAAGGCGGAGGCGATCTCCATCAAGAATCTCTGCCGGTTGCCTCACATGAAATCTATGAGACAACATGGAATTTCCTGAATAGATCCGCGGCGTCTCGGGAAGAGACATGGCGCCTCTCAGTTGGGAGCGGCAGGTCTCAAGTGCAGGGTAATGCGTGATAGCTTCATGCAGGTGGTCGCCCAGATCGCTCTCTGCGCCATCGCCCAGGGGCCTGCGCTGGAGCCTTCTACTGGCAGAGGCGCGTCGGGAAATATGGACGCTGCCCGTGTTGGGGCAGCGAATCCTACCCCGAAGTTTCATCCTCGGCCGACATTTAGAGGGATTTGGCTATTGACCTGCTGATCTAAAGCATCGGACCCAAAAGTGGAATGCACTTTTGGGTCCGATGCTTCCTCTTTCAAGCAGCGCATCATTGGGTGCGGAAAACCGGGTCCACTTTTCCGCACGATGCTCTAGGTACCGGTTCAGGACGCATCCGAAACTTCGGTCGGGGAGTCGCATGCCAGCCGATCATGGATCCTTTGCCGCGCCTGCCCTGGATGTCGGGCCGCTGCTGGAGCGCTTCAAGGCCCACCAGGCG
>NZ_QDAH01000085.1 GCF_003075415.1 Microvirga sp. KLBC 81
GAGAGCCAAGATGAGTGAATCACGAAGCCGCCACACCGCATAGCCCCAACGATTCCGTCAGAACTGCCGTTGCTCTAGCACTGCGTAGGCTGGCCAAACGCGGAACGGAGGTCGGTTTTGTTCACTTCCTCGGACAACCCAGACGATCATGCGGACGGCGTCAATCAGTTTTATGTACAGCTCTGTAAGAGCATTGGCAGGGAGGTTGTCCGCCGTCTCAGTTCAGAACTTATTTCTGATTTGGAACTTGCTAGTCGGCCAATGCATCAGCCTGAAGCTCATCTTGTACCGGCCCACTATGGGGCCGGAACAAGATCTGCTCTCAAACACACGCTAACGCAGTACGTAGCACGAACGTGGGTCTGTAAACTGACCAAAAGACCCGCGGAAGGGCTAAATGCAGCTTGGATCTTGGTGTTTGTGCCGTCGTTCAGGGCCGAACACGTGATTGGAAAGCGTGCTGCTCCCCAAAGTATCGTCTGTGAAACAATGAAGGTGTCGGGATAGGTTTGCCGAAGCCGATTGCGCAAGAGCTTCAATCAGGTACCAGTGCGACGTGAAGATCATCTGGCTTCAAATTGCAGGTCAGTCCTGAAGCCCGGTCGTGAAGGGTTGCCAATCCGTTCTACCTAATCGTGTCATTGAGAGCAGCTCTTGTTCCGGCCCCTGCTTGCAACGAAGGCGCCCGGCATAGGCGCGCTTTCGGGGTGTATCTCGTGCGGCCGACTGGCCAGAGGGAGAGCATGAGGTTCTGTGGGGCAGTTTGGTAACGGGTTGACTGTACAAGGTTTCTAGCCAGACGAAACAAGGCTGGGGGACACCTACATTTGCCAAAGCGCGCCCCATCCGAACCGGAAACACCCGATCCTTCCGAGGCGCCGGAGATCCTGCAGTTCAAGGTCTGGCTGCTCGGGATCAGCCCCATGATCTGGCGGCGGATTCAGGTGCCAGCCAGCGTGACGCTGCGGGAGTTGGGTTCGTCACGTTAACTCGGGTATCAGAGCGAGCCGTGTAGATGGGGTGGCATGACCAAGCCCGTCAGCTACAAACGCCATCGCTTTCCACCCGGGATCATCGCCCATGCTGTGTGGTTATACTTCCGGTTCCCGCTGAGCCTCCGCTTAGTCGAGGAGATGCTGCTCGAGCGCGGCATGATCGTCTCCTATGAGACTGTTCGCCGGTGGGCTCTGAAGTTCGGGCCAGTCTACGCCCGCCGCCTCAAACGCAATAGGCCGAGCCGACGCGATGTTTGGCACCTCGACGAGATTGTAGTCACCATTGCCGGTCAGAAGCACTGGTTGTGGCGGGCCGTCGATCAGGATGGCTATGTGCTCGATGAGATCGTCCAGAGCCGGCGCGACACCAAGGCGGCGAAGCGCCTACTGAAGCGTCTGCTGAAGAAGCAGGGCTGCCCACCCCGGCGATTGATCACCGATAAGTTGGGCTCCTACGCTTGTGCCCGGT
Source organism: Microvirga sp. KLBC 81 (assembly GCF_003075415.1). Lineage (GTDB taxonomy): Bacteria > Pseudomonadota > Alphaproteobacteria > Rhizobiales > Beijerinckiaceae > Microvirga. The sequence goes on from NZ_QDAH01000085.1 coordinate 1,465, forward strand.
GTCAGATCATGCCCTCAGTTGAGCACCGCTCGCACAAGGGACTTAATAACCGGGCTGAGAACTCGCATCTGCCGCTGCGTCGGCGAGAGCGGGTAATGCAGGGCTTTCGATCACCCGGAGGCCTGCAGCGGTTCGCCAATGTCTTCTCGGCTACTCGCAACTTTTTCGTTCCACCCAGCTCCCACCGCTCTGCTCTTGCAACCCATCTTCACCGCCTCGATGCCATGGCGGCGTGGAACGCTGCAGCCTGCGTTGCCGCTTGAGCCACTCAGGAAGCGAAGTTCGCCTTAGTTCGTTCGACCTCAGTTAACGTGACAAGACCATCGGGAGACGGTACTCGTCCCAGAGCCACTGGATCAGATCCACCAGACGCCAGCGCACCACTCCATGAACCGCCGGGATCGGACCTGCCTCAATCATCTGGATCAGGTGCTGGCGATGGCGATCAGTCAGCCTCGAGGGCTGGCCAGGGGGCTTGCGGTCGATGAGGCCCTCAGGTCCGTGAGCGTTGAACTTGAGCACCCAGTCGCGCACGATCTGCAACGTCACACCGCCAATGCCCGCCGCCTCAGTGCGGGAGGCTCCCTCATAGATAGCCGCAAGCGCCAGAAGCCGTCGGGCCTGCGGGGCATTCTTCGTCCGTCTCGCGAGCGTGCGAAGCTGGGGCGCATCGAAGTCAGAGCGGAGTGGGATTGGCATGGCGAACCTCCCTGGTTCGCCAAACTGAATCACATCGGCGCAGCGCAGAGAACATACATGCGAGTCACGCCTTCAGAGACTTGGTATTCATTGGCGCGAAGGGCTACGGCTGCGATTTGAGCGCAATGTGAGCCAATCCCTATTCGGCTCTGCCCAAGTTCCCGTGACAGAACCCGATGTGTTCCTACTCCAGCCGGACGCTGGCTGAAAGCTCATCATCCAGCGAGGAGATATTCAGGATGATCGGCCGACCTTTCTTTTCAAGAGCCCGGACATGGACGGCGCGAGGCAATCCAACTACGAGCGGAAAATAGTTATCAGAGAGAAGAACGCCATCGGCACCCTCAATCTGAACCAGCTTTGACACTCCATTCGTCGAAATATCAAGCTTCCACTCATCGGCAGCGATGCGTTGCGAATGCACAGTCAGGCTTGAATGAGGTGTTACAACTTCCACCATCGGAGCGAACAGTTGCATTTCGTCAGAAGCAAATCGGCCGTCAGTCGAGAGCCTCGCGAACATGATCTCGCGATCTCGGTGCACAATAGTACGGTAATAATCGTCAAGTCTGAGCACCCGAGTGCTTTCGCCCGCTGGAAGCGCGCAACGCTCCGCCCAGCGCCGAAGCACAGTACCGTCCGTAGTGAGATGCAATAGCTCGATCTCCGCATCAACCGCCCGAGGTGAAACGTTCGATGCGATCAGCTGAATGTCATCCATGTCCAGGAAGAGGCCGACGACGATGTCGCGAAACAGCCGCGCGACGAAATAGTAGCTCATGAGAGGACGCAGCCGGTAGTCCACGGAGCCGAACTGGAACAAAGGGCCACCCTTGTTGAAGGACCAGTACACGATCCCGTGGCACGAGCTGCTCCGCAATCTGAAATTCACGAGCGAATGGTGATCGGCGAGTGCCTGTTCGAGATCAAGGCCGCGGATGTAAGGGCCGAGACCGCCCATGTTGTGATAGCCACTATACGGAAACTTGTTGATCAGCGGGCGGCCGGTATGCTCAGTCCACTTCCGGACCCATCCCTTGCCGGAGAACTCGGCAACATCCAGGTCCATGACCTCTTTGAGCGTCTCGGGCCGCGAGTAGCTCTCGATACCCCAACAGGTCTCTGTGACGAATAGCGGGTCCTTCAGCGAGTTGAAGTGGCTGCCCCAGATATGGCCCTCCCCGTAGACCGGGGACCGGACCCAAGTCCCCCCATGCGGGGAATTATCCACGTAGGGCACGCCCGGCGAGAGCTCCTCGACAAGGGCAGGGATCGTCTTCGTGATCAGCTCTTCGCCGTAGAATTTGTCGATCTCATCTTTCCAGCCCCATTCCTCCCAGCCTTCACGCTGCTCGTTGCCGCCGCACAGCATGACTAGGCACGGATGGCGCCGAAGCTTGATCATCATTTCCTTCGACTCCGTGCGGAACTCCGCCACGAAGTCCGGATCGTACTCGGGATAGTACATGCTGTGCAGATAGCTATCCTGCCATATCATGATGCCGCGGCGATCACATTCGTCATAGAAATCTTCCGATTCGATTGCGCCGCCGCCCCACATTCGAACGAAATTGTAGTTCCCATTCTCCAGCAGTGCGAAGATGCGCACATAATCCTGTGGCTCTCCATGGACTTTCAGGTAGTCAATCGGAATCAGGTTCGTCCCCCGGACATAGACTGGCGTTCCGTTGACAGCGATCTGGAATGTCGGCCGACCGGATGGCGTAGTTTCGAGCAGGCTGACCGTCCTGATCCCGAAACTGCGCTCCACTACATGGACATCGTGCCCATCGCGTGAGACGGACACTTGGACCATGTAGAGATCCGGCTTGCCATATCCGCGAGGCCACCAAGGCTTAGGGTTCTCGATCTCGAGCATGAGACGGATGGGGCCTGACCCATCCATTGCGGTGCGCCCTGATGCGAGGACCTTCCGATTGTCCGGGTCCAGGATCTTGATCTCGACGTGGGACTGCCCCGGCGCCCCATGTCCCACGCAGGTAACATTGCACTCCAGCGTCGCGCGCTCGCCGGTCAGCGTCACGGTCTTGATGAAGACGTCGGTAATCTCAATCTTCGGAACGGCACGCAGGCGGACAGGACGGTGGATACCGATTCCAAGCACACCCGTGCCAACGTTCAAAAGGGTGCTGTTGCCGCTGAAGAAGCTTCGTTGATAGCGCCGGATCAGTGATTTCCCGAGCCGACCCTCAACCCCGTCCCTATGTCCTAGGATTCGTCGAGCCTCCTCGACCTTGTCGACAATGCCCGATGCGTGACTTCTGACGACAACCGCGAGTTCGTTGTCAGTGCTCCGCAGGAGTCCGGACGGCAAGTCGAATCGATACTGCCGATAGGCGTTCGCCGTCCGCCCGATGGCCGTTCCGTTCAGCCAGATCTCCGCAAAAGTATCGATTCCATCGAACTCGAGAGCCCAGCGCTCGGAGCGCGCGACCTCGGCATCGAACGTCGTCCTGTAAACCCAGTCGCTCTCGGACACCCAGTGCGCTTCAAACGCCGCCTTCGTTCCCGCGAAGGGATTCCGCAGCTGATCATGTCGAACGAGATCATAGTGGATAGCGCCAGGGACTCTAGCGTCTAACCATGACAATTCATGCGTTTGCAGAAGATCTCCTGCAGCTGTTGCTTCCGTGTCCTTGAGTTGTGCGACCTTCCATGGCCCAGTCAGCGGCTGCTCGTATCCCACTCTGCCCTCTCCACCTTCGGCTTGCGCTTGTCATTGCTCAATGCGTATAGACGTCATCCGGCTTGATGCGGTTCAGCATCTCTTCGCCCGCGCGGTAGCGCCGCACGTTTTCAGCGATGATGTCCAAGGATCGTGCGACGAGATCGGGCATCTCGGCGGTCTGATGATGAGTAATGATCGTGTTAGGTGCATCCCAGATCGCGGCATCGGCGGGCAGAGGCTCCTGCTCGAACACATCGAGACCCGCGCCCGCGATAGTGCCTGCATGCAAGGCCGAGATCAGAGCCGCCTCATCGACCACATGGCCACGGGCGATATTGATGAGATAAGCGGAGCGTTTCATCAGCCCGAGCTCCCGCGCTCCGATCATCCGAAAGGTAACGTCCGTCAGCCGGATCGAGAGGACGACAAAGTCGCTCTGTGAGAGCAACTCGTCGATCGCCTGTCCGGCTGCAGCGTCGTAGAACTTATCCAGGCCAGGGATCTTTGCCTGCTCGGGGCCGCGTCCATAGCCGAGAACACGCATTCCCATTGCCTTTCCGAGCGCTACGACTTCCCTTCCCGTATAGCCGAGACCGATGACCCCCAGTGTCTTGCCATAGAGTCCCCGGCGCTCCGAATAGCCAGGGATCTGACGCCATTCGTGCCTCTCCTTGGCTTTGACAAGGGCGGGCGCATCATAGGTCAGGCCGAGCGCAAAGAAGAAGACGTGCTGGGCGAGCGCCGGCGCAGCCCGACCGGCGGAGGCTGTGACGATGAGGTCACTTCGGGCGATCACCTCCGGTCGGGCGCTCTTGTTGACTCCTGCATGATCGCAATGAACCCACCGCAGGTTTTCAGCTGCAGCAAAGCGCGGATCCAGGTCCGCCTTCAAGACGGCGACATCGACGGTTCGAATGACTTTCGCGATTTCTTCTTCATTCTCCGGAGCGACCTGGATCACTGTGGCCGGGGCAAAGATTTCCCTGAGCCGTTCAAGATGCCACCCGCTGTAAACAACGGTCGCCAATACCGAGTTGATCCGCCTGCTGCTCACTTCTCGCAATCTCCTCACTTCAATCGTCATTATGCTCATTCGATGCTCACGCCTGCACTCAGCGTTGAGAGCGCGTTAGCCGAAGCATGAATATGCCCTCAGTGTTCCTGAAACTGTGGCTGCTGTTCTCCGGGCACGGCCTGCGCCGCTTGGCTCGAGAGCTCGAAGAGGGCTGGCGACGATGCCAAGAGCGAGCGTGTGTATTCGTGCTGCGGATTATTGAACACTTCCTCGGTGCGACCTGTCTCGACGAACATTCCGCGATTCATGACGGCAACATGATCGGCGACCAAGCGCACGAGGGCCAAATCGTGCGAGATGAAGATGTAGGAGAGACCCAGGCGCTCCTGCAAAGTCATCAGCACCTTGATCACCTGCGCCTGTACGGAGACATCAAGCGCCGATACGGGCTCGTCGAGGATGAGGATCTCGGGTTGGAGCGCCAGTGCCCTCGCGATCGCGACTCTTTGACGTTGGCCACCTGAAAGCTGATTGGGGTGGAGGTCGGCGAAATGTTGAGGCAGATTGACTTGGGCTAGAAGTTCGGCGATGCGGGCCGGACGTGCGGCCCGATCAAGAACCTCCGGGTGAATTTCCCAAGGCTCCGAAATCAACCTCGCCACCGTCTGACGAGGATGGAGGGAGGCATAAGGATCCTGGAATATCATCTGCAGGTTTCGCCGCTGGCGCCGCATTTCGGAGCGCGACAGGGTGAGCAGATCAACACCCTTGTAGAGAACGGAGCCGCTGTCGGCTTCTACGAGACGCAGGAGCGTTCGCGCAAGCGTGGACTTGCCGGACCCGGACTCGCCGACGATGGCCATGCATTCGCCCGCGTGGAGCGTGAAGCTCACGCCGCCCACGGCCACGATGGGGCCGTGCTTGCTCCTGCCGGCCGCACCGAAGGTTTTGTAGAGATCGCGCACTTCTAGCAGGGGAGCCGAAGCCGGAAGCTCGTTTGAAGTGTGTTTCACGATGAGCCGCCGCTATGTTGGAATGGACACTGGAATGTGAGCTGCTTCCGCGCCGCCCGATTCCGACGAGTCGGTGACGAAAGCCTCGGGAATGGGTTCGAGATCGCGCCAAGAGCGCGCCCGCCCGGGATGGGCGGCGAGCAGGGCGCGGGTATACGGGTGCTGCGGCCGTTGGAAGATGTCCTCCGTCAATCCCTCCTCAACGATCTTGCCGGCATACATGACGACGATGCGTCGTGAGATCAGGCGGGCCACGGCAAGGTCGTGGGTCACGAAGACCAATCCCATTCCCGTCTCGCCCTGCAGCTTCTTGATGAGGCGCAGGATCCCGGCTTGAACTGTGACATCGAGCGCCGTCGTCGGCTCATCCGCTATCAGGATCTTCGGCTTGAGACCGATCGCCATCGCGATGCAGATGCGCTGGCGCATGCCGCCTGAGAATTGGTGCGGAAAATTGTTGAACCGTTCCTCCGGGTTCTGAATTCCGACCTGGGCAATCAGCCGAAGGGCTTCCGTTCTCGCTTCCTGCCGGGACATGTTGAGCCGGACCGAGAGGGTTTCGCTTAATTGCGAGCCGATCGAGAAGACGGGGTTGAGGCCGTCGAGAGCGTCCTGGAACACCATGCCGATGCCCAGGCCCCGGACCCTTGTGAGCTCCGCTTCAGAGGCGCCGACAACCTCGATGCCGTCGAAATCGATGCTTCCCCGAACAACGCCCGGTTCGTCGACGAGGCCGAGCATCGATCGGCCGAGCACGGTCTTCCCGGATCCGCTTGCGCCGACGACGGCAACCGAGTCGCCCGCGTTGACCGTGAGCGATACACCCCGGACGGCTTTGACGGTGCCGAGGCGCGTTTCGAAATCGATTTCCAGGTTGGCTATCTTGAGCAGGTCTTTCATGGCTTCGCTCCCGGCTGCTTGCGGGGCTTGCGGAAGAAAAGAATGTTCTGGGTCGGATCCTCGACTGCACGCAGCCAGTTCGAAAAGATGTTGGCCGCAAGAGCCGTCAGAACGATGACGATGCCGGGAAAAACAGTCACGAACCAAGCCGACCTCAGATAGGCACGGCCATCGGCCACCATCATTCCCCAATCCACGTCAGGGCGCTGAAGTCCGATCCCCAGGAAGGTGAGGCTCGCAGCGGACAAGATAACCGTCGCGACCTCCAGCATCGCCAGGGTCCGAATGGTCGGGAAAACCATCGGGGCGATGTCGCGGGTCATGATGCGCCAGTTCGAGGCTCCGGCGGCTCGGGCCACCTCCACGAAGGTGCGCTCACGCACCTCCAGCGTCTGAGCGCGAGCGGTGCGCATATAGACCGGTGTGCGTGTGATCCCAAGCACGATGATGAGATTGAGGATGCTGGGCTGCAGCACGAAGAGCACGACGAGAGCCAGCAGAAGGGAGGGAACCGTGTGCAGGATGTCAGCGATTCTTTGCAGAATGTCATCAACCCAGCCGCCGAAATAACCGGACACGAGCCCGATGGCGCATCCGATGATCGCCGACGTACCGACCGCAAAGAAGGCGATGGTCATGGATGTCTGAGCACCGATGATCAACTGGAGAAGGATCGGCCTGCCCAGGCTGTCGGCTCCTAAGATGAACGCGAATCCCTGTTCGAGGCTGAACGGCTTGAAGAAGCGCAGCGAAATGTCCTGGTGGTTTGCCTGCTCGGCGACGAAACTGGGTCCGACCAGCGCGATCACGATAATGAAGAGCAGCCAGCAGACGGAGATCATGGCGAGCGGCGATGAAACGAACATCTGCCACCGGGCGGAGGTCCGCACTTTCGACAGCAGACTCGCTCTTGGTGTGGCGAGAGATGTTGTGGTCATGCAGAATTACCCTTCAGGTCAGACGCACACGAGGATCCACGGCCATGTAGATGAGGTCGACGATGAAGTTGAGCACGATCACCGAGATTCCGACAACCACGACGCTCGCCTGCAGAACGGGGTAGTCGCGGTTGAGAATGGCGCCGACGATCAGCCTCCCAATTCCGGGAAACGCGAAGACGACGCCGACGATCACGGCTCCGTTGACCATACCGGCGGCTATATCACCCGCGACGGAGATGATCGGCAGTGCGGCATTCCTCAAAGCGTGACGGTAAACGATGCGGCGTGAATTGAAGCCGCGCGCCCGAGCGTTGCGAACATAACCCGATGTGAGAACATCGATCATCGCGCCGCGAACGACCTGGGTCAGTATGCCGATGGGACCCAGGCTGAGCGTGGCTACCGGCAGGACCCAGGCGAGGGGAGACGCGCTTCCGGAGGTTGGGACGAGGTGCAGTTGAACGGCGAAGACGAGAATTCCGACCAGTGCGAACCAGAAGCTCGGAATGCTGCCCGCAACCAGGGAGACGAAGGTGACGACGCGGTCGATCGCCCCGAAGCGATGCGTCGCAGCCAATGATCCCAGTACCAGAGCGACAAGAATTGAGACGCTCATTGCAATGAGAGCCAAAAGGAGCGTCATCGGCACCTCACCCCACGCGGCCGCCATCGCTGGACGCTGCTGCCATATGGAATTGCCGAAGTCGCCGCGCAGGGCGTTGATCACGAAGATCCCAAACTGCTCGATCACGGGCTTGTCCAAGCCGTAGACGCGGTTGAATTCCGCGATCCGCTGCGGCGAAGCGCCTTCAGGGAAGAACAGGTCGACCGGAGATCCGGTGAGTCTCGCAAGAAAGAAGACGAGGACAACGACGCCGACCAAGGTGATCGCGCTGGCAATGAGGCGGCGCCTGATGAAAGTGAACATCGGCTTTCTCTCCAGTCATCGTTGGTGCCGGGCCTTTGCAGCCCGGCACCCACATTCAGGCAACCCGCAAGGGGAACCACCTATTTTGAAAGGCGAATGTCAGCGATCCGGATCTCCAAGCCTGACAGAGGATTCGGCTTGTACTGAACACCTTCTCCGAGCATCATCAGCCGCGCCTGTTCGGCGATGCCGATCATCGAGCTTTCCTTCGTGTAGAGGATCCTCGCGGCCTGCTGGTAGAGTTCGGCGCGCTTCGGTCCTTCGGCGACATCCGCTTCCTTGATGATCTTGTCGATCTCGGGATTGCAGGTCGCGGAAACTGCTCCCTCGCACGTGATGTATTTCGGGAAGCTGAAGCTGGCATCGCCGGACGTATTGTCGTGCGAGATCATCTGGAGGGTCGCCCGCTGCTCCGGCGGGAAAGGCCTGCGGAGGTACTTGAGCCACGCACTCGTCTCGATGCTCAGGACCTTGAACTTGAAGCCGACGCTCTTGAGGTCCTGGGCGATCGCCTGAACGACTTCGTCACCTCCGGGGAAGATATCGGGTCTCGTGACGAGGTCGAATTCGGTATCCACAGGATGACCGTCCGCTTTAGCGGCCGCGATCAACGCCTTGGCCTTTTCCGGATCGTACTTGAGCGCATCCGTCTTATCGAAGTTTGGGATATAGCCGTTCACCTGCGGTCCGAGCATCTGATACCAGGGTGAGCCCGTAATCCCCATGAGCGCCGGGACGATCTTTTCGCGATTGATGGCATGCGAAACGGCCATGCGTACGCGCGGGTCGATGAAGGGTTCCTTATAGGTGTTCGTGCGCATCAGAACGATGCGGTTATCCTTATAGGAAACCGTGCGGTCGTCACCGGTGGCGTCCTCGGCTCGGATCGCCGTCGCGAGCTGAGCCTCACCGGTGGTGATCATGCCGGCGCGAACTGTCGGCTCGGCACGGTAGAGGTAAACCACGTCCTTGACTTCAGGCTTGGTGCCCCAGTAGCCGTCGAAGCGCGTCAACTTGATCGACTCGCCCTGCGTGCGGCTCACGAACTTGTAGGGGCCGGTGCCGATCGGGTTCGTGATCTTGTCCGTCTTGGTCTGACTGGCCAGGTCACCCACGTCGACATAGGAAAGCCGCAGCGGAAGGATCGGATCCGGCCGGGGCGTGGTCACCCTCAGCGTGTATTGGTCGACGGCTTCCGATTCCACGTGCTCCGGAAACTGTTCGCTGTTGTAGCAGGCCAGCTTGCCGCCATAGAAGTCGACGCCCGCCTGCGTGCGCTTGATGTTGGCGGCGGCGACCTTCGCGTCGAACGGAGTTCCGTCGTGGAATGTCACGCCCTGCTTGAGCTTGAACTCCCAAACCTTCTCGCTGACATGCTTCCACGACTCGACCAGCATCGGCTCGACCTGGCCAGTGACCGGGCTGACGTGAGTCAGGGATTCGAAAACGTTCCCACGGACGACGTTGGCGTTCTGCGCCGTCTGGGTATCGCATGGGTCGAGCGAGTCCGGTTCGACAGCGAGAACGACCGTGAACGGCTTGTCGCGGCCTTGGGCAAGCGCCGTGGTCGCAGTGGTCAATGAGACCGCGCCGGCAGCCAAGAAAGCTGCGCTGGCAACTGATTTCAGTTTCATAGGCTCCTCCCTGATGACTCGCTGTTCTTGAAATGGTCGAGCGCGGCGCATCGATCGCGAGCATTCGATGCGCCGCAGTCCGAAAATGAATTCAGTGCGAGGGTGTGATCTCCCCTCTGGGCGTGAACACATCCTTTTCGGTGATCGCATTGATCATCGGATCACCTTCGATGTAGTGCCGGATGTTCGCCACGATCATGTCGATGGATCGCTGCGTCTTGTCCGGCATTGCGGGCGTCATATGCGGCGTAATGAGGAGGTTGGGCGCGTCCCAGAGCGGCGAGTCCGGTGGAAGCGGCTCCTTGTCGAAGACGTCGAGCCCCGCGCCGCTGATCTGCCCGCTCCTCAGGGCCTGCAGGAGAGCGGCCTCGTCGATCACGGGACCGCGCGCCAGGTTGATGATGTACGCCGAAGATTTCATGCGAGCGAATTGTTCGGTCGAGAACATCTGGTAGGTCGCATCGGTCAGCTGAGTCGCCAGCATGATGACGTCCGACTCGACGAGAAGCGGGTCCAGGCGGTCCCCCCGCTCCGCGCACAGGAGCGTGTCGACGTTCGGAGCCGAGTCGGGAACGCTGCGGGTATAGACGATCACCTTCATGCCAAAGGCCTTGCCGAGGGCCGCCATCTCGAAGCCGGTCCTGCCGTATCCCACGACCCCGAGTGTCTTGCCGGGAAGCCCGAGCTTGTCGATGTAACCCGGAATGCCGCGCCAGACATGCGCGGCCTGGTTCTCGAGGAGCCGTTTCGCGTCGAATGTCAGCGCGAGGGCGAAGTAGAAGGCGTGCTGTGCAAGAGCCGGCGCCGAACGCCCTGCCGACCCGGTGACGATCAGCCCCTTCTCGAACACATCCGCGCGCGCCGAGCGGGTGAGGCCGGAATGATCGCAATGCACCCACTTCAGATTTGGCGCTTCCACATACCGGTCGTCGAGGTCTCCGTCGATCACGGCGACATCCACGAACCGAAGCGCTTCCTCGATCGTCTTTGCGTCCGCGGATGAGCAGTGGATGAACTCGGCCGGAGCGAACGCTTGCCGCAATTGCTCGATCTCATCGGGCTTGAAGGGGACAGTCGCCAACACGCTTTTTATCGAACGCATGCTGCCCTGAACTGCTGGAGCGGTGTTGTGCGTCATGGTTCTGTCTAATGTTCCTGGATCAGCACGACTTCGAAGCGTTCGATGTCGGGCAGGTTGATGATGAGATCCTTGCCTTCACGAGTGGCCTCGCAGTCGGTTCCGGCGACAAGCGCCCGGGCCTTGGCAGACGGCGCTGCACCGGCCAGTCGGAGGCGACCGCCACCGATTGTCACGTGCGGGCCGTAATTCTTGCGCCGGGCTCCCGATAGATTGATCAGGTGGATCACGAGGTCGTTCCCGCGGTGCTGCAGGGTCAGCTCGATATGTTCGGCCAGTTCCGCGCTGAGCGGCTCGTCATTGCCGAGCAGTTCTCGCACTAGATCAGCTACAATGTCCCGCGACGTGCTGAGACCTAGCTCATGGTATGAACGCCCGACCGTCCATGGCACCAGGGCAACGCGGCCGGCTCCGTCGAGGTAGTAGGCCGGCGTGCCGTCGGCCTTGTGTCCATAGGACTTTTCCGGAGGCCCGTAGGCCGCTTGCGGCAAAAAGACGAGCCTCCCTTGGGAATCGGCCTTCGCCTCGACCCGGTAATGTGCCCCGAAGACGGGAGAGACGGGCGCGAAGTACCGGCGACCTTCTTCCGGAGCACGCTCCGTGACGTAGACCGACTTCAGAGCGTGCGGGTCGGTGGTTCGTTCGGTGATGCGGCCTGCCGGCATGGCTGCCAACTGCGCAAGATCGTTCTCATCGAACCCAGAGCGACCGGTGAGCAGGAGGCGGCCACCGGAGGCGACGAAGGCATCGAGGGCTTGGACGGCGGCAGGCTTCAGGCCACTGACATCGGGGACGATCAGCACCGAGTAGCGCTTCAAGCCTCCATTCGAGGCCATGTCGGGAATACCCTCCATGGGCACAACATCGAATGGCAGGTGCTTTTCCTGCAGCGATAAGTAAAGCCCACGGAACTCCGCATTCGACTCGTTGTAGCGCGCCATGCTCGTGGCCAACACATCGGGCCGGACCAAGCCGATATGGGCGGCAGGAGTCAGGCCGCGATAGACCTCGTTGTTGTCGCGGTGAAAACGGACGATCTCCTTTGCAACGCCCAGAGACTGGTATTCGATTTCTCCGGGAACGCCCATGATGTAGGTGGACGGATTGGCGCCGCGCGAGATGCCCTGGATCAGATGCTGCGCGAAATGCTCGGGCTGTTCGCTCGCGATCCGGTACGGCATGTCGATGAAGGTCACGCAGTGGCAAAGCACCGGCCGCTGAGGACGCTGCGTGCGGAATGCGCTGACCCGCTCGTTGACATGATGATGCCACAGCTCGCGGCCCACTTCGTTGTTCGCCTCGAAGAAGACAAGGTCATCGGACCGCAGCAGGCAGGCGTCGGGCCGCCGCCTCTTGATATGCTCGGCAATGCGCGTGCTCAGGTTGCGGGTGACTTCGTTCGCATAAGTCCGCCAGAGATCGTAATGCGGCGACTCGGGGCCTTTCGGCAGCGGCTTTCCACCGCTGAATTCGGCAAAGCCGCGCCGGCATGACTCCGATTGCGAAACACCATGATAGCGCTTGGCGTAGTCGTATTCCGCAAACCTGAACATGTTGAAGAAGAAACCGTCGAGCGGGTAGTTGTCGATCATCTCGTCGACAACCTCGAACAGCTTTTCCTGATAATACGCGCTGCTTGGATCGACGCTGACCTGGCCTTCCATGACCTGTCGGCCACCGTCCTTTGGGCTGACGAAAAGCCAGTCGGGATGCCGGTCGGCGACCGCCTCGCTGACCTTGGAGAAATCCATGCGCGCCAGAACACGCATACCGCGACGGTGGCCCGCCTCGACAGCATCGCCGAAGAGGTCACCGCTCGGCCGCTTGTCGAGGTAAGGGTTTCTGGTCTGGTGCTCGAGCTTCGTTGGATAAAACGACAGGATGCCACCGCCATTCACCAGCCAGGCATCGCAGCCAAAGTCCTGGATGAAATCCAGGACCTTCTCGACATCCATGTCTGCGTCGAACTCGAGCAAGTTCGTCTGGAACATGCGAAAGGGCGAGCGATACCATGGCTCCACCGAACTCGTTCCAGTCCCCTGATCCGTAGTTGTCTTGCTATTTATTAGATCCATCGTTTCCCAAGGTCCTGTCTGGTTTGTCGTACTGGCGCGGCTTTGAATTGTTTGAGGTTGGGCGCATGGATGAGAAGGGCGCCACTGCGGGCCATCCCAGTTCTGCCCGCCTGAACTGCGGCGGGTCGTCTGGCGATATTGCTTGGTGCGTTGCCATCAAAGCTTGGCTCGAGCGCCCGTACCTTCTGAGGTCGAAAGGGGCCTCTTTGAGACGCGTGGGCTTGGATCTGAATACAACTCGCAGCAAAGCACTCGCCTCCAAGACGAAGATGACGCGCGCCTTCAACCTTGTGTCGTCAACACTGGAATGCCGACGCCATTGCGGACCTTTTTATCGATTTACTTAAGGTGAGCTTGATCGGTTTCAAAAATGCTGTCAACAAGATTATTGATAACTTTGTTGACAGTCGATGGCGGCATACCTAGTTAGATGTTGTTCAGCCCCTTTTCTCATGGGGCAGCTCTCGGCCTGCAACTGTATTCAAGAGCGAGAGCCTTTTTACGAATATCGGAATTTCTTACATGGCTGACTCGCTCCAATTGGAAGACCAATCGGCATCTGCGCCGGGACAAGAAATACTGAGTCATGTCGTCAACTCCCTGGAAGAAGATATCGTTCTCGGGCGTCTTCACCAACGTGAGCGGCTGATCGAAGAAGATCTGATGGGGCGCTTCGGGGCCAAGCGCCACGTGATCAGGCAGGCTCTGGTCGAGTTGGAGCGCATGGGGATCGTTGAGCGCATCCCGAACCGCGGCTCTTCCGTTCGAGCCTATAGCGCCGAGATTGTGTTGCAGCTTTATGACGTCCGAAGCGTGCTTGAAACTCACGCCGCCAAGCTCATCCCGTTGCCGCTCCCAAAGGCCGATCTCGACAGATTGAAGAGCATTCAACACGTCCATGACAAGGCAGTGGCTGACGTGGATTTCAGAATGGTCTTTCGGTCAAACATTGAATTTCACCGCACTCTGTTCGGACTTTGCAGCAATCCATTCCTGGCGAAGTCGATAGAGGAGTACGAGCATCGGACCCACGGCATCAGGTTCTACGCGCTAGCCGACCCTGGCGAGCACAAACGCGCGCGAGACGAGCACCATCAGATGATCAAGGCCTTGGAAGAAGGAGATCGCGAGAGGCTCGTTGAATTGTGCCGTCGTCACCTCTTGCCTGCAAAGAGCATCTACATCCAGGCTGCGAAAAAGCATCTGGCGTAGAACGGATCCTGCATCTGGGGCCATGTTTGTTTGATCTGCAAAGTAAGTGAGTTTTTGCTTCGCAAAGTCACTTTAGGGGGAATGCCATGAATTCTGGGATGCGAAGAGGCTTAACAAGCTATGGAGACCCAGAATTCTCAGCCTACTTGCGCAAGGCCTTCATTAAGGCGATGGGATATTCGGAGGATGCAATCGAGCGTCCCATCGTAGGAATCACGAATACCTACAGCGATTTCAACCCCTGTCATGGAAACGTTCCGCAGCTCATCGAAGCAGTGAAGCGCGGTGTTATGCTGGCCGGCGGAATGCCGATGGTCTTTCCCACCATTACGCTTCACGAGTCATTCGCCTACCCGACATCCATGTTCCTCCGCAATCTGATGGCCATGGATACTGAGGAGATGATCCTCTCCCTTCCCGTGGATTCGATCATTGCGATCGGCGGATGCGACAAGACATTGCCGGCTCAGATCATGGCGATCGCGAGTGCGAACCGACCGGCCATTGTTCTTCCCACCGGAGCGATGCTGACGGGATCCCATCGCGGAGAACGGCTGGGAGCCTGTACGGATTGCCGCCGGTTTTGGGCGCGATATCGCGGTGGCGACATCGATGCTTCAGAGATCGAAGAAGTCAGTGGGCGTCTGGTGCCCAGCATCGGCACCTGCTCGGTCATGGGGACGGCCAGCACCATGTCCGGCCTTTGCGAGGCGCTTGGCTTGAGCCTGCCTTACAGCGGATCGATCCCCGCCGTGTATGCCGAACGGATGCGCATTGCGGAGAACACAGGACGCCGTGCGGTCGAACTGATTGCCGAAAATTTGACGCCGCGTGACATCCTGACCCGAAAGTCCTTGCTCAATGCCATGGTTGTTCTGCAGGCGATGGGAGGTTCCACAAACGCCGTGATTCATCTGGCGGCAATCGCAGGACGTGTCGGATTGCAGCTGGATTTCGACGAGTTGGACCGGATTGGGCGAGCTGTGCCTGTTCTTGTCGATCTGAAGCCGTCAGGGGAATACTATATGGAGGATTTTCACGCCTCAGGTGGGTTCCCGGCGCTGATGGCGGAGGTGCGGGATTTCCTCGATCTGGACGTTCTCAGCGTGTCGCCAACGCCCTTTTGGCAGGTGTTGGATACAGCGAGAGCCGATCCGACTCCAAGAAAAGCAATTCGGACGATCGAGGCTCCGGTATCCTCTCGGGGCGCCATTGCCATTCTGCACGGCAACTTGGCTCCGAATGGAGCAGTCATCAAGCAATCAGCAGCATCCCCATCCCTAATGCAGCATGAGGGGCGAGCTCTGGTCTTCGATGGAGTAGAAGACCTCGTTGCACGGATCGATTTGCCTGACCTTGATGTGAAACCCGAAGACATACTTGTCTTGCGCAATGCCGGCCCTCGAGGCGGTCAAGGAATGCCTGAAGCAGGATATCTGCCGATCCCTGCGAAACTCGCAAAAGCGGGAGTCAAGGATATGGTGCGGATCTCCGATGCCCGCATGAGCGGAACAGGCTTCGGCACGGTTGTGCTTCACATCTCACCGGAGGCGGCAGTGGGCGGGCCGCTCAGCTTCGTGAGAACAGGGGACCGGATCCGGTTGGACGTCGCCGCACGAAGGCTGGACCTTCTTGTATCCGATGCGGAGCTGTCGGAACGCAGAGCACAATGGTCAGCACGGGCCAAGCCACGAGCGCGCGGCTACGCCGCTCTGTTCGATCGAGCCGTCACTCAGGCCGATAAGGGCTGCGATTTCGATTTTCTGGTGAGCGAACACTAAGGACGACAGCCGCGGCAGCAGGTGCTGTGGATCTAAACGCCTTGAACAGCCGCGCAGGTCGAACGCTTCGACAGATAAAGGCCGCAGCGCAATCCCTGCAAAGTCAAACCAGCCGGAGTTCTGAAATATGGAATACGTTCGATTGGGCCGAACGGGGATCGAGGTCAGCCGGCTCTGCCTTGGGACAATGTCTTTCGGGCGGAAGCTCGCCAAGCGGCCCTGGGTATTGGAACTTGATGAGGCGCGCCCGCTCTTTCGTAAGGCATGGGAAAGCGGTATCAATTTCTTCGATACGTCCAACACCTATGCCGAAGGGTCTTCGGAAGAGGTGACGGGAATCCTGACCAAGGAGCTGGCTCCACGACACGAGTTGATCTTGGCGACTAAGGTCTGCAACCGCGTCAGGCCTGGCCCGAACGGTGCAGGTCTGTCCCGCAAAGCGATCATGCATGAGATCGATCTCAGCCTGAAGCGCTTGGGGACGGACTACGTCGATCTTTATCAGATTCACCGGCATGATCCTCATACGCCCTACGAGGTGACGATGGAGGCCATGCACGATGTAGTGAAGGCAGGGAAGGCCCGCTACATCGGCGCATCGTCCATGTATGTGTGGCAGTTTCTCAAGTACCAGCACGCCGCCGAGCTCGATGGATTGACCAAATTCATGACGATGCAGAACCAGATTAGTCTGGTCTATCGTGAGGAGGAGCGGGAGATGCTGCCGCTGTGCCGCAATGACGGCATCGCCGTCATTCCGTGGGGACCACTGGGCGCTGGAAAGGTGACGCGGCCTTGGGGTACAAAGACGGATCGCTCGACAAGCGATGCCCTCAACAAGACGATGTATGAGGATACCTCCGCCAATGACCCCGAGGTCATCGCCGCCGTCGAGAGAGTTGCTGTGGCTCGCGGCGTTCCGATGGCTCAGGTCGCGCTTGCCTGGGTGCTGCAGAAAAGCGGCGTCACCGCTCCGATCATTGGAGCATCGCGTCTTTCCCATCTCGATGATGCCCTGAGCGCTCTCCGGCTTGAGCTCGATGCCTCGGAGATCGCAGCGCTCGAAGCACCTTATCGCCCCCGCAGCATCCACTTCTAGAGCAACGGCAGTTCTGACGGAATCGTTGGGGCTATGCGGTGTGGCGGCTTCGTGATTCACTCATCTTGGCTCTC
>NZ_QDAH01000086.1 GCF_003075415.1 Microvirga sp. KLBC 81
CGAGCGAGAGCAGCGGATATCGTGGGGAGCGCAGGATGGAGGTCTTGTATTGCGGCGTGAAAGCCGGCGGGTGCCAGCTCCTGTCCCGTTGATAGAATCCACCTTCCAGGCTCATACTCTCCTCCTGCCGGGACTCTTTCACTTCACTCGGCATGTTTTCGCTGTGCATAGGGGCACTCCCTGATTCATCTGAGCCTCGGCATAGTCGGCGGAGGCGCCAGACGCGTTTGCGCGGCAAGGCGGATGGGGGCATTCACTGCGCCAAAGCCCTTATATCCGCGACGCTCCACAATCTCGAAGAAGAACCCGTTCTCTAGCGTTCTCGTGTAGACCTGGAAGAACTCGGCTGTGCCCTCCCGATCGTAAAGGATGTTGCCGGCTCGCAGGCGTTCGATCTCCTCTTCCGAGAGATCTGTGCGCGCCTCGAGGTCTTCGTAGTAGTTCTCAGGGATAGGCAGCAACTCGACACCATTCGCTTTCAGCCGTTCGATCGTCGCGAAGATATCAGAGGTGGCCAGAGCGATATGCTGAACCCCTGAGCCGAACATATCCGTCAGGAAGCGGGACGACTGGGTCTGCCGGCTCTGAGAGGCGTTGAGAGCGAGACAGAATGTTCCATCACTGGTCTCCACCACCTGGCTTTGCACGACGCCGCCAGGATCAATCACGTTCTGGACCGGCGTCTTCTGCACATCGAGCAGGGAGACGTAGAAGAGAAGCCACGTCAGCATCTCCTCATAAAACATCGACTGGGACACATGATCGAAGACAGTGAGCCCTGCGCCCGTAAAATCGCCATTGTTCACGCGCTCGAAGTCCGTGTCCCAAAGACGGTCGAGCCCACTTTTTTGATCGACGAAGTAGATCAGGCTTCCGCCCAAACCTCGAACGGCTGGAATGTCCAACTCTCCCGGGCCCACAGCCTGCCGGAAGGGCTGATCCAGGAGCCGGATGGCGCGATCAATCGTCGCTGGTGCATCATCGACCCGCAATGCAATGGCACAAACGGATGGTCCATGGGTGATGTTGAAGGAATGAGCAAAGCCCTCCTTGTCACGGTTCACCACTATGTTGATGTCGCCCTGGCGCCACTGCGTGACATCCTTCGAGCGATGCTTGCCAGCCTTAGCGAAGCCAAGTCCCCGAAGAACGTGCTCAAAAGGCTTCGCACTTCTCTCGTCCATGGCAAACTCGACGAACTCCACTCCACGGCAAGTCGCGCGAGGGGGAAGCTCCGGCAAACCCGGGACCGAAACGCTCGTCCGTCGCTGGAGCTGATCGAGCATGAAGAGCAGCGAGCGCTGCCCATCGAGCGCAACGCTGCGGGCGGATCCTGCCCGGAAGCGGTCATTGAAGATCTCAAGCGAGAGCAAGCCGTCAAAACCCGTTGCCTGCAGGGAGTCCATGAAGGCGTCAATGGGCAGATCCCCTTGGCCTGGGAAACAGCGATAATGTCGGCTCCAAGACAGGTAGTCCATATCAAGGCGTGGCGCGTCGGCCATCTGGACGAGGAAGATCCGATCCTTTGGAATCGAACGGATTGTTGTCAAATCCGTCTCACGCGCGAGGATATGGAAGGAATCGAGGACGAGACCGACCGCCGGGTGGTTGGCACGGCGGACGACCTCCCAGGCATCGCGATAGTCATTGACGTGTCGGCCCCAGGCCAGCGCCTCGAAGGCAACCCGCATGCCGCGTTTAGCTGCTCGCTCCCCGAGTTCATGGAAATCTGCCGCAGCCCGGTCTATGCCGCCGAGGCTATCGGGTGAGACATTGCTGCAGACCATCAGGAAGTCACAGCCGAGTTCTTGCATGACGTCGAACTTCCGCTCGGCACGCGAGAACACCTTGGCGCGCTTTGGCTCCGGCATCCCCTCGAAGTCCCGGAAAGGTTGGAAGACAGCTGTGGCCAGGCCAAGGTCCTCGACCATACGGCGCACGTCCGTTGGCGTCCCGTTGAAGGACAACAGGTCGTTCTCGAAGATTTCAACCCCCTTGAACTGAGCTGCCGCGATAGCTTGGAGCTTTTCGTCCAATGTACCGCTGAGACAAACAGTGGCGATGGCGGTTTGCACGGCTTTGCTACCTTCGTTTTGCGAGATGCTGATGGTTGTGCTGGCGGCGGTTGTCCGCCAGCACGCATAACATTCGGTAGGGGCTCAGCGCGTTGCGCGGGCCTTCACGACTTCCGCAAAGAGTTCTTTAGAGACAGCCTCGTTCGCTTCCTTCGCGAACTTCTCGGTGACGGGCTTTACCTTGTCCCGCAGCCTTGCGACCTCCTCGGGAGACAGCTCCGTCAGCTGCATGCCCTGGGCCTTGAGCTGCTCAACCGCCTTGGCCTCGGCATCACGGGAGACCTGACGCTGGTAGGCTTTCGCCTCCGCAGCGGCCTCTTCAATGAGCTTTCTCTCTTCAGGGTCATAGCGATCCCAAACACGCTTGCTGAAGATCAGGATCTGCGGGTTGTACACGTGCCGGGTAAAGGTGAGAAATTTCTGGACCTCGGCGAACTTCGACGTCTGGATGACGGTCGCGGGGTTTTCCTGGCCATCGACGGTCTTCTGCTCCAACGCCGTGTAGAGTTCCGGAAACGGCAGCGGCACGGCGTTGGCCCCGAGCGTGTTGAACAGCTCGATGTAGAGCGGCGACTGCACGACGCGAACCTTGAGGCCCTGAATGTCCTCGAGTTTCGTCACAGGACGTCGGCTGTTTGTGAGATTGCGGAAGCCAAGATCCCAGTAACCGAGGCCGACAAGGTTCTTGGGAGCGAGAGACTCTGAGAGCTTCTGGCCGAAGGGGCCGTCCACCACGGCGTCCGCCTGCTTCGCACTGTCGAACAGGAACGGCAGGTCAAAGAGGCCAAACTCCTTGATTTGGCCGACGAGCAGGCCGGCGTTCAGGACCGTGATATCAATGGTGCCGCCTTGGAGCGCTGAGACGGTTTGCAGATCGCCGCCGAGCTGACCGCTGGGGAACAGACGGACCTTGATCTTGCCGCCACTCTTCTGCTCGACCAGTTCCGCGAACTTCTTGGCCCCCTGCCCTTGTGGATGCTCCTGCGCGTTCTGGAACGCAAAGCGAATGGTGCGCTCTTTGATCTCGGCGTTCGCTGAACCTGGCAACAGAAATGCGCTGCTCAACAGGACGCTACCGATGATCTTACCGAAATGCTTCATAACTCTGATCTCCCTCACGTTTCCTCAGAATGGTTTGTCGGTGCGCGGCACCATGGTTGTGGATTGTCGTCTGCTACCCTCCGATCAGTTTGGCTGGCCACATGACGAGCTGCGGGAACAGCACCATCAGGAACAGCACGACAAGCTGCGCCAGCAGGAAGGGCCAGACACCCTTCATCAGGTCTTCCATGCTGATGCGCGAGACGCCGGCCACGACATTGAGCACTGTGCCGACCGGCGGCGTGATCAGGCCGATCGAGTTGTTCACGATGAACAGGACGCCAAAGTAGACCGGGTCGATTCCCGCCGCCTTGATCACCGGCATCAGGATCGGGGTCAGGATTAGGATGGTCGGCGTCATGTCCATCGCCGTGCCGACGATCACCACAATCACCATGATGGCCACGAGCAGCATCGTCTGGTTGTCCATAAACGGCTGGAGCAGGTCGACCACGGAGGTGGCGATCTCCGATACCGTGATCAGCCAAGCCGAGACCAGCGCGGCGGCCACCAGCAGCATGACGACAGCTGTTGTCTGGGCCGATGTCACGAACACCGCAAACAGTTCCGAGATCTTGAGCTCGCGGTAGACGAACACCGCCACGATCAGCGAGTACACCGCCGCCACCACGGCTGCCTCCGTCGGCGTGAAGACCCCGAACTTCAGTCCGAAGATGATGATGAAGGGCAGGACCAAGGCCCAGACACCCTCGCGCAACGCCCGCAGGATCTCGCGGGCGGACTTCTTGGGCGGGCTGACGATGGTCTCCTTGCGCACCTCCCACCACCAGGCGAAAGCGAGGCCGAGGCCGATGAGGATGCCGGGAACCAGGCCGGCCAAGAACAGCTTGGTGATCGACACGCCGCCTACCACGCCGAAGATCACGAAGCCGATGCTGGGCGGGATCACCGGTCCGATGACGCCCGAAGCCGCGATCAGCCCGCCGGAGCGCGCTTTGTCGTGGCCGGCCTGCACCATCATCGGCACGAGCAAGGCCGAGAGCGCCGCCGCGTCGGCCACCGCAGAGCCCGACAGGGCCGACAGGATGCAGGCAGCGAGGATCGCCACGTAGCCCAAGCCACCCTTGATGTGTCCGACCAGCGCGAGAGCGACATTGACGATGCGCTTCGACAAGCCGCCGGTGTTCATGATCTCACCGGCCAGCATGAAAAAGGGCACGGCTAGCAACGGAAAACTATCGGCTCCGTTGATGATGTTCTGCGCCACGATCTGGGCGTCGAACATATCCATGTAGACCATCAGGGCGATGCCGCTGATGAGCAGGGCGTAGGCGATCGGCATGCCGATGGCCATGGTGCCGAGAAGGGAACCGACAAAGATGGCGATGGTCATGACTGCGCCCTCCGAGGTCCGGCTGCGGGGGTGGCAAGCTCGCTTTCGCGGCGGTCGCGCTCGGCGAGCTCGTGCTGCAAGGCCTCAAGCTCCTCCTGCTCCTCCGACTCCTTGACCATGACGAGTTCCTCGTCGGAGAGTTTCCCAGTCACGGTTCGGTAGAGATCGGCAAGCAGAATGAGCCCCGTTGAAATACCGAAAACCACACCAACGCCGTAGAACCAGCCGGTGGACAGACCAGAGGCCGGTGCCGCCACATCCCAGTTGATCAGGGTCTGCTCCCAGCTGCCCTGGAGGAGAAGCCAAGTGGCGTAGAGCATGAGGACTTGGCTGACGATGAGGCAGGCACGCTTGCCGACATTGGGCAGACGCTTGACCAAGGTGTCCACGCCAAGATGACCGCGCGCTCGCAGGGCCACAATCGCGCCGAGAAAGGTGAGCCAGACGAACAGCCAGCGCGAGAGCTCTTCGGAGACGGTGATGCCCGAATTGAATGCGTAGCGCAGCACCACATTACCGAAGACCAGGACCACCATGATGGCCAAGAAAAGCGCAATCAGGATCTTCAGCAGCTTAAAGTAGCCTTCCACAATCATGTTCATCGGCGTTTCCTCTGGTTTGCGTCCTTATTGGTTTTATTGATCTGGACGCGTCACATCGATTGAAAGTGTTGCCTCATTCGCTCCGGATCGGGCTCAATGCCGGTGAAAAGACGGAAGGCTCCGACAGCCTGGAACACAGCCATGCCGCCGCCGCCCATGGTGCGGCAGCCCAGGGCACGGGCTGTTCGCAGCAGTTCCGTCTCAAGGGGGAAGTAGACAATGTCCGCAACCCAGACGCCTGGGTGCAGAAGAGGCGCGGGAAGTGCCATGCCGGGATATTTGGCCATTCCGACGGGCGTTGTGTTGACAATGCCGTTCGCACGCGACACTGCCGGCTTGAGGTCATCGGCCGCCGCAGCGCGCTCGCCGCCAAAGCGCTCGCACAGTTCGGAAGCGAGCTGCTCAGCACGGCTCTTGTCCGTATCGACGATCTCAAGCGTACCGACGCCAACGGTCAGCAGGGCGTGTGCCACAGCGGCACCCGCGCCACCGGCCCCGAACTGCACAACCCGTTCACGGGCGAGATCCATCAGTTCGCGCTTAAAGCTCTCCGCGAAGCCCCACCAGTCGGTGTTGTGTCCGATGCTACGCCCCTCGCGAAACACGACCGTATTGACAGCACCGAGGGCTTGGGCATCCGGTGTCAGTTCATCCAGCAGTGGGATGATGGCCTGTTTGCAGGGGTATGTGACGTTCAACCCGGCAAAGCCCATACGTTGGGCACCTGTGACAAGCTCAGGCAGAGATTCTGGTCCGAGGCGGAGCACGTCGAGATCGATCAGCTTGTAGATGTAACGGAGGCCCTGCTCGGCTCCTTCCCGCTCATGCATGGCGGGCGTGCGGGAGGCCTGGATGCCGGATCCGATCAGACCAACCAGGACAGATTGGGCGGAGGCGTACTGTGCTGCCAGGCTGGAGTTGCCGATGCTGCCACTGCCGGTCTCAGCCGACTGGAAACAGACAGTACCTGCATGAAGCATGGGATCAGCGCGTCGGATGCCTTCAATGGGCATGACCATGACGTCCCTCTTGGTGATCCGACGCTTAGGTCGGAGCAGTTTCCTCGCTATTGCCCGGGATCGAGGCATTTCTCTGCTCTCGACTGCTTGCGTCCACCGGGCGACGCCATTAATGTACGAACTAGTTAGTATAGTCAACAGGGATCATCGGTGTTTTTTACGTGCGCCTCTACGTCCTTAGGCGAACAGATATTGCGCCCTCCAGTTAGTTTGGTACTTGGGAGCTTTCACGTTGACGCTAAGGCGAACTTGCTCTCAAAACGGGCTTGGGTCTGAGCCATTTCCCAAGAGGCTTAGGTGAGAAGAGGCTGGTCGATGGTGTGCCATGAAGGATGTAACCGCCATGCATGACATTAAACCTTCCAGTCATGCCGCGAAGCGGTCGACCTCCGGCCGTGGCGGGTACGATCCCGAATTGACCCGGCAGAACATCTTGGCAATAGCAACCAAGGAATTCGCGGAGAAAGGCTATAGCGGAGCACGCGTCGACGAGATCGCCGCCCAGACAAACACCAGCAAACGGATGATCTATTATTACTTTGAGGACAAGGAAGGGTTGTTCGTTGCGGTGCTCGAAGACGCCTACCGGCGTATCAGGCAGATCGAAGCGACACTGGACCTAGGCGGTCTTGAGCCCGAGGCTGCCATCCGAGCTCTTGTGGGCTTTACGTTTGATTACCAGAACTCGAATGAAGACTTCATTCGTCTCGTGATGGTCGAGAATATCCACCAAGGCGTCCATCTCGCGCGCTCACGAGCGATCCAGGAATTGAACGTCTCTGTGATCAACACGCTGCGAGGCATCTACGAGCGAGGCGTCAAGGATGGAATCTTCCGGAAAGGCATTGATGAGATCGATCTGCACATGACGATTAGTGCTTTGTGCTTCTTCAACGTCTCGAACCGTGCAACTTTCTCGCAGATCTTCAAGAGAGACATGGCGTCAGCGGACATGCTCGCCAAACGGCGGGAAACCGTAATTGATACGGTTATCCGCTATTTGAAGAAGTGATGTTCCGGTGGCTGGGGCATGGCGACGGCGACGGTCAGCCCAGAAGTGCTGCGTAGCGTTGACGGCGAAGTCCCTGGTGGGTTTGGTCCGCTTCTCCTGCAACCTTAACCATTTTGGCGACGAACTGGCCAAGCAACAGAAGCAGTGAATGTGTGCGGATTTTTGTCTTGTGGTCGGGCAGGTCTTGAACACGGAAGTGGGTGGTGGCCATGAGAGGATCCTTCTCAGAGAGAACGTGGCCTCAGGCGTTTCCTTCTTGATCTTTCTAAAAAAATGGATCGGCTCGCCGCTCTACACCAGCGAAAACGCGACATAGTTCGTCTGCACAGTATGCATACCACAAGCAACAAAGACTTAATTGTCTGCGCCCAGCGCAAGCATTGGTCTCAACAGCAGCGGAGGCGTTCAGAGAATGGTGTGTGTCCAACGGAGGCATCTCGCGCCATCACGGCAGATGCCTCCAGCCGACTTGTCAAGGTCTGGATGAGAATTGACCTTTCGGCTCGCGCTGTCGGAGGTGGCCCGGACAAGAGGCCGGGAGCAGTTTATGGAGCCACCTTCCCACTAGAAGTGCAAACGCGAGATGAGCTTTAGCCAACAGCAACAGGAAAGCCACTATGAGCCGCATCATCTATGTCTTGAATGGCCCCAATCTGAACCTTCTCGGAAAGCGCCAGCCGGCGATCTACGGGTATGAAACCCTATCAGATGTAGAGGCAGAATGCCGCCGCGTCGGGGCTGAACTTAAGCTTGAGATTGAGTTTTATCAAAGCAACGCTGAACATCAGATCATTGACTGGATCCACGAAGCGCGGGAGCGGGCGGCTGGCATCGTCATCAACCCGGCTGCCTTTACCCATACGTCTGTCGCGATCCTCGATGCCCTGAACGCCTGCGAGCTCCCGATCATCGAGGTGCACATCTCGAATGTGCATAAACGTGAGGCGTTCCGCCACCACTCCTATATCTCAACCGTTGCCTCTGGGGTCATCGCCGGTTTCGGGACGCAAGGTTACCAATTGGCTCTTCAGCGGCTTGCGCGTCTCATTGACGAGAGCCAACAATAGCTTTGGCTCCGACGACCATTTGTGCTCCTGCCCACGCAAAAGTTTAGGGGGTGTAAAGTCATGCTGGCAGATCCTTTGCAGCGTGAGACGGTCGGCGAGACCGCCTATCGCCGGATCCGCTCGGACATCGTGTTCGGCCGGCTCATCCCGGGCGAGAAGCTGAAGCTCGACCGGATCAGTGAGGCCTATGATGTAAGTATCAGCACGCTGCGGGAGCTTCTGAACCGGCTGTGCTCAGAGGGCTTAGCCGTCGCTGAAGGCCAGCGTGGGTTTGAGGTGGCGCCCGTCTCGGCAGAGGACTTCCGGGAAGTGGCGGCAATGCGGCAGCTCCTTGAGTGTCACGCCCTTGAGCAGTCCTTCCAACAAGGTGATCTGGATTGGGAAAGCCGGGTTGTCGCCGCCTATCATAAGCTTTCAGTGATCGAGAATCGGATGCTTGCCGGCGACCACTCCGAGCCAGAGATCTGGAAGCAATTCGACTGGCAGTTTCATCACGCGCTGATCTCCGCCTGCGGCTCCAAGGTGCTTCTCGGTACGCATGCTGCCATTTACGATAAGTATCTGCGCTACCAGATGGTGACAGTGGTCTTCCGCGGTGAAACTGCAGCAAACCAGCATCAAAAACTTCTCGAATGCGCCTTGGCGCGAGACTTCGCGACGGCCCAGCAGGTTTTGATTGATCATATTCAGGGTTGCGTCGAGGATGCCCTTGCCCGTGAAACGGACTGGGTGGCGACGTTTGCTTCCAAACGAGCGTCGGACTTGACAGATTCCAGTGACGCACGAGGCAAACAAGTCAGCCGGCGTGGTGATCGTCCTGCCAGGGCGCGATCAACTTCAGCATAGGTCAGTAGGGATTGGGCAGCCTTGGCGTGGTCTTGGAGTTGTGGCTTCGAGGTGCTGTCAATGAGAGCCGGCACCTCCATTGCCAATCGGAGATGATAGAAGCGTCAAGGCTACTGTTTGGTCGAGCGAATTCGCTCCAAGTCCGACATCATCTCTGCTGCACTGGCTTGCCCAAACTCGACGGTGAACTTCTCCTGCACAGCCTTGGTCTTCTCCCTCAGCTTTGTCACTTCAGCCTCCGGCAAGATCGAAAACTCCACCCCCTTAGATTTGAGCTCATCGAGAGCAGTAAGTTCAAACGCCTGAATGGTCTTGCGCTCAAAGTCCTTGGCTTCCTTGGCAGCTTCGGTGATGAGTGCCTGCTCGTCCGGCGTGAGGCGATCCCAGAAGCGCTTGCACATCAAGAAAGCCCAAACGCTGTAGATGTGGTTGGACTGGACTGCGTATTTCTGTACCTCATAGAATTTCGATGCGAGGATGGTGGCGAGGGGATTCTCCTGCCCATCGATGGTCTTGTCTCAAGGGCGGTGTAAGCTTCTGTGAAGGGCATCGGCACCGCATTGGCTCCGAGTTCCCGGAATGTGTCGATGAACAGAGGGCTTTGAATGACCCGTAACTTGAGGCCTGCAAAGTCCTCAGCTTTGGTGATCGGCCTGCGACTGTTTGTTACCTGACGGAAGCCATTTTCCCAGAACCCGAACCCAATCAGGCCCTTCTCAGGAAGCTTGGCCATGAGCTTCTGCCCGAACGGGCCGCCCAATAGGGCACCGGCTTCTTGGCCGCTCTGGATCAGAAACGGCAGATTGATCAGTCCGAATTCCTTCAACCCGGAAATCCCAACCAGAGTTGAGGTGTCGGGGATTGTCATCTCCTGTGTGCCGCCCTGGAGCGCCGAGATCATTGTAACGTCATTCCCGAGAGCGCCACCTGCGAAGAGCCGCACCTTGATCTTGCCGCGACTCTTCTGACTGACTATTTCGGCGAACTTCGTGACCGATTGTCCTTGCGGATGATCGGCACTTAAGCCGATATCAATCTTGATGGTTCGGTCCTTAATGTCGGCGGTATGGGCGTGAGAGAGCACAAAGAAAGCGACAGCTAGTGACGAGGCAAGAAACGTCCTAATCGCCATCATTTCCTGCTCTAAAAGGGGTCCGCCGTTTGATTCTACATCGCTTCCTGTAATGTCCCGACCAGTTATTTAGCCTGTCGGCTTGAAAGCTGAATTCAATTCTACGCCAAAGCCGAACACCCGGCCACATCGCTCAGTTAGGTAGTGATGAAGTCGTCGCTTTGAACGTTTCTCGGAAGTGCCTGGATTCCTGAGACAGAGCGGGTCGAGAATTGCGACGAACTCACAGATCAAAGTCGGCAGCGGGTCGAACCTTCACGTTCCGGCCGCTCAACGAACGTCGATTCTTAAGCGCCGAAGCGGGCCGAGCGCTTACGGCTCATGTGCGCCATTTTCGGACGTTCCGCCGAGTATCTCCGGAATCGCTATTGAATTGCCTCAACGGAAGGTCCGGTTAAGCTCGACATGGCAAGCGCCGAGCCAGCGGCTGCCAAAAAAAGAGGCGGGCCGGGAAGCCAGCCCACCTTAGTCAGGGAGATCAGTTCGTGCCTCGCTTCTTAGCGATCTCGGCGTTCACCTCGGCAACCAGGGCCTCGCCGACTTCCTTCGAATACTTGTCGAGAACCGGTTTGATCTTCTCGCGCATGCGGGCAATCTCCTGAGGTGACACCTCGTTGATCTGCATGCCTTTTTCCTTGAGCAGTGCAATCGCCTTGGCTTCGGCCTCCCGGGAGACCTGGCGCTGGTAGGTCTTGGCCTCGTCGAGGGATGACTGGATGATCTTCTTCTCCTCGTCCGAGAGCTTGTCCCAGCTCTTCTTGCTCATGATCACGGATTGCGGGTTGTAGATGTGACGGGTCGTCGAAACGTACTTCTGCACCTCGTAGAGCTTGGAGTCGGCGATCACTGTAAACGGGTTCTCATGCCCGTCGATGACCTTTTGTTCCATGGCGGTGTACACCTCCGGGAAAGGCATCGCGATCGTATTAGCCCCCAGCGTGTTGAACATGTCGATGAACAATGGCGACTGGAGCACCCGCAGCTTGAGCCCCTGGAGGTCTTCCAACTTGGCGATGGGACGCTTGCTGTTGGTGACGTTGCGGAAGCCAAGCTCGAAGTAGCCTAGTCCGATCAGGCCTTTCTCGGGCAGCTTGTCGAACAGCTTCTTGCCGACAGGGCCATCCGCGACAGCGTCGGCCTCCTGCGGCGTGTTGAACTGGAACGGTAGGTCGAAAACGGCGAATTCCTTCACGACGCCGACCAGCAGGCCTGCATTCAACACCATCAGGTCCAGCGTGCCACCCTGAAGGGCCGACACGTTCTGAAGATCTCCTCCAAGCTGACCACTCGGAAACACTCTGACCTTGATCTTGCCGCCGCTCTTCTGTTCGACGAGCTCGGCGAACTTTTTCGCGCCCTGACCCTGTGGATGCTCCAGGGAATTCTGCTGCGCCCAGCGGAGAGTCCGTTCGCTCACCTGTGCGCTCGCTTCGCCTGCGAGCAAGGCAGCGGCTCCGACGAGAGCTGCTGTGAGTAGTGACTTGAGGTGTCTCATATGTGTTTCCTCCTGGTTAGATACCTCCTCGAAGCGCCATTGTTCTTGTTGCATGCGGCACTCCGAGCATTCGTGATGCGGCTCAGTCGCCCTCGATGATCTCAAGCGCCTGCTCGGAGACCACGATCCTATCCTCATCGGCGTACAGGTGAGCCCCAGGCGTGAAGATCACGCCGCCGAAGGCGACTGGGACATCGACGGCGCCGACGCCGGTCTTCGCACAGCGGCGGGGATTGGTGCCGAGCGCCTTGAGACCGATCTGCATCGCCGCTATCGCGGCGGCATCCCGGATAGCTCCATTGACCACAATCCCGGCCCAGCCATTCTCGATGGCAAGCCCTGCAATCACATCGCCGACAAGGGCGCGATGCAGCAACCCTCCACCGTCAATCACGAGCACACTGCCATGGCCCGGCCGCGACAAGGTTGCACGAACGAGCACGTTGTCCTCACGGCAGGCGACCGTCCGGATGGGCCCATGGAAACGGGTCCGTCCGCCGAAGTCACGAAACTGGAGATCACAAGATTGAAGGACGGCTTCATGGGCATCGATGAGGTCGGCGGTTGCGAACATAAGCCTCTCCTCAACGAGCGTTGGCCACAGAGTGCGGCGAGGACGTATCCTCGGCCTGGAACTGTCGTGCAAGCTTCTCCGTGCCACGGGCTAGGACGCCCAGGTCTACGCCAACGGCGGTAAAGGTCGTGCCGATCTCGATGCAACGCTGGGCGAACACGGTGTCTCCCGTCAGAATACCGGCGGGCTTCCCGCAGGCTCGGATCCGCCGCACGGCATCTTCAACGGCGGCCTTGACGTCAGGGTGCCCCTGGTCCCCGACATGCCCGAGGCTCGCCGCCAAGTCGGCCGGTCCGATAAAGATTCCATCCACGCCGTCAACGGCAGCAATAGCTTCGAGTTCATCGAGCGCTTGCTGGGTTTCGATCTGGACCAGGAGACAGAGCTCATCGGCGGCTCGGCGGGCATAGCCCTCCACCCGGCCGAAGCGGGTTGCGCGGGTGAGAGCCGAGACGCCCCGGACACCATCCGGGGCATAACGGATCGCCGCGACTGCGCTGCGTGCCTCCTCAGCCGACTGAACGTATGGGATGAGTAGTGTCTGAACCCCTATGTCGAGGTAGCGCTTGATCAGCACCGTATCGTTACTCGCCGGCCGAACGATCGGAGAGACATCGTAGGCCGAAACGGCCTGAAGCAGGCCTAACACAATCTCGACGTTGCTGGGCGAGTGCTCCGTATCGAACAGGAGCCAGTCGAACCCCGACCCGGCGACGACCTCTGCCGCATAGGAACTCGACAGGGCGCACCAAAGCCCAATCTGCTGCCGCCCTTCGTTCAACGCCTGCTTGAATCGATTTTCGGGGAGTTGCATCGGCCCTCTCCTGTCAGACGAACGAAACGCCGATCGCTCCAAGCGGCCCATAATCCGCGTGGATCACGTCGCCCGGCGCAACGGACACGGGCCGCGTGAAGGAGCCCGCAAGGACGATCTGGCCCTTCTCGAGCCGGGCGCCCACGGCGTGGAGCTTGTTGACGAGCCAGGCGATTCCCGCAGCCGGATGGCCCATGATGGCGGCCGACACGCCAGACTCTTCGATGATGCCATTCTTCGAGAGCGTGGCGCCGACCCATCGGATATCGACATCCATGGGACGAACGGTCCGGCCGCCCACAATCATGCCGCCGGCCGCCGCATTGTCGGCAATCGTGTCCGTGATCGCACGGGGCACTTCCGTCCGGTAGTCGATGATCTCGAGGGCCGGCACGACGAACTCGGTCGCCCGCATGACGTCGTAGATCTGAATGCCCGGCCCCTCCAGCGTTTCGCTCATGACGAAGGCAAGCTCCACCTCGAGCCGGGGCGCCATAAAGCGCCCGGCCGGGATCTGGGCGCCATCCCGGTACAGCATGTCGTCCGTCAGATAGCCGTAGTCGGGCTCGGTGATCTTGGACGCCATCTGCATGGCGCGGGACGTCAAACCGATCTTATGGCCGATGATCCGGGCGCCGTCCGCGATCCTTTTCTGGGCCCACATGCCCTGGATGGCATAGGCATCCTCCAGCTCGATGTTGGGAAAGGTCCGGCTCAACTGCGGAATGACTCTCCGCTCGCGATCGGCGTTGTAGAGATCCTCTGCGCCGCGGCGGCGCTCGTCATCGGTCAGCATCGTGGCATCCGTTCATACATGGGGCCAGCCGGCGGCTGCCGCGGGCCAGGTCTGGGACAAGGGTTACTTGATCGGCGGCTTCGGCAGGCGGGCTTCGCCCGGCTCCATCACGAATGTGTAGTCGAGCGAGTACCAGGGCACTTCCACGTCGGGCTCGCTTGGATGCGGTTCGTCATGGCGGTCGAACTTGCCGACGAGCGCACGGGTCACGCCGAACTGAACGTCCGTCTCAAGGTTCGGATCGTCGTCGGCATAGACCTGCGAGATCAGGGTTTTGTAACCCTCCTTGAACACGAGGGCATGAACATGAGCCGGCCGGAAGGGATGCCGGTTCTGCGCCTCGAGCAATCGTCCGACGACGCCGTCCGTCGGGATTGGATAGCCTGCGGGCTTCACGGAGCGGAACCAGATGCGGCCGTCAGCATCGGTCGTGAACTTGCCACGCAGGTTCATGTCGGCCTGGTCAGGGTCCTGGTTCTCGTAGAGGCCGACGGGTGAGGAATGCCAGATATCCACCTCGGCGCCAGCAATCGGCTGCCCCTCCCGATCCACGACTCGCATCGTCACGAACATCGTTGGGCCAGGCGTATCGGATCGGATAATCGAGCCGCCGTTCTCAACACGTGGCGAGTTCAGGCGCCAGAATGGACCGAGCAGCGACTGAGAGGTCTCCGTCGTGCCGTTATCGCCGTTGTTCAGGAGACACACGAGGGACGACACGCCAAGCGAACCGGCCATCAGGACTATCTCGTTGTGGGTGTCGCTCGCCAGCTTTCCCATCTCATTCAGGATGGCAGTGGCGTCGCGGAATTCCTCCTCCGTCAGGCGGACCTCGCGGACGAAGCCGTGCAGGTGGCGAATGAGCGAGACCATGATCTGACGCAGGCGCGGATCCGTCGTTTGCTCCATGACGATAAGAGCGGCTGTTGTGACGTCTTCCTGACGCTGGATGATCATCCGTTCCCTCCTCAAAGGCCTCTTGTAGCGGTCGAGCGGCTCGGCCAACCCTCTTGTCGGGGTTTAGAATGATCGTTTAATTACGAATAATCGATTATCTTGTCAATCGGCGATTATTGGTGGTATCTTCGCAGCGAGTGAGGCTCGGCGTTCGCATTCGCCTGATTGTTTGTATTGTGTTGCATAGGGACCTGCCTGGTCCGCTCGCAGTTGAGCCGTGAAGCTGAGGCAAAGGGTCCATATTGGAGGTCAGGAGTGATCGTCGGTGAGATGAAGGTCATGCAGCACCCGCCCGAAGACGGGGAGAAGAAGACGATCGCCAGCAGGGTTTCGCACGAGATCCGTCAGGCGATCCTTCGGGGCGACATGAAGCCGGGCTCGAAAATCAACCTCGACCGGCTGCGCACCGGCTACGACATCAGCCTCAGCCCCCTGCGCGAAGCCCTCTCGCGCCTGGTCGCGGATGGACTGGTCGAACTGGAGGATCTGCGCGGTTACCGGGTTGCTCCAGTCTCCACAAGCAACCTCGCCGAAGTGACCCGCCTTCGCGTCGAGTTCGAATCGCTCGCTCTCAAACACTCCATCGAACAGGGCGATCTCGAATGGGAGAGCGACGTCATGCGCTCGCTCTACCGCCTCAATCGTATCGAGCGCGATCCCTCCCGTCCGGCGAGCCTGGAAGCCTGGGAAGAGGCCCACCACGACTTCCACCGGCAGTTGATCCAAGGCTGTGGGATGCCTCTTCTCCTGCGTTTCTGCTCAGTGCTGCATAACCTGAACGACCGCTATCGCAGAATCTTCCTTGCGACGAATCCGGGCGACTGCGACGTCCGGGGCGAACACAGCGCGATTGCTGAGGCGGCCGTGGCACGACGATCATCAGAGGCCTGCGAGACCTTGCGCCGTCACATCGACAGAACCGGCACCAACCTCAAGAGGGCCCTGGCTGCGGCTCTCAACGACGCTTCGCAAGCTGACGGCGACTGACGCCGCGGTCCGAAACCAAGCGGCGAAAAGGCCGCGGATCTGGGAGGAACCATCGTGATCATTGCCAAAGACGCACCGCCGCTCGGGCTGGCTCATTTCACAGTCCTGGAGGTTCCGCCACTTGACCTCGTCAGCCTGGCGGCAAGGATCGGCTATGCAGCCGTGGGCCTTCGGTTGCACCCTGCATTCCCAGGAGCCCCTTACTACACCATCCCGGTCGGCAGCAGCGCCATGCGCGAGATGAGGGAGCGCATGCAAGGCGAAGGGGTCAGCGTCTACGACATCGAGTTCGTGATCATCGACCCTGACTTTGCGGCGACACGGCTGACGGCGATACTCGAATCCGCAGGTGAGTTGGGAGCCAGGAGGCTGAGCGTCTGCGGTGACGATCCGGATCGTGGTCGGCTCGAAGCGAACTTCGCCAAACTCTGCGATCTGGCCGCCGGCTTCGGCATGGGCGTAGATCTGGAGTGCATGGCCTGGCGACAGGTCTCCAGCTTTCCGGAAGCCGTTAGGGTCGTTGAGGCAGCGGGCCGCCCCAACGGCGGTGCTCTCGTCGATGCCCTCCACCTCTCGCGCACAGGTGGGTCTCCCAGCGATCTCAAGGCCGTATCGCCACAACGGATCCGCAGCGCACAGCTCTGCGATGCTCCGGCAACGCGACCGGGATCAACCGAGGCCATCATCGAGGAAGCCCGGTCCAGGCGTCTCCCGCCCGGTCACGGAGATCTGCCCCTATGTGAACTGCTCGCCATGCTGCCGGACGATGTATGCCTTTCGGTTGAGGTCCCGATGGACAGCACGGCGCCAGCGGAGGCTCGCGCCCGGCACGTCTTCGAGGCGACCCAAACCCTGTTTGAGAGCTGCCGGGTCCAGGATCTGCAATCGCCGTAGCCGCTTCTCCGAGGAAGGCCACGCATCATCGGCCCCTAGGCTGAGGACATCCCATTTCCCGACGGCTCGCGCGGGAGAGCAATGACGGTGGGGCCGCATCGGGCGCCTCTGCTGACACCAAGATACAAGACTACAACAGGAAAAACGCCATGAGCCGCATCGTCTACGTCCTGAACGGTCCCAATCTGAACCTACTCGGAAAGCGCCAGCCTGCGATCTACGGCTACGAGACCCTCGCCGATGTGGAGGCGGATTGCCGGCGGGTGGCACAGGAGCTCAATCTCGAGATTGCGTTCCACCAAAGCAACGCCGAGTATCAGATCATTGACTGGATCCATGAAGCCCGGGAGCGTGCGGCTGGCATCGTCATCAACCCGGCTGCCTTCACGCATACCTCGGTCGCCATTCTCGATGCGCTGAATACCTGCGAGTTCCCGATCATCGAGGTGCATATCTCGAATGTGCATAGACGGGAGGCGTTCCGGCATCATTCCTATGTCTCAACCGTTGCCTCCGGGGTCATCGCTGGTTTCGGGACGCAAGGGTACCCGTTGGCCCTTCAGCGCCTCGCCCGCCTTATCGATCAGTCCCAGAACTAATCTAGCAAAGCTGGCGGAGAACCCGCGCCGGTTCGTTCCGTCTCATGATCGAGGGGGAGATGCGATGACCAGGAAAGTGAAGCTCGCCGTGCTCGGCGCTGGGCTGATCGGCAAAAGGCACATCGAGCATGTGCGAGCCGCACCCGACGCAGAACTCATGGCCGTCGTCGATCCCTCACCGACTGGGAAGGCCCTGGCCGAGGACATCGGGGTTGGGTGGGCTCCAAGCTTCTCCGCTCTGATCGAGATAGGTCGGCCTGACGCGATCATCATCGCAACGCCGAACCAAGTCCACGTCGCCAACGGCTTGGAAAGTGTCGCCGCCGGCATCCCTGCTCTGGTGGAGAAGCCAATTGCTGATGACATCGACTCAGCAAAAAACCTTGTGGAAGCGGCCGAGAGTGCCGGTGTGCCCCTCCTGGTCGGCCACCATCGTCGCCACAATCCGCTGATCCAGAAGGCGAAGGAAACAATCGAGTCCGGTCGGCTGGGCCGGATCCTGGCGGTTCATGGCACCTGTTGGTTCTATAAGCCCGACGACTATTTCGACATTGCCTGGCGGCGCGAGAAAGGTGCAGGTCCCGTCTTCCTCAATCTCATCCATGACGTCGACAGTCTCCGCTATCTCTGCGGCGAGGTCGTCTCCGTGCAAGCGATTGAGTCCAACGCGGCCCGTGGGAACGCCGTCGAGGATAGCGCTGCCATTCTGTTGCGCTTTGAGAGCGGAGCTCTCGGAACCATCACCGTGTCCGACGCGATCGTCGCGCCATGGAGTTGGGAACTCACGACAGGCGAAAATCCTGCCTATCCGCAGACTGGTGAGGCTTGCTATCAGATCGGGGGCACCCATGCGTCCATGACGATCCCGTACTTGGATGTCTGGTACAACAACCAGAAAAGAGGCTGGCATGAGCCTATCCATCAGGAGCGGATTCGTGTCGATCAGGCGGACCCTCTCGCTTTGCAGATCCGCCATTTCTGCCGGGTCATTCGTGGCGAGGAAGCCCCACGTGTCTCAGGGAGAGAAGGTCTGAACACTCTTAAAGTTATAGCGGCTGTGAAGCAGGCGGCAGAGACGGGGCAGCTCATTCGTCTCGGATAGCTGGTGCCAGTCGATGGCCGCAGCTCACACCGTGCTGGTGAAGTGCACTCCGCTGCTTGAACGTCTGGAAAGGGTCCAGCCTGTGTGGAAACGCGTTGATCTGCTAAGCTGATGTTGATCAGCGGAGGGCCGGATGAAGCGTTTCGTTGAAG
>NZ_QDAH01000087.1 GCF_003075415.1 Microvirga sp. KLBC 81
GCGGATCAGGTCACGCATGGCTTCATGCGCCTCATTCCGGCACCCAGACCGGTGTCAACTCACCCGCTCGCTGGAGACGGGCCAGTATGGTGGCATCGCAGCGGTCAGTCTTGACGCGGTCCCCCGATTCGGTGGGGATCAAGGACGGGGCCACTACCTCGCAGCGATGGCCGAGGCCGGTCAGTTAGCGATGAAGACCATAGCCGCAGGGACCAGCCTCGTAGCAGAACGATAGGGTGGTGCCGGGCCGCGCGAGCCGGGCGCGGAGCGTGCTGATGGCCGCCGGATCATTGGCAATCTGACCGAGGTATTCCACGGCGCCGCCGCGCCCGCTCTCGGCCACCGCGACTGAAATCTGGTCCTTGTGGACATCCAACTCCACAAATCTGGTATGCTTCATCAGGCCGGTCTCCTATGCATGAGGCTCTGCACCGGCTGGGCCGGCTTAACCCTCGTACCGTTGCATATCGGATGACGGGCCGCCCTTACGCCCCGCAATCATAGGGATTAGCATCTGGCGATGCCGGCCAAGGCGCCGTATGTAAATCGGCAAAGCCGACAGAATTGTCGGATATCGCTCAAAGGCACTGAGCGTGGTCGGACCCGGCTGTATGAATAACGCTGTCGGAACAGCTGCGATGATGCGAGCGCCGTCGCCGAACAACGAGTGGCGGACGATTGCGACCGTTTCTCGGTTTGTCGACCGTGAACAATGATCGGCGCTAGGCGGCGCGCGGTTTCGCTCTGCCGTGGAGGCAGGCCAGCAGCAGCCACAAAAGCATCCTCAGCCAGTTGAGGAGGAGCGAGAAGTTGTAGCCTGCAGCGGCCGGGACGGCATTGATGGCATCGCCGTGTTCGCCAGCGAGATAGTTGCGGCCCATGCGGTGCTCTGCCTTGACATGGCCGATGACCGGCTCGATGGCGGAGCGGCGCCGCATCTCGCACTTGGTCGCCGGCGTGACGCGGCGCTTCTGGCCGCTGGTGAAGACCCGGAACCGGTGGTTTTCGGGGGCATTGTGGCCGCGGTAGCCGGCGTCGGCGAGCATGCGCTCGATCTCATTGCCGATGGTTTTCTCGATGTCGGGAATGACGGTCGCCAGGGTGTGGCCGTCATAGGAATTGCCGGGCAAAGCCTTGGCATACAGCGCGAACTGGCCGCCCTTCGAGCGTTTCAGCGTGGTCGCGACCGAGACTTGACGCCTCATGGTCATTTTTTGTTCTGTTAATTCACCTTCTCTAACACGTGAATGTCTGAGCCGGCGTTGTCTGAGAGCACATCGATTGACACAAAGCCCGCTCGGTGTGCACATTTTTTGAAAAACAACTCAGAAAAAGAAAATGAGTTCTTTAGATGCAGTCGATCACCACTTAACAGTATAATCTCTTTACCACCAAGGCAAAAGTCCAGATCCCTTTTGACCACCGCAGTGTGTATGACTTGCATGAATTGGTCTTCACCTCTTACATCCGACTCATACTCAAATGCCTCTGGATCGAAATTAGCGTCAACCGGCAGTTCTGCCTTCATTCTATAGAACACGTTTAGCTGAAATTCAGGATGCGTTTCATAGTAGGACTTCGCCACATCCCTCCTCAGATCTGAGCCAATTGAGATCGCAACCCAGCACCTCTTCGCACTATTCGATATCTTCTTCAGCGTCTCGACAACCGCCTCCATGGGGGGCGTATCATTTATTGGGGCGGCAAGATTTCCAAATGTCCGGCCAAACATGACAACAAATGCCGCTTCATCGTCGCAGAAATAGCGTCGCCCAGAGAATATATCGTCGCGTATGAACTCGATTTTCAACCCCAAAGCGGACGACATTTGCGCTATGTCCCCGAGGAACTCTTTTGACCGGTCTACGAGCGTGCAACGTGACGTTTCGCCGCGCAGACCTGTTATAAGGGGAAGCGTTTTCTGTTGGAAGGCTCGCAATGTTCCGGGCCCATACTCCAGAACCGACACCCCTTTACGACATCGTTCGTCCTGATGATACCATTGAACATAATCTCTCACTCTCTCGTGAAGTTTTTGGGTCAATTTGAGTTCCGCATCCACCATATTGGTTGTGCCAGTGACGAGCGCATTACTGATCCTCTGAGCTTCAGCCTTAGCCCATAACAACGCGCCACTCATTGGATTGCCATCCCGGTCGACTCCAGTGTGGTGAGCGTATTGTTCAGGACCTAAATCAGGCGCATATTTTTGCTGAAACAGCTGCAAACTCGTTTCAAGAAAGCTCAAACTGATCTCCTCTCGACCCTTTAGCGGCTCGCTCGTCATAGCAGAAGCGCGGCGCAACCGCCGATAACCCGTTCAGTCTGTGCATGGGATATCTCCATGAACGCAGAGGAGAGGCTACAGGATTGGAAGGAGTAATCCTTGACGTAGATCAAGGGCAACCCGAATTCTAGGACGGTGCACCGTGGCGTTGGTGCATGAATCGTTAGCGGTGTATGTGTAGTCGAGCGGTCATCGAAACAGCCCGTTGGTCGCCGCCATGCCTTTCAAACACAATGCTGCCCGCCGCCATCGTATCGGCAAGATGAAGTTCAAGGTGGCGAACTGGGCGGAATATGAGGCAGGTCTTCACCGGCGTGGCAGCCTGACGCTGTGGATGACCGCGGAGGCGCTGTCGTCTTGGCAAGCGGCGAAGCGGACGACGCGTGGCGGGCAGCCGCGTTATTCCGATCTGGCGATCGAAACGGCCCTGACCGTTGGCCTGGTGTTTGGCCTGCGGCTGCGCCAGACGGAGGGCTTGCTCACATCGGTGCTTGAGTTGATGGGATTGGATCTCGCCGTGCCTGATCATACCACCCTCAGCCGGCGAGCACGGACCTGGCAATCACGAAGGACGGCAGGGTCGCCGGATTCCCGGAGAAGGGCCTGTTCACGTCCTTATCGACAGCACCGGGCTCCAAGTCTACGGCGCCGGCCAGTGGCTGGAAGAAAAGCACGGCGCCAGGTCGCGGAGGAGATGGCGAAAGCTGCATCTGGCGCTGGACGCCGACAGCGGCGAGATCGTAGCCCATGTGATGACTGATCAGGACACCGGCGACGCCTCGCAGGTGGATCCGCTGCTCGACCAGATCGCGGTGCCGATCGGGCAGTTCACCGCCGACGGCGCCTATGACGGCAAACCGACCTACGACGCCGTCACCAGTCACAGCGTCGGCGCCATGGTCGTCATTCCGCCGCGCGTCAACGCGGTGGAAAGGTCGGTCACCGAGCCCTCCAGTCAACGAGACCGTCATATCGCGGCGATCACCACAGACGGCCGGATGAAGTGACAAGCCGTCACGGGTTACGGCAAACGGTCTCTGGTCGAGACCGCCATCGGCCGATACAAGGCCATCATCGGGAGACGGTTGAGGGCGCGGTCGTTCGGCGCCAGCAGACAGAGGTCGCCATCGGCTGCACCGTCCTCAATCGCATGCTGGCATGCGCACGCCCGAAATCCGTCCGTCGCATTGGAACCACCTCATAAAGGACGGCATCAAAGACCATAATCCGCAAAATTCACGATCCCTGCACCAACGCCCATCACACCCTCTCGCCCGAGCACCTGAAGAGGCTGGGGCGCATTGATGTTCTCCTGGTGCCGATCTATAGCGGTTACACGTTGGAAACCTTTGACATGATGGAGGTGCTGCGCGCGATCAATGCACCGCTCATGATTCCGATGCACTTCTTCGGGCCATCGACCCTCAACCGCTTTCTCAGCTCGGCTCGGGAGCACTTTCCGGTGGAGTTCAGCGACACGGCAGCCATCACCCTGTCGCGCGCCACACTGCCGAAGAGCCCGAAGATCCTGACCCTGCCGGGGCATTGAACGGCGGCCGAACATCTCCGAGCCAGACACTCTGACTTTTAATCAGCGGGTCCTGGGTCCGAGTCCCAGCGCGCTCACCACCTCAAACTCTTAACCGGCAAGGGTTTTGGAATTCTTCTGTGCCTGCAGTGCCGTGCCCCTTTTCTTTCGGGCAACGTCACGGGGAACAGCGGGCGAACTTCGAACATCCAAACGCCTCGACTCACGTTGCGCCGGGCAGCCGAACGTCCGCAACCGCGCGATCAGCGGACCTTTACATGGCTGCGCTTAGAGACAGCTTTTGACCCCATAGGAGACTTAAAGAGATATTCTTGTGGTCACGCCAAAGAGGATCGGCTTCCTGAGGCGGTCCTTGCACGAAGGAGCGCATTGCCGAATATAGGCCAATGAACCTGCCGGATTGGACGACCCTGCGTATCTTTCTCGCTGCAATCGAGTGCGGGAGCGTTACACGTGCCTCCGAAAAGTGCGGCATCGCCGTTTCGGCCGCTGCGAAACGCATCCAAGATCTGGAGACGGAACTCGGGGTCCAACTTCTGACCCGGGGTGCGAGGGGCGTAACGCCAACAGTGGCAGGGGAACTCCTCGCCCGGCATGCCCGCACAATGTTCGCTTTCGGTGCCCGCCTTGGAGAGGACCTCCGTGCGGTGGATGGATTCAAGGGGTCAGCGCACCATAATCGATTTTTCGGTGCCTGAAAGGATCCATAATGGCGCGTATGGGGCGGCCGGGCTTGTCGGCAGAGCAGAAAAGAGAACTCTGGGCCCGGTGGAAAGCTGGCGGGTCGCTGAGTGACATCGGCCGTGCTCTTGGCAAGCAGGCCGGTTCAGTCTTTGGCGTCGTGCTCGCCAAAGGAGTCATTGTTCCATCGTTGAGGACATGCTCTCGGCTTTCGCTCGCGTCAGAAGAACGCGAGGAGATATCGCGGGGCCTCGCAGCCGGGTGGTTGTTCCACCAGATCGCGGACCGGCTTGGGCGGTCACCCTCGACCATCAGCCGGGAAGTCCGTCGGAATGGGGGCCGAAGGAGGTTCGTGCCACGCGAGCCGATGAGCGTGCGTGGCAACAAAGTTTACGTCCGAAAGCTTGCCTTCTGGCAATCAACAGGTCCCTCCAGGGTGTGGTAGCCGAAAAGCGCCAGAACCAATGGTCCCCCGAGCAGATCTCAGGGTGGCTCAAGGCTGAACATCGCGATGACAGGACCATGCGCGTATCCCATCAAACGATCTACAAGAGCCTGTTCATTCAAGCCCGCGGCGTCCTGCACAAGGAGCTGACCCGCCATCTGCGAAGCAGACGGGTCATGCGGCGCAGCAAGACAGCGAGCACGGCCGGCCAGCCGAGAGGCCAGATCATTGATGCTGTCTCCATCAGAGATCGCCCTCCTGAAATCGAGGATCGGACCGTGCCGGGGCATTGGGAAGGCGATCTGCTTGCTGGCGGCAAGAACACGCATATTGCCACCCTGGTTGAATGCCAATCTCGGTTTGTCATGCTGGTTCATGTGGAGGGGAAAGACAGCGACAATGTGGTGAAGGCTCTTGTTCGTCAGGTGCAGCAACTACCTCAGGGATTGATGGCGTCGCTGCCCTGGGATCGAGGCATGGAACTGGCCCAGCACAAGCGGTTTAGCGTCGCGACTGACATGGACGTCTACTTCTGCGATCCGCAGAGTCCCTGGCAACGTGGGAGCAACGAGAACACCGATGGCTTGTTACGCCAGTATCTCTCCAAGGGATCGGACCTGTCCGTCCACAGCCAGGATGATCTTGACGCGATTGCACTCAAACTCAACACCCGGCCAAGGAAAACCCTTGGCTTCAGAACCCCTGGCGCTATGCTGGCCGAAGCTGTTGCGCTGATCAATTGAACTCACCCCAAGTTTACTCGTGAGCGACAAGCTGCCGTCCTACGGGGCAGCCCAACGGAAGCTGGGCCTCTCGGCACGCCATGAGCAGGGCTTGCGCAAGAACAACCGGGCGGAAAACTCGCACCAGGTGGTGCGACGACGGGAACGGAAGAGGCAAGGGTTTAAGTCGGCGGGATCAGCCCAGCGCGTCCTCTCCACCCATTCTGCCGTTTACAATTCGTTCAACCTCCGGTGCCATCTCATCCCCCGCCGCACCCTGCGCCGCTTCAGGACCGGGGCGGCAGCCCAGTGGCATCAAGCGACAGTTGCTGCCTGACGAGATCGACCTTCAGCTCCTTTGTTGCTTCACTTCAGTTCCCGTGACAGAGTCCGTGCGGCAGCCGAAGGTCTGCCAATCGATATTCGCCGGGTATTTTTGCCTCACCACAATCCACCAGTCCGTTTCAGGACGCGAGCATTCTCGTGACGGCGCTCCGCTACTCGGGATGATCTTTGCCAAGTCCCTATAGACAAAGCAGCCGGCATAGGGCGGACTCTTCAGGATCGCCGTCACGGCGAGGCAGCACCAGGCCGCGGTCATGCACTGCAGCTGACTATCCGACATGACGCGGTCATCCCCGCTGCCTCCAGCAGCACGCCAGAACCCTTGGAATTACAACCCTCGGTGATCTGGGTTTTCTTGTGCATCCGGAAAAAACGCTCTTCGTCAGCTACTCGTCAGCCAGCCAGTCTATCCAGGCAGGCTGAGCATTCTCGACCTGATTGGAGGTAGAATATGACGGGCATTGGCCGAGCTGGGAAATCGCACGTTGGGGATGCTGGAGCCGAAAGCACGTGGGGATCGAGCAGTTCGCGCTCGGAGACACGTCTTGTCCCTGGGGAAGGCAGCCGATCGTTCGATTCCGTCGTGGAGCGGATGGGCTCTGGGCCTCACGATAGAACGGCGCCGCTCGTGAGCCAGCCACCAACTTCGGGTGTGGCAGCCCCAAGAGGCGACGAGATTCACACCTCGATGGAAGCCGGCCCGATGATCCGCAAGAACGACATGAAGTCGACGGCCTGGATCAAGGCCTACGAGGACAACAACGTGGATGTGGGTCTCGCCTGCGGCCTGCCGGGCCACGCGCAGATCGGCAAGGGCATGTGGGCCGCACCCGACAAGATGGCCGACATGCTGGCGCAGAAGATCGGCCATCCGCAGGCAGGCGCGAACACCGCCTGGGTGCCGTCGCCAACGGCCGCGACGCTGCACGCGCTGCACTATCATCAGGTGAACGTGCAGGCGCGTCAGGCCGAGCTGAAGTCGCGTTCGCGCGCAAAGCTCTCCGACATTCTCACCATTCCGGTGTCGCAATCGAACTGGGCGCCGGATGCCGTACAGCAGGAGCTCGACAATAATTGCCAAGGCATTCTCGGCTACGTGGTGCGCTGGATCGACCAGGGCGTCGGCTGCTCCAAGGTGCCGGACATTCATGATGTCGGCCTGATGGAAGATCGCGCGACCTTGCGCATCTCCAGCCAGCACCTCGCCAACTGGCTGCGCCACGGCATCGTCACGCAGGACCAGGTGATGCAGACCCTGCGCCGCATGGCGGAAGTGGTGGACCGGCAGAATGCGGGCGATCCGCTCTACCGGCCCATGGCGCCGGGCTTCGACGGACCCGCCTTCCAGGCGGCCTGCGACCTGATCTTCAAGGGCGTGGAGCAGCCCAACGGCTACACCGAGTGGGTTCTCCATGCGCGCCGCCGTGAGGCGGAGATGCACGGCAGGTTACACTAGAGTACAACCAGCCTTTTCACATTTCCCGATGATCACGGGCTCTGCCCACTTACCTGAACGATTTATCCATGAGTTCCAACTCCACACTCTCAGTCGACAACAAGGCCGTGGAACTACCGGTGATGGAGGGCACGATCGGCCCGAGCGTCATCGATATTTCGAAACTCTATGCGCAGACCGGGATGTTCACCTACGATCCCGGCTTCACTTCGACAGCCGCCACCGAGGCGAAGATCACTTATATCGACGGCGACAAGGGCATTCTCCTCTACCGGGGCTACCCCATCGATCAGCTCGCCGAGCACGGCGACTTCCTCGAGACCTGCTATCTGCTGCTCTACGGCGAGCTGCCGACCGCGGCTCAGAAGGCCGACTTCGACTACCGCGTCACGCGCCACACCAT
The DNA here is from genome assembly GCF_003075415.1 of Microvirga sp. KLBC 81. Taxonomy (GTDB): domain Bacteria; phylum Pseudomonadota; class Alphaproteobacteria; order Rhizobiales; family Beijerinckiaceae; genus Microvirga. The sequence continues at coordinate 7,889 of NZ_QDAH01000087.1, forward strand.
GGTGCACGACCAGATGAACCGGCTCTTCACCGGCTTCCGCCGCGATGCTCACCCGATGGCGATCATGGTGGCCTGCGTCGGCGCGCTCTCGGCGTTCTACCATGACTCGACCGACATCTCGGATCCGCACCAGCGCATGATCGCGTCCATGCGCATGATCGCGAAGATGCCGACGCTGGCTGCCATGGCCTACAAGTACTCCATCGGCCAGCCCTTCGTGTATCCGCAGAATGACTTGGACTACACCTCGAACTTCCTGCGCATGTGCTTCGCGGTGCCTGCCGAGGAATACAAGGTGAACCCGGTCCTCGCGCGCGCTCTGGACCGTATCTTCATCCTGCACGCCGACCACGAGCAGAACGCCTCGACCTCGACGGTGCGTCTCGCCGGCTCCTCGGGCGCCAATCCCTTCGCCTGCATCGCCGCCGGCATTGCCTGCCTCTGGGGCCCTGCCCATGGCGGTGCGAACGAAGCCGCCCTCAAGATGCTGGAAGAAATCGGCACGCCCGACCGGATTCCCGAGTACATCGCCAAGGCGAAGGACAAGAACGATCCGTTCCGCCTCATGGGCTTCGGCCACCGGGTCTACAAGAACTACGATCCGCGTGCCCGCATCATGCAGAAGACCACCCACGAGGTGCTCAACGAGCTCGGCATCAAGGACGACCCGCTGCTCGATGTCGCCATGGAGCTCGAGCAGATCGCGCTGAAGGACGAGTACTTCATCGAGAAGAAGCTCTACCCGAACATCGACTTCTATTCGGGCATCACGCTGAAGGCGATGGGCTTCCCGACCTCGATGTTCACGGTGCTGTTCGCGCTCGCCCGCACGGTGGGCTGGATCGCCCAGTGGAGCGAGATGATCGAGGATCCGTCCCAGCGCATCGGCCGCCCGCGCCAGCTCTACACCGGCGCGCCGCAGCGCCCGTACATCTTGGAGGCTCGTCGTGGATAGCCAAAGTCTCTCTGTTTGGCAGAATAGCCGTGCACCAGTGCAGCGGGTGTACAATGCCAAAGGACCGCGGCCCAGGCCCAAACTCCTGGAGTCCTTCTATTCGACCCCACTTAAGCCCGATTACTTCGAGCAAGAAATCCTTCAGGCCTATGTTCAGTTGGCCACGACGCCGGAGCAACCCAATGGCACGCGGACTACGACACTTGCACGGTTCGGCAGTGTGGAGATCCGGCTGACCGAGATGCCGAGGTCGGAGGATGGTCCGTCGTACATTCCGCCGTTCTGGCTGGAGGTTTACTCCCATGATATTGGCGAGACGATCGACAGCTGTGGTTGCTTTGAGTTTAGCGAGACTGAGCTGGCTGTCGCTGCCGACGTCGTGCATGAACATATGACAAGGGCGAAGTAATGTCGCAATGGAAGTGGGTTTACACCTTCGGAGACGGGAAGGCCGAAGGCCAGGCGGGAATGAAGAACCTGCTTGGCGGCAAGGGGGCGAACCTCGCCGAAATGTCCAACTTAGGGCTGCCGGTGCCGCCGGGCTTCACCATCACCACCGAAGTCTGCACCTATTACTACGACCATGGCCGCTCCTATCCGCAGGAACTGAAGGGGCAGGTCGAGAAGGCCCTCGACTTCGTCGGCCGCCTCACGGGCCGCACCTTCGGTGATGCCCAGAACCCGCTTCTCGTCTCCGTCCGCTCCGGCGCGCGGGCCTCTATGCCCGGCATGATGGACACGGTGCTCAATCTCGGCCTCAATGACGTCACTGTCGAGGCGCTCGCCAAGGGTGCGGGCGACGAGCGCTTCGCCTATGATTCCTACCGCCGCTTCATCACCATGTATTCCAACGTGGTGCTCGATATCGGCCATCACCACTTCGAGGAGGTGCTCGACGAGTTCAAGGACCGCAAGGGCTACACCCTCGACACGGATCTTACCGCCGCCGACTGGAAGAGCCTGATCCCGCGCTACAAGGATCTGGTCCAGAAGGAACTCGGCAAGCCCTTCCCGCAGGATCCGCAGGAGCAGCTTTGGGGCGCCATCGGCGCCGTGTTCGGCTCGTGGATGAACAACCGCGCCATCAAGTATCGCGAGCTGCACTCCATTCCGGCGAGCTGGGGCACGGCGGTGAACGTGCAGGCCATGGTGTTCGGCAACATGGGCGAGACCTCCGCCACGGGCGTGGCGTTTACCCGCAATCCCTCGACCGGTGAGAAGCAGCTCTATGGCGAGTTCCTCATCAACGCTCAAGGAGAAGACGTGGTGGCGGGCATCCGCACGCCGCAGGACATCACGGAGGCCGCGCGCATCGCCTCGGGTTCCGACAAGCCCTCGATGGAACAGGCAATGCCGCAGGCCTATGCCGAGCTGGTGCGCATCTACGGCATTCTCGAGAAGCACTACCGTGACATGCAGGACATGGAATTCACGGTCGAGAAGGGCAAGCTCTGGATGCTCCAGACCCGCAACGGCAAGCGCACCGCGAAGGCGGCGCTCCGCATCGCGGTGGAGCTCGCCAACGAGGGCCTGATCACGCAGGAAGAAGCGATCACCCGCGTCGAGCCCGCGGCACTCGACCAGCTTCTGCACCCGACCATCGATCCGAAGGCCGAGCGCAAGATTCTCGCGAGCGGTTTGCCTGCATCGCCGGGCGCGGCTTCGGGCGAGATCGTGTTCAACTCGGATGATGCGGAGACCGCGAAGAAGGCAGGCCGCAAGGTCATTCTCGTGCGCGTCGAAACATCGCCGGAAGATATCCACGGCATGCACGCGGCCGAAGGCATTCTCACCACGCGCGGCGGCATGACCTCGCACGCGGCGGTGGTCGCACGCGGCATGGGCAAGCCCTGCGTTTCCGGCGCGGGCTCGATCCGTGTCGATTACGCCGCGCAGACCATGACGGTGGCAGGACAGACGCTTAAAAAAGGCGATGTCCTCACCATCGACGGCTCGAACGGGCAGGTGCTGCTCGGTCAGGTGAAGATGCTGGAGCCCGAACTCTCCGGCGAGTTCGCAACGCTCATGGGCTGGGCCGACAAGGTGCGCCACATGAAGGTGCGCGCCAATGCGGAAACGCCGCTTGACGCCAAGACCGCCCGCACCTTCGGGGCGGAAGGCATTGGCCTGTGCCGTACCGAGCACATGTTCTTCGAGGGCGACCGCATCGTGGCGGTGCGCGAGATGATCCTCTCCGATGACGAGGCGGGCCGTCGCGCGGCGCTCGCCAAGCTGCTGCCGATGCAGCGCAAGGACTTCGTCGAGCTGTTCACGATCATGAGCGGCCTGCCCGTCACGATCCGCCTGCTCGATCCGCCGCTGCACGAGTTCCTGCCGCACTCGGAAGAGGAGATGGAGGACGTGGCGAAGGCCATGAATGCGCCGGTGGACAAGCTCAAGCGCCGCGCGATCGAACTGCACGAGTTCAACCCGATGCTCGGCTTCCGCGGCTGCCGTCTGGCGGTGGCTTATCCGGAGATCGCCGAGATGCAGGCGCGCGCCATCTTCGAGGCGGCGGTGGAGGCCGGCCGCACGACCGGTCAGCCCGTTGTGCCGGAAGTGATGGTACCGCTGGTCATGACGAAGCCGGAGCTCGACCTCGTGAAGGATCGCATCGTCGCCATGGCGGAAGCTGTCGCCAAGGAATCCGGCGTGAAGGTCGAGTATCAGGTCGGCACCATGATCGAGCTGCCGCGCGCGGCTCTGCGTGCTGGCGAAATCGCGGAATCGGCGGAGTTCTTCTCCTTCGGTACCAACGATCTGACGCAGACGACGCTCGGCATCTCACGTGATGACGCAGCCTCGTTCCTCGGTCCCTACACGCAAAAAGGCCTGCTGCCCGCCGATCCGTTCGTCACCATCGACCAGGAAGGCGTGGGCGAGCTGGTGAAGCTCGCAACTGAGCGCGGCAGGAAGACGAGGAGCACCATCAAGCTCGGCATCTGCGGCGAGCATGGCGGCGATCCGGCGTCGATCCACTTCTGCCAGTCGGTCGGGCTCGACTACGTGTCCTGCTCGCCCTATCGCGTGCCGATCGCGCGCCTTGCGGCCGCGCAGGCGGCGCTCGGCAACAAGGCAGCGAGCCAGGCGTGATGGGTGAAACAACGCGTGACGGCTCAAGCGCTCGCGGTGCGCTCATCTGAAACGAAAGCAGACTGCCCCCTTTCGGCCGAGCATAAAGGAGACCTGATGCAATGAACCTGCAGGAAATGGCGCCGTGGCTCGGGCGCTCTACGAGATCCAGGAGGACGCACGCGACTAGGATCGGGCGCCCGAGCAGTGCAAAGCGACGTTTCGCGAGGAGACCCGAGCAGTCTTTGCTGCTCTCGACAAACATGACAGGCAGGATCGCACCTCGAGGTCAGTTCAGCCGCTCTTGTCTTATGGTGCCGAGTCCGATCGGTATGCGTTGTTTGTCACGCCCGACAAGAGAAGAAAGCACTAAGCGAGAGAAGAATTATAGGATATGCGTCTCTTGAAGTTCGGCTGGCTGCTACGGTAGTAAGTCGAGCAACTAAATATGACTTACTACTGGCTATCCAGCGGCCATGCGAGTGCGTTGACTTGATAACCGTGCATGCATTTTCTGTACCAGCAGGGCCAATCAAGCTTACGAGCATGTTGGGAAAGATATGTCGTGTGCTATATATATATTATGCAGACGTGAGCTTGATCCATGACGGTTATCACGGGGCGGATGCTGCCTTGATCTGATCGGGGTCAAGAAAGTGACTTCCGATTAGTGCAACTGCTCGAGCAAAGGATAACGTGATGAGTCATTTCTCCTCATCGGATGCACCAGCGGTCACAATCCCGCTGCTCCAGCAGTGGACTCGTGAGGGCCGACGGCTAGTGATGACCACAGCCTATGATGCCGTGACGGCCCGCTTGGCTGATCCTGTGGTCGACATGATCCTGGTCGGCGATAGCGTCGGCAATGTGTGCCTCGGCTTCGACAACACGCTGTCGGTCAGCATGGCGATGATGAACCATCATCTCGAAGCAGTGGCGCGCACCCGTCCACGCGCCCTGCTCGTGGCCGACATGCCGTATCTCAGCTACCATCTCAGTCTGGAGGACACCTTGCGCAATGCCGGTGGCTTCCTGCAGCGGGGCGCCGGCGCCGTGAAGCTCGAGGGCGGCGCCAAGCGCCTGCCTACCATCCGCGCGCTGATCGACTGCGAGATCCCGGTGATGGGGCACTTGGGCCTGACGCCGCAGAGCGTGCATGCCATGGGCGGCTTCAAGGTGCAGGGCAGGGCAGCCGACGACGCCCTCCGGATCCTGGAGGACGCGCATCGGCTGCAGGAGGCGGGCTGCTTTGCGCTCGTGCTCGAGGGCATCCCTGCGGAGCTCGCGGCGCGGATCACTCAGAGCCTGAGCATCCCCACGATCGGCATCGGGGCCGGCCCGCATTGCTCCGGCCAGGTGCTGGTGCTGCACGACGTGCTCGGGCTGACACAGGGACACAGGCCCAAGTTCGTGCGCACCTACATCGACGGCTTTGATCTGTTGCAGCAGGCGCTCTCACACTGGGCCGAGGACGTGCGCCGCGGCGTCTTTCCGTCAGCTGCCGAAACCTATGCCCTGCCGGCCGAAGCCCAGGCGGCGGTGTCCGCCTGGGCGCCACCCCTGTCCACGACCAGCGTCTGAGGCCTCCCGATGCTTACCTGCCGCACGATCAAGTCCCTGACCCAGTGCCTGAAAGGCTACCGCGCTGCAGGCCTGCGGGTGGGCTTTGTGCCGACCATGGGCTTCCTGCACGAGGGCCATCGCGCACTCATCCAGGAGAGCGTCGCCCACTGCGACATCACCGTGGTGAGCATCTTCGTCAACCCCGCCCAGTTCGGCCCAACCGAGGACCTCGATCGCTACCCGCGCGCGCTGGAGCGGGATCACGAACTCTGCCGCACGGCGGGTGTGAGCCTGATCTTCGTGCCGGATGCGAGCGAGATCTATCCGCCTGGGTTTCAGATCTACGTTGAACCCGGGCCCGTGGCTGAGCCGCTATGCGGCGCCTTTCGGCCTGGACACTTCCGTGGGGTGGCGACGGTCGTCACCAAGCTGTTCCACATCGTGCAGCCGGATGTGGCCTTCTTCGGCCAGAAGGACTTTCAGCAATGTGCCGTGATCCGGCAGCTGGTGCGGGATCTGAACTTAGGCGTCGAGATCGTGACGGTGCCGACCGTGCGCGAGCCCGATGGACTCGCCCTGAGCAGCCGCAACAGCTATCTGAGCTCCGCCGATCGCGAGAGGGCCCGCTGCCTCAGCCAGGGCCTGTTTGCCGCCCAGGCGGCTTTCCAGGAGGGTGAGCGGGACAGCCAGAGGCTGGTCGAGACGGCGCGGGCCCAAATAACGGAAGTCGATCAGCTGCAGTATCTCGAGCTGCGAGATGCCGGGACGCTGGCGGCGATCACAGGATTGGTGGAGCGTCCCGCCGCCCTGTGTGTCGCCGCTTATGTCGGGACCACCCGCCTGATCGACAACGTGCTCCTGACCCCTCCACCGACAGCTCTGGCCGATCACGAGCTAGAGTTGGTCTCGCATGTCATCAATCGGCAGGCCACGGCCGGTGCGGAAGAGCCCTGACCGTCATGACGGCACGATCCGCGACCGATGCTCTCATTCAGGACCTGAGCACCCGCCTGATCGCCGGGGCAACCGCCACCGAAACCCTCCTGGCCTGGTGTGACGAGCATGGTCTCTCGCAGGGACCGATCAGCGTCGAGTGCCGTCAGCGGCAAGTGCTGTCCGCCGTGCCGGACGACGTGAGAGCCGCTTTAGCTCCCGCTGCGGACGACACCGTCCATTTCCGGCAGGTTCGCATCATGCGTGGCCCTCTGTCGCTCGCGAGGGCTGAGAACTGGTTTGTGCCCCAACGCCTGACAGCGCACATGACTGAGGCTCTGCTAACGACGGATGTGCCGTTTGGAACCGTCGTTGCGCCGCTCCGTCCCTCCCGCCGCACCCTCACTGCGTGCGTTCGGCCGCTCACAGCTGATCCTTCTGAGGATCCGCCGCTGCTCGGCGCCTCAGCGCGCCAGTCCCAACCTGCTGTCATCCTGGAGCATAAAACTGTGCTCCTCAGCGGGACCGGAACCGCGCTCGCGCTCGTGACGGAGAGGTTTTTCTCCAACCTCGTCTCGTTTGCGGCCTCAAAGTCATCCTTGAGCCGAGATCTCGACGGGAGATCGCGCACAGGATGAGCGACGCAGCAGGTGAGGCTTGAGCGATGACGTCCCAACCTGCCCTGACGCGTACAGAGAATTGTCTTTGCCGCTGATCCGGGTTTGAGTTCCCTCTCAAACAAATCGTAGGTTTTCGTCCAAATGTTGCCGATTTCATTCGCCCGCGTGACGCCTTGTATCTCGACGAGGTCCGTTCGGCCGGTTTCTGCCAGGGCCGCGCGCATGGCGCTGTCATACCAGCTGTCAACGATGAGGGACAGCGGCAGCGTTGCGGGCCAGGCGTGGAGGACGGTCGGTGCCGCCAGCGCTGCGAATAGCTCGGCGATCCAAGCTTGAAGCGTCCGACGATGCTGGCGCTGTTCGATGAACTGCGCGACCGACCACATATTGGTGCGGATCTTGGACGGGGCTGGCGCCCGCGTGTGCGGTACAGGCGGTTCCGCGGAGCTGAGCCGCAGGAGACCCGGATCGGGATAGGGGGATGATCTCATCGGCGGCGAGCGCTTCCTTCAGCAGGTCAAGCCTCTTTTCGGCATCACTGTTTTGCATGACGAAGAGATGGCCCGAGGTAAGGGTCGTGTTCATGCTCGCTTCCTCTTGCCGCTGTCATCCTGTCAACCGGCAGCCTCAGTCCTCGTCGGAAATCTTCCTTGCCTCGACGGTGATCGGCAGACGCGTACCCTGCGGAAGGTCGGGCAGGACGAGCCGCCAGCCGTTCCTGAGCGTTACGGCGCCGCCCCACAAATCTTCATTCTCGACCTCGATGATCGGCTCTTCGAGATCCTTCTTGGGAACATACGCCGACAAGCCGGCGCCAGTCCTGCGGATCATGACCTTCATCTGGCTGTTCCTTCACTAGGACCAACCGTGGTTTCGGCACTGCAAGGAGACCCGGCTTTGTCGAGACTCATCAGTTCACGCGCGCGCATGCCGACGACGGTACCACGATCGACCCATTCGACCGCATAGATGTAGAACTGCTGGAGAAAGGTGCCGACGTCGCGCACATAACCGTCGTCTCCCTTTCGCACGAGGTTTTCGCCGATCTCCCTGCCAGGATAGGTTCCGTCATTACTGATGTTGCGTGTGGCACGGACCCGCTCACCCGGCATAAATCGTGGAGGCTTGCGGATTTCGACCTCCTGTTCGCGTCCGAGGCCCATGGCCGTTCCTTTCTGGCGGCTGCAGCTTGTCAATAGAGAAGTTCGAGGCCTCCTCAGGAGGCGGCCCCAACCGTGTCGGTAGCCGAATTGGAGATCGCGGGAACACAGGTCTTCGGCACCGGACAAACCGAGGCGCATTGCTGCGTATCGAAGACCCCCTCGCATTCAGTGCACTTGTCCGGATCGATCACGTAGGTTTCACCCTTGAACTTGATTGCGCCGGAGGCACATTCGAACAGGCAGGCACCGCACTGGGTGCATTGGGATGCGATGATCTTGAAGGCCATTTTTCGACTCCGGTTTCGGTTGGTATGAGACCGCTCATGCCGTTGCCGCCAGAGGTTCGACCCCAAACTCGGCGGTGTAAAGCGCGCTGATCGCAGTCTCGATGTAGTCATAGCCATAAGCGTCCATTGCTCGGATTCCGGCTCCCGTGAGCTGATCCTTGGGGCAATCTCCAATCTTAGCGCACAGCACGATGTCTATGCCTGCGAGCGCAGCGATGACGCCGTCGAGGGTGGCGTCCTCGCCCCAGCCGCCGCGGCAATACTGCTCGACCTTGCGATGCCCGACGAAGCTGATTCCTGTCGGCGAGGCCTCATAAATTTGGAATTCCTTCGAATGGCCGAAGTGTTCGTTGACGCGGCCGCCACCCTTAGTCGCCACCGCGACGAGCAGCGACTTGCCGGAGCCGGCTGCCTTGACCATCCTGGTCGCCGCACTCTTAGCAGCCACGTGATCGCCGCGCTCACGCGCGACCACCTCCCGATAGGCCTCGCGCTTGCTGGGATCGTAGGTGACCTCGCCGGGAATCTGGTCGAGCGTGAATTCCTGACCACGATCCGAGACGAGCAGGCCGACGGCATCGGCCCGGCACTGCCGGCAATGGCGCATCAACTTGGCGCCACCTTCGAGACGATCCTGAAGAGCCTTTAGCTCCATCGCATTTGGGCCGCGCTGCCCGGTCAGGCCGTAATATGCACCGTGGGCCGGGTCGGAAATCAGCGGCATGACGTTGTGCAGGAATGCGCCGCGCTCCTTGACCCATTTATTCACCTCGATCAGGTGCTCGTCGTTGATGTCAGGGATCATCACCGAATTGATCTTGGTAAGAATGCCGCGCGCGGTCAGCATTTCCAAGCCCAACATCTGTCGCTTGTGCAGGATCCGGGCGGCTTCGATGCCGGTGTAGCGGCGGTGGTCATAAAAGATCCAAGGATAAATCTTTGCGCCGACTTCCGGGTCGACCATGTTGATGGTGATCGTCACGTGATCGACATTCATGTCGGCAAGCTCGGCGACATGGTCCGGCAGCGCGAGCCCATTGGTGGAGATGCACAGCTTGATGTCAGGGATTTCCCTGGCGACTTGTTCGAACGTGGCCTTGGTCTTCTTCCAATCGTAACAGGCATCGCCCGGTCCGGCGATGCCGAGCACGGAAAGCTGCGGCACTTTGTTGGCGACCGCCATCACCTTGCGCAGCGCCTGCTCGGGCGTCAGCTTTTCCGAGACAACCCCAGGTCGGCTTTCGTTGGCGCAGTCATATTTGCGATTGCAATAGTTGCACTGGATGTTGCAGGCTGGGGCGACCGCGACGTGCATGCGCGCGAAATAGTGGTGCGCTTCCTCTGAAAAGCAGGGGTGATCCTTAATCTTCTCCCAGATAGCCGAATCCATGTCGTCCGGCTTTGCGGACGAGCCGCAGGATGAAGACGTGCAGCCGCCGGATTTCGCAGTCGCCAGCAACTGGTCGAAGGATTTCGTGCTGGTCAGGCTCTCAAGCGAAATCATCGGTTCGGACATCGAACGGCTCCATTGCTGGGTGAGCGTCGCAGCTCAAAACGCAAGAGCGATGCCACTCTTAAAAAACGATTCAACTCAATGTGTTGGCTTTTCGTGTCCGATTCTGACGGTTTGCTCCGACACAATTTTGTCAGGCTTCCGACAATGGTCAAACGAACTGAGTCGCGAGTGGCGCCGCGTCTCAGGCGCACAGAGCGCGACGAGGGGCATCCCCGGCCTGACGTTTGAAGTCCTCAGGACGTTTAGAACTGTTTCAGCTTGATGCCATGCCGGCGCAGGGCATAGCCGACCTGCCGCGGCGTGAGGCCCAGGATACGCGCCGCCTTGGCCTGAACCCAGCC
>NZ_QDAH01000088.1 GCF_003075415.1 Microvirga sp. KLBC 81
GCTCAAGCAATGGCGGAGAATTGCCACCCGCTACGACAAGCTCGCCACCAACTTCCTCGGCTTCGTCAAACTTGCCAGCATCATGCTCTGGCTCAAATGATTAATTGGTCACTACAGCCTAGAGCTGGCCCTTGCCGCTTAAGAATTACTGCTTTCCTAACCATTGTTTATGGCATGGTCCGGCAGTAGAGGGCCATTCCGGAAAGGTGCGGAGAGCGGATGTTCGCCCCGCCCTCATCATCGTCGAATTAGCTTGCATGCAGAAGAGTGATGATCATCGGATGAATTGATCGATGTAGTCTGCCCCGAGACCGTTCTGGCTGTAATGAGCGCGGCACTTTTCGATGCGCGTGAACACATCGTCGAACCCGATTGCCTTACCGTCAGGGTCTACATAGATCATGGCGCCATTCACTTGAAACAACGTGATCATTTCCTCCACGTGAGGATCGACCACTAGGGTATGTGTCTCGCCTGGTGCCTCGTAGGCATATGAGCCTTCCGTTGCGATCCAGTCATGTTCGAGGTAGCGCCACTCACCCTTCAGCACGAAGGCATGTACGGGTTGCGGATGTCGGTGGCGTGAGAGAACGCCTGATTTCCGGACCCTCAGGAGGTTCATCCAATATCCGCGGGAGGCAGCCAGCAGGAGAGGGCGGAACCATACATTCTCCTCGACAGGTACCCAGATGCGCTCGTCCGTTGGAATCGCGTTCGGAATCACCAATTCCGGCGGTGAATCCATCGGCTGCGGGTGGCGATAAGGGACCCACTTGTCGTTGACAGGCGAGTGAATCGGATCCGATTTGGTCATAGGCTGTCTCCGAGGCTCTTCAGGTTCAGACAGTCAGATAGCCACCGTCGATCGGTAGAATTGCTCCGGTCACGAACTGTGCGGCGGGGGAGGCCAGGAAGACGATGCCTGCGGCGACTTCGTCCGGTGTGCCCCAGCGGCCCATGGGTGTTCGTGCCAGGATCGGGCCCGCCCGCTCCGGATCGTCCTGGAGTGCCTGCGTCAGCGGCGTGGCAATCCAACCGGGTGCGACCGCGTTCACGCGGATGCCGTCGCTGGCCCATGCTGCGGCCAAACTCTTGGTCAATTGGCCCACGCCGCCCTTTGACGCAGCGTAACCCGGGACACGAGCCCCACCAAAGAACGTGAGCATGGAGGCAATGTTCACGACACAGCCCCTGGCAGACGCGAGTTTCGCCCTCGCCGCCGTACAGGCCCGCATGGTGCCAGTCAGGTTCACGGCGATGGTCGCGGCAAAGACTTCCGGATCATGTTCCGCGTCGCGCCGGATCACACCTGCGGCGTTGACGAGCACGTCGAGACGTTCAAACCCTGCGATGATCGCCTCCATGGCAGCGCTGTCGCGCACGTCGAGGCATATAAAATCTATTCCGGCCGAACCGGATGCGTTGGCTGCGGCGATGCACTCAACCTCCGTGGCACCGGCGGCGATGACTTGCCCGCCCAGATAATGGAATGCCCGCGCAGCCCCGAGCCCGATCCCGCTTGTGCCGCCGAGAACCAGCACTTTCTTGCCGCGAAAGAGCCCTGGCGCGAAGGCATCCAAAATGTTGGTCATCCACTCATATCTCCAGGTGAGCCCGACCCGAAGCGCATTCCTCACCACGCCTGCTCTTGTTGCCGAGGCCGAATGCGTTTCCAAAACCAGATGAAAACAGGCCACAGCAGCGCGGCAATGGTCATCGCCGCCAAAACAGCCGAGACAGGGCGCTCGAAGAATGGCAGCAAGCTCCCGTCGGACTTGATGAGCGATGTGACAAAGCTCTGTTCGACCATGGTGCCCATGACGATCCCAAGAACCATCGCGGCGACGGGATAGCCGTTCTTCTCCATGATGTAGCCGATAGCGCCGAATACCGCGACGAGAACAACCGCAAAAAGGTTGTTGCCGGTCGCGAAGGCTCCTACGGCGCAGCAAACAAGAATGACCGGCATTACCGTCGCACGGGGCGCCCTCAGGATGGAGCTTGCCGCGCGGATCATAATGATCCCAAGTGGAATCATCAGGATATTGGCGAGAATAAAGATGATATAGAGCGCGTACATGCTTGATGCCCTCTCGGTGAAGAGAGTTGGGCCGGGATTGAGCCCCTTCATGTACAGGACGCCAATGGCGATGGCAGTGATCGTATCACCGGGGATGCCGAACAGCAGTGATGGTACCCAGCCGCTCGCCAGGCTTGCATTGTTGCTCGCCCCGGCTTCGACGAGTCCCTCTGGATGGCCCGTGCCGAACTTCTTCGGCTCCTTGGAGAGCCGCTTCGACATTGCATAGCTGACCCAGGCCGCCATATCGGCGCCGGCTCCTGGCAGGACGCCGATGATGATACCGACGATATTGCCGCGGGTCATCTGACGCCAGTATTTGCGGGTGAGTTCGAGTTGTCCGGCCAGGATGCTTCCGAACCTGCGACGCGGCAGGGGTGGCGGCTCGGGTGACACCATGGCACGGATCACCTCGGAAACCGCAAAGACGCCGACAAGGACCGGAATCGGTTCTATGCCGCCAAGGAGTTCCGTGATTCCGAATGTGAAGCGAGGCACGCCACCGGGATTCTCCATGCCGATGCACGCGATGAGAAGCCCGAGCAGCATGCTGGCAATCGCCTTCACAGGGGATGACCGCGCCACCAATGTGGCGCACATCAGGCCCAGAAAGGCGAGCCAGAAATACTCGAATGTCGAAAAGTTCAGCGCCAGCTCCGCGAGTGCAGGGGCCATCACGACGAGAGAGATGGTTCCGGCGATCCCTCCGAGGGCACTGAACCAGAGGCCAGCTCCTAGAGCAATTTCCGCCTGACCCTTTCGAGTGAGAGCATAGGCCTCGTCTGTATAGGCGGCGGAGGCAGGCGTACCAGGAATGCGTAGCAAGCACCCTGGAATATCGCCGGAAAAGATCGCCATGGCAGAGGCCGCGATAATTGAGGCCACTGCAGCAATAGGAGAGAGATAGAAAGTCACAGGGACGAGCAGGGCGGTCGCCATCGTGGCCGACAAACCGGGCAACGATCCGATCACGAGGCCGTAGATCGACGACAAAAAAATCGCGATTAGCACATCAGGGGCGAGAACGAGTCGGAAGGCTTCTATGAGTTCGTTCATGATCACCACGGCATCGGGAGCAGGCCGGCAGGCAGCGGAACACGCAGGAGTTTGTAGAAGATCAGATGGATCACAATCGAGGCGAATGCCGCCAGTGGTAACGCTACCCGCAATCTGGCGCCGAACGCGGAGGCTGCCACGAAGATCATGATGGCTGCCGTTGGAATAAACCCAAGGCGGTCGACTACAACGACATAAAACAGCAGCAGACCCGGCGGCAGCAATGCGCGAAGCCTAGACGTCAGAGGGGCCGTCGTTGAAGCGTTTTGCGGAGGGCCCTCGACGGCAGCAAGATCAGCCTCCGCTTCCTCCTCGAAGCTGCGTCCAATTCCAAGGGCGATCATGAGCCCGCACAGGATAAGGCCGACACCGATCAGGATCGGGAACGCGCTGGGCCCGACATCCTGGCCCGGCACGGGTGGAAGCTGAGATCCACCATAGGCAGTCAGTACACCTAACGTGGCGACAAACGAGCCGGTGATGCGGTCAGACAGGTGCATCGAAGGGTTTCTCTTCAGGCAGATGAACACGATGGATCCGGACGCCTTTACTGGGGCAACGGCGCCCGGACAGACGAGTCACATACCTGCCGTCTCCGTCGGGCAGGTGAGGACAAAGACCGCTTGGCTCTATCCCGTCTAAGCCTTCGCCAAGCCTGCGGCCTTCATGGCCTCGCCCATTTGCCGGTCCGACTCATCCATGAACTGACCGAAATCGGCCCTCTCGGCCCATTTGACGCCAAAGCCTCGGCCGCTCATGAACTCTTTGTATTCCTTGGAGTCGTAAACCTCCTTGAGAACAGCGACCAGTTTGTCCTGCACGTCTGCCGGGAGGGCCTTCGGGCCGGCGATACCGCGCCACACTCCGACCGATTTGTGGGGCCCCATCTGCTCGTCGAGCGTCGGCACATTCGGGAATTGCGGGTTCCGTTCTGGCGCGAGGATGGCGAGGCTCTTGGCCCGTCCCGCATCAATCATAGGTCGGGCCTCCGGGAGTGAGCAAGGCACGATGTCGACACCGCCTGCTGCCAGATCCTGCATCCCTGGCGCGGCACCGTTCGATGGCACCCATGCCACATGATTAGGTTGAAGACCCAGAGATTGCAGCCATCCCACCAGGGCCAAATGCCAGATGCCGCCTTGGCCGGTCCCTGAGGCTTTCAGCTTGCCGGGAGGCGCCGCCTTGATAGCATCGGCGAGTTCCTTGATGGTCTTGTAGGGACTGTCGGCTTTCACCTGGATCGCAGGCGCGTCGACGTTCATCAGAGCCAGGGGCGTGTAACTTCTTGGCGTCAGTTCCGTCATCCCCTGCCAATGCATCATCGCAATCTCGACCGTGAGCAGACCGATGGTGTAGCCATCCGGCGCCGCGCTGGCGATCGCCGCATGTCCGACCACACCATTTCCGCCTGTCCGGTTCACCACATTGACGGGCTGACCGAGCTTCTGCTCCATTACTTGCGCGATAATGCGTGCCGTTGCATCGGTGCCGCCACCGGCGCCCCATGGGCAGATCAGGGTTATTGGCCGATTGGGATAATTGGATTGTGAGAAGCTTGGTTTGAGCCCAACCACTGAACTTGCAAGAACAGTGGACGCAGACGCGACAAAACCGCGTCTCGTGAACGAAGTCATGTATTTCCTCCCGGCTAGTCCCCAGCGACGGCCTCGCCTGTTGCCGGCGCTTGACCTAAAAGCATTCTACGCGACCTTCCTGTCTGCGCAACTGGTTTGCTCTGAGAGACCTCGACAGTCATACGAGCTTATTTCCGAGCGAAGATAGCGCTGCACCGGGTTGGATTGAGCGAGTCGCGATCGCTGAGTTGGGTCTGCTTTCTGATGCCGAGGCAATGTCGGCTCATGGCACATCTCGGACATTGCGTCTTGGTCCGTTGGCAAGCGGTAAGCGGACGTTCAAGAGGGGCAGGGACGGTCCCTGACTACCCCATTTCGGAGGTTGAGCGAACTCAAGAATGTTGTCGGCTTTAAGTGGAAAGTCGAGGTCGCGGGTCAACCTACGGCGCTGCGCCCGCGGGGACTTGCTCCCGCGCCGCTTTCCGAAACAGCCAGGCCGATATGAGCCACAACGCGGCGAAGAACCCCGTTAGTATCAGGATGTCCCATGGCCAGCTGGGCCCCGTGGAGCCCAATCCGGCGATCAATGCGATCACGGCGACCAACGCCTGAGCGAGCGCCGTCGCGAACAGCGCGCGTACCATCCCATCAGGCTGGAAGCGCGCGATGATGGCACCAGTGGTTCCGATGGCGAGCACCCCGCCATACATCAGATTCGCGTTGTCGCGCTCAGTCCCGATGACGCCAACGGCACCGTTCACCCAGACAAGGATGAATGCTGCCGCGAGCGCAACGCCGACAGCGGCCCGGTATGCGGTATTACCTGTCTTCCTTGCTGCCAGCTCATAGGTGACACCAGCGCCGACCAGGAGGGCTCCGAAGGCAGCGAAATCGGCTACATCCCAGACTACTTGATCGGTGACCTCCATCGCGAACAAGGGCAGCAGCAGTATCAGCGCTGCGGCGGCCCAAGCCGCTATTCTCCAACGGCTCCCGCGCCCTCCGCCATTGTTTTCCGCGGTTCCAGCCATTGCCTTGCCTCCGTCCGTGAGTGAGGCCTCCATCCTAGCTTAGGCCACTGGTGAGCGGCAGGAGCAAATTCTGAGGCTTGCAGTCGCTGAACTCGTTCTTGGATTGATGATTGATCTCTCTCGCGGAATTACATCGGCAACACGGCGCTATCAGCGCGAACTGGAGCCAAGCCGGGGAGTCGGACGGCAACTCTCCGGCTCTACTTTGGGCGTGATTGGATATGGCCACATCGGCCGACGGCTCTGCGGGATCGCTGTGGCCATCGGAATGCGTGTATTGGTATTTGATCCCCACATCACAATCGGCCCTCCTTGGCTTGGTTCAGCGAAAATTGCCAGATCGGCTTGAGATGCTCCGGAACTTGGTCGACCACCTGCTCCGAAATGGCAACGATGCGCCTCATGCGTTCTAGATGGTCCGGCCCCTCTGCATGGGCGAGAGGAAGACAGTAGAAGAACCTTTCCCAAAGGCTGGTCAGGGCCACGTAGTGGCCGTTCCGAAAGCCCTCCTCGGCAATCCGCAAGGCATCAGGATCAGAGGAGAAGGCTTCGGGGGTGCCTGCGAACAGACCACGTGGGAACTGGTCCAGAACGATGATCAGGGACAGGCGGCCGCGTAGCGTGCCAAGCCAGTGATCGAGCTGGCCTGCTCGGGCGGCCTGGAGCAGAGAGGCGAACTGGGGTAACTCCGCGTTGGCGCCGCCGCGCATCCACCACTCCAGCCTTCGCCACTGGGCTGCCACATCGGCGTTTGCAAGATCGACCGGGAACTAGGAGTCGTAGACCGCACGCGAATCCATGGAAGATGACATGGACTCCTCCCTGAGGCGTGTTGAATCGCGAAGCCCTCTGTGCTTCGCACCACATACGGTCGTGCCCACCGGCCGACTTTGCTTCAGCGGCTCAGAAAGGCACGTGCGTGCTCAATCTCGGCCAAGCCTGGCTGAGCGCGGGCCGCGACATCAAGCAGGTGCGCATAATGCCGCCGCGCCGCCTCGTCATCGCTGCCCATCTCAGCCGCGCGCGCCGCGCCATAGACGGCGCGGAACCGGCCAGGCTCCGTCGTCTGGACCGCCTCGTATTCGCGCTGCGCCTCGGAGTAGCGGCCCATCATCAGTAGCATCTCCGCTAACTGCTCGCGAGCGGGGAAGAGCGGCCCAGGCGTTACCGGATGCTTGTCCGTCCGCTCCTCGCGCTCAGCCGCCTCCCGCATGGTGGTGACCGCCAGATCATGCTGGGTGCGCGCAAAGGCGATCCAAGCGTCGGCCGCGAGGCGGAGGATCTCAGTCTGCTCCGCCCAATAGGCATCACTGCCGCGAAGAGCCGCAGCAGCAGCCTTCAATGCCTCGACGTCCGCAGCCGCTGCATCCGGGCGTCCGGCCCGAGCCGCGCCCACGGCACGAGCGAAATGCGTGTTGGCGACAACCAGCGGTGCGGTTTGCTGGCCCGGCGTGAGAGCCGCGGCCTCCTCCCATGCTCCGCGTTCAAGGGCAAAGCGGGCCGGCATCACCGTCAGGGCCCAGGCAAAGATCGGTGCCGGGGCGTTCCAGGACGCAAAGCGCGCTAGGTCGGTGACCACGCGCCGCGCGGCCTCGATCTGCCCGGTCTGAAGATAGCCATAGACCATGTAGTCAAGTGCATGAATCTCGTCAAAGACTGCCTGCCGCGCACGCGCCGTCTCCGCAGAGCGGCGGTTGGTTTCTATCGAGTCCTCCCAGCGCCCGATCCGCGTGAAGATGTGGGAAGGCATGTGCAACGCATGCGGTGCGTCGGCAGCAATCTCGGCGTAGCGCTCGGCCGCGGCGACACCGCGTGCTGCCAGCGCCGGCGTGTCATAGGTGTGGATCAGGTAATGGGCAATGCCAGGATGCTGCGGCTGCCGCGCCCACGCACGCTCCAGGATCTCCGCAGCGCGCATCTGGCGCGCGTAAGTCTTGTCCGTTGGTGGCGCTGCCATTGCCAGAGCGAGGGCGTAATGAATGCCGACCTCTGGGTCATCGGGGAAGCGCTCGTACAGCCGGCCCATCGCCTGCTCATAGAGCTCCACGCGGGATCTGTGCGTTGCCGGGTCATCGTTGCTGTAAAGCTCGGAGAGAGCGGCGATAAAACCTGCCTCGCGCTGGCTGCGGGCGCCGATTCGCTGCGCCTCTGCGAGCAAGGCGCGTCCTTGCCGAAGGTTTGCGGCGGTGGTGACCGTGAAGGGATTCACCAACAGGGCCATGGCCTCGCCCCAGTAGGCCATAACGCAGGTTGGATCGCGCTCACGCACCAGCCGGAAGGTTTCGCCTGCTGCTTGGTACCAGAACGAGTGCTGAAGCTTCATCGCCTCATCGAAGGCAGCCTGCGCCTCGGGCGTGCAACTGACGGGGAAATGGACTTCGCCGAGGGTCGCCGCGCCTGGGGAAGCGCCCTGCGCGTGGCCGTGATGTTGCTGGGCCTGCCCCCATGCTGGGCAGAGCACAAGACCCAAGGCAACAGCCCACAAGCTGGTCTTTGCTGGCATCGCTTCCTCCCTGCCGGAGGACCCGATTGGGCACCCGGCCTTATGAGCGCATACCCAGCCCAACTCACCATACGCCCAGCCTGGTTCGGCTTCAACGACTGTACGTGAGCTATCTTTGATCGATTACACTCCAACCTTCCACGTCCGTGCCCTGCCGTTTCTATGCTGCATGGATATAAGCGAGGTTCAGCAACCCTGATCTGTTAAAGGTCGGGAGCTGGCTCCAAATGGTGCAGCGTGACTACATCAGACTGATAGACGCCCACAGCCGCACCAACGATTCTCCCTCCACGTTCGGCATGGAGCGGACATTCCAACGCGGAGTGGCGGCCTTCAGCGAAAGCGAGCAGGGCCTTCTGGGGCTGACAAGCGTTTGTGCAGGCAAGAGGCGACAGGCATTGCAACCTTACCGCATCGGACCCAAAAGTGGATTTGCACTTCTGGGTCCGAGGCTCTAGGGCTCAGCAACGGGCAGGTCGCCAAGTGGATTGCTCAGGCAGCCCGTTTCAGGTCCAACGTCTCGTCATGATAGTCGACCAGGGTCGAGCGGTGTCCGATGCTGACGATGGTGGGCTTCCACTCCGCGTTGCGCAGCAGCGTATAGACGTTGCGTTCGGCCTCCTCATCGAGGGCGGACGTCGCCTCATCCAGGAACACCGTCTCCGGCCTGGCCAGCAGAACACGCGCGAAGGCAAGCCGCTGCTGCTCTCCACCGGACAGGCGCTGGCTCCAGGGCTCAACCGTGTCCAACCGTTCGATCAGGTGCTCCAGGCCAACGCTCCGCAGGATATGGCGGATCTCCGCGTCGTCCGCTCTCGCAGGAGCCGGATAGAAGATCGCCTGCCGCAGAGTTCCAAGAGGCAGGTAGGGCCGCTGGGGCAGAAAGAAGGAGGCGCCAGATGTGACTGAGACGTTGCCACGACCATAGGGCCACAGGCCCGCAATCGCCCGCAGCACCGTGCTCTTGCCCGTGCCGGACGGACCTCTGATCAGCAGCGCCTTGCCCTGTTCGACCGACAGATCGACTCCGCTGACAAGCGCGCGCCCGTTCGGCAGGGAGAGATGCAGATCCTGCACTCCGATTCTTCCGGTCGCATGCATACGGACAAAGGAGCTGTGTTCGGTCGCTCGTGCTTGATCAAGGTCGGTCCGGAACGTCTTCAGGCGTTCCGTCGTCGCCCTCCAGTGCGCGATCTCGCGGTAGCTGTTGATGAAGTAGTTCAGACATCCCTGGACCGTCGCAAAGGCCGCCGTGACCTGCATCACCTGACCAAAGGTAATCTGGCCCGCAAAGTAGCGCGGTGCTGCCAGCAGGAACGGCACGATGATGCTGAACTGGGTATAGGAATGGGTGAAGCATGCCATCGCCCGCTCGCGCCGCATCATCGCCCAGAAGTTCTCGACCACTCCGCTCCAACGCTCATTGAGAACGCGGCGCTCCTGGGTCTCGCCGCCATAGAAGGCGACCGTTTCGGCGTTCTCGCGCAGACGAACGAGTCCATACCGGAACTCGCTTTCCAGACGCTGGTTCGCGCTGTGAAGGCCCGCCAGGGGATTGCCGATCTTGTGGGTAATCCAGCTCGCGAGAAACGCGTAGCCAAAGACGGCGAACACCATATAGCCGGCCACTGATACTCCAGCGACCGTGATCGTGCCGCCCAGACCCCAGAGTATGCTCGTGAAGGCGATCAGGCTGACGGACATGTCGAGGAAGCCGACCAGGAGATTGAGCGTCTGCCCGGCAAACAGGCCGAGATCTTCCACAATCTGCTGATCCGGGCTGGCACTCGACCTGCCTTCAAGCTGGATCCGGTAATAGGCCCGGCTGGAGAGCCAGTCGGCGGTGTACTTTCGCACCAGCCAGTCGCGCCAACGCAGCTTCAGGCTCTCCGCGGCCCAGTGCGAGGACACGAGCGAGATCGTGTAGCTGCCAGCAATCAGCCCGAAGATGCCGATCTGCTTGAAGAAGGCTTGAACATCGTTTGCCTGGAGGGCCGAGTGGAAGCTGTTGTACCACTCATTCTGCCGCACGCAGATATAGATCGCTGCGAGCTTGATCGCGAGCAGGAGGGCCAGCATCCCTCGGGCGTACCATTTCTCTTCGGATGCCCAATAAGGTTGAGCGAGACGCCATACGTCCTGAAAGAAGGCGACGGCAGTCCAGTTGGATGCAAGGGCCGGGAGCACGCGCCAAGGCGCGCGACGGCCCTGCGCCGAAGGATGGTTCGGCACCGCGATCGAGTTCGACATCGTTGTTGATTGGCCCCGGCGCCGACACTGCCCGGATGGGATTGCCGACGCTGTCTTGCTTGTTGTTTTTGAGAGGCCGCTGCTCTGCCGCTATTCGCGGCCGGAGGCAACGGGATTCGGACGCTTCTGCTACTTTTGGGTTGCGGTCTTCTGTCTCACCTGAGCTGGAATGACGCTTCCTAACGGCAGAGGTTGTAGGCCTCTCTGCCTGAACGGCTGATGAAGTCGCCATTCATCCCAAGGGGAGGTTCGCCGCAGACCCACATCACCTTCCCTGACGTTTTACGTGACCTACATTCAAATCAGAGCGAACGTTTATGCGCTCCAGCAAGAGGGGAGGGACACAAACATTCGTGTCGCTCAGTCCTCTGTTAGGAGGAGCTTCCTGGATACCCAGCAGTTCGGCCAAGTCGATGCCGAGGCCACGTCCGTCTACCGCCGTGCGTTGGAGTACTTTGCGGCCGACTGGGTTTGGATCGCCACTCTCGTTGCCTTGATCGGGGTGTCCGTCTGTGTGGGTCTGCTTGAGACATGGCCGCTGGCGGTCTTGATCGATAGCGTGTTGACGGGACAACCCAAAGGCGACTGGGTGCATAGTCTCTTCCTGTCGATCCTACCCGCCGACAAGGTGGGGCAGGTCATTGGCCTCGTCCTGATGGGCATGGGCCTTCACATTATCGGCTATCTGGCCTGGTTCGGCCGGATGATGATCAACTATCACCTGAACTACCGGGGCACCACGCGGGTCCGCCACGATCTATTCAGGAAGCTCCAGCTCCTCGGTCTCACCTATCACCGCAGCCATCCGCAAGGGGACGCGATCTACCGCCTGACCACCGACGCTTTCGGCCCTTGGGGCATCATGGACACGGTGATCGGCACGAGTGTCGCGGCCGTGACGCTGACGGTGATGACGGCCATTCTCCTGTCGCGGAATGTCCCACTAACCCTCGCAGCCTTCACGGTGGCTCCGTTCATGATCTGGAGCAACTGGCGGTTTGGCGTGCGCATCCATGAGCGGGCCCTCGCGTCAAAACAAATTGATGCCGATCTTACCAGCTTCATCCAGCAAGCGATGATACGCGTGCCGCTGGCCCAGACCTATCAGCGGGAGGATTACGAGTTCCGACGCTTTCGCGGGGCGGTCGGGCGCAGCGTGCGGGCGCTGCTGCGCCTCAACGTTCAGGAGCAGCTCTATCCTCTGGCCCGCGACAGCATTCTTGCCATAGGAGGGGCCATCATTCTCGGATATGGCGGCTATCTCGTGTACCGCGACCAGTTCGTGTCTCCAGTTGAAGGCGGGATGACGATCGGTCTTCTGATCGTCTTCATGGATTATGTCCGAAAGCTGTGGGAGCCGCTGAAGTGGCTCACCGAGTTCGTTGCAAAGGTGAGGATATTCGAGGCTGCGACCCGTCGGGTGTTCCGGATTCTCGATACACCGGAGGCGATTACTGAAGATTCCAGAGCAGCAAGCCTGCCGATCTCCTCGCGGACGCTGATGCTGGACCGGGTCGGATTTGCCTATCGGCCCGGTCATCCCATCCTGCACAATCTCTGTGTTGAGATCCGGCCGGGCGAGATGGTGGCGTTCGTCGGGCCGAGCGGCACCGGCAAGAGTACGCTTCTGGCGCTGATGTTGCGTCTTTACGATCCGACCGCGGGGGCAGTTCGCCTGGATGGCGTCGACCTCCGCGCAGCGCGGCTGAGGGATGCACGGGCGCATATGGCACTCGTTGCGCAGGACAGCCTTATGCTCCCGGCGAGCATCGCGGCCAATATTGCATACGGCCGGCCGGGCGCCAGCCGGTACGAGATCGAACGGGCCGCTGAACTCGCTGGGGCTGCGGCCTTCATTGAAGGTCTCCCGGAGGGCTACGAGACCATTCTGACCGAGGGCGGGCAGAACCTCTCGGGCGGACAGCGCCAGCGGCTTGCCATTGCGCGGGCGCTGTTGACGCGCGCGCCTTTTCTCATCCTGGATGAACCGACCAGCGCCCTTGATCCGCACCATGAGCAGCTTCTCCTGGAAACGCTGCGGTTCCTCAAGGGCGGACGCACGATCGTGCTCGTGACGCATCGGCTCGAGAGCGTCGTCGGGTGTGATCAGGTCTTCGTGATGGATGCCGGCTGTATCGTCGAGCGGGGTACCCATCACGAACTTCTTGGGCGCAATGGTCACTACGCCAGAATGTGGTCTGGAGCGGTTGGTGGCTCAGATGCGAAAATCGAACCCGATGGCCGGCGTTCGATATCTCGCTTGCGTCACAACCGGCAGGAGGGCTAGGGGCCGAGTGCGAACTGGGAGCAGGGAATGCGGGACCTGGAGAATGACAGGGCCGTCGAAGCCAGTGCGATCGTTGGTGGAGACCGCGCGGCAGACAATGAACGGAAGCTCCACCGCGCCCTCATGAGGTACGCGGCCGGCCTCCCGCCGCAGGCTCTCTGCAATGTCTGCTCGGATCTGTTCGCAAGCTTCCTGATCGGCGGATTTGAGTGCTCAACCCATCGACACCAACATGGACGGCGGCTCGATCTGATCGCGGCCACAGGCCACGATAGACATGCAGAGGTCGATTACAGGATGTTGGCGGAGTATGGAATTCGCACCGTGCGCGACGGCCTCCGCTGGCATCTGATCGAGGGCACGCCCGGTCACTACGACTGGTCGAGCTTTCTGCCACAGCTTCGGGCGGCTCGCGACACGGGGACTCAGGTCATCTGGGACATCTGTCATTGGGGCTGGCCGGATGACCTCGACATCTGGTCGCCTGCGTTCATCGAACGCCTCGCACATTTCGCGCGCGCCGCCGCGCAGGTCGTCCGCGACGAAACCGATGCCACGCCTTTCTACGTGCCTGTGAACGAGATCTCGTTCTGGTCCTGGGCTGGCGGGAGCCTCGCTTACATCAATCCCCTTGCCTCTGGGCGCGGCAACGAGCTCAAGGCGATCCTTGTGCGAGCCTCGATCGCGGCCATCGAGGCGGTGCGCGAGGTCGATCCACGGGCTCGCATTGTTCATGCGGAGCCTGCCATCCACGTCGTTCCGCGCTCCGATCACCCACAGGATATCCGAGCGGCCCAACATTATACCTTCGCGCAGTTCGAGGCGCTGGACTTCTTGTCAGGGTGCCACCGTCCCGAGCTGGGCGGGCGGCCCGACTACGTCGATATCGTGGGCGTGAACTATTACCTCCACAATCAGTGGATCGATGGAGACCTGCCGATCGCGGTCGACCATCCGCAGTACCGCCCCTTTTCCAGCCTCCTGCGCGACATCTACGAGCGCTACGAGCGCCCGCTGTTTGTGGCCGAGACCGGGATCGAGGGCGACCTGCGGCCAGCTTGGCTCCGCATTATCGGTCATGAGGTAGTTGCCGCACGGAAGGCAGGCGTCCCGGTCGACGGAATCTGTCTTTATCCCATCCTGGACTATCCTGGTTGGAATGACGACCGGCATTGCCACACCGGCCTCTTCGGATATCACGACGGGCAGGGGGCCCGTCCCCTTTGTCAGGCGTTCGCCGAGGAACTAGCGTGGACTGGGGAAGGGATCAGTGCTTCCTGAGCTCTGAGGGTGCTGGAACGGTAAAGTGCTGCGAGGCGCGACGCAGCCGTTGAGACAGAACTTCATAAGGGGGACAGGATGATCGGCGAGTCACTTGAGCTCGTCCGTGATCTGTTACCGCTTTCTGATCCGGCGCTTCCGGATGTGCAAATGCTCCCGACCCGAAAGCCGGGAGCATGCCTGTCAGAGCCTGCCGACGCTCAAGCCGCGCGATTGAAGCGCTGGGCGGTTCTCTCGGCCTGCACCGTCACGGTCTTTGTGGCCTCATCGGCCATTTGGATCGTGAGCTCGGCGAGGCGCCGGCTGTTCTCGACGGTCTGCTCCAGGTTGTCGCGCAGCAGCGAACTCTGCACTTCCACGAAGTCGGTCATCGACCGGCAGCGGGCAAGAGCCTGTAAGCCGTCGAGGTTGCGTTGCAGGCGCTGCTGACTGCGGGTGACCACCTCGCGCGACACTTCCTGTAGCCCTCGCGCCAAGGCCGTACTGGACTGGGCCACGGCCCGCAGATTGTGCGCAGCCTCCTCTGTCAGTCCTTGACTCTCGCCCTCAGAAGGTCGGCCAACCATCGGCAGAGCCTGTCCCGCGGAGCGCCGGGCCAGCTCCGAGAAGGCACCGAAACTGTTGGTTACCACCTCCTGCATGGCCTGGGCCATGGTCTGGGCGCTTTCGACACTGGCCCGCAGGGTGTCGGCCACGTCCTCTGTTACCCGCTGAACCGCCTCGGCCTGTTCACGGGTCCGTCGTGCTTCGATGCGTTTGGTCTCGTCGATGTTCGCCATCTCATCCTCCACTGTCTCGGCTATGGCGTTGGCTTCCTCGTCGCTCAACACCTTGAGCACGGCGGGAAGCAGTTCCTTCCGGTCATCACGAACGTGCTGCTGGAAGGCTCGTCTGAGCTCCGTCACCTTGCCGAGGAACTCAGCACTGTTCTTGGGCATGCGCTCCAGTTCGTCTAAGAGCGCCGCCGTTTGCTGGTTGTCGTTGGTGGCCTGTCGCACCAGCTCCTGCATTCCGTGTCGGGTCAGAACGGGAAACAGGTGCTCCTCCTGCAAGGAGGCGAGAAGTTCCAGTTCTTCCTTGAGATCGGCAAAGAGCCGCTCCCGGGTTTTCACCGCGTTGTCCGAGGTGGCGAGGAGCTTATCGAAGAGCTCGTTCGCCCTGTCCGGCGGAGCCTGGCTGAATCGTCTGGTCGTCGTCATTGTCCCTCGCATGCTGTCGAAAGGAAGGTCCAAGCGTCAGCTTGGCCCATGGGGTGTGACACTGGTATGTCGATGAACGCGAACCGCATGACACATGACGCTGGAACCGGCGGGGCAGTGCCCGTGCCTGCCGTCGGCCTACTCGTCTGACGTCCACTTGCTACTGATGTTCGAGGGCACTCGTCCCTAAGTTCGGCCGCGCAAGGCAGCCCGTTCGTTGTCTTATTGATCCATGTTAAGTCGGCGATCCGTCGGATGTTCCGAGCGATCCCGTCTCGCAAAGCGGTAAGACCGTGCAGGTTATTGACGGGACTGATGCTTCAAGACCCCGGCCACTCTGGACCGATGGCGTCTTACTTGGTCTGGCTCCCGAACTGTCCAGTTTTGGCGGAGTTGATCCAATGGTCGTATCTCAGACCATGTGGAGGAAACTCATGCAAAAGCTCGCGTTTGTTACGGTCCTATGTCTCTTGGCCGGTGCCTGCGCCACCCGGCAGCAGACCACCAGCACAGCCGTTGGCGCCGGGGCCGGAGCGGTGGTTGGCGGACCGGTCGGGGCCGTGGTTGGCGCCGGGGCCGGAGCGGTGGCCGGCGCGCCGGGCGGCGTCGTGGACGAGGTCCAGGGGGACAACCAACGCCGGCGCGCCGTACGGCGGCGCTAGAGCATCGGACCCAAAAGTGGACTTGCACTTTTGGGAACAATCCGATGCTCCCTTCTCTAGAGAGCGCATCGTTCGGGCGGAAAGCCGGGTCCACTTTTCGCTGACGCGGCCCTTCGGGTCCGCACGATGCGCTAGTCCGATCAGCTATGGGCAGACCCCGCAGTACCGCGGGGTCTCTCCAACGTGGGCTTGTAGGCTGGGAGGCCTACCCAGCGGGGGTGTGATGGGGCTTGTTTGGTTCCTCAGGCGGCCGAGTGGAACAGGTAGAAGCCGTTGGCTTCTGAGGACACCTGCGCCGCGTCCGCGTCGAACCCGGACAAGGTGCCGATATCCAGCGACTGGGCGTACTCCCAGCGATCCTCAGTCACAAAGGCCGGAACCGGCACGTTCTCGGGCACGGCGCAGTACAGATCCGCTGCGTCCTTGCGTCGAAACAGGTTGTAGGTGCGCATCGGTGAAGCTCCTCACTCTTTTCTCATTGGCCGGCAGTCTTAGAAGGCTCATGCGGCAGGAGTGTGAACCCATGGGGACTTTCATCCGTGCGTGGCGTTTGGGGATCAGTAGATCGCTCGAGAGCCTGACAGGCCGGACCACCCGAACCACCGCCTACCCGCCGGGTTAATCACCAGGGCTGGGCAAAGGCTGATTCATCTCAGGAGGAAACGTCCATGGTCGAGACCTACCGCGCCGACAGTTCTTATGCGGGAGCTGGAGCCGCGCCCCGATCCTATGGTGCAGGAGCTTCGAGCCGATCATCCTATCCGGATTATGATCTGGATAGCCTCGATTACACAGACCAGGATGCTTACGGCGAGATCAGCAGACGCCGCCGGGCTGATCTGTTTTTCGAGGACAGCATCGTCATGCTCGGGATCATCCTTGGAGGAGCCATCGGGTACATAGCCGCCGCGAATGTTCGCAAACCGGAGTGGAGCAACCGGCGAACCCGAGGGCCGTCCGAGAGAAGAGGCGTCAGTCGCTACTTCGGCCAGCAGAGCCGGTCACACACCTCGGGCTCGGTAGAAAAGGATGAGTCCACGGACCTGATCGCATCCAACAAGGTCGAGGGCACGGCGGTTTTCAACCGCCAGGGAGAAAAGCTCGGGGAGGTCTACAACTTCATGGTCGGCAAGCGCTCCGGTCAGGTGGCCTATGCCATCATGAGCTTTGGCGGCGTTCTCGGGATCGGCCAGAAGTATCACCCGCTGCCCTGGAATGCCCTGACCTATGATACCAGCAAAAAGGGCTATGTGATTGATGCCGACAAGGAGCGGCTGCTGCGCGCCCCGAACTATGCCGCCGGTGAAGAGCCGTTCTCATGGCCAGAGTACGGACGGCAGGTGCGGGATTACTGGTCCTCAGGTCTCACGTGATCTGCATCCTCGCAGATCATCGGAAGCTCTGCCGCCCGCCAAAGCAGCAGGGCCTCCGGTGCTCGTGGGTTCCGCTGCACGATGCCTGGCCTTGACCAGATGAGCGAGCCGGAGCTGATCGCAGAGCTCCGTCGTGTCGCAGACGCGTGCGAAAGGCTCAACCGAGACGTCGCGCGCGCCGCACAGCGGCAGCGGTTCAGCACGAACTCTGGTGAAGTCACACGGGCCGCTCAGGACGAGCAGACACTCCTGGCCGAAATGAGCCGACTGATGGACCGCAGGCGAGCCGTCGAGGGTCATCTGATGCGGGTGCGAGGGCAACTTCGGCCCCTGAAGCTGAATGAATAGAACATGTCTTAGCAGCGAGGTCCTCACACCGAGGCTGGCGATGTCCGGACGGCCCCTTGCGCACCTTCTACTCAGAAGGCCGTTGCTCTTTGCTCGGCTACAGCTCGATTGCGGTGCTTGCCTGAGACACCTTCAATCCGGTGTGAGATAGCTTTGCGACATGTGTGGACGCCCCGTGTGACGCAAGAAGAACCTTTGGATCGGTGCAGCGCGTGGTCAGGGCTGACAT
>NZ_QDAH01000089.1 GCF_003075415.1 Microvirga sp. KLBC 81
TCTCGTTGAGCCTGAGGCGTGCCGCAACTATTTCACCGCCGCCGGATACGGATTCGTCTGAATGCCCGATGCTCTAGCTCAACCCTCCCACATGCAAGGTTTTTACCTCCAGATACTCTTCGATGCCGAGTTGCGATCCTTCACGGCCGATGCCCGACTGCTTGACGCCACCAAACGGTGCCACCTCTGTGGAGATGGCACCGGTATTCAGCCCGACCATCCCGAATTCCAGTGCCTCGGCCACACGCCATGAACGGTTGAGATTCTGCGTATAGAAGTAGGCTGCAAGTCCGAACGGCGTGCCGTTGGCAATCTCGATGGCCTCATCTTCGGTTTCGAAGCGAAAGAGCGGCGCGACTGGTCCAAAGGTTTCTTCCGACGCAAGCAGCATTTCGGTGGTTGCACCACCGAGCACCAGAGGCCGTGCATATTGCCGGCCAGCTGGAACAAAATTGCTCTCCGAGAGGATGTGCGCACCCTTCGCCAGTGCATCCTCGACGTGCCGTTCGATCTTATCGATGGCGGCCGCGTTAATCATCGGTCCGATCACCACTCCCTCCTCGGTACCAGGGCCAACCTTCATCTGCGCCACGCGTTCGGCCAGTTTGCGCGCAAAAGAATCGTAGATACCGGATTGGACGAGGATGCGATTGGCGCACACGCAGGTCTGGCCACCGTTACGGAATTTCGATGCGATAGCACCTTCCACCGCAAGGTCGACATCGGCATCGTCGAACACGATAAGTGGCGCGTTCCCACCCAGCTCAAGGCTCAGCCGCTTGATGCCATCGGCCGCGCCACGCATCAGGAGTGCCCCGACGCGCGTCGACCCGGTGAAGGAAATCTTCCGCACGGTTTCGTTGCCGATCAGCTCATTGCCGATCTCAGCGGGCATGCCCGTGACGATGTTGATGACACCTGGCGGAATCCCAGCTCGCTCGGCCAGGACGCCGAGAGCAAGTGCCGAGTAAGGCGTGAATTCGGACGGCTTTATCACCACCGTGCAGCCGGCCGCGAGCGCAGGCGCAACTTTACGGGTGATCATTGCATTGGGGAAGTTCCAAGGTGTAATGATCCCGCAGACGCCGACGGCCTCCTTCAGAACCAGGATCCGCCGATCCGGCGTCGGCGACGGAATGGTGCTCCCGCCGATGCGGCGTGCCTCCTCAGCGAACCATTTGACGAAGCCCGCGCCATATCGGATCTCACCGCGCGCCTCGGCAAGTGGCTTACCCTGCTCGAGCGTCAGAATATGGGCGAGATCCTCTTCATGCTCGAGCATGAGCGCGTGCCAAGCCTCAAGGAGCGCTGCCCGCTCTGCATGTGTCTTCTTCTTCCAGACCTTGAAAGCGCGTGATGCCGCCTCGATCGCGTCATGGGTTTCCGCCGCGCCCATGTCGGGAACAGTTCCGAGCACCGACTGTGTGGCCGGGCTGATGACGTCGACGGTTTTGCCAGAGTTTGCATCCTGCCACGCTTCCCCAATCAAGCCGCGCTGGCGAAATAGGTCAGTATCCTTCAACTGCATGTCAGGTTTCCTTTTTGCTTAAACGATTGCTGCCAGAACGGCATCTGTAATCACCCCTGTCCTGTCTTTGCCGGGCACGGTGCCAATGCCTCTGGCAGTACTCGCTTCGATCGCGCCCATCACATCCCTCGACGCATCCGCCTCGCCGAGATGCTCCAGCATCATCGCGCCTGACCAAATAGCAGCGATGGGGTTGGCAATGTTGAGATAAGCGATGTCGGGGGCGGAGCCGTGCACCGGCTCGAACATCGAGGGAGCGGTGCGATCCGGGTTGATGTTCGCTGATGCGGCAAAGCCCAATCCGCCTTGGATTGCCGCACCGAGATCCGTTAGGATGTCACCAAAGAGGTTGGAAGCAACCACGACGTCCAGCGATTCCGGCGCCATCACCATGCGAGCCGCCATGGCATCAATGTGGTAGTGCGACACCTCGACGTCTGGGTACTCGCGCGCAACGTCCCGTGTCACCTCATCCCAGAACACCATGGTGTACTTCTGGGCGTTCGACTTGGTCACGGAGGCCAGTTTGCCGCGACGGGCTCTCGCCCGGTCGAACCCGAAGCGAACGATGCGCTCAACGCCCTTGCGTGTGAAAATCGCTGTTTCGACTGCTATCTCGTCCGAAGTGCCCGAATGCACCCGTCCGCCGGCTCCGGAATACTCTCCTTCGGTGTTCTCGCGAATGCAAAGGATATCAAAGCCCTGCGCACGCAGGGGACCGGTGATTCCTGGCAGCAGCCGGTGCGGGCGAATGTTGGCGTATTGAATGAATGCCTTACGGATCGGCAGGAGGAGACCGTGCAGCGACACCGAGTCGGGCACCTCTGCCGGCCAGCCCACCGCGCCGAGATAGATCGCATCGAAGGTACGCAGCGTCTCAATCCCGTCCTCTGGCATCATCGCACCGGTCTGTTTGTAGTGCTCGCAGGACCATGGAAATGTCGTACCCTCGAGGTTGAAATTGTGCTTGCTTGCGGCAGCCTGCAGTACGGCCCAGGCGGCTGCGGTGACGTCCTTGCCGATACCGTCACCTGGGATGAGCGCTATGGAATAGGTCTTCATGAATTGCCTTCTCAGAGGTCGATGAGCACGCTTTTCGATTTGCGACTGGCGAGATAGGCCTCCCGCCCGAGGTCCTTGCCGATACCCGAGCTCTTGTACCCTCCGGTTGGCAAGATGTGGTCACGCGACCGGCCGTACCGGTTGACCCACACGGTTCCCGCCTGCAGGGCTTTGGTGATGCGCAAGGCGCGGGAGAGGTCGCGCGTGAACAGGCCGGCCGCAAGCCCATAGGTTGGGTGATCCGCAAGCACAAGCGCTTCCTCCTCGGTACGAAACGTCTGCATTGTCAACACTGGACCAAAGATCTCCTCGGCGACCGCCGGCGACGATGAGTTGACACCGACCAGCAGCGTCGGCTCGTAGAAGTAGCCGGGCCGTTCCATGATCTGCCCGCCGACGACGCACTGGGCCCCTTCCGCTACGCTTTTGCGCACGATCGCATCAATCCGATCGAGCTGACGCTGGGAGATAATCGGCGAGTACTGCGTCTCCGCGTCCCAGGTCACGCCGGGCCTGATATTAGCCATGTGACGGGCAATGGCCGCACTGAGCGCTTCGGCGATCTCTTCCGAGGCGATCAGACGCGATCCGGCAACGCACGCCTGTCCCGCATTGGCGAGAATGCCACGCGCGATCGCCGATGCCGCAAGGTCCAGGTCTGCATCGGCGAACACGACTTGAGGGCTTTTGCCCCCTAGCTCCAGCGTCATCGGCTTGATGCCGGTCCGCGCGATGTTTTGCATGATAGCGGCGCCGGCCATGGTCGAGCCAGTGAAGCTGACCTTCGCAATGTCAGGGTGCCCAGTGATGGCGTTGCCGGTAGTTTGACCGTCACCAAGGACGATGTTGATGAGGCCGCGCGGGATGCCGGCCCTGACTGCCAACTCGGCCATATAGAGGGTGGAGAACGGCGTCATCTCGGATGGCTTCAACACTACGGCGTTGCCAGCGGCAAGCGCGGGACCCAGCTTCCAGCCGGCCATCGAAACCGGGAAGTTCCAGGGCGTGATCGCACCAATGATCCCGTAGGGCTCGGTCAGCGTCATACCGAAAGTGGTACCCGAGGTCGGGACGACGTCGCTTCCCTCCTTGTCCGCGAATTCGGCAAAGAAACGGATCTGCTCGGCTGTGACGGCGATGTCACCCTCTATCAACTGGGCGATCGGTCGTGTCGAAGATGCGGCCTCCAGACGCGCAAGCGTCACCGCCTCCTGCTCCATCAGATCCGCCCAGCGTTGCATCGCCTTGACGCGCTCGCGCGGGCGCGCATCGCCCCAGCCGCTGGTCTTCAGCGCCCTCTTGGCACTCTGCACCGCGCGATCGACAAGCTCCGCGCCCGCGACGGGGCACTCGCCATAGGCGCGGCCATCCGAGGGCCGGCGCATTTCCGGCCCACCGTCACCAACCGCCGCGACCGGCTCGCCATCGATGACATGATAGAAGGGAAACGCGAGCGTTTCGGGATCGAAGCTCAAGGTCATGCGGCACCTCGCCCTGCTGTTCGATTAGAGGCTAGCGCCAAGTGCGCCGCATTTTACATCGACGTCTGCGCCTCGGACGGTGCAGAATCGTGCCGAAAGGCTGTCTTGCGGTGAATTGTTTGGGAGACAGGTGGGCGACGTTACTCACCCACCCGCTTCCTGGATCATTCGTAGACGCAGACGTAGATCTTACGGACTGTCTCGATGGTCCTCCAGACGCCGACGAAGCCGGGCTTCATCACAAAGCTGTCCCCAGCACGGTAGGTTTTGGTCTCACCGTCTTTTTCCTCAATCTCGACAAGACCCGAGATGAGATGGCAGAACTCGTATGTAGTGCCCTTGATCGAGTGCGTTTCGCCGGGAGTCGCCTCCCAAACGCCTGTCAGCACCTTGTCCTGACGAGAGGCGTCCTGCGCCCATGTCTTGAACGATGGATTGCCGGAAATCAGCCGTTCCGGCATGGGCAGTGTTTCCTTCGGTGAGAAGTCTGGATTGGTATCGATGGTGACGAGAAGTGACATACTTTTCTCCTGGGCTTCAATAGCCGCGTATCCGATCGACGAGGCCGATCGGTTCCTGACCGGCACGATGGCGCCGGATATTATCAATGACCGAGCGGGCTGCCGTGTGAGGTTGGGTCACGCTGGCGATGTGTGGGGTCAGCATCACCTTTGGGTGGCTCCAAAGCGGGTGACCTTGCGGCAGAGGTTCGGGATCGGTCACGTCGAGAACCGCCCCGGAGAGCTTTCCGGTGTCGAGGGCAGCGAGGAGCGCCTGTTGGTCGAGCTGCGGGCCACGACCGACATGCACAAGCCCAGCACCCTGCGGCAGGTGCTCGAACAAGCGAGCGTCCAGAATTCCACGCGTTTCATCGGTCAGGGGCAGCAGGCAGACCAGGATGTCCGTCTGCGCCAGGAATTCCGGCAGCTGCTTGGTGCCATGAAAGCACCGGACCCCGGTTAAGTCCCGTGCGCTCCGGCTCCAGCCGGCCAAAGGAAACTGGAACGGCGCAAGCCGCTCGATCGCCGCTTGCGCGAGCATGCCAAGACCAAGGAAACCGAGCCGCCGCTCGGGCGCCTGGGGAATAGGGCGCGCTCGCCACTCCTGCGCCCACTGCTGTTCGCGGTATGCGGGCATATCCCGATGCAGGGAAAGGACGCCGAGTGTCACATATTCCTGCATCATGCGGACAATGCCCTCTTCCACCATCCGCACGAGCTTCACGCTCTCAGGGACGCTGCCGGGCCGGAACTGGTCCACCCCAGCGCCGATGGAAAACAAAACCTCGAGATTGCGGTATCGGTCTATCTCCTCAGGTGCTGTCCAGGTCAGGAGGTAACGAACCCGTTCCGGTAGGACAAAGTCTCCCCTCTGCACGACCTCGATGTCTGGCAGTTCGCGAGCGAAAATCTCGCGGAACACGGCGCCGCGCTCAGGATCTGAATTAAAAAGAAACACCTTTTCGCCAGCCTGTCGTTCGGAGGTCATCCTGAGAGCCGCGCACCCAAAGCTTCAATCATCTGCTGGCAGGCATGCAGTTCACCGAGTGTAATATATTCGTCGGGGCGATGAGCGCGGTCGATGTCGCCGGGACCGCAGATGATCGCCTCGATGCCCGCCTGCTGGTAAAGGCCAGCTTCAGTGCCGTAGCTGACCGCCGCCAGAGCCTCCTTGCCTGTCAACTCCGTCAGCAGGCGGGCAAGGGGACTGTCGGCGGCTAGCGAAAGGGCCGGATAGGCTGAGAGCTCACGCCAAGTCGTCTTGAAGTTCTTGGTCTGCAGAGCTTCGAGATGCGCCTTCACCGGCTCCAACAGCGTCAAGGGCGACGTGCCGGACACGGCGCGCACCTCGATATCGGCTGTGCAACGGTCTGGGATGATGTTGACCGCCTGCCCCCCCGCGATGACGCCGACTTGCAGCGACGAGTAGGGGGGCTCGAAGTTCCGGTCGATTGGCCCTTTGGCAAGCAACTCGCCATAGGCTACAGCCTCGATGATGACACCTGCCATGGCGTGCACGGCATTCAAGCCAAGATGGGGTTGAGAGGAGTGTCCGGACCGACCGATCACTTCGAGGCGCACGGCTGCCTTGCCCTTGTGCGCGCGCACGGCCTGCATCCGGCTGGGCTCCCCGATGATGGCGCCGACAGGCGTCTT
The DNA here is from genome assembly GCF_003075415.1 of Microvirga sp. KLBC 81. Taxonomy (GTDB): domain Bacteria; phylum Pseudomonadota; class Alphaproteobacteria; order Rhizobiales; family Beijerinckiaceae; genus Microvirga. The sequence goes on from NZ_QDAH01000089.1 coordinate 6,228, forward strand.
GCACAGATGGGGAAGAGCCGCGATGAGATGCGGAACACCGCGGCAGCCGGCCTCTTCGTCATACGAAAAGGCCAAATGAATAGGCTGGCTTAGGTCGCTGGTGGCGAGTTTGGGAAGAGCCGCAAGCACACAAGCAAGAAAGCCCTTCATATCTGTCGTACCGCGGCCGTAGCGCCGGTCCCCCTCAGCCCGCAAGGAAAAAGGGTCGGAGCTCCATTCGGCTTCGCCTGCTGGCACGACGTCCATGTGGCCGGACAGGATGTAACCGGCCTTGTCGCGCGGGCCGATAGTGGCGAACAGGTTGCAGCGGTCTCCCTCGGGACCAGGCAGAACCGCGACCGTTGCACCGTGCGACCTGCAATAGTCGGCGATAAAGGCGACGATCGCGCCATTGGGCGTGCCCACAACAGACGGGAAGGCAACCAGTCGTGCCAGAAGATCTTCTACCATCATGGGGCACCAAACCTATTTGCGCAGGACCTGCACCATTGAGGCGACGGTAGCTCTCCGGCCAGAACTTTTCATGCCGGATTATGACTAGCCACGGGTAAAAGATTTCGAATGCCAGGGCATATCGAGTCAAATCTACTGCTGGTCCTCTGCAATGCTGTGGCCAAGCGGCAGTGGCCGAGCGACGATTCCGAAAGCGGCGCGATCGCCAGAGTTCCGGCAGTATGGAGCATTGGCGATGTGACTTGGCGCCAGGAAGGCAGTAATGCAGCAATGCAAAACCATTTACACGCGGAGTCATTTACGCGCGGAGTCCTTTGAACTTAGCTCAAGCGACATTGCACCTGTTGATGTAAAGATGGAGTGCATGAGATTGTGGGGCAGCTACTGAGATGGTCTTCACTGGAAGGCTGCGATGAGACTGGGTCGGCAGCTGTGCAATGAGAGCTACGACCGCGCGCAATGTCGCTCCACATTTCCTTATGCTCCCCTAATTGGGGAGTGTAAGATAAGACTACTTGGGCGCTGCCGACAGAAGAAAGGCCGTTTCAGAACGAAAAGAGATTGGCGTGTGCCGTCTGTCTGCTACAGATTTCAATCTGCTGGTTGACTGCCACACACAACCATAAGTCTCCTGATTTGCTTCGCATCAAGCAGGGGGCCGGACTGGTCAACCGTCACGTGGGGCAGTAACAGGCAAAGTAAGCTGAGCGAGTCAAATTGCTGATGGCACAGGCATAGGCCGCCAACTCCCCAGAGGCAATCTCGTCATGAAGAACAAGCCCGTAGATGGCAAAGGCCAGGATCATCAGATTCCGCATGGCCCCGGTCCAGGTCGCGCCCGTATAGATGCCGTCGAAAGCGAAGGCGGCGGCCCCGATGAAAGGCGTGAGGGCTGCAAAGACCAGGTAGTCCCTGGCGTAGACGCGAACGTCAGGGCTCGTGCTGACGAAATCGATGAACAATCCTCCTCCTACCAGGAAGACGGCGGAAACGCCGAGACCGAAACCCAGGCTCCAGCCGAGGCTCAAGCGAATGGCGCGGCGGAAGCCGCGCTCGTCGCGGGCGCCGAGCGCGCTGAAGATCGCGAAAGCGAGGATGAGCGCCACGTTGCGGATCATGGAACGACAGGGCCGGAGTGAGTACGTAATAGTTGAGCGGGTGCGGCTTGAAGTTCTTCACCTTGGTCAATAACGCGTCGTAGGTGGTCTCGTGAATGAGGAAGACCGTCAGCGCCTCCGACTGGATCTGCTTGGCGATGTCAGCATACATCGGCAGCCGCTTCTCTGGCTCGGGGGTCGCGAAAATCGCCTCGAGCTTGGCGTCCATTTCCGGGGTGCAGTATTGCGAGATGTTGAAAGCGCCCTTGCATTTGTAGTCGGCGTTCAGATAGCTCGCTGGCTCGGCCGCATCGGTGAGATAGCCGCGGGACATCAGGCCCATGTCATAGTTGCCGGACATCATGTCGGGCTCGATGGCGTTGTATTCCGCAACCCTGATATCGACCTGGATGCCAATGTTCTTGAGCATCTCCTGGATAACGGCCGCCACGTCCTTCAACTCCGACTTGTTCGAATAGGCGAGGAGATTGACCTTGAGGGTGCCGGGCTTCACCCCGGCCTCCTCGAGAAGCGCCTTGGCCTTGTTGACGTCATAGGCCGGCTTCATGCCCTTCGGCGCCCACGGATCCGTGGGGACGAACGGGCCCACGGCCGGTTGCACCGCACCTTCGTACACCGCCGCCGCGAGGGCGGCGTTGTCGATGGCAGCCTGAATCGCCTGGCGCACCTTGATGTTGTCGAAGGGCGCCTTCTTGTTGTTCATCAACAGCATCGTGGTGCGCGGGGCGTTGACCGCCTCAAGCTTTACGCCCGGCGTACCCTTCAGTTTGCGCACGATCCATGGCGGGATCAAGCGGGCGATATCGGTCTCACCGGTGCGGATCTGCGTAGCACGGGTGTTCGCATCTGCGATGAAGCGGATTTCTGCGCCGTCGAGCGTGGGCTTCCCACCCCAGTAGTTCTCGTTGCGCTTGACGGTCGCGCGGGTCGGGTCCACCTCGGTGATGATAAACGGTCCCGTACAGGCATTGATCGGGTTGATCTTCCCGTCCTTATAGGCGGACGGGGACAGGATTGACGTGGCAGGGCTTGCCATCTGCAGGGGTAGCAGCACCGAAGGCTCGAGGGTGGTGATCTTGACGACCTTGTCGCCGACTGCCTCGACCGACTTGATCACCTTGGGCGAAAAGGCGCGCGCCGGCATTTCTGCCTTCAGGAGATTGTTGAGCGCGTTGGCCGCACTCTCCGCGTTCAGGGGCAGCCCATCCTGGAACTTCACGTTGTCCCGAAGGGTGAACTCCCAGGTGGTCGGAGAGGTCTGGGTCCACGATGTTGCGAGGGAGGGCTGAAGGGTATTGTCGAAGCCGATCCGCGCAAGGCTCTCGTAGCAGCCCGAGCGACTGCCGACAAAGGCGTCGTCCGAGGCCATCTCCCAGCCCGTTTTGGGACTCCACCAGTCGACCATCCGAACGGTTTTGGAGCCGGCCGCCTGAGCGAAGGCTGATGTTGAGAGCGTTGCCGCGCAGAGTGCGAACGCTAGGCTGTAATTGCGCATGTTCCCCATTCCTTCTGTGGTCGCGGCAAATGCCTAGAGGCATCGTCCGGCGTGAGTGAACCGCATTGCTTTAACGTTCTAGCGCGTCCGTGTTGATCGGACCGTCTGTTCGCCGGGGCTCCCGCCGCAGGTCGGCATCTGCACGGATGCGAGGGCGCACCGGATGACAGGTTCTTTTCGCAGAACTCCTATCTCTCCCGACGATGCGAACCGCCCGTATTGAGCGACCTTCCCCTTTGGGAATGTCAAGTATCTTCAGCATCGTCTTCGTAATTCGGCCGGATCTGCTGCTGAGGGCCGTGTTATAAGTCAGTTGTGCTAGGCCGCGTGGACGGATTGAGATGAGTAATGGGTGAGTGGATTCCCAAATCAGTGTGGCGATGATTCATGGCAGGTCGGCTTCAGGAGGCTCGACTATGGTGACGGGGATGACGGAGGACGATTGGGCAACGGTGCTGAGGGTGTTTGCCGCCTCGTGTTCCCGGCGCGGCGCCAAGGGCCGCAATGACCGCCGCTTCCTTGAGGCCCTTCACTACTTCACGGTTCACAACATCACCTGGCGGGCGCGGCCCTCCTGTTTCGGCAAGTGGAACTCTGTGTGGAAGCGGTTCTGGCGCTTGAGCCGCGCCGGCGTGTTCGAGGCGTTCTTCGAGGCCCTGGCGGCCCTGAGCGAGACCGCGCACCTGGTGCAGATGTTCGACTCCACCATCGTGCGGGCCCATGTCTCGGCCGCGGGGGCAAAAGGGGACAGAGCCGACAGGCGCTGGGCCGCTCCCGGGGTGGCTTCTCGACCAAGATCCATCTCAAGACCGACTGGGATGGTGGCCGCTGGGCTTCCACCTGACCGGCGGGAGGCCAGCGACAGTCCGCACTTCGAAACGCTGCTCGATCTCGGTCCCGATGTCACACCTCGCGCTGCGGTGGGCGACAAGGGCTATGACTCGAGGGCCAACCGGCAGGCCGCCCGCTCCCGTGGCATCTGCCCGGCCATTCCGTATCGGACGACGACCAAAGAGAAGCCGACGTTCTTTCCCAAGATGCTCTATCGCGGGCGGGCTCGCATCGAGCAGACCATGGGAAAGCTCAAGCGGTTTAAGCGCGTTGCTCTACGCTGTGAGAAGACAGACGAGAACTACCGCTCGTTCGTTGCTCTTGCTCTCAGTTTCATGCTGATCAAATCCGTCCACGCGACCTAGCCTAATTGGCGCTGGCCTGAGTAGCGCCAACCTGACCTACGCTGACCTGCGCGAGGCCAACCTGCTCAGTGCCAAGCTGGACAGCGCTGATCTAAGCAACGCCGATCTGCGCGACGCCACCCTGACCGGCGCTAGCCTGGACAACGCCACCCTGACCGGCGCTTTCGTTAGTGCCTTCAGCAGACAGGGGTGGAACGGGCCGCCACCGGGTTGGGAGGTGTACAATGATCAAGGCCGGGCCCGCCTTCGGCGAAGCGATGCACCCCCATCCTCGCCGACTCCGCAATAAGTCTTGCGCGCGGGGCCTCACCCTACTGCCCGCAGCTTGTAGCGCCGCACAGTGGTTTCAGGCAGCACCAAGGGCATCGTCAGGTTAACCGGAAGGTGACCGCAGGGAGCCATAAGTGAGAGATCAAGAAGTCCCGTCAACCTCGCTATGCTCGCCACCGCTTCCCAGCCGAAGTAATCAGCTACTCTGTCTGGTTGTACTTCCGCTTTCCCCTGAGCCTTCGGATGGTTGAGGAGATGTTGGCCGCCTGAGGCATCTTAGTCAGCCATGAGACGGTGCGGCAGTGGGCCCTGAAGTTCGGACAGGGCTTTGCTAACCAAATCCGCCGCCGTCTTCCGACACCTGGTGAAAAGTTGCACCTTGACGAGGTAGTGATCAGCATTGCAGGCCGAAAACATTGGCTCTGGCGAGCTGTGGACCAACATGGCGTCGTGCTCGACATCCTGGTTCAGAGCCGACGCAATGCCAAAGCGGCCAAGCGGCTGCTCCGCAAGCTGCTCGAGAAGCAAGGCATCGCTCCACGCGTGATGATCACCGATAAATTGGCCAGCTACGCCATTGCAAAGAGGGCAGTGATGCCCAGGGTCGAACACCGACGACATCGTGGTTTGAACAACAGGGCGGAGAATAGTCATCAGCCAACCCGACGACGGAAGCGCATCATGAAGCGCTTCAAGTCCGCCCGGCAGGCTCAATGCTTCCTCTCCGTTCACGACCAGGTGGGAAATCTCTTTTGCCGTCCGGCCAACGTCAGTGCTGGCCAGTATCGTCACACCCGTACGCAAGCTTTTCAAGTCTGGGCTGAGGTCACCTGCAGCGTGAGCGCTGCCTGACTTAAGAACTTGAAGAAGGATGAACCTACCTCAAGCTGTTAAATTGACGGTGCCTGTGAAGAGGTGTGAAGTCCTGTGAGGGCAGCGTTGTCACATCAACTGACGGCGAGGGCATTGAGGGGAACGCGATCACTTAACAGGCTCACGCGCCAAGGCCAGCTGCAGACTTCCGCGCCGCTGGGGCAGAGCGGCGGGAACTTCATTCGGTTGGATGCGACGTCCTGACGAAATCAACGAAGGCGCGCAGGGCCGCCGGCATCTGCCGCCGGCTGGGATAATAGAGATAAAAGCCGCCGTAGTAGGGGCACCAGTCTTCGAGAACCCGCACAAGCCGTCCTTCCCGGATGTGGGCTTCGACCTGTTCCTCGAACGCGTAGGCTATGCCCGTGCCTAGGAGCGCGGCATCGACCATCATGTCCTGATCGCCGACGATCAGCGGGCCTGAAACTTCGACACTCAGCTCGACACCGCCACGTTCGAACTCCCATGCGTAAAGTCGCCCGCTGGCAAAACGAAGCCCAAGGCAGGGCAAGCCCTTGAGATGCTCAGGGACAGTGGGCTTTGGGTATCGCTCGAATAACGCTGGCGCCGCCACGATCGCTGAACGCTGGCGTGGCCCGATCGGGATGGCGATCATGTCCTGGGCGATGACTTCCCCAAAACGGATGCCAGCATCGAAGCCCTCGGACACCATATCGACCAGGTCATTCTCGACCACGATCTCGACGGTAATCTCCGGATAGCGTTCCAAAAACTTCGTTACGATCGGCAGGAGCGCGATCTTGGCCGATACACGGGCCGCGTTGAACCGCAGCCGGCCGACCGGGGCTCCGCGGAGGCTGTTGAGATCATCCAGGGCCGCGTCGATATCCTGGAAGGCCGGAGCAAGGCGGGCGAGCAAGCGCTCGCCCGCCTCCGTGAGGGCGACGCTGCGGGTGGTGCGGTTGAACAGTCGCAGATCCAACCGCTCCTCAAGCGACTTCAGGGCATGGCTCAAGGCGGAGGGGGTGCAGCCCATCTCATCAGCCGCGCGGCGGAAGCTCCGGTGCCGAGCGAGCGCCAGAAACGGCATCAGATCCGAGGGTGAGATGGTGCGCATTGTTGAATTTTGCTCACTAGCCCAGAGAAAAACCAGTCGATTATCTCATCAGTCGTCCTTTTGTAAAACATCCTCACTCGCTGATTAGGGCGATGCATGCTAGCAAGGAGGTTCCCATGCGGACTTGGTTCATCACCGGCGCATCCCGCGGTTTCGGGGCTTTGATCGTAGAAAAAGCGTTGGCACGGGGTGACCAGGTGGTCGCCTCGGCGCGAAATCCCCAAGCGATCACCGATCGCTTCGGCGACCGCCCCAATCTGCTTGCCGTCGCCCTCGATGTGACCGACGAGGCCCAGGCTCATCAGGCCGTCAAGGAAGCCATTGCTTGGTTCGGGCAGATCGACGTGCTGGTCAACAACGCGGGCTACGGACTGCTCGGGGCAGTCGAGGAGGCCAGCGGGGCGGAGATCGAAGCGCTTTACAGTACGAATGTCTTCGGTCTTTTCGCCGTCACGCGGGCGGTGCTGCCCCACATGCGCCGCCAGCGCTCAGGCCGGATCCTCAACTTCTCCTCGATTGGCGGATATACCAGTGGGCCTGGCTTTGGGGTCTATTGCTCCACGAAGTTCGCCGTGGAAGGCCTGACGGAAGCACTTGCCGCCGAACTAAGCCCTCTGGGGATCCATGTGACCGCGATCGAGCCCGGCTACTTCCGGACTGATTTTCTCGACGCGACCTCGCTGTCCGTGAGCCCGATCCAGATCAGCGACTATGCCGAGACGGCTGGCGCGGTGCGCGCGAAGGCGGCGCAGATCAGCCACAACCAGCCCGGCAATCCTGACAAGCTCGCCGAGGTCGTTGTTGCCTTTGTTGAGTCTTCCAATCCTCCAGTGAGGCTCCCGCTTGGCAGCGACACGGTCGCTGCGATCGAAGCCAAACATGTCTCGGATGCGGAGATCCTCGCTGCCTGGCGATCGGTTTCCGTTTCCACCGATTTCCCGCCGGCGGCTTGACCGGCCTCCGCATAGAAGGAGATGCATCATGCAAATCAACGCACATCAAGCACATGCCATCGTGGCAGGCGCAGAGAGCAAGGCCCGTGAAATGGGGCTTCCCGTCGTCATCGCGGTGCTCGATGCCGGTGCCCATCTCAAGGCGCTCGAGCGCATGGACGGGGCCGTATTGGCATCCATCGACATCGCCATCCGCAAGGCCTCGACGGCCGTCCTGTTTCAGGCCAACAGCGAGGCCGTCTGGGAGTACTGCAAGCCGGGCGCTCCCGCACCGGGCCTGGAGCTGACCAACGGCGGCTTGGCCCCGTTCGGCGGCGGCATCCCGCTCAGGGGATCGGATGGAGAGATCATCGGAGCCTTGGGCGTGTCCGGCGGCTCCGTGGCGCAGGACGTCGAGGTCGCTCAAGCCGCGCTCGCCGCCTTCGAAAGCCTCACACGCTGAACCCCTAACCCTCAACCACCACCATCGCTCAACAGGAAAGGGAATACCATGTCCAAGACCATCCTCATCACCGGCGCTGGCTCGGGCTTCGGCAAGGGCGCCGCCATCGGCATGGCCAAGAACGGCCACAGCATCATCGCCACGACCCAGGTGTCGTCCCAGGTCACGCCGCTGCGCGAGGAAGTCGCCGCGCTCGGCCTCTCGGACAAGATCCGCGTCGAGCGCCTCGACCTGACCGACCCCTATGACATCGCGCAGGCGCAGTCCTGGGACTTCGACGTGCTCTGGAACAACGCCGGTATGGGCGAGGCCGGGCCGGTCTGGGAGATCCCGATCGAGCTCGTGCGCAAGAACTACGAGGTCAACGTCTTCCTGCCGCTGGTGCTGACGCAGGGCGTCGTCCAGAAGTGGGTGCGCCAGGGCAAGAAGGGCAAGGTCGTGTTCACGTCGTCCATGGGCGGGCTGTTCACCCCAGCCAACTGGGGCACCTATGTCTCGACCAAGCATGCGCTGGAATCGATCGCCGAGGCGCTGCAACAGGAGCTGGGGCCGTACGGCATCAAGGTCCAGACGATCAATCCCGGCGCCTACTACACCGGGTACAACGAGACGATGGCGGACAATCCCTTCCGCTGGCTCGACGACAGCAAGCACTTCACCAAGCGGGCCGATCTGCGCAAGGCCTTCGACGACTTCTTCGCCACGCCGGAAGGCCGCATGGATCCGCAGGAGATGATCGACCGCATGATCGAGATCGTTCCTGCCGACACCGGCAAGTTCCGCAACGTGGTTCCGAAGAAGATCGAGGACATGCTGAAACAGCACCAGCTCGCGGCCTGGGACAACCAGATCTGAGCCCAGAAGTCTGACCCCGTGAGCGGCGGCCCCTCCCCCGCCGCTCGTTTCCTCCCCCCAGGGCAGGCGCCGCGGCCAGTCGGCGATCCGGCCCGGGGATTCTTTTTGAAAGGAAGGAGATGGAGATGACAAGTTTCCACACGCTGATTGCCGTCGCCGTAGCAAGCCTCGCCATGGCGGCTCTCGCCCCTGCCGCGCAGGCGCAGACCACCGGCGACGAGGTGGGCAACAAGGCCATCGTCCAGCGCGCCTTCGACGCCTGGGCCGCCGGGACCGGCAGCCCCTACGATCTGCTCGCCGACGACGCGACCTGGACGATCACCGGGAACTCGCTGGCTTCGAAAACCTATGGCAGCCGTGAAGCCTTCATCGGGGAAGTCATCCGGCCATTCATTGCGCGCATGAGCGTCGGTCTCAAGCCGACCATCCGCCAGATGTACGCAGACGGCGATACCGTGATCGTCTTCTTCGACGCGAGCGGCACGGCCAAGGATGGTGTCCCTTACGCGAATACCTACGCCTGGTTTCTCGAACTGCGCGATGGAAGGATCACCGACGCATCGGCCTTCTTCGACAGCATCGCGTTCAACGACCTGTGGACGCGGGTAAAGCCCGCTCGATAAGTTACTTCTACCGCCCCTGATCCGCCGGTGCGGTTGCCGCTCGGGAGCGATACTGTGGCAGCCATCGAAGCCAAGGATACCTCGGACGCAGCGATCCTTGCTCAATGGCACCCCGTTTCAGTTTCGACCGACTTTGCCGCACCCTAGCCCATCACGGAGAACGTCTTGACCCCTCAAGCCCCTCTTAACTCTGGATTCGGACCCACCACGACAGCCGCCGAGGTCATTGAGGGCCGTGACCTGTCCGGGAAGATTGCCATCGTGACGGGCGGCTATGCCGGCATCGGCCTGGAGACGGCCCGCGCTCGCCTCGGGCCACCGTGATCGTGCCGGCGCGCGACATGGACCGGGCCCAACAAGCGTTGGAGAACATCCCTGGCGTCCGGCCGGCATCTCTCGATCTAATGGACCCTGCCTCCATCGATGCCTTCGCCGAGCGCTTCCTGGCATCAGGGCAGCCGCTCCACATTCTGATCAACAATGCCGGGATCATTGGCGAACCCTCTCACCCATGACGGGCGCGGATACGAGTCCCAGTTCTCCACGAACTACCTCGGACACCTTCAGTTGACGATGCGCCTGTGGCCCGCCCTGCGACAAGCCCAGGGAGCGCGTGTGGTGGCCGTCTCATCGCGTGGACACCGCATCGCAGGTGTCGATTTCGAGGACCCGAACTTCGAACGGCGTACCTAAGATCCCTGGATTGCCTACGGCCAGTCGAAGACCGCCAACGTCCTGTTCGCGTTGAAGCTGGACAGGCTGGGTGAGGCAGATCGCATTCGGGCCTTCTCGCTCCATCCCGGTGGCATTCTCACCAACCTGTCGAAACACATGACCCGCGAGCAGATCCGGGCCCAGGGCGCCATTGACGACGAAGGCCGGCCCGTCTCGATCCGCCTCGCGGGATCAAGACGGTAGAGCAAGGTGCCGCAACGAGCGTGTGGTACCACGAGCCCTCAACTCGAGGGCATGGGCGGCGTCTATTGCGAGGACTGCGACATCGCGGTCGTGGTCCCCGACGATCACGAGGAGCCCCGTGGCGTGCGGACTTGGGCAATCAATCCGGGCTTTGCCGATCGGCTATGGTCGTTGAGCGAGCATCTGACCGGGGTTCGTCTGGCTGAGTGATCCACTCGCAGTGTGATGGTCAACTCTGGGTCAAAGACAGACTTTAAGCTGGGCCGTATAAAGGTCAGCTCGCGGCCACATTGCAGACGTTCGCCCGCCCAGCGCCAAGTGAGTCGAGGCTGCCGCAGGCTGCTCGAAGTTTGTCTGCTGTTACCCTTCGTGTTACCCGAAGAACAATTAGCCTGAGCGCTGAAGCTGAATGAAGATCGATAAACCCTTGCCGGTTAAGGGTTTGAGGTGGTGAGCGCGCTGGGACTCGAACCCAGGACCCTCTGATTAAAGGCCAGATGCTCTCCGAGTAACCTCTGCAAGCCTGTCGAGCATGGGTTGCGTGATCAGGCAGACGCCGCTGTCGGTGCGTCGGAAGCGCTGCCCGTCCAGATCCGGATCCTCGCCCACCACAAGCCCCTCCGGGATCCGCACGCCCCGATCCACAATAACCTTCCGCAGCTGGGCCGAGCAGGCAACCTCCACTCCCGGCAACACCACTGCCTCCTCCAGCTGCGCACCAAGGTGAACGCGCGTGCCGGTAAACAGGAGCGAGCCTCGCACCAGCGCTCCCGCGATGATGCAGCCGCCAGACAGAACTGAGTTGACGACCTCCCCTCGCTGTCCGGCCCCCCGAAGCCTGTTGCTTCCATGCGTGGAACCTCAAGGCAGCCGACGGTCACATCCGCACCGGAATCCACATGCTGGCGGAGCATGATCTCATAATCCATCTTGTAGATGTGATCGCCGGC
>NZ_QDAH01000090.1 GCF_003075415.1 Microvirga sp. KLBC 81
GAGGGTCACACCGCATTCCGTCCGCACACCACCCCATTGGATCATCAAAGCGTGCCAATCAGCCTGTTTCCACACAGGCTCATTTCCCTAGCGGACCTTTGACTCACTTCCGCTTGGTGCCATTAGGAGACATTCCGGTTCATGGATCTCGCGGAAGGCGGTTATGGAATGCGCAGCCCTGGCTCGGCCGTGCCTGTTGCATGTCACTCGCTAAGCAAAGGCTGTCACTCAGCACCAAAGGAGATGCTATGCGGGGAGCAGGTCGATGATGCGCATTATCGCAACCGTGCTGCCGGTGTTTTTGCTGCGTTCCGGCAGCCCTTTGGCGCACGACCACACATCGCCCTTTTTGTAGACGTTGGGCCCTGAACCCGTATCGACGGTCAGTTCGCCTTCTGCCATGTGGCAGACCATGTCATTGGGCATGCTCTCACCGCTGGTGCTTGCGCCCGGTTGGTAGATGGTGTCCCGCATCGAGACCGTCTTGTAGTTCGGAATCATCGTCTCGCGCCTCGAGTACTCCACGCGCCGAACTCCGGGGGCGATTTCTCTCCCCTCTGTTGAACCTACACCTTGAGCGGCGGCTCGCCCCGCCGGGACTAACGTGGACGCGACAGCGATACTGAGCAGCGCATGGCGACGGTTAAGGTGTTCCATCGCTTCCTCCCGTCCAAGAGGCCACCCCAGCGCCTCAAGTATGCGCCCGATCCGGCATAGGGACCACAGAAATTCCGATAAGGCCGTTTTATGGAACCGCCAAGCATGGCGTTCACTTAGATTGTTGAAGTCTGTCTTGTTGAAGGATTGCCCAAGCTCCGGGGTCACCGATGCCACTGAGCCAGAACCCCATCGTTGAATGGCCGCCAGAGCTCCAGCAGTTGCTGCAGGGCCTTCAGATCACTACGGGCGCCGACGGCAAACGCTCTGGCCGCATTGACCTCGACGTGGACCCCAAAACCCTATTCCTGCTCAACGAGTTCGAGGCGCGGGTGCGGCATCGCCAAGTCCGGCTCAGACGGGCAGACAGTGCCGAATGTCTCGTGGGCGAGATGAATGTGCTCGTTGGCTTGGGCGCAGCGGCCGATCCGACCCGGCACATTGGCAAAGTCCGCATCAGCTTTTACGATATCCAAGACGACAGCTGTGTCGATCCAGCACCTCAGAGGTGAGAGCCCGTAGTTCCGGGAAGACGCTTTTATGGAACGGAGGCCAAATCGTTGAGGTGGCGCTGGCCGATGAGGTCTTCGTTACAAATTTCTTCTGCTCCATCAACGGCAAGTAGGAAATCCGCGGGATCAATCTGCGGCAGCGACAACGTCCCACTTGCATCAATACAACCATCCCGGTCGCCATCGAGGAAGAACTGGCTGGAGCGAAAGTCCATTACCAGGAACGGCTTCTGCTCGAGAAGCCGGTCACAGGCCATGTGGAATGCCGCCATGGCGTTAGGCCCTTTCGGGACCTCGGAGTAGTAGAGGCCCTTGATCAGACGCCCGGTCGCGAACACGCTTGGATTGCTGCGCAGGAGAAGCGCGTTTAGGTTCGGCATCGGCTGTTGCCCTGAGGCGCAGGCTTGCACAGACGCCGCATGGCGGACCGGACGGGCCAGACAGGCACCTGCGAGGAGAAAGAGAACCGAAAGGTAGAATAGGACTGCAAACATTACAGCCCCCTCTTTTTGGGCTGGCCATTATGCCTCCGCTCGGACCCGAAGTTAGTGTCCTCGCATACGTCGTGCGCTTGATCGATAAAGTCAGCAATTTCCAGTCAACGCTTCATGGAACTAGGCGGGAGAGTATCCCGCCCAGCGTTCGATCATGTCGCCGCTGTGCTACTGCGATGGGGCCGGGTGAGACTCAGGAACCTCTGGTGGGCTGACCTGAAAGATCACCAGCTTCACGGGCGTCTGCCCTTTGTTGGTAGCACGGATGACGGTGTTGATCGGCTCAATGGCTGCTTGCCCCGCTTGGGTGTGGACCGTCTCCCCATCCTTTCTTTCCACAGAGAGCGTCCCCTCCACCACATAGACAATCGGGGGCGTGGGATGGGTGTGCCATTGGCCAACAGCACCCGGTTGGATAGTTGAGGTCCGAACCCGGACCTCAAGCTGCTCCTTGGTGGGCAGGGTCGGGGCGATCTGCCTTAGGATGAAGTTAGGGCCGGGATTTTGCGGGGCGGGCTGCTGCGCCTGGGCAGCCGAGGCGACACATACAAAGGCGCATACAAGAACGATGCTCTTCATAGCGCGCTCCTCCTCAAGGAGAGGCGCAAGTCTAGCACAAAGTGCGTGTCCTCGCGCATGTGAGAAGATTATCGGCGAATTGCCCGTAAACGCATTTGTAGAACAGACGAAGGTTTGAAAGGCGCAGCGTAGTTTCGGCGAGGCGGCGGCAACTCCGCCATCCCTCCTGATCCACGCGACAAAACATGGTAACTTACAAGCGTTTGCCGGGCTGACTTATCCGCCCCGGAGGTCAGCGGCCGGCGTGCTGTGGGCCTACGGCTGATCTGGGAGGCCATGATGGACAAGTTGCCCGTGGTGAAGGTCGCTGCAGTTCAGGCCGAGCCGGTGACGCTCGATCGGGACGCCTCAACCGAGAAGGCCTGCCGTCTCATTGCTGAAGCGGCATCGAATGGGGCGAGCCTGGTCGTGTTCTCGGAAATGTTCATCCCGGTTTTCACGAACGCCTCGATTTGGGGGCGGGGATTCGCTAAGTGGGGCTCCCCTAATGCCCAAGCCGCTTTCGCGCGGCTCTGGGGCAACTCCGTTGAGATTCCAGGGCCAATCACTGAACGACTTGGCGAGGCGGTGCAAGCCGCAGGGGTCACGCTCGCCATCGGCGTGTGCGAGCGCGTGCCGCATGCGCGAACCCTCTACAACACCATCCTCTTCATCGGACCGGATGGGAGCGTCATCGGCAGGCATCGAAAGCTCGTCCCAACCAACACCGAGCGGATGATCCATGGATACGGCGACGGCAGCACTCTGACGGTCTTCGACACCGCGGCGGGTAAGATCGGCGGGTTGATCTGCTGGGAGAACCTCATGCCGCTGGCGCGGTATGCGCTCTACAGTCAAGGGGAGCAGATCCATGTAGCTTCGACCTCAGACGACAGCGAGATGGCCATCGTCAATGCCCGCAATACTGCGTTCGAAGGTGGCGTCTTCGTCGTGTCAGTCGCAAACCTGATCCGCAAGGCGAGCTACCCCTCCGACTTTGAGTTTGCAGACGAGCTTGCTGCTGCGAGCGACGACGTCATCGATGGCGGCACATGCATTATTGCCCCGGATGGGCGACTGCTCGTGGGGCCGGTCTACAAGGAGGAGGCCATCCTCTACGCCGACCTCGACTTGAACGAGACCGTGATGGCCGGGCAACTCTTCGACGTGGCGGGCCACTACTCCCGCCCGGAAGTGCTTGGGTTGCGCCTCACCCGTGAGCCGTACACGGCCGTGGCAGCGGGATGACGGCGTTCGTACACGCGCTAAGCAGCCTGTCACGCGACCTACTGCGGTCGAGAAGGGGCGGCGCACGGCTTGGATCTGCCGAGAAGCCGCATAGGGAATGGGTTGTGACGGGCTCTCGGTATCTCAAGCCTGCGATACGATCTGCCAGGCCCCCGCATCCTTGATGAGGAGCAACATCTCGACCCCGCGCTGCACGTCCGCACCGTTTTCGGTCATCTCGCAGGCCGCCACCGCGACCGCAACGTTGCCGAACACGTGGATTTCAGTCCCCAGCACGGCCTCCGCAAACGAGCGCAGCTTTGTTCCTGTTAGGCTCTTCATCCGCTCGATGAACGCTCAACTGTCTGACGCTTGGCTGGACGGGCAGCCGGATAGAGCGACGCTTCGGGGAAGAAATCAGCCGCAAACCCATTCCAATCAGCCGGTGTTCCAGGCATCCAACTGAGGCTCGCGAATTACCGTGCAACGACGGCTTCAATGGCCTGAACATCGTTTCTGTGCATGTCAGCCTCCATGGCGTATCCCTCCTTTGGCTGGGCAGGATCAAGCATGCGCCTGACGCTGTCAGAGGGAAAGCGCCCGGACATACCTCATCGGCGGATCGCGAAGGTGCACCGGTCATGAATTTTCAGAACAGGGCGTTATGGAGCGTAGCGCCAGGTGGCATGGTCTCTCTGCCCAAGTAAGTGACCTAACCAAGGATAGGTCCGCGCTGGGTCAGACCTTCACATTCCGGCCGCTCGACGAACGTCAGCTCTGACCAGCCAAAGCGGACCAAGCTCTTTGGTCCGAGGAGTGCCAGGACCTGACCTTGACGGCCGCTGGAATCGGCAGCCGGTGTCCTCGTGAGAGCGGTCTTTGTCAGCCTGCTGATTGGACAACAACGATACCTCTGCAAGCACGTCCGGATCATCAGAGCCGCCGCACCCCATAAGGAGTTAGCGGATTGGGTCTGCTTCGGGCCGTCATATAGTCGATGCGGCAATCAGACCCATCCTGCGCGAAACGCGCATAGATTGACGTTTCTCAACCTTAATTGCAAAAACCGCGCGGTCTTGGCTGCTCGTTGTGGCCATTGATGCGAAGTTCGCGCAATATAGGGTGGAAACATGCCACAGATTCCGATCAAGAGAGCCATCGAAAAAGTACCGGGGGGCATGATGGTCGTGCCGCTCCTGCTCGGCGCGCTGATCACGACGTTCTTTCCCGAAACCCCGAAGGTCTTCGGCTCCTTCACAGGCGCCCTGTTCAACGGCGCCCTGACCATCCTGGCCGTATTCTACGTCTGCATGGGGGCCAGCATCGACTTCAAGGCCACCCCTTACATCGTGAAGAAGGGCGGCACGCTGTTCATCGTGAAGGTCGGCATGGCGATGGTGCTCGGCATCATCTTCGGCCGCATCCTCGGTGAGGCTCCGGTCACTTCTGGCGTCTTCGCCGGGCTCTCCACCCTGGCCATCGTTGCCTCGATGAACGACACGAACGGCGGCCTCTACATGGCGCTAATGGGGCAGTATGGACGCCCGCGTGACGTCGGCGCCTACACCATCATGACCCTGGAATCCGGACCGTTCCTGACCATGGTCACGCTTGGCGTCGCTGGCCTTTCGGCCTTCCCTTGGCAGACGATGGTTGGCAGCATCCTGCCTCTCGCCGTCGGCATGATCCTCGGCAACCTCGACCGCGAAATGCGCGCCTTCCTGAGCCGCGCCATCCCGGTGATGATCCCGTTCTTCGCCTTTGCTCTCGGCGCGGGCCTTGACCTGACCAAGATTTGGCAGGCGGGATTGCTTGGACTTGCACTCGGCGTGGCTGTTGTCGTGGTCACGGGCATTCCGCTCTTCTTCGCGGATCGCCTCACCGGCGGCACCGGCGTCGCGGGCGTTGCCGCGGCATCGACGGCGGGCAATGCGGCCGCCGTTCCGGCCATCGTCGCCGCCGCCAACCCGGTCTATGCGGATGCAGCCGGCCCGGCAACCGTCCTGGTCGCCGCCACAGTGGTCGTGACCGCGATCCTCGTCCCGCTTGCGACTGCCTGGACGGCCCGTACCTTCGGCCGCCCCGAGGAGGATGCATCGGAGGATGCCGTCCAGACCGAGGCCGGCATCGTGCCTGCCGGGGCTGGCGGAGGCCACTGACATGGGGGCGAAATGGCTGATCGTCGCCGATGACCTCACAGGCGCGGCCGATTGCGCCATCGCCTTCGCCAAGGAAGGGGTTGCCGCAGCGGTAGGCTGGGGCGACTGCGCCGAGGACACGGGAGGGCTTCCCCCCGTGTTTTCCTACGACGCCAACAGCCGCGGCCTCACCGGTCCGGATGCCTTGGCGAGACACTGCGACGTGCTCGGGAAGCTCCACGGGGAGGGCACGGCCCTCTTCAAGAAGGTCGACTCCACCCTTCGTGGACAGCCTGCCGCCGAGACCGTAGCGGTCTTCGAGGCCTTGCGGTCGCGCAGCAGGCCTGTGCTCGGCATCATGTCGCCTGCCTTCCCGGCGACGGGCCGCACGACGCGGGACGGCCGTGTCCACGTGGGCGGCGAACCCTTGGAGCAGACCGAGGTCTGGCAGCGGGAGCACAGCTATCCGGACGCGGACCTCGTCCGGGTCTTGGCAACCGCCGGGATCGAGGCGGAGAAGGTGCCCCTCGCCACCGTCCGCGCAGGCGCCGAGGCGCTCCGCGCCGCCTTGGACGGGATCGCATCGAGGGGCGACCGGGTCGCAGTCTGCGACGCCGAGACCGAGGACGATCTCGCCCGCATCGCCGAGGCCAGCCTGCCTGTCCGAAGCAACGTGTTCTGGATCGGCAGCGCCGGCCTCGCCCATGCGCTGGCCAAGGCCACGCGAGGGGAAGCCGTCGGCACCATACCCACCGCGGTAACGGGCAATGGGGCACTGGTGGTTGTCGGTTCGTTGGCACGTGCATCGCGCTCTGCCGCGAAAGTTCTCTCGGCGTTGCCGGGCCTGAGACACGTTCCCATCGAGCCGGAACTCCTGCTCTCGGAGACGGCAGTCACCGACCGGGCCACCCTCGTCGACCGGGTCACCGCCGCCCTTCAGGCAGGGGAGGACGTGCTTGTCGAGATCCTCGTCAATGGCGCTCCCGACCTCGCGCTGGGTCCATGTCTCGCCGACAGGCTGGCAGACCTGCTGAGACCTGCGGCGCCGCACGCGAGCGGCCTGGCGGCCACCGGAGGGGAGACGGCCGCGGCGCTCCTCGCCCGGTTCGGCGTGAACGGGATCCGTCTGGTGGATGAGGTCGAACCCGGCGTGTCCCTCGGGCTAACCCTCGGCGACCTCTCCATTCCCATCGTCACTAAGGCAGGTGCGTTTGGGAACGAAAACACACTCGCGCACGTCGTTCGGCGGCTGCGCACGATCAGGCAAGAAGGAAAACTGGCATGAGCCGTCCGACGATCGCGATCACCATGGGCGATGCCTCCGGGATCGGCCCAGAAATCATCATGAAGGCACTTGCCCGTCCCGACGTGCAGGAGATCTGCCGTCCTCTGGTGGTGGGGGATGCCGAACGGCTCCGGCTTGCAGGCTCCGTCGTAGGCTCCTCGCTCACGGTCAACAGCCTCGAGCGGCCCGACCAGGCCCGCTATGCCCCCGGAGAGGTGGAGTGCATCGACCTCAAGCTGATCCCCCACGACCACCCGTTCGGCCGCGTCTCTCCCGTCTCGGGTGAAGGCGCATTTCGCTACATCGAGCGCGCGGTGAGGCTTGTCGAGGCCGGGCAGGCGGACGCGATCTGCACGGCGCCGCTGAGCAAGGAGGCACTGCACGCCGCCGGGCACAAGTATCCCGGTCATACGGAACTGCTGGCGGAGCTCACCGGAACGCCCGAGGTCTCGATGATGCTCGTGTCGCCGAAGCTGCGGGTCATCCACGTGACGACGCATATCGGCCTGATCGATGCCATCAACCGCATCGAGCCGGGCTTGGTCGAGCGCGTCATCGAGCGTGCCCATACGACCCTCGTGAAGGCAGGCATCGAGTCCCCGCGCATCGGCGTCTGCGGCATCAATCCCCATGCGGGTGAAAACGGGCTGTTCGGCTACGGCGAGGAGGAGCAGAAGATTGCACCTGCGGTCGCTGCCTGCCGTGCCAAGGGATGGCGCGTCGAGGGTCCGCTCCCGGCCGATACCCTGTTCTTCCTGGCCGCCCGGGGCGACTACGACATGGTCGTTGCGATGTACCATGATCAAGGCCATGGCCCCATCAAGGTGCTGGGCCTGGAATCCGGTGTGAACATCACCGTCGGTCTGCCTGTGATCCGGACCTCCGTCGATCACGGCACCGCGTTCGATATCGCCGGCAAGGGGATCGCTGACGAGGGCAGCCTCGTTGAAGCGCTGCGGCAGGCGGCCGACTTGGCACCCAAGCGCGTAGAAGCGTGAACCTTCTGCCTGGGGTGTGAATGAGGTAGAGACCATAACAGTATGGGCGGCACGTTCCTATGCCGTGGGCGTGCTGCCCGGTCACCGATCGGTCATGGCGGAGAGGACATCGTCACGATGCGGAGCAAGGAACGTCGAACACTTCTGCTCGAAGCGCTGAGCGCCGGCGAGGAAATCGATGTTGAGGATCTGGCCAGACGCTTCGAGGTCTCCGCATCGACTATCCGTCGGGACCTCCAGCAGCTCTCGTCCTCCAAGGCGATCAAACGCACTTATGGAGGCGCCATTCTGGCCCATCCGGCTGCCGAGTCGAGTCTGAGCCAGCGCCAATCAACCAACAGGGCCCAGAAGGAGGCCATTGCGCGGGCAGCATCGGGCTTCCTTGCACAAGACGACATCCTCATCTTGGACGGGGGGTCGACGGTCGCCTGCTTTGGCCACTGCCTGCGGAATCGCCACCATCGCGTCATCACCAACAACCTCGCGGTTGTCTCTTCTTTGGCTGAAGCCCCCCAAATTGAGTTGATGGTTCTCGGTGGCGCGGTTCGCCCAACCAGCATGAGCACGGTGGGTCCGCTTGCCATGGAGGCGATGCGGAGAATGACGGCTGACAAGGTCTTCCTGGGAGCGGATGGCGTCGTGGCGGGACGCGGCCTGTGCGAGGCGAGTCTCGATCAGATCGCCCTGAAAACGCTCATGATGGAGCAAGCACGAGAGGTCTTCGTGCTTGCGGATGCGACGAAGCTGTCCCGCACAAACCAGTCGATGTGGGCCCCCCTTCCTGCACGCTGGACGCTTATTACTGATTGGGATGCAAGTCCCGAGCAATGCGAACCGTTTACTGCCGCCGGGGCACAAGTGATCCGGGCCCCCGAATAACTCACTTTGACCTGCTCATATGAGGGACTGTTTGCCCCTTCTCGTCCAGCTCACGTCGCCCCGGCACCTCAACCCTCCAACAACATCCCGACTAGAGTCGGCCACGGGTCAGGAACCGAGATTCCGTGCGTTTTCGGAACGTCCGGTTCGATGAGGATTGCTGCCGTCGAGCTTAGGTCTCAGGCGTGCCAAGAGCTGCCGTTCGGACGGTGAGATTGCGACGTATGCTTGGATCTGTCCGCAAGTCGGGCCACGGGCAATCTCTTCCCCCGCCGATGCCCTGGGGGTAGGCTTCAGACGGCGGATTGAACCGCGTCATGGAGCGCTCGATGGAGCGCAAGCTGGTGACCATCGTATGCGCCGACGTAGCGGGCTACTCGCGGCTGATCGGGCTCGACGAGGAAGGCACGATCGCGCGGCTGAAGGCGCACCGCCGAGCCCTGATTGACCCGGCCATCGCCCGGCATGGCGGGCGGCTCGTCAAGACCATGGGCGACGGCCTGCTGGTCGAGTTCGCCAGCCCGGTCGAGGCGGTCCGCTGCGCCGCCGAGCTCCAGCTCGCCATGGCGGCCCGCGAGGCCTCCTGCCCGGAGGAGCGCCGCATCCAGTTCAGGATCGGCATCAACCTGGGCGACGTGATCGTCGACGACGGTGACGTGCTGGGGGACGGCGTCAACGTTGCCGCCCGGTTGGAAGCCCTTGCCGATGTCGGCGGCATCTGCATCTCCCGCTCAGTTCGTGATCAGGTCCGCGACCGGCTTCCGGTAAGCTTCGAGGATCTCGGCGAGCAGAGCGTGCGCAACATCGCCCGCCCGGTCCGGTGCTATCGGGTTCGCTTCGACACCTACACGGCTGAAGCCGCGTCCGAGGCACCCGACAGGCGGCGCTGGCTCGTTCCTGCCGCCCTGGCAGCCAGCCTCGTCCTGCTCGGCGGAACCGGTCTCCTGTTCGTCATGGAAAAGGATCCTGCCGAGCCAAGCACCGAAGCGGCTGCGACGGCCTCATCGGGCATTGCAGGTGGAGCAGCCGGCATGGTACGGGCCGCACCCCGCCTGTCCCTCGTCGTGCTCCCGTTTGCCAACCTGAGCGGCGATCTGGACCAAGAGTACTTCGCCGATGGCCTGACGGAGGATCTCACGGCGGACCTGTCACGCATCGACGGCAGTTTCGTCATCGCGCGCAACACCGCCTTCACCTACAAGAACAAGCCGGTTGATGTGCGACAGGTCGGCCGCGATCTGGGGGTGCGCTACGTGCTCGAGGGCAGCGTCCGGCGAAGCGGTGACATGGTGCGGGTCAATGCCCAGCTCATCGATGCCGAGACCGGGGCCCATCTGTGGGCGGACCGGTTCGACCGACCGCGGGCCGAACTGATCGAAACGCAGAGCGAGATCACGGCGGGAATCGCCTCGACGCTCCGGGTGAAGCTCGTCGACATCGAGAGCCGCCGCGGCCAGCGGGAGCGCCCGAACAACCCCGATGCCATGGACCTGGCCATGCGCGGCTGGGCCCTGATCTACGCGAGCCAGACGCGGGACAACAATGCCGCAGCACGGCACCTGTTCGAGGAGGCGCTGAAGGTGGACCCGCAGGCGGTGAGCGCCCTCACGGGTCTGGGCTTCACGCATATCCGGGACGTGCTCAACCGCTGGACGAATGCGCCTGACGATCATCTGCCCAAGGCCGATGAGCTGCTTGCCCGCTCGCTGGCGCTGGCGCCGGACAATGCTGCGACGTACCAGTACAAGGCGCTGCTGCGCCGGGCGCAGAGGCGCAGCGAGGAGGCGATTGCGGCGGCCGAGCGGGCCGTGTCTCTGAACCGTAATCTCGCGGCGGCCTACACTGAGATGGGCTGGAACTACGCCCTCCTCGGTCAGCCGGAGAAGACCGAGGCTTCGGTGCAGCAAGGCATCCGCCTTAGCCCGCGCGATCCGTTCCTGGTGTACTGGCTCAGTTACATCGGTGTGGCGAAGCTGCACCAGCATCAGGACGAGGCTGCGCTTGAGATGTTCCGGCGGGCGATCGATGCCGATCCGGGCTTTCCGAGTAACTACGGCTGGCTGGCGGCGGCCTACGTGTTCACGGGGCGCGAAGCGGAAGCGCGGGAACCGATGGAGAGATGGCTGCGGGCCGTGCCCGGGATGACGCTGACCCGCTACAAGGCCCTGGAACAATCCGACCATCCGGCCTACGTGGCCCAGCGATCACGGATCTACGAGGCATGGCGCAAGCTGGGAATGCCGGAGTGAACTCGCCCAACGACCCGATCGTCATCCATGGAATGTCTGGATCGGGTCAAAGGCGGCCCTTTGGCGCAACCGTGTAAAGGTCCGCTCACTGCGCGGATGCGGACGCTCGTCGTACTTCCGAGATATGCCATGGCAGCCTCATCCAAATGATGAGAGCTTTCATTGTGCATCAAGCGACCGACTTTCCATTGTGAGATCCTTCTCCAAGAAACTCCATTCCGCCGTGTGTCTCTGCCCCTTAGAGTTCATGGGACAATGGAGACTTCTATGGTGCGAAGCGCAACGTGCAGAGATAGTATTAAGACAGGGGCGCACGACCCATTGCCGCGAAACAACGCGCAGTCTACGCGGGGCAGCCCCTTCCAGCCGGGCAATCCGGGACGGCCCAAGGGCTCACGCAACAGGGCGACGCTGGCCCTGGAAGCCCTCTTGGATGGCGAGGCAGAGGCCATCACCCGGAAGGCTGTTGAGATGGCTTTGAGCGGCGACACGACGGCCATGCGCCTTGTCATGGATCGGATCATGCCGCCTCGGAAGGATCGACCTGTGATGTTCTCTATGCCGAAGCTGGAGACGGCAGGCGATGCGGTGAAGGCAACGGCGGCTCTGGTGGAAGCGGTGGCCAATGGGGACATCACTCCCGGGGAGGCCGGCGAGCTATCGAAGCTAGTCGATGGGTTCACCAAGGCGGTGGAACTGCACGAGATCCAACAGCGTCTCGACAAGCTGGAAGCAGCACAGGGGCAGAAATGAGCAAGACCATCATGAAGCGTCTTGAGAGGCTAGAAGCGGTCCCTGCTGTCACTGTGACAGGGCCAAGGCTCTTGCTCGGTTCGTCACGCTCGAACCAGACGAGGTGGAACGTCGACTGATGGAAGCGCCCCTCTTCCTTCGCGGCCTGGTGTCCAAGGCCCGTACCCTGCTGAACGGAGGCCGCCATGTCTCGATTGCTTGAACGACGCCTCACGAAACTTGAGGCAGCCACAGGCCCGAAGGTTCTCGGGTACTGGTATGCCATCTACGCCAGTGATGAGGCTGATTACGAAGCCCAGCGAGCCGGGTTGATTGCATCCGGTCGGGTCAAGCCGGATGACCTCTGTGTTGAGGTGTGGTTGGCTGAAACGGACGCAGCCCGGGAGCCTGAAACGTTTCCCGAAACGAAGACGCATGAGGAATGGGTGGACATCCTCGCACGTCCGGAGTGTCAACAATGAGCAGGGGAATCCTCTCTCGCCTCGACCGCCTCGAGGCAGCCGCATCCACCTCTAAGGGCGCTCGTCCTTGGCACCGGATCATTGCCTGTTCCCACGAGGAGGCGGAGGCGAAGCATTCCGCTCTCGTTGCATCAGGCCAACTCTCGAAGGACGACAATGCCGTGTATCGGATCATCACGGGCGTTCCCCGTTCACAGAAAGGGATTGCCAGATGAATAGAACGACCCTCAACCGCCTGGCGAAGCTGGAGGCCTCTGCCACCCATCGGGACGGCGTGGTGCATGTCATCCCGGCTCACACTGATGAGGAATTCGAGGGGAAGCGGGCCGCATTCCTCAAGGAGCATGGCGCCCATCCCGGGGACATCTTCGTGCAGGTCCACAAGTTCACACAGACGGAACCCTTCACCACAGGCAAGACGATGCCGGATCTGCTCGCCCACGTCGCTATGAACGGACGCCGGGTCCATGACTGCGGAAGGAATGCTCAATGAACCGCGCCACCTTGAGACGCTTGGAGGCCCTGGAGCAGAAGGCCCCACAGGACACGGGCAAGTGGCACACAATCATGGTGGCCAGTGACGAAGAAGAGGAGCGGGAGACCACTGCTCTGAAAGCCTCTCCGAAGTGGACCGAAGGCGACAACCTGATGGTCATTCGCTTGGTGGCGGTTGAACATGCCGAGGTGGCGCAATGAGCCGGGCGACGTTGACTCGCCTTCGCAAGCTGGAGGTGAAGGCTCGTCTGGATGGATCGATCGAGAACCTGACGGATGGGCAGTTGTTTTCCGCCTATCGGGATCTGATCGAACGCGGTGGAGGAGATGACGTCTTCTCCGCTTCCCTCCAGGCAGAGGGCGAAGAGCAGTTGGCCCGGAGCGTCCTTGACTTCGCGGCCTGCCGGGCTGCGGCTGAATTCATCAGCCTTTGAATCCTAATGTAACGAGGACCGATGAAACCACTCTAATTGGATAATCTTAGTGCCGCTCATGCGATAGTGGTTTTGACGGGACGGCCGCACCAGGATTGGCATACTATTCCGAATTGCATTTGTCGCGCCTTTGATAATTGACGATGTTCGGAATGATGAGATGCCATGAGGTCGAAAATGCGTCGGGCTATTGCTGAACTTGTCTTTGGCACTGTGCTGGTCACTTTAGTCGCATCATGTGCTACTGGCACTAGCAGTGTTCCGGGGACAGATCTCCTCGATCTAATCAATCAAAAGCGTGCCGAGAATAATTGCAAACCTGTTATTGGGAATGAACAGTTGCGCATTGCCGCAGAACGCCACGCCGTCGACATGCGTGATAATAACGCCCACCTAATACCCGGCCCAACCCCTGACCTGACCGGACATATGGGATCAGCTTACAGCATACCGCCTCACAGCACACCGCCACAACGGATCACGGCCGCCGGTTTCTCGTACTCGAAATGGGGTGAGATTGTTTACTGGAGCCCGCAACCCTCTTCTGCCGCAGAGAACATCAATTGGTGGATGAACAGTCCCCCACACAGGAAAATCATACAGGACTGTGAATTCACGCACGCCGGCGTGGGCCTGCTCTACCCTGGAGGCACCAAATGGTACTCAGTGGTGGATTTTGGTAAAAACCCCTGAATTACAGCGGATGCTCCTACACTGCTAAGCCTTTGATTTGTCGAACGAGGATTAGTCACAAAGCAGATTCACTTTCTCGGCGAGTGTCGAGGCCATATCCCCGCCCGCGTCTGCAATAGGCAGGTGTGGTGGAACCACTGTGTCCGATGGAGCTATGGTTTGGAACACGTAGAAGCCGTTGAAGCGGACGCCCGACCTGCATGCCCTGGAGCTGAAGCGCCGAGGTGAGACCATGACCGAGGAACAGGAATCCTTTGCGGCATGGTGTCGGGAGCAAGGTATCCCCTTCGTGTGTACGGATGACCTGCGGGAGGCGGTTGTCACCCTCTTGGGCTGGGGCGCGCTGTGAAGGGCTTGCACCGGGAACTACCTTGTCCTATAGTAGTTTTACTATAGGAGGCATTGGGCTTGCTATTAACCTACCCACTGCCCAGAAGCCTGTTGAGTGGATTGGCTCATCGCTCGATGAGCTCAAGGAGCTCCCTGAGGAGGTTCGTCGTGAGGTAGGTCATGCCATCTTCACAGCTCAGATTGGCGGCAAGCATCCTTCCGCGAAGCCGCTGACGGGAGACAAGGCTTTTAAGGGTGCTGGCGTCTTGGAGGTCGTTGAGGACCATGATGGCAACACGTACCGGGCTGTATACACGGTCAGGTTCGAGGGCGTCGTGTATATCCTTCATGCCTTCCAGAAGAAATCGAAGAAAGGGATAGCCACTCCCAAGGAAGAGGTTGATCGGATCAAACGCCGCTTGGCCGCTGCAATGGCACACTACGAGGAGAACTATCGGGCCCGTAATGCTGGGTAGCCTCCTTTGAAACATGAACCCATGCTGAGAAAGAGCAAAGCCATGACGGATGATGTGACTGCGACTCGGAGCAGTGGCAACGTCTTTGCGGATCTGGGCCTTCCGAATTCAGAGGAAGAGCTGATCAAGGCTCGGCTTGTTGTAGAACTGCGAAACCTGATTGAAGAGCGAGGCATAAGCCAGACAGCGGCTGCGAAACTCATGGGGGTTGCCCAGCCTGACCTCTCGAAGCTTCTGAAGGGCCGCGTCGCAGGTTTCTCCCTCGACCGTCTACTTGGTTTCGTTTGTGCCCTTGGCGCTGATGTTGAAATTAAGCTCAAACCATCCCGAGCCAATCGCGAAGGCCATATGCGCCTGATGGTGGCGTGACCGACGTTGAGCAACTCCGCAGGCAGATTACGGACCTCCAGAGCAGCGAGGCCCTTCTCTCGGCTGTCCTCAACAGTGCGACCGATTACGCCATCATAACACTCGACCTTGAGGGTCGGATCACAACTTGGAATACCGGCGCTCGCAATATTCTCGGCTGGGACGAGCAAGAGGTAATCGGGCGGTACACCGCGTTTTTCTTCACCCCAGAAGATCAAGCCGCGGGCGTCCCGCAGGACGAGATGAGCAAGGCGCTCGCAGAGGGGCGGGCCGAGGACGAGCGCTGGCATCAAAGAAAAGACGGCTCCTGCTTTTGGGCCAATGGCCTTCTGATGCCATTGCGCACAGGGGAGTTGCAGGGCTATCTCAAGATCCTGCGCGACCGCACATTTCGACGGCGCTCCGAGGAGGCCTTGCGGGAGAGCGAGACGCGCTTCCGGCATATGGCCGATAGTGCTCCGGGCCTGATCTGGATGACCGATGCCATGGGCCAGGTCACCTTCGCCAACAGGCACTACGAACATATGTTCGGATGCTCTGCGACTGAGATGCTCGGTGACGGCTGGAAGACGATTATCCTGCCTGAGGATCTGGAGACGCATCAGATTGCCTTTCGGAAAGCGTTCTGCGCCCGCCAGCCTTTCAGGACCGAAACTCGGGTCTGGGACAAACACCACCGCGTGCGGTGGCTCCGCTGTGAAGGAGTCCCGCGCCTCAGCGACACGGGCGAGTTCCTTGGCTACACCGGGTGTAATGTCGACATTACGGAAGCAAAGGCAGCCGAGGAACACCTGCGGCTGTTAGTGAACGAGTTAAACCACCGGGTGAAAAACACCCTCGCTACCGTGCAATCGATTGCCTCCCAGACCCTCCGCAATGCTCCGACAACAACAGCCGCTCACTCTGCTCTTGAGCAGCGCTTGATCGCTCTCTCGCGAGCGCACGACGTGTTGACCCGCGAGAATTGGGAAGGGGCATACTTACGTGAGGTCGTGGACCAAGCCATCGAGCCCTACCAAGGTCAAGGTGAGAGTCGTTTCGATGTTCATGGTTTTAACGTGCGACTGCCGCCCCAGATGGCCCTTGCCATCGCTATGGCGCTCCAGGAGCTTTGCACCAATGCGGTCAAGTACGGGGCGCTCTCGAATGAGACAGGCCGTGTCGGGATCGCCTGGACCTTAGCGAATTCGCCAGATGGGCCGCGATTGGAGATGTGCTGGGAAGAGATGGGCGGACCACCCGTCAGTCCGCCACAACGTCGGGGGTTCGGCACCCGCCTGATCGAGCGCAGCTTAGCTCAGGAATTGAACGGTACGGTACGGATTGAATTTGCTCCGGGCGGGGTTGTCTGTTCGCTCAGTGCTCCCCTTGCTGTCTAAGTTAAGCCCAAGCGAGTGAGCTCATTCCCCCATTACTACGGGTTTGAGTAACGAGTGCACATGACTTTGAAACGTTTGCTCAGAGTGTGGGGGGAGGCCATCCTGTGCATCCTAGAGATCTGATTCAAACATCAACGCACTCGTTGCGAAGCCATGAGCAGGCGTTTCATGCTTCGGGAAGCCCTCTGCGCGACCGCTGGCAGGTGTTGGCCATCCAGGGGGTCGTGAATGGCCGTCTGTAGCCTCCTAATGCGGCCTATGCTGCCTCAGTGATGGGCGTAGTGGGATCCGGAACGGAAACGCTCGACGTTCAGGGCGTCTCGATGGCCGCTCAACCACATCTCTTGGCTGGTTCTGACGTTTGCCTTCCCAAACTGTGACGTGCTTGCGGATCCAAGCCTCTGCCTCTTCGAGGGTGGGGAATGTCTCGTGCCTCTCGTAGAGTGGGCCGAACCCAGCTTCCACGAACCAGGTGCCTTGAAGTTCCGGCTCTGCGTAGCTGTCGGGAAGGCGAACCAGAACCGCCATCAGCTTGCCATCCACGAGCGCAAGCCGCCCCTCCTGCTCATCAAGGGACGTGTTCCCAACTAGTGGTTAAGTTCTAACGCTTGGTACCGACGGCTGGGCCCACGCTTCGGGCGGAAAACGGACCTTCCCTAGCTCCTCTCAATGTCCTGGTTTGACCGAGGTCGTGTGAAAACGCGATGTCGGACTGTCCGTGATGGCCGCTGTTTGCGTATGCAGCCCCGGCCGGCATG
>NZ_QDAH01000091.1 GCF_003075415.1 Microvirga sp. KLBC 81
GGGGCAGCCGTTAAGAGGGTCCCCTCCGGAAGGCGGCGATGAAGCCAATCGACAGCCGTGCACGTCGAGCCGAGACCGCGGGCGTCATTGTTGACCCGCATTACCTCATGCTCTCTGAACTCTCGAGGTTCTACAAGCACCCGAAGGGACATCGGCACTCTATGGATGATCTCCATTCGACGGTTTTCCTGACCGCGAAGGGAGCAGTTGTCGGATCAGCAAATGCTTCCTCCCGAGGCTTGGGGAACGATCCTGGTGTCATCATGAACCGTGAAGCTGCTGTCCGGATCGGACCCGCATAATCTTGCTGTCAGCAAGACTTAGTTTGAAGAGAAGTGGAAGAATTCTCTTCCTCTGACAGAGGATGATATTGCCGCAATTCCGAAGCCACCGCCGATCACCAGGGTGCGGCGTCCGAAACCCAGCCTCGTCAGAGCGCTTGAGGTGGATCCAGAGTGGCTCATTGAAAAAGCGCGTTCGTCTCCTCGTTTATGATCCGGATGAGACGACTGATAAGGCGATGGGCGGCTGCCGAGCCATCGCTGAGAGTGTTTACGGAATGTCCGCGGTCAAGGATTTCGAGAAGAGGGAGATGTATCCTTTTTTGAGATGGTCTCCGGATGGCCGATCTCGAAATCAGACATTTTCGGAGGCTTTGCCTATCGCAAGAAAGATGGTGAGAATCCTGGGATGGCATTTGGATTGTCCGAGAGGACGAGCCATGAGTGTTGAACGGCGATGTGAGCATCTCCTGCTTGTTGAACATAAGGACGGTAAAGAGCTCGGTCGCAGGAACAAGCAGTGCCTGACGCGCACGGGATTTGAAGAAGATCAGTTTGGCGACCTGATCGATCTGAATCTTGCTGATTTTTGGAACAGCTCGGAGTTGAAGATCCATGGCTGAGAAACCTGGATCCAGTGGCGAGAGAACGGATCATCGAGTTCGCATCCAATCGGGATCATATCGTCCGGAATGTGTTCGTCTGTAAGCCAAGTATGGGTCGGTCTCCCCATTTTCGGTTGGAGTACGAGGAGCGGATTGAGGACTACAACGGCCGGGCCTACGATTCTGAGAGGAAGACGTTCGACACCTCAAAGGACGGGGTCAGGAATCCGAATAACCTGGCCCAGTTGCTCATCCCGAGAGTTGACGCCGCGCATCCAGGAACCTGAGGCTACGGAAGTCTTATCCGACAATATCCTGGAGGTAACTGTCTGCGAAATAGGTCTCGCTTTCGATCCAGAGCGGTGAGTGGTCCGACATCTGCCAAGTGCGCCACTTTCGATAAAGCTCCTGGCGCGTCTTGGCCCAAAAGCGTTTATCCTTCTCGGGATCTTCCTTTTGGATGTAAGGTGCATAGATCTTTCTGTCCTCCTCATTGTCGCGAAAGACATCAGCGAACATGTCGATCATGCCACCCCCAACGACGCGGAAACATTTGTCCTTCACGCGGACAGAGATTTGGTCGTAGAAACGATCCCCTTCTCCGCGCACATTTCGCCCGTCTATGGCTGCAGGAACGGTGAAGCCCTCGCTCTCGAGGGCAGCCATGGTCTTGTGCTCGGGGCTGACGACGTTGAAGTCGCCGAGCAGGATATAGTTTTCGACCTGGCCGAAACGGTCTTTCTCCTGTTTGTTGGCCTCGTCTTGACGGCAGGCAAAAAACTGCACCAGTTTTTCGATTTCGGCGATGCGCCTCTATAATGCGGAACCTGAGGCCGCGCCGTAGTAGATTTGCACGGTACAGAGACTGAACCTGAACCAGCCTGACTGGAAGGCGACGGAAACGGACTACGGGCGAACTGTTGCTTAACCGTGATCTCGGTCGGTTCGGCCTCAGGCTGATCCTTGGGGGTTGACCTTCTTGGGCGACACGACAAGTTGGCTCTCCGGCAGAACGACCTCACTGGCGATCTTCCGAAACCAGACTTTCGCGGTGTTGTAGACGAACGCCATCCGCTCTTCGTTGCCGCCCGATCCCTCGGTCATGTCGGACGCGATATAGTCCCACTCGCGCCCGAGGATCTTCACCAGAGTTTCGAGCGCGCGCGAAGGTCGCGATTGACCTTCTGGATGACCATGAGGTCGAAACAGGCAATCATCTCGGCCAGATAATAGAAGGTCTCTGGTCGTTGCGGGCCGTACTTAAACTTGCTCGAGTCGAAGTCGCGAATGTTCCAGGTTGCGAGGAGAAGGAGCTGTCGCCGCGCCGCTTGCGGATGGATGCCAGGCGTTCCCGAATTACCAGCAGCCGCTCTGCACAGCGCTCGGCTGCACCTTTCTCACCCTGCAGGGCGCGACGCAGGCCGGCATAGTTATTCGACATGGCGGACCCGCTTGTCGATCTCGGGTGCGTAGCGCTGCACCCGGCGGAAGATGGTGCTTTGGTCGACGCTGACACCACGCTCCTGCATCATCCTGGCCAAGTCGCGGTAGCTGAGCCCGTACTTGCAGTACCAACGCACGCACAGCAGAATAATGTCCACGGGAAAACGGCAGCGCTTGAAGATCGACACAGGAGCGGCTCCTTAACAAGCCACCCCTCGTTATACGGCCGGCGTTAATACAACAGTTCCG
This sequence comes from Microvirga sp. KLBC 81, assembly GCF_003075415.1. Classification (GTDB taxonomy): domain Bacteria; phylum Pseudomonadota; class Alphaproteobacteria; order Rhizobiales; family Beijerinckiaceae; genus Microvirga. Next base: position 2,579 of record NZ_QDAH01000091.1, read on the forward strand.
ATCGATCGCAGTGGATACCCGCTCGACCAAACTGAGCGGGATCATGGAAGGATGGTTTCGTCGCGAGCGGCTGTTCTACTCCGTGGAGACGATGAAAGAGGAGATCATTCTCCCGCGCCGCGCTGCCGTAGTGGGATCCTTCCAAAAGGCCGCCTCAGCTTATAAGCCTTATAAGGAAGGCACAGTTTAGAGATCCTATAAGATATTGAATTTGCTATGTTTTTCCTTGACGCCGCGCACCGATCATGGTTCCTGCAACGCCTGAGCGGACGGCGCAAAATGCCTGCCCGACATTGCATAACGAGGGGCAAAATGAGTGTGACGCAACTGAGCGTTTCAAGTGAGGCGGCGACGGCCATCAAGTGCGGCCTGCGCCTGATGCACCTGCTGGGGTTGGTGCTGGGTTTAGGCGCTGCGACGCTGATCGACCTGGTCACATGCAAATTCCTGGTGAAAGGTGGCGTGCATGAGGAGCATTGGAGGGTCATCCGCTTCTCGTCGCGGATCGTCACGGTCGGCCTGGTGATGCTGTGGATCTCCGGGCTCGGCTTTCTCGCCCACTATGCACTCTTTGCGCCTGCCAACCTGGGCAACCCGAAAGTCTGGGCGAAGATGGCCATCGTCGGCGTCCTCTCGCTCAACGGCGTGTACATCCACCGCCGTGTTCTACCCTTCCTGAAGTCGAGGATCGGTCGAGGCCTGTTCGACGGCCTGGGCGCACGCGAGCGCTCATTGATGCTGGCCTCCGGCGCGGTGTCGGCCACGTCTTGGTTCGTGCCTTTGGGGCTCGGTGCCATTCCGCAGCTGAACTTCGTCGTGCCTGCTACGACTATTCTGCTTGGGTATGCGACCTTGCTCGCGCTCGCGATCTCTGCGTCGACGGCCTTTGGTCACTCCCTCGGCCACCAGGATGCGTCGGGTGCACGCGAGCAGACGTTCTGAGATCTTGCTGGATAATCAACCGGGCCCGATCGCATCACTGCCTCGTCTGGATCCTGGCCCCGGCAGCTCCCGTGAAAGGGTTAGCCTACATCGAGCCCCAGATCCAGGATCGGGGCACTATGGGTAATCCAGCCTGTTGAAATCAGATCCACACCTGTTGCGGCAATTGCCGGTGCTGTCGCCACTGTGATCCGACCGGATGCTTCGGTGATGGCTCTCCCGTTTACCCGCCTCACTGCCTCCGAGAGGGTATCTGGACTCATGTTGTCGAGAAGGACTGCATCGGCGCCCACTTCCAGCACCTCATCCAATTGATCGAGGGTATCGACCTCGATTTCGATCTTGACGAGATGGCCGACGGCGGCACGCGCTCGCTCCAGGGCCGGTCGGACGCCTCCAGCAATCGCGATGTGGTTGTCCTTGATCAGGACGGCATCATCGAGCCCGAAGCGGTGATTGGCTCCTCCTCCGGCCCGAACGGCATATTTCTCGAGCGCGCGCAGCCCCGGTGTGGTCTTGCGCGTGCAGACGATCCGGGCATGTCCATGGGGGCGAACGGTGTCGACGAGAGCCGCCGTCGCCGTTGCGATGCCCGACATCCGGCAGATGAGATTCAGAGCAACGCGCTCTGCCGAGAGGATGCTCCGAGCTGGGCCTTCCAGCCGGAGAACCGTGTCTCCTCGGTTAACCCGACTGCCATCAGGATGATCAATGACGACCGTGACGACAGGGTCAATTAGGGTGAATGCCAGAAGCGCTGCTTCGACGCCCGCAACGATACCCGGCTCACGCGCCACAATGGCCCCGTGCAGTCGGGCATCTGCGGGAATGACGGCATCGGTCGTGATGTCACCGGCCCGGCCCAGATCCTCGAGCAGCGCTGCGCGCACGATAGGCTCTACCAGCAGGCGCGGGAGCGGAGCCAACGCTTCTTGTGTGGCGACTGTCGGTTTCATGCAACTCTCCTGGCAGGTGCCGCTGTCTCATTGCCGATCTCAGCCGCGACGCGCAGCGCTTGATCGAGAGTCATCTCGGTGTGCTGTTCTGGCAGCAGGTCAGGGTGATCCATCCGCTGATGAGCGCCTCGGCTCTCATGGCGAGTGTACGCAGCTGTCGCAATCAGCAGGCTGGTCAATACGGCGTCACGCTCGCTTGTCGAACACGCCTCATAAGCGAGCGCACTGAAGCGGCGGACGGCCCGCTGCAACCCAGCCGCATCGCGAAGCACACCAACCTGCCGGTCCATAACGGACCGGATTTGCCGCAGATGCAGAGACTGCTGACCACCAGAACGAGACGAATGCGGAGCAAGAGGAGGTGAGGGGGGCTGGCTCGTCGACGGCCGGCGTCCTATCCCCTTGACGTCGTCAGCTATCGAAGCCGCATAGGCCAAGGCTTCAAGGAGTGAATTGCTTGCCAGGCGGTTCGCCCCGTGCAGGCCGGTTGAAGCAACCTCGCCGCAGGCCCAGAGCCCGTCAACCGAGCTGCGGCCTCGATCATTCACTTTAATCCCACCCATGTGGTAATGGGCGGCAGGACGCACGGGGATGGGATCACGAACCGGATCAAGACCGGCGGCCCGGCACAACGCCGTCACGCCAGGGAACTTGCTGATGATGTGTTCACCAAGCACGTGTCGCGTGTCGAGGAACACACGCTCGCCGGCGCAGATCTGGGCAAAGATCGCCCGGGCGACCACATCGCGCGGCGCCAATTCCGCACCGGGAATGCCGTGCATGAAACGCTCGCCACGGCTGCTGACGAGCATTGCCCCTTCGCCGCGCAGAGCTTCGGTTGCCAGCGGCATCGGATCAAGACTGGCCGCAATGGCCGTGGGATGGAACTGAACGAACTCGAGATCGCGCAGGACAGCCCCTACACGGGCTGCCAGCGCCAGTCCTCCTCCCTGCGCACTCAAAGGGTTGGTGGTGTGTGCGTAAAGACCGCCGATCCCGCCTGTCGCCAGGACCACGGCCCGGCCGGGGATCAGGATGGGCTCCTCGCTGCCTTTCGATCTGCAAGAGGCGCAGAGCACACCAGCCACCGTGCCGTTGGCGTCCAGCGCCAGATCCATGACGCGATAATTCTCCAGGATCTGAATGGAGGGAGTTTTCCTGACGACTTGGATGAGTGCCTCCAGAACACTTTTGCCGGTTCTGTCACCCTGTGCATGAACGATCCGCCGACGCGAGTGCGCGGCTTCCAGTCCCAGGATCAGCTCATCCCCAGGCCCGGTTCGATCAAAGGAGGCGCCTTGAGCAATGAGCCACGCGATGCAGGCGGGGGCAGCGGCTGCAACGCGAGCGGCAACATCGGGATCGCTCAAGCCAGCGCCGGCCTGAAGGGTGTCGGCCGCGTGGAGGGCAGGGTGATCATCGGCTCCAAGGGCTGCCGCGATGCCACCCTGCGCCAGGGGCGTGGAGGCTTGCTGTCCGAGAGGAGATGCCACAATCAAGATCACGGGCAGCGGCGCCAGATGCAGGGCTGTTGCAAGCCCCGCGATACCGCCGCCCACGACCACGATACGGTCGTGCGGACTGGCTGTTGTCATGGTCAGGCCTCAGCGAATAGCGAGCATGCGTTCAACCGCCAGCCGCGCCCGCTCAGCCACCGCCGGATCAATCGTGACTTCGTACTGGCGCTGCTCAAGCGCCCGCCGGATCTTGGGCAGGGTGATGCGCTTCATGTGCGGGCACAGGTTGCAGGGCCGCACGAACTCGACTTCCGGATAAAGTGCCGCCACGTTGTCGCTCATCGAGCACTCGGTCACCAACGCGACGCGGGCCGGGCGCTTCTCGCCCACGAAGTCGGCCATTCCTGCCGTCGATCCGGCAAAGTCCGCTTCCGCCACCACCTCTGGAGGCGCCTCCGGGTGAGCCAGCACCACCACATCCGGGTAGCTCTCGCGCACCGCGCGGATGTCGTCGGCCGTGAAGCGCTCATGCACCTCGCAGTGCCCCGCCCAGGTGATGATTTCAACCCCGGGCACCTGAGCGGCCGTGTTCTGCGCCAGGAACTCGTCCGGCAGCATGATCACGCGGCCGACGCCAAGCGACTCGATGACCTTCTTGGCGTTCCCCGAGGTGCAGCAGATGTCCGACTCGGCTTTTACGGCAGCTGATGTGTTCACATAGGTGACGACAGGAACGCCCGGGTAACGCGCCCGCAACTGGCGCACATCCTCTGCCGTGATCGACTCGGCGAGCGAACAGCCGGCCTCGGCATCCGGGATGAGCACCGTCTTGTCGGGATTGAGAAGTTTGGCGGTCTCCGCCATGAAGTGCACGCCGGCGAGCACGATCACGTCCGCATCCGTGTTCACCGCCTCACGCGCCAAGGCCAGGCTGTCGCCGACGATATCCGCCACCGTGTGAAAGATCTCGGGCGTCTGGTAGTTATGTGCCAGAATGACCGCATTGTGCTCACGCTTGAGCGCAAGGATCGCCTCGATGTCATTGGCGAAGAAGGGCCACTCCATGGCCGGGACGTGGTGCCTGACGCGGGCGTAGAGATCGGGCAGGGGCAGGGACGCGGGCACAATCGAAGCAGTACCGGACATTGCGGCCTCCTATGCTCATAGTGAGCATTAGCGGATCACGGTAATGCTCATTATGAGCATTGTCGGCTTATAAGAAAACCGGCTGCATAGCCGGCGCAGGACTTATGCTAGACGCGAGTATAAGGCCGCGTCAACCCGCAATCTGCTGCTTTCGTAGCTCACCGTAAGCGGGGCAGTCGCACGCCAGGAGCAGGCCGTTCAACCAGTACCCCACGCCGGAAGCGCACGAGACGGGCCGGGCGCCCGCCCGTTTCGGTTGTGATCTCGCCCGTTTCCTCGACCAAACCCTGTATCTCGACGAGGCGGCGGAAGTTCTGCTTGTGCAGGCGCACTCCTGACAAGGCCTCGACCGTCCGTTGGAGATCCAGCAGCGTGAAGGAAGCGGGCATGAGCTCAAAAATCACCGGCCGGTATTTGATCTTGCCGCGCAAGCGCCCGATGGCCGTAGCCAGGATCCGCCTGTGGTCCAGCGCCATCGGCTGACCGGGAGCGAGCCGCATCTGAGCGGAGACCGGCGGCTGTGCATCGCGGAGGGCCTCAGGCACGAGGCCGGCTTCGTAGAGCAGTTCATAGCGCTCCAGCACCCGTTCATCGGTCCAGGTGCCGGATTCGAACCCGAACGTGAGTTCGATGCGCTCCTGGCGAAACTGCCTTAAGGGTTTTCCACCCGCGCGGGCCCACGCCTTCAAGGCAGGTTCGATGACTCCGAGCGCCTTGGGCCGGCCGGCTCGCCAGTCTTCCCACGGGAGATAACTGTACCAATTCCGCCACGCCGCATGCGCCAGCCCGGCCGGACGCGCCTCTCGCACAAGCGCAAGGTAGGCAATCGACAGGGCATGCCCAGCACCCGGATCATGGACTTCAGCTCGGTCGCGATCGCCGAAGGTATAGAGCTGCTCGACATAGCCTAAGGTCAGCTGGGTCTGTTCGGCGACCCAGGTCCGCAGCCCCATCTCGAGTGTTCGATGCTCCGATCGCAAAGGACCTGAGGGGAGACCCTCCGGATGCTGGGGAGCGGCCCGAACGGTGAGGACCCGCGGCTCATCCGGCGTGGCTGCCATGATGGCTGCGCTGAGATCGACGGTTGGGGCAACATGAGGCTGCTTGAGGATCTTGGGGCGCCGGGAGGTCGGGGCAGATGGCATGGAAACTCAAAAGCTATAGGGTTTGAGGTGAATGGTGGAAGTCTTTGTCCCGCCTGTCGAGGGATTTGTGATGAAGACAGGATTAAGAGCCTAGATAGCAAATTGGCTGCGTCTGATAGCGACGTTTGAGCCAGCCTGCTGAGGCGGACAACCCATCGGCTGAACCAGTCCTGCGAGAAGCGGCAAGATGGGCACGATGCCGAGATGCTATTGGAGCCATGGACCCCCACTCACCTGATCAGAGGATCATCCGAAAGCATGTGATCAGCGCATAGCAGCGTTCCGCAGATCAAACTTGCGAATGCTGCAATGCAGCATAGTGTCGAAGAATGTGCGCTGGTGCAGCCGAAGCGTACCTTCTCAGAAAATTTTAGAGCGTCCGTCAGAGACATGGTTCCGAGCAACTCTTCAAGCCCCGCTTCAGGCACCCTGACAGTGTCAGAGTGGACTGCCATCGCCAGTTCGCTTGCGTTCCTGGTTGTCTGGCTTGTCATCTCTTTCGACTAAGAGGACGTCCGTAAGCAGAAACTCCGCCCGGAGTGGGATTGAGCAGGTTCTCTCGGCCTGAAGCAGACCGGAACCTCAGCAGCTCATAGGCCTGGGCGAACTCCTTCACTTTGCATGGCAAAGGTTTCGGTCACGTCGTTGCGCCTCATTCCTCCAGGGGAGCGCTGAGCGCGCAGACAACCCCGCCCGGAGCAAACTCAATCCGCACCGTCCCGTTCAGTTCCTGAGCCAAGCTGCGCTCGATCAGGCGGGTGCCGAAACCCCGACGTTGCGGCTGACTGACGGGTGGACCGCCCATCTCTTCCCAGCACATCTCCAGTCGCGGCCCATCGGGCGAATTCATCAAGGTCCAGGCGATCCCGATCCGGCCTGTCGCATTCGAGAGCGCCCCGTACTTGACCGCATTGGTGCAAAGCTCCTGGAGCGCCATCGCGATGGCCAAGGCCATCTGGGGCGGCAGGCGCACGTTAAAACCATGAACATCGAACCGACTCTCACCTTGACCTTGGTAGGGCTCGATGGCTTGGCCAACAACTTCCCACAGATCGGCTCCCTCCCAGTTTTCACGGGTCAACACATCATGCGCTCGCGAGAGAGCGATCAAGCGCTGCTCAAGAGCAGCGCGAGCTGCTGTTGGTGTCGCGGCGTTGCGGAGGGTCTGGGAGGCAATCGATTGCACGGTCGCAAGGGTGTTTTTCACCCGGTGGTTCAACTCGTTTACGAGCAGCCGCAGATGTTCCTCGGCTGTCTTGGCTTCCGTGATGTCGACATTGCATCCGGTATAGCCCAGGAACTCGCCCGTATCGCTGAGGCGCGGGACTCCTTCACAGCGGAGCCATCGCACGCGGTGGTGTTTGTCCCAGACCCGAGTTTCGGTCCTGAACGGCTGGCGGGCGCAGAACGCCGTCCAGAAAGCGGTCTGATGCGTCTCCAGATCCTCAGGCAGGATCGTCGTCTTCCAGCCGTCACCGAGCATCTCAGTCGCAGGGCATCCAAACATATGTTCGTAGTGCCTGTTGGCGAAGGTGACCTGGCCCATGGCATCGGTCATCCAGATCAAGCCCGGAGCACTGTCGGCCATATGCCGGAAGCGCGTCTCGCTCTCCCGCAAGGCCTCCTCGGAGCGGCGTCGAAACGTGCGGTCGCGCAGGATCTTGAGATAACCCCGCAGCTCCCCTGTGCGCAATGGCATCAGAACGCCATTGGTCCAAAAGCGGGAGCCGTCTTTTCTTTGATGCCAGCGCTCGTCCTCGGCCCGCCCCTCTGCGAGCGCCTTGCTCATCTCGTCCTGCGGGACGCCCGCGACTTGATCCTCTGGGATGAAGAAGAACGCGGTGTACTGCCCGATGACCTCTTGCTCGTCCCAGCCGAGAATATTGCGAGCGCCGGTATTCCACGTCGTAATCCGACCCTCAAGGTCGAGTGTGATGATGGCGTAATCGGTTGCACTGTTGAGGACAGCCGAGAGAAGGACCTCGCTGCTCTGGAGGTCCGTAATCTGCCTGCGGAGTTGCTCAACGTCGGTCACGCCACCATCAGCCGCAGATGGCTTTCGCGATTGGCGCGCGCGGGCTTCAGCTTGATCTCGACGTCTGTCCCGAGAGTCCGCACGAAGCCGAGCAGCCGCTCAAGCGAGAAGCCGGAGATCCGCCCCTTCAGAAGTTTCGAAACATCGGGTTGCGCGATGCCCAAGAGATAGCCGACTGCCGTTTGGCTGAGCCCGTTTTGCGCGATCAAGTCCCGCAGTGCTATGACCAATCGCGCCTTGACCGGCTCTTCTTCAGAGTTCGGCAGCGCAAGGTCGGCAAAGACGTTACCACTGCTGCGGGTGACCGTTACATCATCTATCATGGCTCGCCTCTCTACCGATATGGGTGCATTGGTCATACGTGTTCGCCCAAGGGGCTATCCCGTGTCTCGGACTTGGTCGTTCTCCTCATAATGCGCCTGCGCCGCCATCAGACGGCGCTGAATGCGGTCATTTCTTCCTTCGGGGTTGAGATCCCCTGTTTTGACTTCTTCTGGAAGGCTGACGGACATCGACGACACTCTCGACCCTGACCATGGAAACGGCCCGTTGGGGGTTGCTATCCTGGTCCTCCACAAGCTCCAGGACACCCGCCCCCTTGAAGGCCCTATCGCCCGTCAGGGGCTTCGCCGATAGGGGCTTGCCCCCGATCTGAGCAGTGAAGATGGCATGGCCCAACTCGCTTCGCACCTCAGGAGGGAATGTCTTGAGGTTATCGAGAGAAGAACCAACCCACGCCACAGGCTTCTGGGTTGGGGGGTAGATCGATCGGCAAACCCAACCTTCTATAGTAGAATTACTATGGAACGAGCCAGCTCCACCGGCAAGCGCTGTCCTGGTCTGAGAGTCCTTCTTGACCTGAGCAAACCTGTCAGTGCCGCTCTACTCCCGCCTTCTGACGCGAGCGGGGATGCGGCTGCGCTAATCCACCTTCGCGACATCATCCCTTGGCGGCTCAGATGGCTCTGGCGGGAGCAGGTCGGGCTCCTCGTCTGGCTCCGGTTCTGGAGGTGGCGTGGGCAAATCAGGCCGTAGCACAACAGGGATGTCCGGCTGTGGCGTGGTAGGGAAGGGGATATCAGACATGGCAACTCTCTCGGAGTTCTTTCAGGAAGCAGCCGCCATCCGCTAGGTCCCCTTGTCCTATAACTCTCGTGTCCAGAGATTTAGATCGGAAGGAGCGATACCCATGCACCCCTTTGGCGCCTTCGAGCTCGACGTCAAGCCCGGCACTCCCGACAACCCGGCTTTCATCAGGGTTGCCCTCCTGCGCTACACCCGTGGCGAAGACGGACGCCTGTTCATCACGCCAGAGTGCTCCTCCTTCGAAGAAATCGAAGGGCAGATCAATTCCTTGCAGGACGAGTTGGACGAGATCCGTGAACGGGCCCGGCGAGCGTTCCAAGCCGCCTAGGCCCGAGAACCCTCGCAACTACCGGCTGGCCGTACTTTCCTCTTGACGGAACTACCGGATATCGGTAGCGTTCCATCATGCAAACGGTTGTCGAAGCGCCTCCCTTCTGGACGCTGCCAAAGAGGTGGGCCTGTCGGAGAAGGAGCTAGAGGCAATCAAGGACATGCTGGCCCGAGACCCGACAGCCGGGGAGGTTCCAAGGCACCGGCGGATGCCGCAAGGTCCGAGTTGCAGGCCGCGGGAAGGGAAAGAGCGGAGGATACCGCATCATCACCTTTTTCACCGGACCAGACCTGCCCGTATTCCTGATTACCGTATTCGGTAAGGGCGAGCGCGCCGACCTGACCCAGAAGGAGCGGAACGCCCTTGGAGCCATGACCAAACTGATTGCAGAAGGATACCGGAAAAAGGTCGCACAACTGCCGCGCCGATAAATCCGTCTCAGACCCCCCAAGGAGACGACGCTCATGACCAAGAAGGCTTTCGATAAAATCGCCGCTGGCCTCCAGGCCGCCATTGACTACAGCCACGGCACCGCTGACGTGTCCCGCTATCGCGTTCACGTTCCCTCTGATGTGGACGTGAGGGCGATCCGCAAGAGGCTGGGGATGACTCAGGAGCAGTTTGCCAGCTCATTCGGTCTTCCCATCACGACCTTGCGCGATTGGGAGCAGGGGCGAGCCCGCCCTGACACCTCTGCACGCGCCTATTTGATGGTTATCGCCAAAGAGCCTGAAGCCGTCGAGCGAGCTCTCCACGCCGCATAGGGGTTGCACATGGTCAAGACATGGCACTCCGCCCCGGGGGGCACCTACATCTGCCCGAGTTGCGGGGCGGTGTACGAAGTGACGCTCCAACGCTTCTCTGCGCGGGACAAGGACTATGCCTGCTGTGAGTGCTGCGACAACGTGATGGCGGAATGGAACGATACTGAAGTTCCATCCTTCAAACTGGTCGAGGCGCCTAAGATGCAGGGTGAAGATTAATCCCTAGCCCACTCTGCGGACACCGTACGACACAAGAGTTCTCCATGACTGATCAACTCCCCGGCGTCCTCCAAGCAGAAGTCGACATGGCTCGGAGATCCCTTCATTCCTCCTGGAACTCCGTCAGCCGTGCCATGCATGCCCGCAATATCAGCACCCATATCACCAACTTGCTTTCATGGGTGGAAGTCACCCCAAGCATCCAGGCTGCGGCGGAGCAGGCAGGCGAGGAAGCCGTGCGGTACTTCCGGTGTCTGGAGAGACAGCCACCAATCCCAAGCGCTACACAGAAGGCAGAGGCTGCCAAGGCTCTCGCGATCGCCGAAGCTGCTTTCACCAAGCTGAAGGAAACCCTCGAAGGCGCCCAGCCGAGCGAGAAGGCCCGCATTCTTGGCACCGCCTGGGCGTAGGTTAAGCCCGCTCTGCCACACCCCGTCATCCGCTGACGCCGGCAGGGAGAGGTTCCGCTCTGATCCCGGATCTCGATTGATCCGCATACCCCTTATGGGCGATACAAAACGGCGAAGGCGTGCAGGGTCCTGGTGGTCATCCGTCCCGGCACCCGGGCGTTCCAGATGGCCTCGCTGCTGCCGCTGCTGGGCGGGCGCGGCGATCGTCACAAAGCTGATCAGCGGAACCGACCAGCCGACGACCACCTTGGCTTACTCGGCGCTGGTCGGGCTTGGTCTGCTCAGTGCTGTCGTGCCGTTCGTGTGGGTCACGCCGTCCTGGTTTGAACTCGCGCTGGTGATGGGCACGTTCTCCACGGCAGGCCATGGACTGGTCGTGTTGGCCTACCGCCATGCCAGTGCATCCCTGATGGCGCCGTTCTCCTATGTGCAGCTGATCTGGGCCGGAGCGCTCGGGTTTGCGGTCTTCGGTGCGCTGCCTGACGCCTGGACCATCACAGGGGTCGGCATCATTGCGGCCAGCGGCCTCTACACCGCCTATCGCGAGCGGGTTCGGGCAGCGGGCCGGCGGTAGCGCTCACCGGCCGGGCCTTCTGCCCTCTGGTGCATATCACTGAGGGGCCTTGATCCGCGCCAAGCTCTCACTGACGAGGGGATCGATCCTGAGCAGGCTGTGCCCGCCCGGGGAAGCTCGCTTCGAAAAGACCAGCCGTTCGTAGCCGCCATTCCGAAACGGGAGGAAAGAGAGCTCGTCGGCCTCGCGAGGAAGCAGCGCAGTCCGATGTAGAAACGCTCTCCATATCCAGTAATGGCCCGTCTGATGGCAGAGTGAATCACCACCGTGATCTGCTGGCTCTCGCAGGTCTCCTCAATCGCCGTCAAACTGAACAATGCCAAACCTCACTCCTGCGCCGCCTCACGCTGGCGTCTTGGTCCAACGCCGCTGATGAGGCCGTGGTTCGCCGCAAGCGCGGCCTCTCAAAAAGGAGGAGCTTGCATCCCGGAAAACGCGAGGTTATCTCCTGTTAGCACTCTCGGGCGGCGAGTGCTAACTCGACTGCCCGGCCCACCCGAGTGCCCCCTTATCCCTATTCTCAGGAGGAACAAAATGACATTCCGTCCGCTGCACGACCGCGTCGTCGTCCGCCGCATCGAGGCCGAAGAAAAGACGGCTGGCGGCATCATCATCCCGGACACCGCCAAGGAAAAGCCGCAAGAGGGCGAAGTCGTCGCCGTCGGCCCCGGCGCCCGTGATGAGAACGGCAAGATCGTGGCTCTCGATGTGAAGGCCGGCGACCGCGTGCTGTTCGGCAAGTGGTCCGGCACCGAGGTGCGCATCGACGGTCAGGATCTCCTGATCATGAAGGAATCCGACATCATGGGCGTGATCGAACACTCTGCTGACGCCCGGAAAGCCGCCTAAGCAAGCAAGCCCGAACAGGAACGCAACAACAGGAGTTCAGCTCATGGCTGCCAAAGACGTCAAATTCTCCACTGATGCCCGCGATCGTATGCTGCGTGGCGTCGACATTCTTGCCAACGCCGTGAAGGTGACCCTCGGTCCGAAGGGCCGCAACGTGGTGCTGGAAAAGAGCTTCGGTGCTCCCCGCATCACCAAGGACGGCGTCACCGTCGCAAAAGAGATCGAGCTCGCCGACAAGTTCGAGAACATGGGCGCCCAGATGGTGCGTGAAGTGGCCTCAAAGGCGAGCGATGTGGCCGGCGACGGCACCACCACCGCGACAGTGCTGGCCCAGGCCATCGTTCGCGAGGGCGCCAAGGCGGTGGCCGCCGGCATGAACCCGATGGATCTCAAACGCGGCATCGACCTTGCTGTGACTGAAGCCGTCAAAGACATTCAGGCCCGGGCCAAGAAGGTCGCCTCGTCCGAAGAGATTGCTCAGGTCGGCACGATCTCGGCCAACGGCGACAAGGACATCGGCGAGATGATCGCCCATGCCATGCAGAAGGTCGGCAACGAGGGCGTGATCACGGTCGAGGAAGCCAAGACCGCTGAGACCGAGCTCGATGTGGTCGAAGGCATGCAGTTCGACCGCGGCTATCTCTCGCCGTACTTCATCACCAATGCCGAGAAGATGGTGGCTGAGCTCGAGGATCCCTACATCCTGATCCACGAGAAGAAGCTCTCCTCGCTGCAGTCCATGCTGCCGATCCTCGAGGCTGTGGTGCAGACCGGCAAGCCGCTGCTCATCATCGCGGAGGACGTGGAAGGTGAGGCTCTCGCCACTCTCGTGGTCAACAAGCTGCGGGGCGGCCTGAAGATTGCTGCCGTCAAGGCTCCGGGCTTCGGTGATCGCCGCAAGGCCATGCTCGAGGACATCGCCGTCCTGACCGCCGGTCAGACGATCTCCGAAGATCTCGGCATCAAGCTCGAGAACGTCACGCTTCCGATGCTCGGCCGCGCCAAGCGCGTTCGCATCGAGAAGGAGAACACCACCATCATCGATGGCGCCGGCAAGAAGCAGGACATCGAGGCTCGTGTCGGCCAGATCAAGGCGCAGATCGAGGAGACCACCTCGGACTACGACCGTGAGAAGCTGCAGGAGCGCCTCGCCAAGTTGGCCGGCGGCGTCGCGGTGATCCGCGTCGGCGGCGCGACCGAGGTCGAGGTCAAGGAGAAGAAGGACCGCGTGGACGATGCCCTGCATGCCACTCGCGCGGCCGTCGAGGAAGGCATCGTTCCCGGTGGTGGTACGGCTCTGCTGCGCGCCAAGGCTGCGGTCGCCAAGCTCACGAGCGACAATGCCGACGTGAAGGCGGGCATCAACATCGTGCTGCGCGCCCTTGAGGCCCCGATCCGGCAGATCTCCGAGAACGCCGGCGTTGAGGGTTCCACGGTGGTTGGCAAGATTAACGACAATGCCTCGTCAGACACGTTTGGCTTCAACGCTCAGACGGAAGAGTTCGTGGACCTGTTAAAGGCTGGCATCGTTGATCCGGCGAAGGTCGTCCGAACGGCTCTGCAGAATGCGGCGTCGGTCGCTGGTCTGCTCGTCACGACCGAAGCCATGGTCGCTGAGACACCGAAGAACGATGCTGCTCCGGCGATGCCGGGCGGTATGGGCGGCGGCATGGGTGGCATGGGCGGCTTCTAAGGCCAGCTCCCATCAGCCCCAGTGGATTGGCCCCGGAGTGATCCGGGGCCTTTTCGTCTGTGCCGTGCATTTCGAATAGCCGACGCGCAGGTGAAGATGAGACAGGCAGTCGTTGAGTCGACCGGCTCAAGAGGAAGGCTGAGATAAGGCTGCTCCTAGAGGAGACATTCAGGTGGAGCAGTTTGAGGAGTAGGTCGGTAGGTCTCCTTAGAACATTTGACTATTCGTCTTTGCCCGAAGCTACAGTGCGTGATCGTGATCGAGAGCGCCAACGCGCGACCTCGGCTCTTGTCTCGATAGGCCTCACAGACGCAGACACTCGCTTAGGTCCATCACTGCTGTTGCCCGCGCGGACAGCTGGACGGCGGCCTTTGGGAGTAACATTCCGGCTCTCTGCTTGAGGATGCTGTGCTTCTGGTGAATGCTCATCGAGAAAAGTTCGGCAAACGGCAAAGTCAGCTGACACTGCTAGGGGGCACTCGATCCCCTGCTGGGCATTGTCACGGGAACGGCTGACGTGTTGGAGCGATGCGCAGTAGGGTAGGAGCATGCAGCCCATCTCCTATGCTCGCCACCAGTTCCCGTCTGAGATCATCCGGCATGCTATATGGCTCTATTTGCGCTTTCTCAGCTACCGGGATGTGGAGGAACTCCTGGCCGAGCGGGGCCTCGATGTCTCGTATGAGACGATCCGGCGGTGGGGGCTCAAATTCGGACCGGCTTTCGCTCGCAATCTCCGCCGGCTGAGGGCCCAACCCACCAGTACTTGGCACCTGGACGAGATGATGATCTCAATCCAAGGCAGACGGATGTGTGTGGACGCCCCGTCAAATGCAAGGAAAATCATTACGCGTGATCTTGGGACTGCGATCGGGTGCTGACGT
>NZ_QDAH01000092.1 GCF_003075415.1 Microvirga sp. KLBC 81
GCAGCGGCGGGCCAGCGAGCAGATCGACCGTTGTGAGAGGGCTCTCAAGAGCCTCAAAGGCATCGTGTTCGGCTGACCAGCCCCAGAGATTCACGCACGTCGCCTTCGTGCGACAAACGCTTTTGTGAACTCATCGTAGCAAAGGCCTAACAAAATTAAGCATTCTCGCGTCCATGGACCTGAGCAGGAGGGGCCGTCGCCTCGACTGCCGTGAACGTCTCCAGAATGCGGTAGGTATGCTCAGACCCGGCGGGTACCACCCATGAGTCGCCCGGTTCCAGCCGCACGGTCTGCCCCTCGATCTCCAGTTCGGCCCGGCCTGCGATCACATAGCCGACCACCTCGTATTCGTGCTTGCGGCTGGGCTTGTCCTGAGTCGGCGGCTCATCCCGCCAGAGCCGCATCGACATCCGCTTGCCTGACGCGAGGTAGACCTCGCCTTGATCACCGGTCGGTGAGTAAGCGCTGCTCACCTTGGTCACGGTCGTATCGGTCATCTCACCCTCCTGCAGTCTGCCTAGAGATGGTGCTCCCACTCCCGGACCTCCTGCTGCGCGCGATCATGAGCATAGCCATAACGCTCTTGCAGGCACGCGATGAGCGTTTCGCGATGACCTTTGATGCAGGCGATATCCTCGTCCGTCAGCCGGCCCCAGCGGAGCTTTGCCTGTCGCTGCAACTGCTTCCAATTGGCTTGGATGTGCCCCCAACTCATGGTCGGCTCCTGGGAGGTCTGCCGGAAGCAAGCGACGTGGAACCAAGAAGTTCCGCAGGAAGCGTGAACTGGCCTGTCTTCGGTTCGTTCATATCAAAGGACACGCTGGGAGGATGCCATGAGATCGGAGAGCGTGGACAAAGCCATCACGGTCCAAAGCTCAAATGTGCACCACGGCGACAAGCTCCCCGACATGCCCGCGAGAGCATCCTGCGGGTCGCCAGCAAGTATTTTGGACGACTGAACGCGGCCTCAGCGCACTTCAGCAAGGAAGGGATCACCTGTCGCTGTAGTGTGACCATGCAGATGGGTGGTTTGCCGATGAAAAGCGCCGAGAGCAAGGACAAGGCCGAGCGGACAGACAAGGACGCGGTCCTGCGCGAGCGGATCAGTCTGGCAGAGCCTGAAGCCGAATCTTCGACCGGCGGCTTCGCGGACCAGGAGGAACAGGACTCTGCTACCTGAACTGTGGCAATCGGCAATCCGACTGGCCGACTGCCTTGCCAGTGGGCAATCTTCCTTGATCCAATTGGCCTCTGCTTCAACTAACCTTCGAGGGCATTCTTAATCCGCACGGACGCTTCTTCCGGCGCGACACCATCCGTGTACCAATCCAAGATCGTCAGATAGAGATTCCCGTGCAGAAGGCTGCGATACTCAGCGCGAAGGTCCTTCTCAACGGCTGCCAAATACTGAGAGAACGGCCCGATCATGTGATCTGCCCTGGCGCAGCAGGGCTCCCTGGTGAACGGCTCTTGGAATCACCCAACTGAGGCTACCCGGCCTTTTGGCATCTCTATGGCAAACGTGACCGTTTCTTAGGTGCTTGGACGAGCGGTATGTCGGCAATGCAACACCGGACCGATTTCATGCCCGGAGCAGTCTGACAGACTCTCCCCGCTTTCTCTGTGAGGCCACGTTCAGGATCATGACGGCGTGTACGAACCGGAGGGTCTAGCGCATCGTGCGGAAAAGTGGCCCCGGCTTTCCGCTCCGAACGATGCGCTCTTCACAGGAAGGGAGCATCGGATCAAATCCCACAAGTGGTGTTCACATTTGGGTCCGAGGCTCTAGCGGGCTGTATTGCCTCACTGAACGAGTCTCCCGGAGATTATCCAAGCGACAAGACAAAGAAGCGAGAGACCAGACATGAACGATCCAAGGATCGTCCACCGGCTAACGCGTGCCTCCCAAACATTGGTCTGGCGCTCCACCTCCTCTGACAGTGGAGCCTTCAAGAAGCCGTGGAATTTCTTGCGGGCGTACCAGCCTCCCGCCAGGGCTATGATCGCCAGCCATCCGCAGAGCACAGCCAGAAGCCATAATAGGTCTCGGATCGACCCAGTTGCCACGTCAGCCTCCCCTACGATCTGCCGCCGATGATGCGCAAGCTTACCGTTGTCCAAGAAGGAAGGAGTAGCCGGGCCGCAAGACGGATTTCCCCGTTCTGAAGGTCTCAGTGGGAACCGTCGTATACGAACTGAACGTGGGCTTTACGCCCCCTGCCCTATGGTTTTCCAGTTCGTTGACCGCTTCGGCCCGTTCAACAGTCTACAGTGAGAACAGGTGCTGCTTGATCTCCAAGGGCGACCCAGGCTTTGTCGTTCGTGCCCTCCCGCTTGAGATAGGTATAGCCTGTTCGCCGCCAGGACAGGATGACGTTTCGTTTGATGTCAGGAACGAAAATCGCTCCGGTCCGTCAGGACCATGAGCGCAGCGTATCCCTGCCCCTGCTCATTGAGGACGGCTGCCATCCGCAAGGCGCATTGTGGCGCAGTTGGGGCTTGGCCCGACTCTCTCGATCGCCCGCGCCACCCGCTACTCCTGAGGGAGCTTAAGCCCAGCAAGGTGTTAGCGCATCGTGTGGAAAAGTGGACCCGGTTTTCCGCACAAACGATCCAATGCTCTAAAATCGTGCCTTGCTCACGGCTGCTTCCCTACCAAGGCGTCCTAATCACTAGTCCTCATCATCATTGCAAAGCGCGATTATCGTCTGCTTCAATCACCCGCCTGATCAGGTCCTTGAGGATTTCACGTTCCTGATCCGAGAGAGGAGCCATCAATCTATCCTGTGCGATGATCAGAGCCGAGCGCAACCGCAGGCGCACACCGATGCCCTCTGAGGTTGCACTGAACAGCCAGGAGCGATACTTCCCCGTATTGGGCGTCCGCGTGATCAGCCCTTTCTCCCCAAGGCGGGCCGCACTCCGCTCGGCAGTGGCTTGCTGAATACCAACTCGCTCAGCCACCTGACGCAGCCCGATACCGGGTTCATCCATGATCGCGGCAAGGACGGGAATGTCGATTCCTTTAAGACCTGCTGGTTGGGCAACTTCGGTCATCATCGCCATGCAGACCCTATGCAGCTGGCGTGCCCAATAGGTCTCAAACTGCGTGCGGTCGATTGGCATCGTCCGCGAAGGCCGGTGGCGGCTTGGACGTGTCAGGTAGGCTCGAATAGGGGTATCGAGATTCTTTACCGCCTGCGGGCCAAGGTCTTCGAACCCGAGCGAGAGCACTCGATGCACATAGTCGTAGGTTGCTCCAGAAATACATATGCAACCCGGTTCCGCCAGCCTCTCCAGACGGGCGGCAACATTCACGCCGTCCCCGAACAGGTCTCCGTCTCGGACCATGGCCTCACCCACGTGGACGCCGATCCGGAACCTGACCTGCCGTTCTTCAGGAACCGCATCGTTGACGGCGGCAATCCGCTCCTGAATGGTGACGGCGCACTGGACCGCATCCACGGCACTGGGGAACTCGGCTAGAATGCTGTCCCCTGCCGTGTTGGCAATGCGCCCACCATGGTGCTCGATCTCGCTGTCTGTGATCTCGCGATGGGAGGTGAGCAGGCGCAGAGTGCCACGTTCGTCCATGCTCATGAGGTGGGCGTAGCCTGCCACATCAGCGCAGAAGATCGCCGCAAGACGCCGCTGAATTCCGGAGGCAGCTTTGATCACCTGCGCACCGCATCGTTGGGACAATCTTTGCCGTAAGCCGGGACTACGCTATGGCCCTGTCACACCAGCAACTCCCGACTGAGGAATGAGTTCAGCTATGCGGACCTGTCCAAACGCGCTTTAAGCACCAATGTCACTTAGTCCCTAGCTGATTGTACTATCTCTGCGTGCAAGCTGAACTGTAGAGTTGCCGAAGTCGTTGGTCTGCGGCACCGCTCAGGCCGGGCTTTGCGAGATCGTTGTTGCGGGAAACCGTTCAACCTCAACGGCTCTGTTGAACTGTGGGTACTCTTGACGGTGGTTTGTCGTCAGGTTCGCTGGTTCATTGAGGCGAAGGCTGAGTTGCTCGATCTCGGACCCAATCATAGGCTGTCCATCCTTGGCGACCATCTCAGCAAGGTCTTCTGGAAGCACATCAACTTGCTCCTGAAGAAGAAGAAGGGCTGCACGAATGGTCCTCAACTCCCGTTCGTCCACGACAAGGGTGTGCTTCTTCATTGGGTGATATCGGCCTCTCAGCTTGCCTTTTCAGGCTACCCGTGGATGCGGCGGAAACAAGGCAGTTGCCTTCGACGAAAATCATTTCATGAGGGCGGAGAGCCTACTCGATCCATCCGGTGGCTTCTATTCTGAAGGGCGAATGCCGTTACCAACCAAAGGGTTTGCCCCCGGAGGCTGAATGCCCCTGCCCTACACCCACCTGAGCCTGGCTGAACGGCGCGAGATCGCCCGCATGCACAACGCCTGCAGCGGCAGCGTTCGACCATCTACCGCGAGATCAAGCGGAACTGGTTTCACGATGCAGAGCCGTTGTCTCGCGGCAAGTTCCATGTCACCGCCGACGTGCAAGCCCGGGCCCGGCGGCAGGAGGCTCTGCTTGAGATCTGTAATCGGCTCAATGTGACCCCGCGCAAATGCCTGGGTTATCGCACGCCCCAAGAGGTCCTGATGAGCTCTCTGGATCCGGCACTGCCGAGACGATCAAGGCCTCACGCCACAGGGTGTTGAGCTCAGGTGTGTCCTGGTCCAGCCAGAGTGGTTTGGGACTTCAGCCGCCCAGGTACACCCCGGGTAGCGGGCGGCAGGGATGTCTTCAAAAACAGGGCTAAAGGTCTTGTTCTTCTTGTTGGACCCGAGCGGCGAGTGAGGCCTTTGGAGATTTCCTCAAGGAAACCGGAAACGGACATTACCGTCATGCCTGATCAGCCAAGATCCTCTGTAGGCAATTTTTCTGGTATGATAGCTTCGCCCTTGGTTCTTTCGGAGGCGTGTCATGATCCAGCACATGTTCAAGGTCGGCCAGGTTGTCAGGGCCAGTGGAACCTCCCGCAACCTTCCTAGCGGCTCTTTCAGGGTTCTTCGCCTCTTGCCGTCCACGGCGGCTGGCATTCCTCTGTATTGTGTGAAAAGCGAAGTAGAGATGATAGAGCGCGTGGTCGAGCAGCACGAGATAGAGGCGGCTTCGCGTTGATTTGCAACATGACCTCCTGTGCCTCGGTTACCTGCGACTGACACAAGAAGCTGGCGTGACTTCGCAATGGCTCAGATGCTTCTCCTATGAGCCACTCCCAATTCGTTTTGGGGTGAACGTAACAATCATTTCGAAGGCTTTGTGTCAGTATGACGCTGCAACTCATGAGGGGAAATGGCTTGGTTTCTGAGGATGGCAACGGCACGATGAAGCCTCATCTCCTCCACACTGCGCGGCTTCCGTTCTTCTGTCGCTCTCCGGGTGGCCTTGAGGATCATTTCTCTGATGTGCTTGGCAACCTGATCGTCCATGTTTGTCATCGGGCGTCCCTCTCAGGACTACTCAGGTTCATGATCAATCGTGGCGAGATTCAGCCTCACTGAGGGACTCTTTTGGTTCCGTCGCGCCATAAGTGCCTCCAGGGCCTTGGGTGGCAGGGGCTTTCAAAAACGGAGCTAAAGGTGTTGTTGATCGTTCGACCGGGGAGGATAGTGAAGCTTCTGGAGATTTCAGGGCTCCTATTCGTTCAGCCTTCCCGTGGTCACGGCTATATTCCCAAGAAGGAGTAATAGCGGTATCCTAAGAGCATCTGGAGAGCAGCCATGGGCGAGCCTGGACCAAGCTCAGTCATCTTGTGGGATACCCTCAAGCTCTCAGCGGAGCCCTTACGGGCGCGAAGCGACATTTTGGTCGTTGCTCAGGTTATGGTGAGGGATAGGGGTCAAAAAGGTGCTGACCAGTATCGCATCAACTTTGAGATAAACAGGCACCACGGCCTCGTGTCCCAGGACACTGAAGTGCTGGTATCAGGCGCTGGAGGGGATGGCCATCTCTGGAGATATTCAGGACGGCGCGATGTTGTTGCGGCGGTCAAGGATCGCTTTCTCACGACTCAACTTTACTCGCACGTGGCTGGCCAGCTCGGCTGGATTCGCAACCCAAGTGTTGAGCTGGTTCATGCACCGTTAGATCCATGAGTTCGTCTGCTAAACTTGGTTTGACGCAACGTCCCTGGGCCCCAGAACCGTAATACTGGCCACCGCCCATCGCGATTCAAGCTCCTGGGCCAGACTGAGTATCAGGTGCCGGATCGGCGCCAGTGCCTGCTCGGCCTGGCTCGGGATCGTTGACCCTGCGGAGACGGGGGACTCGGCCGCAAGCACGGCGTCGGCGATGCGCTGAGCGCGATCATTGATGTCAGCCATCAGAGAGCCTGTTGCAGGTTGGGTGGGAGAGATGAATCTGCCGGCGTTGTAGCGCGCAGACCCCCGATTTCACCATTCGATATCTGCCCGACGCCTCACATGTCGTTTGCCGTGCGGTCGAGATCGCGGCTGGCCGCTCAGCCTTCCCGAAACGCTGGTCTCATCGGCTGCCGGGCATCACCTTGCCCTATTCGCCCACTGCGGCGGCAGACGAATCCCGGCGAAAAGTGCGCCTTCCGAGATCAACTTGCGGGATTGGAACGCTTGGGGCTGGCCTGTTTTGTCTCTGTAGCCCACAAGCGCGGAGTTCGACCATGGCAGAACTCGTGGCGATTGCATTCGAAGGTCCGCACGAAGCGGACCGTGTGCTGACCGAGTTGGGACGCCTCCAGAAGGAACATCTCATCGACCTTGAGGATGCCGTCGTCGCTATCCGGCAGCCCGACGGACGTGTCCACCTCAAGCAGAGCGTCAACTTTGTAGGCGAGGCCGCCGTGTCGGTCGGCCTTTCAGGGGCGTTCTGGGGAACACTGGTGGGATTGCTGTTCCTGAACCCGCTTGCCGGCTTCGCGGTGGGTGGCTTGATCGGCGCAGGGGCCGGGACGCTCTCAGGTTCCCTCGTGGACTACGGCATCGACGATGACTTCATCCGGTCCCTGGCATCAATGCTGAACCCGGACAACTCGGCCCTCTTCGTGCTGATCCGCAAGGGCCAACCCGAGAGGGTGCTGGCGGAACTGTCTGGCCTCAAGGGCTGCGTTCTGCGGACCTCGCTCTCCCCTGAGCAGGAGGCCCGGTTGCAGGCCGCACTCTCGGGCGCCGCCGTGACAGGCGGCCCGATGCAGGCACCCACCGAGGAGACCGAATCCGATGTGGTCGAGGAAGCCGATCTCGAGTCGTTCCCGGCGAGCGATCCCCCGGCCTGGACAGGCACGACAGGAGTCAGGGAGGCGCGGTTCGAACACGAGCCTTCGGAACCCGGCGCGAAACCGGAGGATCCAGCGACATCAACACCGAAGGTGGGCTAGGCCTCCTCTGCCATCTCGGTCATGGGAGCCACCCCCCTCAATCGAGAGGAGCACATGCAATGGCACGCAATCCGTTGACCCCGTTTCGGTCTGGTTTCGGCTTGCTCGGGGGCAGCGACCCCTTCCTGTCGCTGCACCGGGAGATGAATCGCCTCTTCGATGATGTCCTGCGCGGCGGCGGGATGATGCGAGGTGGCGGCCAAGGTACCGCCGGAAGCATGATGTCCCCGCAGATCAACGTGAGCGAGACCGATAACGAAATCCGGGTGAGCGCCGAACTCCCAGGCGTCTCCGAAAACGACATCCAGGTCGACCTCAATGACGACGTGCTCACTATCCGGGGCGAGAAGAGGTTCGAGCATGCCGACGAGAGGGAAAACTTCCATTTTCTGGAGCGCTCCTACGGCACGTTCCAGCGGACGCTGCAACTGCCGTTCTCCGTAGATCCCAACAAGGTGCAGGCGAGCTTCGAGAACGGTGTTCTCACCGTCATACTGCCGAAGAGCGCGCAGCAGGAGCGCTCGCACCGAATCCAGGTCAACGCCGGCGGACGCGGACAGATCGGCGGGCAGAGCAAGGCATCGGCCCAGGAGGGCCAAGGCAGTGAAGAAAGCCAGGGGAAGAAAGAGGGCAAGAGTGGCAAAGGCGGTTCCGGCACGAAGGCCGCCTGAGTGCCCACTGCGCAGTCGAGGCAAAGGGGCCGTCCTCTGGCGGCCCTCATTTTTACGTCGGATGCGGAACGGCTTAGGCGCCAGTGGTTCAAGCAGACTGGGCCTCATTCGCTCGGCATCATCACGCTGTAGTTTCGGTCCTGCCCTCGAGTTGCTCCTCATCATGCATGATCGCCGGACCGAGCTCGGAAAACCGGAAGAGGCGGAAGGCGCGCTCGCCATTGACGTCGAGCACCCGCAGGTCATCGCTGTCGCGGGCGTCGTTCATGACGACTTGGAAGTGGCCGCCATAGCGCGCCGCCACGGTTTCAAGCGGGAGTTCATAGGCAATGAACTTGCTGACGCCATGCGCCTTGAGAGTGCGCAGGAAGCCAGGATCAGACAGGGACGGATAGGAGGTCAGGATCACAATCGGTCCACTGCCGGCAAATACCAGAGCTGCTTTCATGGTTATTCTCCCTAGCTTGGACCTACCCTCGGGTTGGAGTACGGTCCGCGTGCACAGGTCCTACACTGTGCTCCTGCTGACGGACGGAACGGAGCTGCACGGGAGGTCTGATTGCGGGACCTCAGGGCCAACGTAATCCTCGGTTCTGTCGCGAACTCGAAGTATAGGCGTTTTTTGCACCACTTTGGAGTTGTGGCAGCGGCGCTAAGCCGTTGCTTTCACGACAACCGGGCAGTGCGAGACTGACAGTATCGACGAGTAAACAACGAGCTTGCGACAAAACCACCTGGTCTGCCTGCCTCGCCTCCGGAGGCCCGGCCGTGAGCGCGGCGGACACCTGTGAGGTGATCGGCCGGTGGCGGATCGCGGGATCCGACCTGTGGGATCGGGACTATCTCGACCTCCTGGAGCCGGCCTTCATCAGCATCGGGCGGGACGGGCGCGGCGAGCTGGCATTTGGGGTCGTGAACGCCTTGCTGGATCTGTCCTACAGCCGCACCATCGTGTTCTCACCTTTGAGGGCAGCGGCTCGGGCTCTGCCGAGCTCCTCGACGACGGCACCCTTGAGGTCGAGATCTCATTCCATAACGGCGGCGGTGCCGCCCTCAGAGCCCGGCCAGACCCTTCTCAGCGCCCTGCTTCAGAACGGGCCCTAGACCTGATCGACGGCCGCCGCCTATAAGACGCACTGGCGACGAAAGCTGCCGCTACGGGATTGGAGGGAAAGATGGACACGAAGACCGACGATAAGAACGCAGGCGAGTGCCCGTTCACCGGCGGCCGCCGGGGACGAATGAACCGCGACTGGTGGCCGAGCCACCTTGACATTCAGGTGCTCCATCGGAACTCCCCGCTGTCCGATCCGATGGGTAAGGAGTTCGACTACGCTAAGGAATTCAAGAGCCTCGACCTGAACGCCATCATCAAGGACCTGCATGCGTTGATGATGGACTCGCAGAACTGGTGGCCCGCCGACTTCGGCCACTACGGCGGGCTGATGATCCGCATGGCGTGGCACAGCGCGGGGACATACCGTATCACCGACGGCCGGGGCGGCGCCGGGGCAGGCCAGCAGCGTTTCGCGCCGCTCAACAGCTGGCCGGACAACGCAAACCTCGACAAGGCGCGCCGGCTGCTGTGGCCGATCAAGCAGAAGTACGGCCGAAAAATCTCCTGGGCCGATCTGATGATTCTCGCCGGCAACGTTGCGCTCGAGTCGATGGGCTTCAAGACGTTCGGCTTCGCCGGCGGCCGCGCCGACGTGTGGGAGCCCGAAGAACTCTACTGGGGGCCCGAGGGAACGTGGCTGGGTGACGAACGCTACAGCGGCGAACGCCAGCTCCAAAATCCGCTCGCCGCGGTGCAGATGGGCCTGATCTACGTCAATCCGGAAGGGCCGAACGGCAAGCCGGACCCGGTCGCGGCGGCCAAGGACATCCGCGAAACCTTCTACCGCATGGCGATGAACGACGAGGAGACCGTCGCGCTGATCGCCGGCGGCCACACCTTCGGCAAGACCCACGGCGCCGGCGATCCCTCGCTGATCGGTCCGGATCCGGAAGGCGCGGCAATCGAGGATCAGGGCCTCGGATGGAAGAGCGGGCATGGCACCGGCTTCGGCGCCGACGCCATTACCGGCGGCCCGGAAGTCACTTGGTCGCAGACGCCGACGAAATGGAGCAATCACTTCTTTGACAACCTGTTCAAGTACGAGTGGGAGCTGACCAAGAGTCCAGCCGGAGCCTGGCAGTGGAAGGCGAAAAACGCCGAGCCCTCGGTTCCGGACGCGCACGACACGTCCAAGAAGCATGTGCCGACCATGCTGACCACGGACCTGTCGCTGCGGTTCGATCCAGCCTACGAGAAAATCTCGCGGCGCTTCTATGAGAACCCGGACCAGTTCGCGGATGCGTTCGCCCGTGCCTGGTTCAAGCTCACGCACCGCGACATGGGCCCGATCGTGCGCTATCTCGGCCCGCTCGTGCCGAAGGAAACGTTGATCTGGCAGGACCCGATCCCGGCTGTCGATCACCCGCTGATCGATGACAAGGATGCCGAGGGTCTGAAGGCGAAAATCCTCGCCTCCGGCCTGTCGGTGTCCGAGCTGGTCTCGACGGCGTGGGCGTCGGCCTCGACCTTCCGCGGTTCCGATAAGCGCGGCGGCGCCAACGGCGCACGCATCCGCCTCAGCCCCCAGAAGGACTGGGAGGTCAACGAGCCCGAGCAGCTCGCCAAGGTCCTGGATGTCCTCGAGAAGATTCGGCAGGACTTCAACAAGGCCCAGTCCGGCGGCAAGAAGGTCTCGCTCGCCGACCTCATCGTTCTCGCCGGCTCAGCGGCGATCGAGAAGGCCGCGAAGGATGCCGGCGTCGACGTGAAGGTGCCCTTCACGCCGGGACGCATGGACGCGTCGCAGGAGCAGACCGATGTCGAGTCCTTCGCTCCCCTCGAACCGCGTGCCGACGGCTTCCGCAACTATCTCAGCGGCGAGCAGTTCATGCTGCCCGAGGAGGCCCTGGTGGATCGGGCGCAATTGCTGACGCTGACGGCGCCGGAGATGACGGTGCTTCTCGGTGGTCTGCGCGTTCTCGGTGCAAACGCCGGAGGGTCCAAGCACGGCGTCTTCACCGACAGGCCCGGCGTCTTGACGAACGACTTCTTCGTCAACCTGCTCACCATGAAGACGCAATGGCATCCGGTCGCCGACGGCACGTACGAAGGCCGCGACCGCAAGACCAACGAGCTGCAGTGGAGGGCGACTCGCGTTGACCTGATCTTCGGGGCGCAGTCGCAGCTCCGCGCGCTTGCGGAAGTCTATGCCTGCGCCGACTCGCAGGAAAAATTCGTGCAGGACTTCGTCGCTGCGTGGATCAAGGTGATGAACGCGGATCGGTTCGATCTTGCCTCGTCCCGGCAGGCTGCCGCATGACCGCGTCCGCATGAGCCAACTGCAATCGGCCGGGGACTTTCCCCGGCCGCTTCTCGTGTGTGCCGAGTATGAACGACAGCTTGGAGGTGGAAGGGTTCTGTCGCAAACTTGATTTTTACTTGCCGATTCTGGCGGATCGGCATGGATCGGCTGGTGTAGAACCAATGGCTTAGCGCCACTGCCATGACGGCGAACCCGCCTGGGAAATGCCTATACTTCAAGTTTGCGACAGAACCCCGTATCCTCGATCCCCGGGGAGTTCTCGATAGGGGTCTGTTGATCGGGGACTTTGGTGCTCCCGGTTGAGCTATGCTCCCCACCCTCATGAGCAGGGTTTCCAGCTCCGTCCTCACGTATGCCGCTGCGTCGGCTGCTGTTGACGTTCAGGTTCTCCAATTCGCTCGGGTTGCTTTGGGTCTGCCACGGATGCCTCCAGTGGATAGGATTCCACTACGGTCTCGGACCCACAAGTGGACTTGCACTTTTGGGACCCATCCGATGCTTTCTCCTTCAGTGAGAGCATCGTTCAGGCGATCCGAAGGGCCGCTCTAGCGAATAACCGGATCCACTTTTCGCTGACGCGGACCTCCGGTTCCGCACGATGCTCTAGGTACAACGGCGGCTCCAATCCCTGGGTCACGGTCTACGCTTGCAACCCACGATGTCAGGAATGCCTGTCGGAATTATAACAAGATGGTTCAAGTTCCATTCAGCCACGCTTTGTTCGAATGAGGCTAATCGGGATTTGGCACTACCGCATTCCCCGTCAGGTTGGAGATCAAACATGTGCAAGGTTGCAACGCTGGCTGCTATCAGCGTCTTGGCTCTTGGAACCATATCGGCGTCCAATGCCGAGGCGCGGGATCGCAATTGGGTTGGTCCTACTGTTGCGGCTGGCGTCGTCGGTGTTGCGGCGGGTGCCCTGCTCGCCAGTGCGGCCACTCCGGCTTACGCTTATCCGGCTTATGCTCCAGTATCTTATGGGTATGGCGGCTACTATGCCGCCCCGGCTTACCGGTCTCACCGCGTGGAGCGTGTCGTCCGCTACTACGAGGAGCCACGCCCGGTCTACCGCACTCGGCGCGTCGTGCGGTCCTATGATTACGGCTACGCGCCTGTGAGCACCCGTACTGTAACCTACAGCTACGGCTCTTCCTATTACGGCTGGTGAGTGAGCAAGCCAATCTGCAAGCACAGGGTGATCCTACGTCCTACGGATCACCCTTCTTTCTGGCTGCATCAGCAATTTATGAGCCGTGTTAGAAGTTTGACCATTCCGGAGCTACCGAGATGCGGAAGATGTAATTGCCGATAAAAACAAGGAGCGTGGTGAAGCAGCAGGCAGAGGTGGCTCTCGCAGTCGAGGTCCTGAACCGCATGACCCGGACCGGCAAGCCGGTCTCGGTGCGCGTTGCGGGAGCTCTGTCATGAAGCGGCTTCGTCGGCTCTCCTGTGTTTCCATGCACCAAAGTCACGGCGAGCAACTCATCAACGCTACTCACTCTCTCAAATGCTTGCTGAGGACGCAGCGCAGATTTTCAGCAGCCCTCTTTCTGCTTCGTCGGAGAGGCTCGGCGACTGCACGACGAGAATCCGTGGCTAGAGCCTCGGACGTGAAAAGTGGATTTGCACTTTTGGGACCCATCCGATGCTTCTCCTACAATGAGAGCATCGTTGAGAGCGGAAAACCGGATCCACTTTTCCGCACGATGCTCTAGACAAATCAACCGCGCGAATGGCTCTGTCGCCGCTGCAATCTCCTCACTCATCTGCGTGACCTGTATGAGGTAACCGGAGACCTGCAGTTTTGCATGAATTGGATTGGAGCAGGGTTGGAGGACAACTGTACGGTAATGAAAGCACCTTGATGTTGTCCGACAGGCTGTCTCCGAAGACCACGACGTGATCGAAAGCCGAGAGGGCTTGGGCGGATGAACTCATGAAGGCAACAAAGTGATCTTCGATGCCGATTCTGTCGGTAGCGCTGCGAGTCATGGATGTTCACGGTCTGATCGTTGTTCCATGACTATCTTCCAAGACCAATTGTTGAGGTGCTCCAAGCCTAGCCATAATACTCGGCGATACGACTGTCGGGATCATTGTTTTAGGATGGCCTGTCCAGCCCAAGCCGTGTCCGCCCGCATCTGTGGTGGAGCAGGTGCGGGCCGCGCCAGCAGTCTTCTCTCCTTCTGCCCAAGAGACGCGGCGGCGTTAGGAGCCCGACTTCAACCCGGTTTGTCGAAGACCATCACCTTCGACACGTATGCTGTCTCGTCACGGGCGTGGGTCAGACCATACGTTCTGGCCATTGCCCTAAAGTCCTCCTCGATGTACCCGGCATAGTACGGCTCATGATAGTTCTGTGGGAATAGCTCCAGAAGACCGTCATACTCCGGCTTGTCGCCGCGCTGCAGCGAGTCCACCAAAACCAGACGGCCACCGGGCTTCAGCACCCGTGCAAACTCGCGGAAGACGGTTCGACGGACCTTGGGCGGCAACTCGTGGAACACGAAGATGCTCGTCACCGCATCCTGGCTGGCATCCGGCACCGGGATTGCTTCTCCGTTCGCCACGACGAGATTCATCCACGACCAGCGCCTCAGGTGACGCTTGGCTTCCCGGATATAGGGCTCCGACAGATCGATCCCGAGACAGGGAAGTCGCGGCCATGCTTGCTTGGCAAAGTCGAGAAAGCGCCCAGTCCCGCAGCCGACATCGAGAAGTCTCAGCTGCCTCTGATCTCGCTGGGCGAAGACCTGATGCAGGGGCGGCAGCGCCTGCCGTCGCATGGCATTGGCGGTCCCGCTGAACAACACCTCAACTTGGGTGTCGTAGCGCTGGGCCGAGTCCTCGGTCATCCAGCCGCCTGTCTGGAAATGGAAGTTCTGGAGATAGTAGCGGGGCCGTTTGCTGCGGGTTTCTTCAGTAAGAACCTCGCTGTGCCCGCCGCTCTCGCGTCGGCGATGAACGCTTGGTAGATCCTCGAAGAAAAGCCCTGAGCGGCGAAGCCGGGTCAGCAGCGACCCATCGTGATCGGCGGGCAGAGGATAAAGGCCGGCCTCCACATTGGCGAGGTCCTGCCGGAACAGAGCCGCCATGTCCTCGTAGAGGCGGCTACGGTCCGGCACGGGAGCCGCGGTGTGGGCCCTGGGCCGTTTGCTGTCACCCTCCTCTTCACGAACCCTCTCTGCAAGGCGGCTCACGGCTGCGCCGTGGGCCGCATACCAGGCGAGCCGGGGCAGCTGTCTGGTATGATACGCGGCGCGTGTGGCAAAGCGGGTAAGGGGACCAGTCATTCTTCCCTCCGCGTGAGAGATGGAAGTGTGATCTTCTCAACCAGGATCCGCAAGGGGCGCCACTCGGAGTGCGCAATTCATTTGTGTCATTCGGTGATGCCTGATGTCGCTGGGGAGTATTGCATTAACCTCGTCCATATAACGAGGGGTCCGCGCTTGATCGGACCGATCTTGCACGCGTGGCTTGTCAAAGCCATCTAAGCTTCAGGCCAGTTGCGATCCAATATTGATCGGACGCAGCCCCGAGCTAGAGGGATGACGCTGAAGGAGGTGCCCTCCCGTCATGGTAGTTGCTGGCCGTGGCGATTGCTGAACGTCCAGGCCCCCTGTTGTGCTGCCCAATCTTCGATCCATGACCCGTCCCGCGATCACAGAGCCATCTCCGCGCCATCACACCCCACTCCTGGAAGCCCGCGCGTTCCAGTGCCGCTTCATCGTCTCCGAGGACACGCGGGAGGCCGTGTGCTGCGGCGCCCCAACGAGCGGAACGTCGAGCTGGTGCGATTGGCACCGGCAGCTTGTCTATGTCAGGCCTCACGGGCAGGAGCGAAAGGTGGCCTGAGCCCCGCCCGCTGCTTTTCCAACCCTCTCGTCTCCAGTTCCGATTTGCGCCATAGATCACGCAATGCGGATCTCGCAGTCCGGATCTGGGTTTAGTGTCGGGCCTCCGAGGGAAACGATAAGGCGATCAGCGAGTGGGCACCGCTGAGGCGGGGCAGCGCACCGAACTCGTCCGATTAACAATGCCGGATGCTGCCTCAGCACAGGAGGCTCCTGCCCGAGGGCTGTATGCTTGCGCTCAAGAACTACCTGAGTGCCTGGCGTCCCGCATGGCCGCAGGTCGTGATCGCTGAATAACATAGGATCCATATCTGGTTTGAATCCACGTCTCTTAACCCAGACATAACTTCCATCAGCTTCTCTTCTCTATTGACACTATTGACTGAACCTGTCGCCTGAACAACTGCAGAAAGGCTTGCACCGATGAAGCTGTACCGCCTCAACGTCACAGCCGACGGGGAGCCAACCGCGATCTTTGCCTTGGCCAAAGATGTCGACAGCCTTCTTCATGCGCTTGAGTACGAGGACCACGGCGAGGCCGATGAGGAGAGTCTTCTGCCCTACTTTGATGGGGACAAGAAACCTCGGGTGATCAGAAGCCTTGATGAGGTTCCGGAGGACTACCTGGATTTCGTCTGCCTGGGCGACAATCCGGACGGATACACCGTAGCCGAGTTCCTCGACCAGCAGACTTGAAGATCGGAGAGCTCTGTAGTTGGGGGCAACGCAAGATCTGATGGGGTAGACGCCCCCCAACGGCCTTGGTGTGCCAAAGTGGAGGTGTTGATGAGCCCCACTTGAGGGAGGCGTCCATGGAAGAGGTCAGCACAATCGGCTTGGATCTGGCGAAGAATGTCTTCCAGATTCATGGAGCGGATGCATCAGGCGCGGTTCGGTTTCGCAAGAAGCTGCGCCGGCCTCAGGTCCTGACATTCTTTGCAGCCCAGCCGCCCTGCACGGTGGCGATGGAGGCCTGCGCCAGCGCGCATCACTGGGCGCGCGAGATCGGCCGGCTCGGGCCTGCGGTCCGGCTGATCCCGCCGGCTTACGTGAAGCCCTTCGTCAAGCGGCAGAAGAATGATGCGGCCGATGCCGAGGCGATCTGCGAGGCCGCCCAGCGCCCGACCATGCGCTTCGTGGCGCCCAAGAGCGAGCAGACGCAAGCCTCGACCGTCGTGTTCCGAGCCCGCGATCTCCTGGTGCGACAGCGAACCCAGATCATCAACGCCCTGCGTGGCCATCTGGCCGAGTGCGGGATCGTGGTGGCCAAAGGCCCGGCTCACGTTCCGCACCTGGTGCAGGCTGTCGAGGATGAGGCCGAGCCGATCCCAGAGCTCGCCCGGCCCATCCTCCGGATGCTGATCGAGACACT
>NZ_QDAH01000093.1 GCF_003075415.1 Microvirga sp. KLBC 81
TCTCGTTGAGCCTGAGGCGTGCCGCAACTATTTCACCGCCGCCGGATACGGATTCGTCTGAATGCCCGATGCTCTAGAGCATCGGACGAGAAAAGTGGAATCCACTTTTGGGATTCGATCCGATGCTCCCTCTCTCGCATGAGCGCATCGTTGGACGCTGAAAACCGGATCCACTTTTCGCCAACGCGGCCCTTCGGGTCCGCACGATGCGCTAGACACCGCGCCGGCATCATCAACCGATTAACGCCCTCTTGATGAAGGAGGCGGTTCCAACCCATCTGGAACGCGGGGGTCAGGCGAGCGGTTACGCCGGTTGAATTTCACCCCGGGAATCCGGCGGATTGCGGGCCCGATCCGCCTCTGGGTCAATCAGGACAAACCCCGCAAGCGCCCCCAGAATGGTCAGGCCTCCCGCAATCAGGAGGGCTGTGCGGGCTCCGTCCGCCGGGTGGGTGCCGACGTCAACCACCACTCCCGTGATCACCGGGGCGAGAGGGCCGGCCAGCGTCGTGATCGCGTTGGTGACGCCGAGGACCGCCCCGCGCCGCTCGACCGGAGTGACCTCGGCGATCAGGACAGGTCCAAGCACAAACATCACGTTGCAGAGGGAGAACGCGATCACGGTGCACACGATGATCGGCAGCGCCCCCTCGGATCGCGCTAACAGAATGATGATCAGACCCGCGGCGAGTGTGCTGGCGCACGCAAGCGATCCGCATGCCATCCTGCCCGGAACGCCGCGCTGCTTCAGACCGTCGGACAGGGTCGATAGGCCGGGCAGGAGCACGATCTGACCGAGGGACACCAGCATCATGATCCAACCGGCCTGGATCAGCGTGTAGCCGAAGGCCTGGGTCAGGAACGCTGGCAGCCAGACGACCGCCAGCGTCAGCAGCCAATAGGCACAGAAGCCGACAACCTGAACACCGATGACCGTTCGACACCTGAACAGCCGGCGGTACGACACCCGCGCCGTGGGCTCGCCGGAGCTCATTGCCTCCGGGGTGAGGGGCCCCTCGCGAGCAACCGCCAGCCATGCGATGCACCAGACGAGGCCAACCGCACCGAGAAGCCCAAATGCGGCGTGCCAGGACCATGCGGTGACGATGGCGAGGATCACGGGCGCCGCGATGCCGTTGCCGGCCAAGGCTCCGATGGCGATGAGGCTCGTCGGGACGGCACGGCGCTCGTTCGGAAACCATTTGTAGGCGGCATGCAGCGCGACCGGGTAGGCCGGCCCCTCGCCGAAGCCGAGGGCGACCCGGTTCACAACCAGGGCGGCCACCGAGACCGACAGCATCATGGGCAACTGGCACAGGGACCAAATCAACGCGAGGGCCGCCAGCACCCACGTGCTGGCGACGCGGTTCACCAGGAAGCCGCCGATCACGCCTCCCACTGAGAAGAGGGTGAAGAAGCTCGTCGCGATCAGGCCGAATTGGCTATGAGTCAGTCCAAGGTCCTGCATGATCGGAACAGCTGCGAGGCCGAGCACCGCCCGGTCGGCAAAGTTGATGAGCATGAACAGAAACAGCAGGCCCGCCACGATCCAGGCATAAGCCGGATCCGGCGCTTGGGCCGTGGATGCGGTCTGCGGGCGCGCCTCCGCCATCGCCTCGCCCTCCTTATCTGGAGGATGGAACTGTGCGGCAGCAACGCAAACGTCTTGTGCCGATGATCTCCTGTCGCTCCCGACTGCCAAGCGCCGCCGTCACGTCAGGCCCGATCCACAGCGAGGATGTGCCGGAATTGGGCCTTTTCGATGTCTCAAACCGGCAAGAGGTCGTCCCGATAGATCCCGATAGGTCAAGCATGGCACGCCGACCGAGCTACAGCATCGGACCCAAAAGTGGATTTGCACTTTTGGGACCGATCCGATGCTTTCTCCTTCAATGAGAGCATCGTTGAGAGCGGCAAACCGGATCCACTTTTCCGCACGATGCTCTAGCGCATCGTGCGGAAAAGTGGCCCCGGTTATTCGCTAGCGCGGCCCTTCGGGTCGCGTCCAATGATGCGCTGCTCTGGGAATGAGCATCGGATCGAATCCCAAGAGTGGATTCCACTTTTCTCGTCCGATGCTCTAGCGTGACCTCAAAGGCAGGGGAACCCAAGGCTCGCAAGAATGCCAGTCGCCAACATCCCGCTGGCCAAATCCGATCCGGACAAGGCACCAGCGTTGGCTGGACGCCGTCCCCTAGCTTGGTTCAAGGCTGGTCAGCGGGCTTGTCACCCGGCGGTGCCCAGGCCCTCCCCATGAAGGAGGCTAACTGACGGGAGCTGGAGCACGATATGGGTGACATCCGGCTCCCGCCGGGTCGTGATCCCGAGCCCGCTGATCTCGAACACCTTCAGCATCGCGGCGTTGTCCGGCAGGATGTCGGCGGTCAGCTCCCTGAGCCCCGCTTGACGGGCCAAGGCCACGAGATGGCGCATCAGGGCCGTGCCGATACCTTGGCCCTGGTGGACATCGTCCACGGCGAAGGCGATCTCGGCTTGGCCTGGCTGCACCACGATGTAGCGCGCCCCGCCAACAATCACCGGTCGCCCGTCTTCCTCCAGCACAGCGACCAAGGCGACGTGGCTCACGAAGTCGGCATTGACGTAGAAGTCGACCTCCCGGTCCGTGAACCTGCGCTTGAAGGTGAAGAAGCGCCGGTAGAGGGATTGGTCACTGGTCCGGCCGACGGCGGCGAGTAGGCCGTCACGATCCTGAGGCTTGAGGGCGCGGATAACGGCCGTGCGTCCGTCACGCAGGACCTCGGTTGCCAAGTAGTCTCTCGCCTGCATCATCGTGCTCAAAGACTTCAGGCTGGGTCGAAGACGGCGCTGTGCGCCATCCCATGAAAGTCCCGGCGGCTCCTGCGCGAAGGACCTCAATAGTACCGGCGGTAGGCCACGCGGCGGCCGTAGTAGCGCGGGCCATAGTAGCCCCGATAGGCGCCATAATAACGAGGCCTGTAGTAGCCCCGGTACGCGCCATAATAGCGAGGCCCGTAATAGACGCGCCGCGGATAGTAACGCGGACCATAATAGACCGAGCGTGGATAATAGTAGCGCGGAGCGTAGTAGGCCGGCCGCGGATAGTAGTAGGCGACGCGCGGGTATGCGTAGCCCGGCCATGGGCCATAATAGCCATAGGCAGGATATCCATAACCGTAGGCTGGATACCCGTACCCGTAGGCAGGAGCAGTGGCGGCTGCGGTGATCAGGCTCCCGAGGATCGCTCCCCCGACCAATCCAGCCGCGACAGCGCCGCCCCCGCCGTGATGATGGTGATGATAGCCGCGGTATTCACGCCAGTACTGGGCGTCCGCCGTTCCGGCACTGCCGGCCAGGATCAAAGCGGCAGCGGCGACAGTTGCGAGTTTCCTCATGACAACCTCCAAAAGTTTCGTGCCCACCCTCTCTGTCTCTTCGAAGCTCCTCTTGGCCGTGCAGCTGCATTCATCGATAATGCACGGCAATGAGCTCGGCCATGCAGGCCGGACGCTCGTGGTTTTCAATCTCAATTATAACACCGTAGGTGACCCGCAGGCCGCTGCGCTGCGCGTCCTCGGCGGCCGCGATGGTGACGCGCCCGCGCAGCCGCGAGCCCGCCGGCACCGGAGCCAGATAGCGGATGCGGTTCGCTCCGTAGTTGAGTGTGTTCCTCACCCCTTCCAAGCGCATGACGGAGCGAATAAACACCGGTGCGAAGCTTAGGGTGAGCAGGCCGTGGGCAATCGTGGTGCCGCCGGGCAGCTCGCGTTCGGCCCGCGCGACATCGACATGGATCCACTGGTCATCGCCGGTGGCCTGGGCGAACTGGTCAATGCGCTTTTGGGTGACGTCGATCCAGTCACTCACCCCGACCTCCACTCCAACCGCCGCTTTGATCTCGTCGAAGTCCCTGAAGGTCCGCATTGTGTACCATGATCATCGAGGCTACCGTCTCAGGCGTGATTTCTGCACCGTGCCCCCGTCGCCTCCGCCTTCTCCGGCAACGGTGTTGAGGCACAGCCTGACCCGATTGTCCTCGAAGTCGCGCATGGTCAGGCAGACCTCGGCCTCCTCCAGGCAATCGCCCGGGCTGCCATAGCGGGCGCAGAGCTCCTCGCTCTGGGCCCGGATCTGGTTGATGATCCCGTAAACGAAGTTGCCAGACCGGTCGGGCTGCTTCCTCGTCGGCTTTCGTGCCGGTGCCTTGGCGGATCCGGACCGTTCGGATGAGATCTCCATTGACCTTGCTCCGATCTCCTGCGCTGCTGCGGGAGTTAGGTTGTCCGCCAGAGCCGAATGGGCCGCAAGGGACAGGCCGAGTAAGTTCACTGCCACCACGGAAAGAACCTGCCGCTTTGTTGATGCTCTCAAAGAAGTCACCATCGCACTCCCTTGCTGGTATTTGACTGATGGCTCGTCTGAGCTCGCCTTTCTCGACGGTAACTGGGGAAGGCCTGCAAGGGCCGCTATGACCAGGAACCTCATCGCGAGCACTGCTTGTACGCGGTGCCGATCGTGTCCTGGGCATTGAAGTAGCGCTTGAGTGAGCCGTCCGGTTGTGGCGCCATGAGAATCCGTACCTCATTGCCAGCCACGGCGTTGGCGCAGTCGAGGACCAGGAGCTGACGGTCGCCGTTCGGCCGGACCGATTTGATGCGGCACGACGCCTGGGGCGTCCTCAGGCGGCTGCCGGAGACGATGAAGGCAGGCGCGAAGATGTCGACCGGCCTCTTGAACGAGGTTTCTTTCCCGGCGGACGCGTAAACCTCCGCGCATTCCGCGCTCCCGGATAGCCAGGCGCCCTGATAGGCCGCAAGGCCTCCCTGCGCCACTGCGCCCGAACCCGCAGCGAATGCGGCAAGGCCAAGCCCGGCGGTACTGGCGAATCCCGCAACTCCCATCGTGGCCTCCTCCCGACAAACGCTCGCCCGTGACCGTCGCAGGTGGGACCACCCGCCATGGCTTAGCCTGAAGCGCCGGAACTCAATCCCGGCCCTAGGCTCTCACGCCACGCGGCTGGTCCGCTGCGCTGTTTCCTCCACCTGAACGGTGGTCTTCTCCGCCTGAACCGTGATTGTCTTCGTGGCCTCGTCGGCCATCCGGATCGCAATCTCGGCGAAGCGTCGGCTGGCCTCGACGCTCCACTCCAAGTTGTCGAGAACAAATGAACTCTGAACGGCGAGAAACTCAGTCGTCGACCGGCAGCGGGCGAGGGCTTGGAGGCCATCGAGGTTTTGCCGCAGACGCCGCTCGCTCAGGCGGATCCATTCGCGGGAGACCTCCTCGACCGCATGGGCGAGGGCCGTACTGGTTTTCGCCACGGCCCGGAGATTCTGTGAAGTCTCCGCGGTCAGTCCATAGAGCTCCCCGTCAGCCAAGCCGAAGCCCTGCATGGATTGGCCCGACGCTCGACAGGCCAGCTCGGAGACAGCGCCTACACTCCTCTCCGCCACCTCCTGCAAGGTACGGGCCATGGTCTCCAAACCCTCAAGGCCAGCCCGCAGCGTGTCGGCCAGGTCCTCCGTCATCAGCCTTGCGGTATCGCCGTGCTGGCGGGTCCGCTGCGTCTCATCGTTCATCGTCATTTCATCCTCCACTCCCTAGCGACTGCGGTCCTGGAGGTCCGTTGCCAACCCACGCCCCAGCCCGGTTCCCGCTTGAGAAACGGGTAAGCCTGTGGCCTTGGGCGCACGGCACCCGCCTTGCCACGGGAGACCATGAACCCCCCATGCAACCACTGTAGGCTGGCCAGGACCG
Organism: Microvirga sp. KLBC 81; assembly: GCF_003075415.1. GTDB lineage: Bacteria > Pseudomonadota > Alphaproteobacteria > Rhizobiales > Beijerinckiaceae > Microvirga. Next base: position 5,737 of record NZ_QDAH01000093.1, read on the forward strand.
CCCGCTTGACAGAAAAGGACAATATCTTGGCAGTTTGGGTCAGCGACCCCACACTAGCGGCGAAGATGCCGCCGGCGCCGTCTTCGGCGCAAACTTGCCGTAACCGATGGCGACGATGATTTGCCCCCGGTGAAACAGGCAGCATCCAGGAGGCGCAGCCCCATGGCAGCGCCGGCCCCTTCTCCCTGAGGTGCCGCAATCACGGCTGGCCAACCTTGTCCCGAACTCGCTCCCATGTCGAACAGCAAGGACGCTCGAGCCGCAGCCTTTCGGAAGAGGCCGAGCGTGCAAGGGCCGGGCAATGGTGGAGAGAAAACCTTTGCAGAACAGAAGATGACTGGTTTGGCCCTGCTTGATCGTTCAGGACAGGAACTTGGGCCGCTTCGAGATGAGGACGCCCATGCGGTGGCACGCTGGCTTGCCCTGGAGGGTGATCCCGGTCCGCTTGGGTCGGTAAAGGCCCCCGAGAGCCTGAGCGTGATGCCTTGATGGCAGACATGTGCGGCAGTCAGGCTGCGGCATGCAGCTCGTCATCGCGGCTCTCCCGTTCACGGCCCGACCGGCGGCCCAAACTGTCAAGGGATTGTCTCTGTCGATCAGGCACGGGGGTGCGGATGGGCTAGTTTGAATCGAAAGGGCAGGGAGCCATGAGACCCCATCCTGGTGTCCATCGCCGTCGCAGGTTTTGCTACAAGTGCCATCGCGCAACCGGGACCAACAACCCTTGCCATGACCTGTGCGCAGGCAAGGGGAATCGTGGTGTCGCAGGGCGCAGCCGTGCTGCGCACCGAGCCAACGACCTACGACCGCTATGTGCGGGACGCGAGCTTCTGCGCTTTCCAGGAAACGGCACATCCGGCCTGGGTGGAGACGGCCGACGCCACCCAATGCCCGATCGGAGGGGTTTGCTGCTCCATCGAGATCGACAACGGGCGATGAAGGGAAACGGCCAAGCCCGAACGGAAAGGCAAGGGGTGAGGTCATGACCGACAAGCCCTATCCCGCCGCACACCCGGTGGCCGGAGCATCACCGCTCAAGGCATCCTTGCTCAGGCCCTCGCTCCTGTGGCTCCTGATCCTCGCGCCAATTGCCGTCGGTCTCGACCACACTGGCACCCTTCCGGCCGGCGTGGTCTTCTTCTGTGCCACCCTGGCCATGCCGGCGCGGAGGGCGGCTATGGCGATGATCAGCTCCGGGAGGTTGCCGAAGGTGGCGTTGAACCCGGGCGGTGATCTCACCCTTGCAGAGGTACCCCTGGTGATATCGCTAGCCGGGTTCCGGCGTGCGCCATTCATCGTGCGTCACCAGGAACTTGCTCTCGATCTCGACAGGCATGGTCACGTCCCTTCATGTCGTTCCTTGGTATCGCGATACGGCCGCGTCGATCGTGGGGAAGAACCGCGTCTCGCCGAACCGATCGAACAACCCGAACCTCCTCAGCTTGTCCTTGACGGGATCCTTCAGTTCGGCAAACCGGAGCTCGATGCCCTGCGCCAGCAGAGTATCGTCAAGCTCCATCAGGGCATCGGCCGCGGTCACGTCGACGCTCGTGACCGGAGCGGCTGCGACAACCACGCACCGCACCGGCGTCGGCGATTCTGCCACGGCAGCGAGAACGCGCTCGCAGAACAGCTCCGCGTTGGCAAAGAACAGGGGCGCATCCCAGCGAAACAGGACCAAGCCGGGAATCCGATGGGCCTCCGGGTAGCGCGTGACGTCATGGTAACCCTCGATGCCGGCCGGACGTCCAAGGACCGCGGAGTACGGACGCCACCCGTCCCACAGGAACTCAATGATGGCGATCACGATCGCCAAGCCGATCCCCGGGATGGCGCCGAACACCGCAACCCCGACGAAGCAGGCGACCGAAAGCCAGAACTCCCAGCGCTGAATCTGATAGATCCGCTTGAGGTCGGCCACTTCGAACAGCCCAATGGCCGACGCGATGACGACGGCGGCCAAGGCGGAGGTCGGCAGGTTCCGCAGGAGATCGGGGGCCACAAGCAGCAGCAGGGCGATAGCGAGCGCGCCGACGATTCCGGTCAGTTGCGTGCGGGCTCCTGCGGCCTCGGCCACGGGCGTGCGCGAGCTGCTGCTGCTGATCGGGAAGCCCTGGAAAAGGCCTGCGGCCAAGTTGGCGGCTCCGAGCCCAGCCATCTCCTGGTTGGGATCGACTGTGGTGCGGGTCCGTGCGGCGTAGGCCGGGAGAGCACGCTGGTGTCGGCGAAGGACACCATAGCAACAGCGCAGCCCCCGATCAGCACGGGAACGATATCGTCGATTCCGATCCAGGGGATCGCGAAACGGGGTAGGCCCTGGGGAAGGGAGCCGAGGATCGAGACGTTGTGGCGCTGCGCGAGGTCGAACATGCCGACAAGGACGGCGGCACCGACGACGGCGACCAGGATGCCGGGCACGCGCCTGCTTCCCCGCAGCAGCAGAATGGTCGCCAGTGTTCCCAAGCCAATCGCAAGGGCCACCCAATTCGTCCTGCCGGCCAGGATAGCCCCGCCGATTGCCCACAAGTCCCGCAACGGTCCCGTGCTGTCGATCGAGAAGCCGAAAAGCTTGGGGAGCTGACTGATCAGGACGGTCAAGGCGATGCCGTTCATGTAGCCGTAGCGGATCGGCTTGGACAGGAGCTTGGTCACGAAGCCCAGGCGTGCCAGCCCGGCCAGGATCAATACCATCCCCGACACGAGGGCCATCATGCCACCCAGGGCGACGGCACGTTGCGGATCTCCGCTGGACAACGGGAGCACGACGCCGAGGATGACAGCCGCAAGGGCGGAGTCCGGGCCGAGGACGAGGATGCGGCTCGGTCCGAATACCGCGTAGATCAATAGCGGGACGATCGTGGCGTAGAGGCCGCAGATGCCCGGCAGGCCGGATGCCACGGCATAGGCGATCCCGACGGGGACGAGCATCGTCGCCAGCACCAGACCGGCCACGATGTCGTGTCCCAGCCATGCGGTCTCATACCGGAGAAGGGTGCTGAGCCCGGGCATCCAGCGCAACCATTCGACCTCATGACTGATCACGCGGGCGGCCGACGTCCTATCCTGATTGCCTGGGCTTCGAGCCTCATGTCCACCTGTCGCATTGCCCCCATCCGCAGGCGGTACTGTCGCGGCTTCCACCCGGCCGGGGGGAAGTGGATTCGCTGGGTGCGTGCCGGCCATGACCGCGCTCCCGGTTGCGCCGTCATGGCGCTCAGTACCGTGCCGGCACGATGTGTGATGCCGGCAGCCCGTCCTCGGTTCCCTTCGGCCTCGGCTCGGCCTTCGGCACCTTCGGCAACTCGACCTTGACCTTCTTGTACGGGATTTCGCTGAGCATATGCGCGATCAGGTTTAGGCGTGCGCGGCGCTTGTCGTCTGATGGCACGATGAACCATGGATTGGCAGGGGTATCCGTGGCCCGCAGCATGTCCTGATAGGCGACTGTGTAATCCCACCAGCGGCGCACGGACTCGGTGTCCATCGGGCTGAGTTTCCAATGCTTGACCGGATCATCGATCCGGTCGGCGAAGCGCCGCCGCTGCTCGTCCTGGCTGACATCGAGAAAGTACTTGAGCAGGATGATGCCGTTGTCGACGATCTCCTTCTCGAACGACGGCACGAGTCGCATGAACCGCTCGTACTCGTCGTCGGTGCAGAAGCCCATCACGCGCTCGACCCCGGCCCGGTTGTACCAGGAACGATCGAACAGCACGATCTCGCCGGCGGCGGGGAAGTGGGCGATGTAGCGCTGGATGTAGAGCTGGCTCTTCTCCCGCTCGGTCGGTGCCGGCAGGGCGACATGGCGGAAAACCCGGGGGCTGACCCGCTGGGTGATCCGGCTAATCACCCCGCCCTTGCCAGCCGTGTCGCGGCCCTCGAACACCACGATGATCCTGGCCCCCGTCGCCTTCACCCAGGTTTGCAGGCGGACGAGTTCGACTTGGAGCTTTCTCAGCTCGCTCTCGAACTCCTTCCGCTTCATCCTCCCTCGAATACCGGAGTCAACCGCCGCGTCGATGTCCGCTCTCTCGTTCTTCAGAAGCCCTTGACGCTTCATATCATGCGCCGTGTCCCTGGAATGACGGATACGTGGGCCCGCAGGTTCGGAAGCACGGGAACGAAGGGTGTGTCATCCCCAGTTCGCTGCGGGTACCGATCGATAGCCAGCATACAGAAATACCTCATCATCGCTTGACCGGACGTGACGGTGGCTTGGCATTTTGGGACAGCTCGCGCTCTTCGGTCTCTGGGAACGGGTGCGGGCGGGGTGCGCCCGGCCAGTCCATTCCGGCGGGCATCCGTGCTCCATCACATTCTGCCATGCCGTCGAAGCCGAATGGTCCCGCCTTCCTTTGGCGCCATTGAGTTGCGACGGTTCGGGCCGCATGGCTCGAATCGTACTCTCCCTTCGCCTTTGGGCGCTCGGCATCGCGCTCCTCGGATGCGGCCTGGAGGCCGGCGCTCAGGCCGAACCTGGCGGTGGATCACCAGCATCCTTGGATGTCTCCGGCAATCCGCGCCACGGGCCGGGAGGTGTCTACGCGCGGGTCCCCGCCACGGATGAATTCGGGCGCGATCAGCTTGCGATGTTCCGCGCCTGGAACCCCGACCCGATGGGCAATCATGAGGCCAACCTCAGGGTCCTCAACCCGGTGCTCGCCAGGGTGGTGCGAAAGGTCCGGGCCGACAATCCCGACCTGCGCTTCGTGATCGGCTCGGGACGGCGCAACGGCCGGTTCCAACGAATGGCGATGGCCTGGGGCTGGTCCAGGACGCAGGACAGCCCACACCGGCGGGGAAACGCGGTGGACCTATGGCCGCTCGACCCAGCAGGCCGGGTTTTCTTTGATCGACAGGCCCAGAACAGGATTGCCGCCGCGCTGAGGAAGGCCGCCGCGGATCTGGGCGTGCCGATCCGCTGGGGCGGCCGGTTCCGCGGATTCAAAGACATGGACCGCTCGCATTTTGAGCTCGCGCCGCCATAACCAGAATGGGTGCCTTACGGCTGCCAGATGTCGGCCTTCTCGCCGTTCATTCAGCGCCGAAGCAAGGTCAGGTCCGTTGTGGCTCGAACAGGACCGTTCGCTCCAATGCGGTCAGTGACTATTATTCGAAAGCGGTCGGGACCAAGGTTTGCAACCATCATTTGGGCTGTCGTGTCACCGTAGAGGGGTTTGGGCCATTCAATCGTCAGGTCAAAGTCCGTACCCGTCTGTCGGCCGCTGAGGCGAGCCGTCCCAACCCGTGAACCCGTATAGGTGCCGGTGACCTGACCAGACCGGGAATTCCAAGCCAGATCGGCGCTGATTGATCGTGAGATGATCAGATAGGCCCAGCACGTCCCTTGAAGGGACAGACCCGTTGCTCCCTGCTGCAGGATGGTGAAGCGGCAGCTGACGTGATGGGACGTTGCATCAGGGCCTTCCAAGATGGTTCCAGACCCCGAGAAGGTGCCAGCGTAGCCGTCAAGGACCGCAGGCGCTGCGCCCGCATTACCCATGAGGCTGAGCAGCGGGATCACGCCCCAAGGCAACCGGCGGGAACGGCAATTCATTGATCCATCCGTTTGCGTATCAGCCCGGTTGATCCGGCTGGGCTGACCCCGATTATGCCCGACGGCAGTCATCGTGAGAACGCCCCCTGAACCGGTTAAGCCATAGGGGGTAGGGGCGCTGGTCCAGGCAAACCTGCTGCCGATTGTGCCCGCGCGGCAAATGCAGCGATGCCCCTTCACCGCCGGGGTACGCTGACGGTACCATCAGGCGCATGGGGCTGGGCTCAAGCGGAGAGGTCGGCGATGCCTCAGGAAGAAACCCCCATGTACTCGCAGCTGACGACGCCACGAGCGGCCGCCGTTGCCGGCATCGCCTTTTCCATCCTGCTGGTCATCATCTTTTGGGTTTTTCGGAGCGCGGTGCCGGCCGATCCGTTGGAGCCAGGAACTTGGCTGGCCGACGGCTCGCGGTCCGTGGCATTGGCCCTGAACCTCATTCCCTTTGCGGGCATCGCCTTCCTGTGGTTCATCGGCGTGCTGCGCGACCGTCTCGGTCCGAAGGAGGATCGCTTTTTCGCGACAGTGTTTCTGGGGAGCGGCCTGTTGTTCCTGGCGACCCTTTTCGTGGCAGCAACCATTGTTGGCGCATTGCTGCTCATCGCACCGTCAATCGAGATGACCGGGACGACTACCGCCCCGACTTTCCGCTTCGGACGCGCAGCCGCCTACATCCTGTTCAACGTCTATGCGATCAAGATGGCTGGCGTTTTCATGATTTCGACATCCACGGTCGTGATCTACACCGGGATCGCCCCCCGGTGGATCGCAGGGCTCGGCTATGCGCTGGCAGCGCTGGTTCTTCTCGGCAGCTTTTATTTCAGCTGGAGCATCATGGTTCTGCCCATATGGGTGCTGCTGATTAGCGTGCACATCCTGATCGAGAACCTAAGCGGGCGGGACCACAGCCCCGGTCGGCAATAGAGTCAGATTCTGGGCATCATCGGACGCGGCAGGCCGGGGCCACTTCTCCGGACGATGTGCGAAGGAGCGCCCCAAGCAACCGAAGGCTGAAGAGTACTTCCACCGGAGGCCCGCCTCTGCGGCAACCCTACCGGGCACTGCCACGTTGGCAAGAGACCCTTCGCGGCCGATCACAACTCGCGGGGAGGTCGGACACCAGCATCCCAGACGAGGAGCGGAAGATGTACAAGCTTGCTTTCGCTCTGTGTGCGTGTGTAGTCATTTCAGCCTGTTCACCGACGACGACTGGAACCGCGGCCAGGGCCACGATGGGAGCGCTTGTCGGTGGTCCCGTTGGTGCGGTGGTCGGTGGCGTCGGTGGCGCGGCCGTGGGTGCGTCCGCAGGCGCCCGGACCGCCCAGGCTGCCCCCGGGTACTGCTACATGTACGACCAGAACGGCCGTATGATGATGGATGCCTCCGGTCAGCCGCGGCTCCGTCGCTGCTAGCATATTGAGTGGAAAATTGGCCCTGGCTCGCCGGGCCTTCCGCGAAATTGAATCTGTGAAACAGGAAGGTCTTGGTCATGGCACGTTCCGGACCAAAGAACTTGGTCTGCTTTGCCGCGTAAGAGCTGACGTTTGTCGCGCGATCGAAACGTATCAGTTTGACCCGAAGCTGACTCTAAATGATCCGAGCCATGTGGTTTTGGTACAGCACAATCCTCGCAGTTCACCCAACGCCAATACCCCAAGGTGTGCGTGACCTATCCACCTCGAGCGTTACCGAGAACGGTCTGAGCCCTTCAAGCGCGCGAACCGCCCGGGCGGGCAACCGAGCCGCTTGCGAAACGCTGTGCTGAACGCGCTGGCGGATTCATACCCAATCTCATCCGCGATACGGTCAAGTGTCTTCACACCTCGTGTGAGCGCGTCTTTGGCTAGCGCCATTCGCCACCGAGCCACATATTCAATTGGCCCGCACCCCAGAGTATCTCCAAACCGAGCTGCGAACGCCGAGCGGGACATACCTGCCATCTTGGCCAGTTCAAGGACCGTCCACCCCGCTCGGACGTCGGCGTGTACGGCGCGCAGAACGCGCGCAAGAGCTGGATCATGCATGCCATTGAGCAGACCTGAGGGTAGGGCATTTGGATCAATGCTGCGCCAGCGGAGCGCTTCCACAAGCAAGACCTCCAGGAGCCGCTGCAAAACCATCTCCTTGCCTGGGTCTTCGAATGCGCACTCATCTGCAATCAGTTTGATGACGCGACCGAGCTTGCCTGTGCGCCCCTCGGAGGCACGGATGTGGATGACGTCTGGCAGGAGGTCGAGCATGAGAGGCGCATTGACCTGCTCTATCTGGAATGTTCCGCCGAGGGAGACGAAGTCAGGTGCACCTTCCTGGTCCCCATGTCGAACAGCAGCGCTCGCCGGCTCCCGCGGCTCGCACTCAACTCCCGGGTGGCTGTACATTGAGAAGGCGGGGGTGGAAGGCACCAGCAGGAAGTCGCCCTCTTGGATCTTCACAGGCTCCTTACCCTCAAAAGCAACCCAGCAATCCCCCTGCAGGATGAGGGTAAAGCCGGGGGCATGGTGAGCTGCATAGCGAACACCCCAGCGCCCACGGCCTGTGATGGGCTTTGAGACTGCAGTGCTTGGGCGGAGCAGGGCAATGATGTCGCTGAGGGGATCCACTTTGGACGATCTATAATCTTTTACGGACGCCCTATTATGGATCGTCCTATGCCTGATGTCTAGGTTGTGTCCATCGAAACGATGGAGACCCCACATGCCAAAAACAATTCTCATCACCGGCACATCTTCAGGCTACGGCAAGGCAGCGGCCGAGTTCTTTCTCGCTCGCGGCTGGAACGTGGTCGCTACGATGCGGCGGCCTGATCCAAGTGTGTTTGCTGATGACTGGGAAAGACTGAGGGTCCTGGCGCTCGATGTCACGAATGAGCAGAGCATCGCCACCGCGATTGACGTAACCGTGGGCGAGTTCGGTGCAATCGACGTCTGGGTGAACAATGCCGGCATCGGCCTTGCATCCGTTGTTGAAGCAACGCCAGACCACACAATCCGGGAGGTCTTCGAGACCAACACGTTCGGCGTGATCGCAGCTTGTCGTGCCATCATCCCTCAGATGCGCAAGCAGGGCCATGGCGTGATCGTGAACGTAACGTCGAGCGTCACGGTCTCGGCGTGATGCCGCTGGTTGCTGTCTACGCCGCCAGTAAGTGCGCCGTTGAGGGCTTTACCGAGTCGCTCTCGTATGAACTGGATGGGTTCAACATCAAGGCACGCTTGGTCGAGCCTGGTTACGCGCCGACAACGAACTTCAGTGCCAACGGCGGTGCCCGGATGCAGGGCTTGATCCCGGATGAATACTGCGATTTCGCTCAGGCCTGCTTCTCGCGCTTTGGCAATTATCCCACCGCCTTTTGCACCGAAGCAGAGGTTGCAGACGCCGTCTATGCCGCCGCCATGGACGAACAGTTCAGAATCCGCTACCCCGCTGGGGCGGATACGAGACTTCTTGCAGATCTGCGGTGGAGCACATCAGAGGAGCAGTATCAGCAGAGAATGCGCGAGATGTTCGGTCCGAACCGATTGGGATCTCCCCCTAGCCGGACATGATTCGTGTTGTCTGGCCAATGCTTAGCCGTGTCACACTCAGAGGCGTGGCAGACGAACCAGCCAAACACCCTAATCGTTTGGAACATCCAGAATGTTCTAGCCCCGCGCATCTTGGTGCGAGTATGGGGGTGCCCAGCCAGACCGGCTTATAGGACTTGGCCCGGAGTTCGCCGGATGCTGCAATTTTCGATGGCCGCTCGGCCAGTGAGGAGCTGACTGAATACACGGCACCACACAGCTTCGCCTATGGGCGGAGCGCCTTCCGCAATGCGCCGCATCATCTGTCCAAACGGCTTTTAGGCGAGGGGACCATCACACCGGACAGATTGGAACGTTACTGCGATGGATCCATGCTCTCTGCCCTACGACGGGCCACTAAATGCTGGAGCGGTACTTGCTTGGGTCGATGTAACGACGAAAGGACTGCTGTTGGCACGAGGCGGACCTTAGCCGAAGTTCGGCATTCGGGCCTTCTTCGGTGAAAAAGGCTGAAGCGGTTCCTCTCCACATGACGTGCACCGGAAACGCCGCCCTATTAGCGCTGCAGGGGCGGCTTGAAGGGTTGCGTTGTGCCCACGTTGGCAGATGATCGTGAGCGGCATGATCGAGCTGCTGCTGGCAGGCGTCACACCGCATCGTCCGAGATCTCGCGTTCCTTGATGGCCCGTCGCTTGAGGCGCTCGTGATCAAACTTTATCATTTTGCCAGTCCTTGATGGGTCGCCCCATCGGCGCACGCTCCACGAAAGCCGGGGACATCCAACAGGTAGGCGCAAACCCTGTCCCCTGGTTGTCCCCTATTGTGCGCAATTCGCGCCCGCTTTTGCGGTTGGGATACGGTCTAAAGGCCCTTTCATGACTTCCTGCAAACATTTTCCTATGGGATTTTATGAAGTTGGCAGGGGACAGGCCGTACGCTTTCCTCTCCCATTGACTGTAGATGGCGAGGAGATTTTGAGGGCCCGGCCGCGACAGGCATCGCTGGAGGCGCTGCCCGTCCCGCCCTACTCGTGGCTATCTGCAGATTGCGATCTCGGTCGCGGGTAGGTCGTGGGGCCGATCGTGACAACGCATCCCTATAGGGCCGCTTTTATCACGCCCTACTGCTGAGTAGGTCCGGATGGGTCTAAGGCCGCCGAGAGCCCCGCATGAACTACAACTTAGGGACCAGGAAGACATTGACGTCCTTTCCCAGCAAGGTACCTCAACACGCTGGCCTCTGATCACGAGCGTGGCCACTTGGTCGTCCACTGGGTCGGGGACCGGTCACGTGACAGTGTGCTCGGCCGAGCACACTGTCACGTGACTACTGCTGGTCCGCGGCGGGCGGTTATGGACTGCATTCACCTCGTTCACTTTCTTCACTCTCTCTACTCTCCCCGGTGGTGAGTTCTGAGTGAATGCAGTGAACAGGGTGATCAGGGTGGGTATATGCGCCAGATCCGGCCCTAGAGATATATCCACCGTTAACCAGATGGCGTACCAGATGTTTTACGGAATCATAATTTAGCTGCCCCTTTTCAGCAATTTCCTTCGGGCGCAGGGGCGTTTCGGAGGCTTTCAGGACTGCGATTATCGTGTTCCTTTCCTTAGAGCGGTGCGTCACCTCAGCATCTCCCAGCAGTCGCCAAGTGCCAAATTGTCCGTCGAACGCAAGCGAGACCTCGATCTCTTCGAGGTCTCGCCCTCGGCCGTAAAGCGTTGGTCCACGCTGGCTCCGATCTAGAGCATCGGGCATTCAGACGAATCCGTATCCGGCGGCGGTGAAATAGTTGCGGCACGCCTCAGGCTCAACGAGA
>NZ_QDAH01000094.1 GCF_003075415.1 Microvirga sp. KLBC 81
TCCGCATCGTCGAGGTCGGTGTCATAGGACCGGGCTGTCATGCCCCTTCAGATGGGCGCCTCCCGATTTTCCAGACACCCTCTAGCCCGCATACGCTCTGGGCAGCACAGATCGTATCAATGAGCGGGCACCTGACGCGCGCGATAATTGCGGAGCCTCTGCATGAGCCATGGCGGCACATTCGCCTTGACCCTCTTCCGAAGCCACCTGAACAGAGCGATGCGGTCGATATCGGTGAAGACGAGCTCGCGATAGCATTCGAGAGCCATATCGGCCATCTTGTCCACGTCCCATTCAGCGCCTTCCGCCTTGCGACAAAAGGCCGTGGATTTCTGGACGTTTACGATGTCGATCAACCCCTCCGCCACATACCGGTCAAGAAGCCGCTTCGTGATCACGTGCTTGAGGTCCACATACGTCGATCCATCGGGACGGCTCGACAGACTGACGCGATGGTCATAGTCGTCAATGACGATTGCAGCATGCGGACTGAGCTTGCTGGCGAAGTTGATCAGGTCCCGATCGATCCTTCCGTCGGCGTCAAGAACGAGGATATCGATGACGTCGGGGCATTGCTGGACGGCAAAGTCGGAACTAGATCCAGCAAAAATCTTGATGTGCTCACCAATACCTGAGTCTCGAAAATTGTTTCGGACGATTTCCAGATTGTCCCGAACATCGCCGTAGGCAGAACGTGATGAATAACGTCCTTCGAAACGGTCGACAGTGAAGACCTTAGGCTGCTTCCCGGCCGACAGCGCTCCAAGACAAAGACTGATGGTGCCAGCACCATGGGCGGTCCCAATCTCGACGATCGTATCGCCCGGAAATTGAGCTGCGAGATCGTACAGATCCCGATAGACTTCAAAGGGAAGCATCCCGTTGGCTTGAATGACCATTGAACGAAGCTTCTCTGGCTCTTTCATCCGGAGGTCCTCAGTTGACCTAAAAGATTTTTCGCCAATCCGTGCAAACGACGACTGCGATATGGCAACGTCACCACACTATCACTATACGGGGAATCCATATGCTTCCGAGGTCAATTCCGACTATCGAACTCCTATTATTATGAGCTACTCCCCATCAGGAGATCAGTTCGCCTGGTGTAGTGATCGGTGGCAGAATTCCCAAACGGCGGTGTTCGGAAGTCCTCCTAACGTCGAGCAGTGTATGAGAAACTTCGCTCAGCGCATTCACCAGGACCTGGTCGACCGTGTCTTCGGCATTGATCTGAACCACCTTCGTATCGGGATGAAATGATATTCGCAGAATTCCATCCTGCTTATGAGCGATCGCCGCCACATCCATGTCATTCCGACGGAGCTGCAGGACCTCGGGAGTTCCAACGAGCTTGATGACGAGGTCCGGCTGCGGATTTTGAGCAGGATCGTAACATGCTCGTTCCCAGCGGCTCAGCCAGCGGAGCAGTGCCCACCGATGCCCTGCATAATGAGCCAGGAGTGGACCGTCATTGTATCCTTCAATGGTACACTGCGGATATCGATCCGTCACGACGATCATCCCGCGAGACCGCGCACGGCCGGCGCGGTATATCTTCCGGCGCTTCTCGGCTGCCAGAGCAACCGCCCACAAAGACATTCCGAAATCACGTAGCCACGCTTTGAGCGGCTTTTTCACTGACGCATCGCCGCGCGGTTTCGAGGCTCCTCTTTCGGATCCACGTGATTGCCGTGCAAGCTGCCGCCGCATGACGATCAAGGGCCACCTCATCCAGCTGCTTGTCCCCTGCCCCGAACCCAAATACAGAGATAAGACATCGATCTTCTTCGAAAGAAGATGTGCCATATTCTTCGTAAGAGTCGATTTTCCGCTGCCGTCAGCTCCAAGAATCGCAACAATAATTCCGGCCTTTTCCGGCGCGGTACGGCGAACCGGGATATCGATCAGCCCTCGCCTCCGCAATCGATCCCCCAGCTTCAACGCTGTGGACGTTCCCCAACGTGCGAGCCAAGCCCGGCTTCGGCTACGATTACGAAACCTCTCGAGGTCCCCTGCAACGTACAATTCGCTCAACGCTTCCCCGTTGAGACCTTCCAGAAGTGTTCTAACGGGAGGGACAGATGCGGCTCCGAGAAGGCGCTCTGAAAGCGCACACACTGCCTTCAATGACGACCGCTCTCTCAACCATTCGTACTCCCGCACTTCCTTCGACCAGACGCGGCTCTTAGAACTGAGGGTGACGACTTCCTGGGCAGAGCGAAAGCGTGCCTTGATCGCAGTCCTCACGAGAAGGAGGAGGAGCTCATTCTCAGGATTGGCAAGGCATATTTCGGACCTACTGTCCAAAATCCTTGTCCGAAGCACCTCGCCTTCCCAAGGTAGATGGAAGCTCTTCACGTTCGACTCACCGACAATCAAGCGGAAGTGAGCGTGCACGTGAACGAGCTTCCCGGTACCTGGATCGAGCCCGAGATAGTCCTCAATATAAGGGTACCGCCGCATTCGGATTGGCTTGAACTCGAGGAACCCGGCGCTCGCCAATGCTTCGACGACGCTCGGCCGTTGCTCCTCGTCGAAGAGAACGTCCAAGTCCGTATTGCCCGCCAATGCTGCATCGAGATGCTCATTGCTTTTCCAAAGGCAGTAGCGGATGTCTCTCGATGCCATCTGGGCGGCAAAGCTCTCTACGATCTTGAGCTTCTGCGAAGTGATAGGTCCTTGGGACATTCGCCAGGTTCCTCGTAAATCTTCTTCACGCTAAGCCACGAGCCACCCACTCGCGAGATCAATTTCGAATATGCGCCCATCGTTCTTCTGGTCGGCCCCGTAGTCGGCAACGAAGAGGTTCATCGTGTTCCCGTCCGTCGGGTCGCTGCTCGGCGCCATCGTCAGCCCTTTAGGTGCAGGCTTCAAGCCTGTAGCGCTCGTATAACTGCTTAGGACATTCGTGGACCCGAGAAGCTGACCCGTATCGTCGATCATGAAAATCGTCGGCTTTGTGCCGCCGGCAACGAAGAAGACGGCATGGCCGTCACTGGTCGTATGGCTATAGGCGAGAGCTTCCACATCTCCGATGGCCGTCGGAAGTGCGATAGATGTCGCGTGGCCAGACGCAGATATTCCGTGGAGCCTGAGACTTATGCCATCCAGGAAATACAGGTTTCCCGCTTCATCAAAGGCAGGATCCTCCGTATCGGAAAGGCCAAGAGCTGCAGTATTGATCTCCCCGATTTTGACAGAAGGATTCAGAGGATCGACCCAGAAAATCCGCCCTTTATCGTCGTCCGTGATGTAGAGGTATTTGTTGACCGGATTGTAGGCCAGCCCGGTCGGCTCCTTCGTAAAGTTCCTCATGCTATACCAGTTGAAGCTGCCATCATCATTGAGGCCCAGTAGATTCGTCGCACTGAAGTACGGGGTCTCATCATGCTCCGAATCTGCAATGAAAAGGGTACCGGGGCGGCCCCCGGTTCCTGGTACATATGCCAGTCCCGACGGATCTCCGCTGCCATAGCCGGACGGATCTCCAAGCTTATATTGGGTTGTATCGTAAATCTTCACGACCGTGGCAGGAAGATCATCGTCGACAATGTCAGCCGTTCCCGTGAGGTTTTCTGTGCTTACCGTCGCGTTCGCGGCAGAGTTGATCTTGACACTGAAGAACTCCGCGCTTTCCAGAATCTTGTCGTCGACCAGATTGATGGTGATGGTTTTGGATGTTTCGCCTGGACGGAAACTGATCGTCTTGTTCACCTGAGCAACGTAGTCGCTTCCGGCCTTGGCAGTTCCATCGACAGTCGAGTAGTTTACCGTTACCGTCTGAGTTGACGCTTCACTGAGAGTCAATGTGAACTTGATCTTTGTATTTGGGCCTTCGATCTGTGGATTTGGTGAAGCACTGGAAATCGACACGACCGGACCTGTTGAAGGGGTATCGTTGTCAACGATCGTTCCAGTCGCCGTATTGTCGGTCGAACTGACCGACGCATTGGCTGCAGAAACGATCTTGACGCCAAATGTCTCCGTTGATTCGGATGTGGTATCCTCCAGAAGATCCACCGTGATTGTCTTGCTGGTCTCACCCACATCAAAGGTGATGGACCCATCGTCGACCCCGACGAAGTCGCTGCCTGCCAGCGCTGTCCCATTGACGGTTGCATAGGAGACAGTCACCGGAGACGTCGCCGCCTTGTCCAGCGTGATGGTGAAGCTGATCTGTGCTCCTGCTCCCTCCGTCTGCGGATTCGGGGTGCCGCTGAAGATCGATACGACAGGTGGTGTAGGCGGCGGTGGCGTATCGGACAACGTATAGTTGACCGTGAGAACCGGTCGTATGCTCCCCTCCGACGAAGAAATCTTCCATGAGTCGGTGCCGCTGCCCTTGAAAACCCAGCCATAGTTAGCCGCGCCAGATGCCCAAGATGCCACACTGCTTGTCACGTCGAAGTCGCGGCTTCCAACGACAGTCGGTCCGGTGACGACATCGGGAGACGCAGCGGCTTCCACGTCATCGAGCTGAATCCCATTACCGAGCGAATTCCAGGTTGAACTCTCCGACCAAGCGGCTATCATGCGATACAAGGCGCCACCTTGATTTGACTTGTCAGTTGTTTGCAGAGTCAGGGTGGCGGAGGTGATAATCGCTCCCAGTGGAATCTGCCCGGGATCGGAACCAAAGAGATTGGTGAACGCGAGCAGTATTTGCTCCTCGGAGTCCTGGCTAAAATTCGTAGTGATCTCCATTGCCGTGCCGTACGATGTATTCGGCGAGACCTGCTTGAGCTTTGTATCGATCGTTCCGAAGTAGCCATCGACCCCTTCTTCGAACCTTGCGGTAACCATGTGCGACCTCCATAGATGAATCGCCACGCGCAACTGGCCTAGTCTCCTTGAGACACGTCCGCCCTCGCTACTCGATGAAGACACCTGGGCATTCGGCGCCGATATGGCAGGGCATGTTCAGGAAGTGACACGAGAGTGGTGTCGCATACGAAGCGTCGATCACAGTCCTATCCGTGTCTCCTCGTTATGTCTGGCAATCACTCCATCAATCGACCTCCCTTGGTCCAGTCTTGCGAATGGCCTAAAAATTCCGCCTGGGTACAGTGACCGTCGGGACATCGCCCGGCAGAACCCGATCATTCGCCCTGGCTTTAACCGGTATCGTCCTTTCCTCGATGTCTTTCCGCAGGATGGAAAATGCCAAACCATCGCCGATCACGTTCTCATTCTCAGACGCATTGGCACTGGTATCCAATGCCTTGCCAGGATCCAATGAATCTCTGGCTGCCCGACGAAACGCAAGCGTCTTGATTACCTTTTCGAGATCGAGAAGCTCCTTCTCGATCTCGGTCGCTCTTGTTTGCGCAGCTTCTGCAGCCGTGGACTCGGCCCGGACGAGTTCGGACCGTGTATTGGCATGCGGGACGATCGCAGATCGCAGGCTGTTTTGAAGACTCGTCAGCTGGTTATCAACCGATATGAGATCCACACGTCGTATCAGCCTGCGATCGAGGAGTGACTGAAGACGCTTGTATTCCTCTTCGACTTTGGAGATGGCGGCCAGAACCTCCAGTGAGTGGTTCTTCAAACCGTCCATTTCCTCCTTGTAGTCCGCGATCTGCTGAGCGGCTGACTTCTTCTGATCGGATAAGCCCTTTCTCCGGAGATTGAACGTGGCCAGTTCACGCTCGGCCAGATCCTCCTGTCCAGCTCCTTTGAGCATCGAGGTCAGTTGACTCGAGATCTCGAGCTTTTCTTGATCCGCCTTTTCCGCATTCAACCTTTCCCGGCGGGCCAGAGCTGAGAGGTAATTGACTGTGGTCTTCCCCTCCTTCTCGTAATAATCCACTGGCCGGACGACCTGATCAAACGTGTTTTCCCGCAGGATCAACGCTAGAGGTCCACCCGACAAACCGATCGCATCGAGAACGGTCAGTCCGATCTCGTATTTGTGACGGCCCGGATTGTTCACTGCTCCGAGGACGGTGATCGAACGGTAGTCAGCGACGCTCACCACGATCGGCGCATTACGAAGATCGATCTGCTTGGCGAGTTCCACGCGCAGCATGGATTCGATCGCGCCTAATGTTCTCCCTGCCACTGGGATCCGACCAACGGCTGGGCGCGAGATCTCGTCATTAATGTCCACGCGCACGTCGCCAGAGTGTTCTGGCCACTGGTATAAAGTTACGTTCAACACGCCCGGCTGAACGGCATATTTGGTGGGTTCGGCGGCATTTCCTTTCACAGGCACCGCTAAGATCGCGACTGTGACCAGAAGGGCCTTTAGGAAGGAATTGCGACCATTGATTCTCTTGGAATCGTACAATTCTAGTCCTGTCATCTCATTTCTGCATCTGCTTCACAGAGAGTGGATAAACCGCGTAGCCTGTGTTCCCATGGGCGCTGCCTGCGGACGTGAAGCAGATTGCGGCGAATTTTGCGTCATCATGGCACATCCTTCACGATTGAGAAGGGCGGCATGTCGTACTGCTTTGAAATCTTAAGGGGTATGGGAGCCCTGATCGCGTTACCGCGAATGACAAAGTGACTTACCAAATGTTCGATCGAACCTGGACGATCCTTGAGCTCGACCGGATCGTACAGCTCGATGCCAACCGTCTCGCTGTCGATGTCGTTGCTATCAATAACCAGAGCCTTCGAAGCGCCACTGACATGATCGGAGTAATAGCGGATCGCCGGCTTCCCCGCCGACGAGATTCCCAGGATCCGGTTGCACCGCACTTCGCCCGAACTGCGGATCGAGATTCCATTGCCGTCGCGGGTTCCGGCGATCGTATTTCCCTCGACCAGAGAGTCTTCTGTTTGCACGTAGATGCCGTGCGTAAGGCCCTTGGATGATCGAGCGCCTGAATTCTCAATGTAGTTATCGAGGATCTTCAAGCCTTGATGATCAACCCCGGCCTCATATCTTTGAGCTGCGCTGATTCCGTTTTCGCCAGCCCCGACGATCCGATTTCCCTCAAGAACAACGTCGCTACTGCTCCCTGTCGAGCTCAGCCGTATCCCTGTGCCTTCCACATCAGCAATGTAGCATCCTTGCACCACGACACCTTTGACATTGCGGATGACAATACCATCGCCTTTGACGCCCTCGAGCCGGCAGTTCCGAACTAATGAATAGTCCCAGCTTGGCCCTTCAAGGAGGAGTGTCTCCTGCGAGACGACATCGGTCAGCACCCTCTGAAATCGCGAGGGATCGTATTGCGGTCGTGACGCACAGTTGATCTGGTCCTTATCTGCGCGTGGCGGGCTCTGAGCCAAGCCCTGCGAGGACAACATCAATACGAGCAGACCCAGGGAATAAGGAACTCGCATGCGCACAAGCTTTCGGTCAGACGAAACTGCGAGACACATCGCAAGCATCAACGGCTGCGCGCCTCAATCTGTGAATTGTAATTGGGAACTCTGGTGTGACAGATTGCAATTCGTGAGTAGCTGTTTGGGATAGTTCCTTAAACCTGCATCAAGACTTAGTCTAAGGAAGCCGCCGAAGCAATTTTACGCGATCCGGCACCCTTTTTGTAAGGCCGATAATGGAATTCCTGTTCGGGAAAGCTCATGTCTAGCACTCATAACGCACAAGATCCTCGTGAGCATTCATCCGCCGGTTCCCGATCCCTCACTGAACACACGCTCCACGGCGTCTTCTGGGTTTTTGCCGGCACCACCGCGCAATCTCTTCTGAAGGTCTCCGTCACCATCGTTCTTGCACGGCTGCTCTCGCCCATAGAGTTCGGCATCGTCGGTGCAGCCTTGGTAATCGTCGGATTCTGTCAGATCATCAGCCAACTCGGTGTCGGTCCCGCTGTGGTTCAGCGCCATGACCTGACAGATGGACACGTGAAGGCGGCCTTTTGCATTTCCGTGACGATGGGCATCTGCATCGGTCTTCTTGTCTACTTCGCAGCGGGATCCATCAGTGCGTTCTTTCGAATACCTGAACTGGAGCAGGTGGTCAGGGTCCTCGCTTTCCTATTTCCCATTGCCAGCCTCGGAGTTGTTGCCGAAGGCGTCCTCCAGAAGAACATGCGGTTCAAGCAGCTTTCAGGAATCGAGGTGTTCAGCTACGCCGCAGGATATGGGCTGGTCGGGATCGTCTGTGCATTGGCAGGTCTCGGAATCTGGGCCTTGGTCATTGCACAGCTCGCCCAGATCTCCCTGCAGGCTGGCTTTCTCCTGAAGTTCGGCTCTCACCCGAAGGGCATCCGCTTCGACAAACGCGCGGTCGGGCAACTCCTGCATTTCGGTACCGGATTCTCGCTGGCAAAGGTCGGGAACGCGATCGCGATCCAGGCTGACAACCTGGTGGTCGGCCGGTGGCTCGGAGCAGAGGCCCTTGGCAGTTACGGACGCGCCTACCAGTTCATGATGCTCCCGACGAACCTATTCGGAAAGGTTGTCGACAGCGTCCTCTTTCCCTCGATGGCCAGCGTGCAAAACGACCCCGAACGTCTGGGCCGCGCCTATCTGACGTCTGTCGGCCTTGTCGCGATGGTGACGATCCCCTTGAGCGGGCTTTTGACAATCCTGGCGCCAGAGATCGTTGTTACCCTGCTCGGAGCTCAATGGTCAGGAGTGATCGCTCCCTTTCAGATCCTGACCATCGTTCTCGTATTCCGGACCAGCTACAAGATGAGCGACACGCTCGTCCGTGCGAAAGGAGCAGTGTACAACCGGGCTTGGCGACAGTGGATCTATGCCATCCTCGTCTTCATCGGCGCCTATCTCGGCACTTTTGCTGGACTTCGGGGCGTTGCAGTGGGAACAGGTCTTGCCATCATCCTGAACTTCCTGCTGATGCTTGACCTGAGCATCAAGCTCACCAACGTCTCCTGGATGAGTTTCGCGAGGGTTTTCGCCCGACACACGCTGATATCGTTACCAATCCTGGCTGGATCCTGGGCCTTCGTGCTGTATGCACGTCATTACGGCATTCCCAGTGTCCTGGTCATCAGCGGCACATTGCTCGGTTCGGCCATTGCTTTCCTCGGATGGTTCATCCTCTTCCCAGGAACATTCGGCGATGAGGGCCGATTCGCGATGCAGATCATCGGCAAGCACCTGCCGCGCGGGCGGTTTCCCTTCCCGAAACAGAGACCAGCACTGGAACCGTTGCCGTCCGCCGCTTCACCGGGAGTTCCCCGGATTGGAGACGAGTAGCTCCATGAGTTTGCATCAGTCACCCTCGGAGCAGGCGTCCACGTCCAACAATAGCGGGTGCCGCCCTGGCCTGTTCTTGACCAGGAGCTTGTCCCCGAAACCGGTTCGCGTGTTGGAATTCATAGGAATTCCGGCCAGTGGCAAGACGTCTCTTTTCCAGGCTTTGCGGCGCATTGCTCCCGAGGCCGAAAGGTCTCTGTTGGGACCAGATTATCTGAACACCCTGGATCCTCGCTCATACAGCCTTGGACATCTCAAGTGGCGCCCCGTTCCGGAACTGTTGGCTAGCGCAATCTTGTCGCCCACGCTGCATTCTCTCCTGATAGCCCATGCCATTCAGGCCTCGGGCTTGTCGCTGGAAATTCTTACGCAGCTCAGCCGATGCAGCCGGCTTGCGCGCGCACTCTCCTATGTCGAGCGGGAACTTCGTGGCCCGGAAGCGCTCATCCTGGATCAGGGGCTTGTCCAATATCTCGGGTCAATGACAGTTCCCAGTGAGAAGGTATCACTGCCCGTCAGCCGGTCTGCCATGCTGGCTCTCGTCGAGAACCGGATCGGTGGATGGGTTCATATCAGGTGCGACGTCGACACTTCAGTTGAGCGGCTGTCGTCACGGAAGAATGGCCGCAGCCGCTTCGATCCCGGGAACGGTTGGCAAGTCGCCCGATCAGCAAGGAAGCTCGGAAGAGATGACCTCATTCGCATGGGCCGGTTTCTGGATCAGTCCGCGAGCATTCTGGAGGAAAGCGGATATCCAGTGCTCCAGTTGTCAGCCGCTACATCTCCAGACGCAAATGCCGTGGCGCTCCTCAAGTGGATGAGGAGAAACAGCTTCTATTCCTGAGGCGGAGCGGTGAAATCCGGCACGCTTTCGTCCCTCTCGAAAGTCCTTGAGACATGCGCTGGACATTCGCCGGGAAATGGGAGCCTTAAGCCTCCTCGACGCTGATCCGAGCCGGCGTCCATACGCTGCTCCGCTTTCCACGCAGCACGTTGATCACACCGACCATCATTGCGGTGTTCCCCATGACGATGAAGAAGGGCACGGAAGCCCAGGACCCGACTCGCCCCTTCGCACGCCATCCGATGAAGGCAAGCACAAAGAACAGGATCTGCAGTCCAGCCGCGAGAACATAAATCCATCCTTCCTGCATGGTCATGACACTGACAAAGACAAGCAGAACCGCAAGGAAGGGCACGAGGCGTCTCAGGGCCTTGTGCGAGAATAGCTGGAGGGCATAGAAGCCAGTGCGCCCGGGGTTCATCAGGCGCGCCATACTCATGAGGCCTCGCCATCCTCTCTCCGTCGATCGTACCCTGCGTCCGAACTCCGAACCGGTATGGTTCGTCACGGCCTCGAACACCTGTGCTCCCGGTTCGAAGACGAGCCGCTTTCCCTCGTCCACAACCCGTAGCGAGCTGATCAGATCGTCCGCGACCGCGCTCGGAATCGGTTTGATCAGCGAACGTCTGATGGCATAGAGAGAACCCTGAGCCGAGACGGCTCCCGCAAGGGCGCTCTCGGCCTTCTTCAAAGCATGATCGTAACGCCAGTAGAGTCTCTCGCCTCTCGCCAGCCAACTTTGGCTTCGTTCCGGAACGCCCAACGAGCCGCATACGCCGCCAACATCCGGATCGGCGAAGTGATCAAGAAGCCTGACGATGGCCTGTGCCTCTATCGTGCTGTTGGCATCCGAGAAAATCACGACATCGCTGTTGATCTCGGACAAGGCCTGATTGAGTGCGAAAGCTTTCCCGTAATGCTCCTTCACCTCGACGACTCTCACGCCGCGCTGTTCATAGCCATGCGCTATGTCCGCTGTTCCGTCCGTTGAGCCGTCTGATGCGACAACGATCTCAAGTGTATGAATCCCGGTTGCCAGGGAGAGGGCGTTCTCGATTTTCTGCCCAATTCCTCCAGCCTCGTTGTATGCCGCAATCAATAGCGTCGCACGCTGGGGTACCGGTGCAGGGTGTTCACGCCGCCTCCCTGCCAGACGGGACAGGCCAATGATCATCAGTCCATAGCCGATATAAGAGTAGAAGATGATGCCAACCAAGATCCAGAATACGACAGTCATGTCTTCACCTGTCCCGCTCACCGTTCAATCCCGGCTTCCATTCGGTGCGGACCCGCGCTCTTCGTCATTCAGCAGTGCGCGGACTGCAATCGCCAAACCGATATAAACCCAAAGGTATTTGTTGAATTTGCTCGATAGGTAAAACATTTGGACGATGATGCTCACGAACGAGAACATCAACCCTTCCGACAGCACGCGTAGCTCTTCTGAGCGAGCATGGATCGAAGTATAGCGGAAGCTGAGGAATGACGAGAACAGCATGCCGACATAGGCCATACCGGCAAGGAGCCCCGACTCGACAGGATACTGCAGGTATTGGTTATGGAGAGGCCGCAAGTCGTATCGTCCCGGAATGAACCGGTATTCGAAGTCTCCATAGAAGATCGGAAAATTTCCGGCGCCGATCCCGGTGAGAGGATACTTGAGCAGCAAGTCCAAGCCGATGATGTGGTAACTCAGCCTGCGAAGAAGAGTGCTGTCCCTCTGAGTCTCGGTAAGGGTCGATATCTTGTCCCAGAATGCATCCGGGAGCAGCGGCAGCATGATCGTTCCTGTAACGATCACGCCCACAACCATGAAGACGATGCCTTTTTGCCGGCGCATTCTCCACGCGAGCCAAGTAAGAAGGAGAACGAGGGTTACAGTCGCGCTACGTGTCAAGGTCAAGGCAATCGCAAACGTGCCGATGAGGGCGGTCGGGACCGTATAGAGACGCCAGCGCGAGGCTCGTGCGGCAAGGCAAATCGCCAGGCTTGTTCCGCAAAGGAGCATCGTTGCTGCCATTGTAGCGCCTTCGAGAGATCCTCCGCTGGACCGAACAGTATCCTGCCAGCTCGACCTCTGGTCCGACAGTTGGGACGAGAAAGTCGCTCCTCCTGCTCCCCAATCGTAGAGTACGAACAGTGCCGAAACCAGCGTCGACACAACGATTGCCAGCACGATGAGCTCAAGCCGCTTCTTATCGGTGGTCAGCCCTGACACCAGAAAGACGATGAGAACGACCGCCAGGAAGCGCCGCACCTCGTCTGTGGCCATGTGAGTGCTTCGTGCGAACAGGACCGAGATCATCAACGCTCCCGTGAGAACGATGACGAAACGCGCGATGTAGGGCTCGTTCGTAAGAGATCGATTGATGAACCTGAGCCGGTACTGGTAGAGCGCCGCACCGAGGGTGAGAACGGCGAGGAATTTGATCGGAGAGTCGATCGACAAGGCACTGAAGACGACGAGGGCCAGCGCATTCAGCTGAGCGAAGAAGACAAGGGCGAGCAAGCCGAGGAACGGTCTCTTCAGGAAGAAGGGCGCGGCGACGATTGCGCCCGCTGCACCGGCGGCGCCCATAAGGGCCATCTCGCTGTTCCCGGACAATATGACCAGCGAGACCGCCACTGCGGCAAAGAGCACCAGGGAAACCGCAATCAGCCACCCGCGGATCGAGGGCTCTGGCGATCCCTCCCCTGCCTTCAGTCTCAGCACTTCTGACATGTAGGCCCTCGCCAATGACCGATCATGCTGCGGGATGAACTATGGAGACCCCGTGAGTGTCACCGCGACATCCCGGTCCCCGACACGGACTTGATCGTCTCCGTTCGATTGACGGCGACAGGCATCAGCGTCTGGTCGACCACCGATTCCACGGCTCCCCTTCTGCTTATGAGCGCCTTGAGAGGAGGAAGGATCACGAGCATCATTCCTGCCAGCAGAAGCGCCAGGATAAAGCCGGCGATGGTATTGCGGATGACCTTCGGTGAGTCGGGGTAGACCGGGGGCAAGGCCTCATTAATGATCTTGATGCGGGCCCCGACCGAGGAACCCGACAATGCGGGCGATACGGACATGCGGCGCAGTTCATCGATTTCCTGCTGCACCGCCGCGGCACGGGCCTTGAATGCGATGAACGGCTGCTCGCTTTCCGCCAAAGAGGTCAGCCTCTTCTGGAGATCGTCGTTCATACCCTGGCGCATCTGGATGCGGCGCTCAAGCTCCTCGAGCCGGGAGCGGGTTGTATAAAGTTCGTCGTCGATCTTCTGCAATGTCTCCCGCTGAACTTCGTTCCGCTTGCGCTCCTCGCTATAGGCAACACGAACCTTCAACTGCTCACTTTCAACGATATCTGCCGCCAACGCTTCCCAGCCTGCCTCGAGCGTTCTTGCGAGCGATTGGCGCTGGTCCTCTAGGGCCAGCGATCCCAGACGCTTCCGCAGGGAGAATTCTTCATCCAGGATCTGATTGAGCTCGTTCTGCTTGGCCGCAACGGCCTGTTCGAACCGCTCACTAATACGACGGGATGCGTCCGCAGCCTGGCGGCCGGCGGTTTCGACGTAGGCAGTGGCAAGGGCATTCGCGAAATCGGCAGCGGCTTGCGGATCCTCCATGGTGACCCTGATGCGCATCACCAGAGACCCCTCAACGGTCTCGACAGTGACCACGGACCGGTAATAGTCGACCCACAGATCCTGGTTGCTCCTCTGGCCTACAGGACTTCCCGAGTTGACGTAGGTATAGAACCCCTTCGCGCTGGCTACGACCTGACGTGCCAGATCGACGGCCTTCGCAAGCATCGTCGGGCTCTCCGGCTCCTGAGCGCTTCGCGACGAACCGCCATTGTGTGACACAATATCGATAGCGCGCAGCATGACGGCACGGCTATAGATCGTCTCGACAATTGTCTTGTTGATTGCGTTGAACTGGGTGTCCGTCGTTCCACCGAGAACACCCCTGACATACGACAGCTCGCTTGGCTCTGGGAGCAATGCGATATTGACGGTACTCACATATTTGGGAGACACCGAAAGAAGCGCCAAACTCCCGACAAACGAGAGAACAGTAACCATAAGAACGAACTTGAATACTCTCCAGCGGTGCAGAATCAGGATCCGAAGATACTCGTCTATTGTCATTGCTTGCAGCACCTTTGGCGGAATGCACTAAATTTCTGTTGGCATCTTTCGCAGTCACTCACGGACGCTCGGAGTTCTGCCAGCGATATTTCCTCCGATGACGAAAGGGCCAAATTAAAGGTTATCCGATTTGCCTGAGCCGACAAGCAACGACTGAGAACACGGCTCAACTCTTCGGAGGCTCCTCCAAAGAGGTGTCTGTCGTATTCAAGGCCTTCAGCGTACACGCTGCCGAACCAACATCCGCCTGAAAATCATTCTGTGTTGCAATGGTTTAGGATCCGGACCGCATCCATATCGGATTGCGGAATTTGGTTCTCCGAAGCCTATGAAGACCAATCGGACCGACTGCGCCTGGCATCCTTGATCAGTCACGGTGATAGAACTGTGTCCTGCGCTGAGCGCTCACATGAAAGCCGAGATGAGTAACCCCCAGATCAGGGTGTTCGCGATGATGATAAGGGCGATGCTGGCCCACAAGGGCCATTTGCTGGTCTTGGATGCAGGACGTGCGGAATCGGCCGGGATGGAATGTGTCCGATGAACGCGCAGGCTTGCCTCGCCCCATGCGCTGTTCTGTTGATGCACCGTCATTAGCCCCTCCGCCATCCCATTATGCGCGACGGTCAATCGCCCCCCTGAGCGGCAGTCTTCACGCCAACGCAATCTGCCAAGGCTCCGCCAAATCTCGGACTAACCCTTTCGGTTTCCCCTTTGAGGGATACACCTACTCTCCAGTATAGTCATCGATATGTGACATTGCCAAGACAATTCTCGTAATTTACCATTTTATCTGTCTTCGGAAGGCAGTTATCGTGATCTCTAAGCAATCAATATGATTGCAAGCGATATATATAGCAACTTCACCTACATCACAAAGCACATACGTGCCGCTATCAACATAAAAGCTTAAATCTCACGTTGTGTCTCTTACGCACGAAGCTTTGTTGCAAGTAGTTCTCAGGCGCGCGGAGGGTGGGTAATGACTTCTATGCAGCGCACTCCCAGCAGTCGCACCCTGGTGGATCCTCTATCCACTGGCGTTCCTTGGACGCGCAGTTCAGAGAGGCCTAAGAAAAGAGGCAAAAAGCGCAAGACCGGAATGCTGGAATTCGGTTACCAGACCAACAATGAGACGCTGCACCGCGCATGGAACCTGTTCCTGGGGCTCTCCATCGCCCTCTTCTGCCTTCCGTTTCTCGTCATCGTTGCGGTCCTAGTCTATGTCGACTCCGGCGGTCCGATCATCTATCGCGGGGCGCGTTTGGGTCGGAAC
This sequence comes from Microvirga sp. KLBC 81, assembly GCF_003075415.1. GTDB lineage: Bacteria > Pseudomonadota > Alphaproteobacteria > Rhizobiales > Beijerinckiaceae > Microvirga. The sequence continues at coordinate 15,405 of NZ_QDAH01000094.1, forward strand.
CGGGTCCCGTTCTTCCTTTACAAGTTCCGAACCCTCAAGCCTGAGGCGGCTGAAGTCACGAAAAATCAGGTGCTACCGGCCGGTTCCGGGCTCGAAACGCGCATTGGACGGGTTTTGCGTGAAACCCGACTCGACGAGATCCCCCAGCTCTGGAATATCATTCGGGGCGACATGAATCTCTTCGGCCCCCGGCCCGTTCGCGCCGAGATCGCGCAGATTTATGCGCAGCAGATCAAGCATTACGATCAAAGGTTTCTGGTGAAGCCGGGCATCGTTGGGCACACGCAGGTTTTCATGCCGCATGGGGCCTCCAAGAGGATCCGCGCCCGCTACAACAACATTCTCGTCAAACGGCCCGTAAATCCCGTCAAGGAAATCCTGTTTCTCGCCTTCGTCGGCAGCACGGCGCTGATGAAGCTGGCACTGGTCTTTGCCAGGGCTCTCGCCGCCATCCCGGCCCGCCGAACGCCCTCCGAAGAGCAGATCGGCTTCCACCCGCAAACGTTTCCAGGCATAAGCATTGAGCTCTGCGACCGCCACAACAAGGTGATTGCACGCGGAGCGGTAACCGCAATCAGCGAGGAATCCATCTCTTTCGTCACGGATTTGCCGGTTACGGAACAGTCGCTTGCGATCCGGCTGAGAAGAAACATCCGCGACGGAAAGGCCCGGCGGGCCGCCTGCATCGCACATATCCGCTCTCACCTGATCGATGGTCGGCAGAGCGCCCACGCCCCGAGCGAGCCATCTCCTCCGGCCTACGTGGCCACCTACAAGACGAATTCGGATTTCCAGAAGTATCTCATCGACACCTATTTCACGAAGTCTCGTTTCGCGGGCTTGAACTAGGTAGGGAACCCATACAAACCATTGGCCCCATTTAGGTTTGAACCTCCTGATTGAGTCTGGCTGATCAGGAGGA
>NZ_QDAH01000095.1 GCF_003075415.1 Microvirga sp. KLBC 81
ATGGACGAGCCAGCTTCGATCTCCTGCGCCGCCGGGTGCTCCTGGCAGCGTAATCCACGCAAAGTGCGGGAGAGCCGCGCAATCGGGGGAAGATCAGTCCGGTGTACGCCGGGGTCTTTGTCTACGTACGCCGCAAGCAGGAGGTCAGCCCTGGGGATCCGCCTGTCGTGTCGGCGCGACGCTTTCCCGTGGACGCGTGAGACATCGTCATCCCGGACGTCTACCCGACCTATATCAGCTATCACTAGTGTCTGCTGAATCGGCGATCTCTGCAGGACAACCTCTACAACTTCGCTGCCAAACGGCACGGCGCCTCGCGCGAGGGACGCGCCCTGCTGCAGGATCTCGTGGTGTGCGGTCGCTGTGGTCGGCGGATGAGCGTCGGTCATGGTTGCCAATATCTGCGCTATGAATGCCGACGAGTGCAGGTCAATTACGGCGAACCTTTATGCCAAGCTTTCCGGTTGCTTATCTGGACCAAGCGGCCAGAGGCTTTCCTAGCTAAGCCACCTTGGCATGATCGAGAGTCCCGGACTTGCGCATTGCCACCAATCCGATCATGCGATCCCGGCCCGGTGATTTCCTCCATAGTCTTGGTTCTCCCCGTCCACATCGACCAACTCAGGCTTCCAATGCTGCGACAAACCACCCTAAAGTTGGGCGTGGAACAGTTGACGCATTTCTGTCTAGTATGTATCAAATGACGCATTGAGGCCAATGGAGGACAGTGGCCTGCATAGAGGAGGGGGGATCGTTTCGCCCTTCTTGAAGGTGCGGGGCCGTTCTGTTTTTGGTTCTTTGTGCCTTGTGTCCTCGCGTAGCGGGCAGAAACACCAGGTGAGCCACAACATGAAAACGGATTTCTCCCTCCGCAGTATCCTGAAGGGAAGGGCCTTTTGCGGCGGCCTCGCTCAGTCCTTGTCGGCCGTCTTCGGCGCGAGCATCCCCTCAGACCGGTCACCCAATAATTAACAACGACTCACGGAAAGCAGAGGCCTCATATGTCCAGTAATCCCATCTCCCGCGTCCGCGCCAAGGGCGACGCCTTCTCGATCGGCTTCGCGCTTGGTCAGGCCAGCGCCACTGGCTTCGGCGAACGCGCCCTGCTCACGGAGGAATATCAGGCGCTAGAGGCCTGCTGGCGCGGATCGGACTATCTGAAGGCACTAGAATCCGCAGCCCGCGCGGCCTATCCACGCTTCGTGGCCGAGCTCGAGGGGATCGCTGCAGGTGTCGGGCATGATTTCGAAACGGTCTTCCTCTGGAACTGCCGGGGCGACCTGCGGCTTCCCGATAATGTCTCCCCTGCGGCGAAAGCCGTCGCCGCCACGGGCTGCACCTCGCTCCTGATACCGGCAGAAGGCGACGGCCCGGCAGTAATCGCCCACAATGAGGATGGTGCGGCGGAGCTACTCGGCGCTTGTCTGTGGGTCGAAGCCGAGCCCGACGAAGGCTCCGCCTGGAGCAGCTTCATGTATCCCGGCATGCTGCCGGGACACACACTCGGTCTAAACGAGGCCGGACTTGTGCAGACCATTAACAACATCAGAGCCCACGACCTTCAGCTTGGCGTGCCACGGCAGATCATCTGCCGTGCGATCCTCGATGCAAAAGGGCTGGACGAAGCGGTTGAAATCCTGAAGCGCAAGGACCGCGCCAGCGGCTTCCATCACAATCTCGGTGAGGCCAAGACGCGTCGGCTCCTCTCTGTCGAATCGCCGTCCTCAGGTTGCGTCCTTCGGGAGGTCGCCTCGCCGCGAGCCCACGCCAACCACCTGCTCTCCCGGGAATTCGACGGCCTGAAGCAAACGATCAGCCTCTCTTCCCGCACCCGGCAGGAGGCGGCGGACCGGATGATTGCGGAAGGCGCGATCGCAGGGGGCGCGGAGGTGGTGCTCTTCGATGAGGCCATCTATTGCGACAAGAACCGGCGGGACGCTACCGACCAGACTCTCGCCACAAGCGTCTTTGCGCTTTTCCCTGGCCGCGTCGAATGGCGCGTGCACGCCTCGCCGGACGAGCGCGACACGCTCAGCGGAACGATGCACGTCGTCTAATGCGCCGCCACGATCATCAAGCGCGTAACAGCTTCGTTCTGAGAGCGGATACCCCCTCGCGGCGACGAACCCGTCTACGTTTTGGCCGGTGACCGGCCCAAGGGCTATGAAGCCGCTCCGCGAGGCGACATGGTGCCGAGCATCTTCATCGCGAGGTATTAGGTAACAGAGGATCGATCGTATGGACTCTCAGACCATCGGATTTATGTCGGCCATCGAGCTGGCCGAGCTTATTCGCACCAAGAAAATATCGCCAGTTGAGTACATGCGCGATTTACTTTCCCGCATTACGGACCTGGAGCCCAAGCTAAACGCCTTTGCTTACCTTGCCGCTGACCGCGCGATGGATGATGCGAAAAAGGCGGAAGCCGCTCTGATGAGCGGTGCGCCAATCGGCCGATTGCACGGCGTGCCTGTCACTATCAAGGACTTGGCGATCACAAAAGACATGCCGACACAGCACGGCAGCAGAATCTACGCTGGCGATCAGCCGGACGAGGATGCGCCGATCGTGGCACGCCTCCAGGACGAGGGCGCAATCCTCCTCGGCAAGACAACGGTGTCTGAGATGGGTTGGACCGGCGTCTCGCGCAGTCCGCTGACGGGCATCACCAGCAATCCGTGGAAGCTTGGCTATAGCGCCGGCGCGTCCTCGGCAGGTGCGGGGGCCGCCGCTGCGGCGGGCTATGGGCCCCTACACCAGGGCAGCGACGGAGCGGGGTCGATCCGCATGCCCTCGCATTTCTGCGGTGTGTTCGGACTCAAGCCAAGCTTCGGCCGTGTGCCGAATTATCCAGTCCCTGTGGGTGACCTGACGTCCCATATCGGGCCAATGACGCGCACGGTCGCCGACGCTGCATTGATGCTTGAGGTTATGGCCGGACCTCACTTCCTCGACTACACATCGCTTGAGGCGGGACCTGCCAATTATCTCGCTCGACTGCGTGATGGGGTGAAGGGCAGGCGCATCGCGTACAGCCCCGATCTAGGTGTCGCCCGCGTCGACCCAGAAGTCGCGGAGCTTGTCAAGGCTGCGGTGGCACGCTTTACAGAGCTTGGCGCAATCGTCGAGGAAGTCGCAACCCCTTGGGCGAAGGATGGGCCGGAGCTGATCCGCTTCTTCTGGTCAGCGCACTTCTCCAGGCTCGGACGGTACCTTCCGGAATGGGAGGCGGAGATGGACCCTGGCCTTGTCGCCTGCATCAGGCATGCGGAAAGCGTCTCCGTCGTTCGCTACCAAGAGATGCGTCTGCGGAAGATGGCCTACGTCGCTAACATTCATCGTTGGTTCCAAGATTGGGACTTCCTGTTGACACCCTCCGCTTCGGTCGCCGCTTTCCCGGCCGAGCAGTTGATGCCTAGCCACTGGCAGACGCATCCCTGGGACTGGATTACGTGGGCGGAATTCACGCATCCGTTCAACATGTCCTGGAATCCCGCAGCCAGTGTACCTTGCGGGTATACGCCGGCTGGGTTGCCGGTCGGTCTGCAGATCGTCGGAAAACGCTTTGACGATCTTGGTGTACTGCAGGCCTCGGCGGCATTCGAACAGCTGCAGCGATGGGCGGACAAGCGCCCACGGCTCTAGCTTAGCTTGCCGCATGAAATCTCGCATCCGGCGGATCAACCGCACCACCAGCGAGGAAAGGGGGATGCATTATGACAATCTCTCGACGCGACCTCACAATGACAGGCATGGCTGCCGCAACGGCTATATCGATTTCCCCTGACCGCGTCGAATGGCGCGTGCACGCCGCGCCGGGCGAGCGCGACATGCTCAGCGGAAGGATGCGCGTTGTTTGATGCGGTGCCGTGATCGTCGAGCGGGTTAGCGCCTCGTTCTGAGAGCGGCCCGCAGCGCGAGCGTTATGCGATAGCACCAAGGGATTTGCGAGGCTGCGGAGGTGAAAGTTCCACACATGTATCCGGTTGGGCACCAGGTAAGTCAGTGAAGGATGTTTGCAATGAAGCTGAGTGAATACGCGGAATACGATGCCATAGGCTTAGCCTCTCTCACCAAGTCGGGTGACGTGGCTCCTCTAGATTTGGTTCGGCTAGCGCGTGAAGCTCACAACGAGGTGAATCCTCTCATCAATGCCGTCATTGAGTTCTATGAGGATGCAGAGACCGTTACGGGATCGAACGACGGCCTCTTTGCAGGCGTTCCGTTTCTTCGTAAGGACGTGGGTGCGACTGAAGCCGGGCGTCTCCAGGAAAATGGAAGCCGCCTGTTCAAAGGCTATCGCCCCGAGACCGAGAGCTATTTCTTTCACCGAGCGCGAGAAGGTGGGCTCCGAACTATCGGAAGAACGACCACACCAGAGTTTGGTACGTCCGGGATGAGCAAATCCTTGCTCAATGGCATCACCGGCAATCCATGGGAGTTGTCGCGATCTGCGGGGGGCTCGTCCGCTGGTGCAGGAGCGGCCGTGGCCGCTGGCATTACTCCGATCGCGCATGGCAACGACGGGGGTGGTTCAATTCGCGTTCCTGCGGCTTGGTGCGGTCTTGTCGGGCTGAACCCGTCCCGCGGCCGCATTTCCGGCGGCCCAAACGACCAAGACGGATCGTTTGGCATGAGTCGACAGTTTGTTGTTTGTCGGACGGTCCGGGATATGGCGGCCGCACTCGACGTCTTTTCAGGCCCCTATCCCGGAGATCCGTTCATCATCATTCAGCCGGATCGTCCCTATGTAGAGCAACTTTCACAGCCCACGGGCAAGTTGAGGGTAGGGGTCGCAAGGTCCAAATGGGGCGCTGTGGATGTCGACCCGGAAATCATGCGCGCTATCGAGACGACAGCCACACTTCTCGAGGACATGGGCCACTTGGTGATAGATATTGAGGCGCCGTATGAGCCAACCGACTACGCAAGAATACTGCTCGGTCGGACCATACTCAGCGCACCCTCTCTTGAAGAGACCGCACGGGCTATGGGACGTGAGATCTGTGCGGACACTTTAGAGCCGATTAATCTGAAGATTCACGAGTTTTGCCGGAATTCCCAGCCGTATGATGCGCGGGATTTGTTAGAAGCTCTGCGGAAGATGCGGTTCCTTGTCGGTGAGGCGATCCAAGGCTTCGACATTCTGCTGACGCCTACGATGCCGTTCGTGGCGCCGCCGCACGGCGGCATCTACTGCACGACCAACCCGACGCTGTCCGCAGAGGAGTATCTGGAAGCGGATGTTGCTCTCTATCAATTTCTTGGCGTCTTCAACGTCACGGGGCACCCTTCGGTGTCGCTACCACTGGCGCAAAGCGCCGACGGCCTGCCAATTGGGATTCAGATTGTTGGCCGTTTCGGCGACGAGGCTACCCTGGTCCGTATTGCACGCGATCTTGAGGAAGCCATGCCATGGAGCCATCGGAGACCACCTCTTCGAGCTGGAAGCAGCTGACATCGCCTGCACTGTCTCGGCGGGCAGCAGGGTTCTGTTGCAGCATTGAAGATCTCCTTTCCTGGGCTATGACATGGGGACGAGGAGGCGGTCGCCGCACGCGATCAAAGCGCCAGGCAGAGTCCTCAACTGCCCGAGGTACCCAGTCTCAACAGCGTTCCGCTACCAAACACCTGTGCAATGCGATCAGGCGCCATATCCGGCCTGAGCGGATGGTGATTGATGGAGGTCAGGCCAACCGTGAGGGAACCTCTCCCGTGACATGACGAACCGAATACAGGATAGGTCCAAGCGAGGGCTGAAGCCCATTCGCATCCACCAGATTCGATATCTCAACAAGCGCCTTGAGCAGGATCATCGGACCATCCCATTAATGGACGCGTTCCTCTCATGATACGGGCTTTGCAAACAATGCACACTACTCCCGCCAAACTAGTGCCAATGTCGGGTACGTAGAGGGATATGCCGAAGGCAGCCTCTCCTCGGCAATGCCCTTCCGACAGATCCAGTTTGTGATGCCAGTTGACTGCGCTTTCATGCGCACCCTTGGCGCCAAGGGTCGGCGGCAGTGATACCGTTGCTGTGCGGCGATGTTCAAAGCTCGGACGATCAGCCAATTAACCTTTTGGGAGTGAGCAGGAGCCTCCTCCGAACCATTACTGAGAAAGGTGCGGTCACATCCGGTGGCGTTCATCGTCTCTACTTATTGTCCTTAGCCCCCGCAGCACCGTTCAGCCGCTGATTGCTCCACTTGGCCTTGAACCGCACATCTAGCGACCCGAGTTCCCGCCGAACACCGGATCGTCGGCATCAATCGGGAACTCAAAGCCTGCCTTCGCGCGGTCCATCACGACCATGGTCTTGAAGCCCTTGATATCGGGATTCTCGTAGAAGAACCGGCGCGTAAACTCTTCATAATCCTCCATGCTCTTCGCTGCCACAACCAAGAGAAAGTCGGCATCCCCGTGACGTAAAAGCCGATCATCACCTCCCGCGTCGCACGAATGGCACTCTTGAACCGGTCGATGATATCGGCACGCTCCCGCTCGAGCGAGACGAGCACAATCATCGTGACGCCGCGGCCGACCTTCTTCGGAGACACGATGGCCACATCGGCTTCGATCACGCCCTCAGCCCGAAGCCGCTTGAGGAGGCGCTGGCATGCCGTCGGCGAGAGATTGATGAGGCCTCCCAGCTCCTCGGAGGTGACGCGATTATTGCGTTGCACGATTTCGAGAATAGCCGCATCGAGGCGATCGAGAGGGGACATGCACGTTTCCTGCGCCAGTGGCTGCATCTTTGCAGGATCGAACCCTATCCACGCCCCACAAAGCCGTCAACGGCACGGCACGGCGCGATAACTTGCAGCGGTCCGGCAGGCGCCCCTATCGCCGCCGTTGCCCTTCGACCGAAATACCTGTGCCTCGGCAACCTAGTCGCTTGAGGTGGGGAGAACGACAATGACACTCAACGTGGCCGAGATCGGCCGGCTCGATAAGGCCAGCGTGCTCCATCCCTTCACCCAGCTCAAGGACTTTGCCACCGGCAAGGCCGGCGATCCGACGATCGTCGAAACCGGCAAGGGAATCCGCATCAAAGATGCCACGGGGCGCGAGTACATCGATGGCTTTGCCGGTCTCTACTGCGTCAACGTCGGCTATGGCCGCACAGAGATTGCGGAGGCGATCTCCGGGCAGGCGTACCGGCTGGCCTATTACCATTCCTATGCCGCCCACACCACAGACGAGCTGGCCATTCTGTCCGACCGCCTGGTCCGCATGGCGCCGGGTAAGATGAGCAAGGTGTTCTATGGCATGTCGGGCTCCGATGCCAATGAGACCAATGCGAAGCTCGTCTGGTACTACAACAACCTGCGCGGTCAGCCCCAGAAAAAGAAGATCATATCACGCGAGCGCGGCTATCATGGCTGCAGCGTGATCTCCGGCTCGATGACGGGGATGAGCTTCTACCACGACTACATGGATCTGCCCGTCTCCGGCATCATCCATACCGGCGTGCCGCACCATTACTGGGGTGCTCACCCGGGTGAGACGGAGCTCGAGTTCTCGCAGCGCCGGGCGGCGGAACTGGAGCAACTGATCCTGCGCGAGGGGCCGGAGACGGTCGGGGCCTTTATCGGCGAGCCTGTCCTTGGGACCGGCGGCATCACGCCGCCGCCGGAGGGCTACTGGCCGGCGATCCAGCAGGTGTTGAAGAAGTACGACGTGCTGCTGATTGCCGACGAGGTCATCACCGGCTTTGGCCGCACGGGCTCAATGTTCGGCTCGCAGCATTATGGCATCGAGCCTGACCTGATCACCGTCGCCAAGGGCTTGACCTCCGCCTACTTCCCGTTGTCGGGCTCAATCGTCGGCGAAAAGGTCTACCAGGTTCTCGAGGACGGTGCCGACCGCGTCGGCGCGTTCTCGCACGGGTACACCTATTCCGGCCATCCGATCGGCGCGGCGGCCGCGAACGCGGTCCTGGACCTGGTCGAGCAGGAGAACCTGCCCGGCAATGCGCGGGAGGTTGGGGGCTACTTCCAGGAGCGCCTGAAAGCCGTCTTCGCCCAGCTCCCGATTGTAGGCGAGGTGCGGGGTGTCGGCTTGATGGGAGCGATCGAGTTCGTGGCGGATCGGGCGAGAAAGTCGCGCTTCGAGGCGAGCGTGAAGGTGGGCGCCCGGATCTCCAAGGCGGCCCGTGACCGTGGGCTGATCGCGCGCGCGATGCCGCACGGCGACATTCTGGGCTTCGCACCGCCTCTGGTCACGACCAAAGTTGAGGTCGACGAGATCGTCTCCATCGCCGAAGCGGCCGTGCGCCAGGTCATGGACGAACTGACCCGCGACGGCCAGAAAGTCTGAACGATGGCGGCCGGACCTCTCCGTCCGCCATCGCAAGCGTTCATGTCGCCATCGACCACTGCATCAAAAGCGAGGGTGGGGCGCGGGTCAATGCACCTTGCCCTAACCAACAAACCTAACCGCAGCGGATGCCGGCGCATCATCAGGGAAGAGGAAGCTGGCGAATGACCGCTGCCAAACTTCATATCACGACTCGCTTGGCACCCATATCCGTGTACAGCCCCTATGATGGGGCTCTCGTGGGATCGGTCCAGGCGACGGATGCAAGAGAAATCAGTGAGCTTCTCGCGTACGCCCGGCGCGGGGCCGAGCTTTCCCGTAACCTGCCACGACATCAACGAGCGAGCATTCTTGAGCGTGCCGCTCAAATCGTTGAAAGCCGTCGCGATGCATTTGCCAAAACCATCGTGCGGGAAGCCGGCAAAACGATTGTGCAGGCACGGAAGGAAGTCCTTCGCTGCGTCAACACGCTGAAGCTCTCAGCCGAAGAGGCAAAGCGAAACGCTGGGGAGATCGTGCCGTTTGACGCCTACGCGGGATCAGAACAGCGCCAGGGCTGGTTTACCCGTGAGCCGCTCGGCATCATCACCGCCATCACCCCCTACAACGACCCCCTGAACCTTGTCGCTCATAAGCTCGGCCCCGCAATTGCAGCGGGTAACGCGGTTTTGCTGAAGCCATCAGAGCTGACGCCGCTTTCGGCAATCAACCTCGTCAACGTGCTTCGCGAAGCCGGCTTGCCGCAGGAGGTTATAACTGTCGCTGTCGGCGGTACAGATCTCGGCAAGGCTCTGGTCGCGGCTCGCGACGTCCGCATGGTGTCGTTCACCGGTGGATTTGCAACAGGCGAAGCGATCAGCCGCTCGGCGGGGCTCAAGAAGCTGGCGATGGAACTCGGTGGCAATGCTCCCGTCATCGTGATGAATGATTGCGACTTTGACAAAGCGGTCGAGGCTTGCGTCTCCGGTGCCTTCTGGGCTGCCGGGCAGAATTGCATTGGCGCTCAACGCATTCTGATCCAAGCCGGACTCTACGATCGCTTCCGAAAGGCCTTTGTTGAAGCGACCAAGAATCTCAAGGCTGGTGATCCGCTCTCCGAAGCGACTGATGTCGGCCCGATGATCTCAGAACAGGTAGCGGAACGCACCGAGGCAGCGGTCGATGAAGCCATTACCACCGGAGCGAGACTGCTCTGCGGGCACCGCCGCGAGGGGTCCTTGTATCACCCGACGGTGCTGGAAGGCACGCCGACGACATGCCGCCTGTGGCACGAGGAAGTGTTTGCGCCTGTCGTCATGCTGGCTCCCTTCGACACGCTCGATGAAGCCATCGCGATGGCCAATGATCCGGACTATAGTCTGCACGCCGGCATCTTCACCAACAATCTGGCTGTCGCGCTTGAGACGGCCGGCAGGATCGAGGCCGGCGGGGTGATGATCAACGACTCCTCGGATTACCGGTTCGACGCCATGCCCTTCGGGGGTTTCAAATACGGCAGCATGGGCCGGGAAGGCGTTCGCTTTGCCTATGAGGAAATGACTCAGCCCAAGGTGGTGTGCATCAATCGCGGGTGAGCTCGTAGTTCGAGCCGGCGCTGCTCTCTTCCCGACCGGCGGTTCACCTGAAGAGTTCGGGTGTTGCCGTCAAAACAATATGCGCCAGCGGACCTGGCTCGGCGCAAAGATCAACCTCGTAGAGTTATTCATGACTGTTGACCACCGCATCGAATCTGATCCCTTGGGTCCCGTCAGCGTGCCGTCGGATCGCTACTATGGCGCGCAGACAGCCAGAGCGATCGCGAACTTTCCGATCTCGGGCATCACGATCAAGCGTTTGCCGCTCGTCATTCAGGCGTTGGCCCACGTCAAGATGGCGGCCGCTCGGGCAAACTGCGAGGAAGGCTACCTGTCGCCCGAAAAGCGGGACGCCATCGTGCAGGCTTGCCAGGAGGTGTTGGCCGGAAAACAGGACGAGGAATTCCTCGTCGATGTCTTCCAAGGCGGAGCAGGCACGTCCACCAACATGAACATGAACGAGGTGCTTGCCAACCGCGCGAGTGAACTGCTGGGTGGTGTGCGCGGCGAGGGGCGCCTCGTCCACCCGAACGACGACGTCAATCGATCCCAGTCGACGAACGATGCCTATGCGACCGCTGTTCGCCTATCCATCATTCCGGCAAGCCGCAACTTGCGCGACGCACTGGCCGGACTGGCCGCAGCCCTCAACAGCAAAGCGGACGAATTCGTCAGCATCCGCAAGCTCGGGCGAACGCAGCTTCAGGACGCGGTAGCCATGACGCTTGGGCAGGAATTCGCGGCCTTTGCAACAACCATTCTTGAAGATTGTGACCGTCTCAAAGAGACTGAACGGCTGTTCCTTGAGGTCAACCTGGGCGGGACTGCGATTGGAACAGGGGTCGGAGCCACGCCGTCCTATCGCGCGCGTGCGCTCGAGCACTTGGCACGCGACACGGGGCTGCCTGTGGTCGGCTCAAAAGACCTGTTTGAGGCAAGCTGGGACATGGGCGCGTTCATGCTCCAGATGAGCATGATCAAGCGAACGGCGGCCAAGCTTTCGAAGATTGCGAACGATTTCCGACTTCTGTCGAGTGGGCCGCGGGGCGGCATTGGTGAAATCATTCTACCGACGCTCCAACCCGGATCGTCCTTGATGCCGGGCAAAGTCAATCCCGTGGCGGCTGAGGCGCTCAACCAGGTCTGCTTCTACGTCTACGGCCTCGAGACCACGGTCGCCATGGCAGCTGAAGCGGGGCAATTGCAGCTGAACGCCATGGAGCCCGTGATCATCTTCAGCATCCACCAGTCGATGGAACTGTTGTGCAACGCAGCCAAAGCGTTCACCACAACGTGCGTGGTTGGCGTGAAGGCGAATACGGCCAGATGTGAAAGCAATCTGGCGTCCAGCACCGCATTCGCGACAGAGCTGGTGAACAGCATCGGATACGAAGCCGCAGCGAAGATTGTCAAAGATACGCTCGCACAAACTGCGGCTTGATTGAGGTGGTCGGTTTCGCCCGTGGCTGCCGCCGTGTCTAGTACCAAGGAGGTTTTTATGCGCGTTGGGGTGCCGAAGGAAATCAAGACTCACGAGTATCGCGTCGGGCTCACCCCAGGCGCGGTCCGCGAGTACGTGACAGCGGGCCATACGGTGCTCGTTGAGACCAAGGCCGGTGCCGGAATCGGTGCCGACGACGAGGCTTACCGGCAGGCCGGAGCGGTTGTCGTCGATACGGCTGCCGAGATCTTCGCTCGGGCCGAGATGGTCGTGAAGGTCAAGGAGCCGCAACCCAGCGAATGGGTTCAGCTGCGCGAAGGGCAGATTCTCTTCACCTATCTCCATTTGGCGCCCGACCCGGATCAGACCAAGGGCCTGCTCGCCTCCGGATGCACGGCCATTGCGTACGAAACCGTGACCGACGCCCGGGGCGGGCTGCCGCTGCTGGCTCCCATGAGCGAGGTGGCCGGCCGGCTGTCCATTGAGGCCGCAGGCGCCGCGCTCAAGCGCTCGGCCGGTGGGCGCGGATTGCTGCTTGGCGGTGTGCCAGGTGTGCCGCCGGCTCGGGTTGTGGTGATCGGCGGCGGGGTGGTGGGCACTCACGCCGCCCGCATGGCTGTTGGACTGGGCGCGGAGGTGACGGTGCTTGACCGCTCGATCCCGCGCCTCCGAGAGCTGGACGAGCTTTTTGCCGGTCGGGTCCGCACCCGCTTCTCGACCCTGGAGAGCCTCGAGCAGGAGGTGTTCGCCGCCGATGTGGTGATCGGCGCGGTCCTGGTGCCGGGCGCCAGTGCACCGAAGCTCGTGACACGCGTGATGCTGCGGCGCATGCGCCGCGGCGCCGTGATCGTGGATGTGGCGATTGATCAAGGTGGCTGCTTCGAGACCTCGCGCGCCACCACCCATGCCGATCCGATCTATGAGGTCGATGGCGTGGTGCATTACTGCGTCGCCAACATGCCCGGGGCTGTTCCGCTCACCTCGAGCCATGCCCTCAACAACGCGACGCTCCCCTTTGGCCTGGAGCTGGCGAACGAAGGTCTTCGGGCCGTGCTCGACAACCGCCACCTGCGGGAGGGCCTGAACATTCACCGCGGGCGTCTGACCAACAAGGCTGTGGCCGACAGCCTCGGCCTGCCGTTCACGCCGGTGGAAGAGACGATTGCCGTCTAGGCTGAGCGGGACAGAGGGATGGACGTGAACGTGCAGGATACACGAGGCCACAAGATGCGAGCGCTTCCAGCCCACAGGCGATCGTCTTGGCAGTCCGACAGGAGAACGTCGACCCCACTTGGGCTTGTCGATCGACCGGGAAGGTCGAAACACGGAGATCAGGTCTCTGCCGAGGATTCCAACCTCGACCACATCGAGCAGGCGATTCTTCGTGCGTATGCTCAGCTGGCGGTGACAGCGGATATGACTGGCGGTGTCCGCTCCGTGACATTGGCGCGCTCTCGTGCTGTGGAGGTGCGATTAATAGAGATCGTTCAGCCGGAAGATGCCCGGCCTGACATGCCGCCCTTTTGGCTCGAGGTTTGCTGCCATGCCACCGGCATAACCCTCGACAGTTGTGGCTGCTTTGAATTTGACGAGGCCGAGTTGGCGATCGCTGCAGATCTCGTCTCCGAAGCGGCAAGAAGAGTTGAATAGCATTGGCAATGCGCTCCATGGCTGCGATGTCGCACGGACCGCAGGGCGGGCGAGGATATGGCACGTGAGGGTATGGGCTGAAAATCTCTCGAAGCCTGCAATTCGTAGGCCATGGGCCTGCACCGGTCTCCCTGTCGGCAAACCCGGCAGCGGAGGAGGTGGCCAGCTGTTTCGGCCACCTGACTCCCCTCTCGAAGGGGAGATGTCCTCTCGGACGTTCCTCCCAAACTTGGGCTCGCTGCAGCCATGCCGCAGCGAGCCCCTTTTTGCTCGTGTTGGAACGTCACGCATCAGGGCACACAGACCTGGCCACTGTCTGCTCTTGGTTCGTGGTCAGCGAGATGAGCCATCGAACCAACCTCCTCCTGGAGCAGCCTGTGAGGCTGGAGCGATGACAACGCACCCTGACCTGACGTCTCAAGCCATCCAGGATTCTGGCGCGATTGAGGAGATCCAGTTCCTGGATCACCGGATCCGGTTTGGACCGACGCACACCGGCTGGGTGTCCTTTGTGGCGCGTCCAGGCCAGCGTCCGACGATCATTCTCGCAAGCGAACGCGAAACCCTGCTCGCGCAGTCGCACAAGCTGGTCGAGCAACGGATCGCGGGGAGGCGATGATGGGCTATCAGCTTCGGCAGCTGGCGTCCGGCAGCTATGACCTGCTGCTTAGAGACGAGATCATCGGCAGCGTGGTCCGCAGCGGCTCTCGCAGCAAGAACACCACATGGATTATCGAGCTTCTGGACGACAGCCCGGAAGCGCCACGTCCGGCTCCGTTTACGGCGGCCGAGGAGGAATTTGAAACCCTGGAGGCGGTGTGCCGGTGGCTCGGAGACGCTCCGGTTCGACCTCTGCGCAAAGGCAGTGGAGTGTCGGCCCTTCCGGTTCATCGATGAAGTCACCCGCGGATCTCATCGGCCCGTCTCGAAAGGCGGCAGCTGTGCCGGAGGTGCATCGTAGCCACAAGCTGTGCTTGTAAGAGCGTACACGCGATATGAAGCACGCGACATTCCCGTCGCGTCGCAGGCGAGCACTGGATCGCTGAACTGTCGGCTTCAGTTGGAGAGCACCCGTTCAACCGCAACTTTTCAGGAGATGTCATGTTGAAGCGCATTGCGAACTATCGGCCAGGAACGCTCATCGATCTGTGTCTGGTGATCTCTACCGCTTCGTCTGCGGTCACCGTCGTTTACTTGTGCTCACAACTGCCCTAGGTCGGGACAGCAGCATGCTCGCATTCCACGGCATGCAGACGCATGTGGCGGAGGGCAGCAGCGTTTCTTCAGCCGGGTCTTCAAATAACTCCAATGGTGCCGCTGGCGCTTTGCTCAAAGGCCCGCGTCGTGCCGCAGCATGCATGGTCTCCAATAAGCATCCCGTGTCGCCAGCGTGTTGCCGAGCTTTAGTGTCGAGAGGATCTTGGCGCGTTTATGCTGTGTGACAGATGCGGACGTGCGTCACCTCCAGAGTTGCTGCAGGTCTTCGTGGATGAATCCGACGAAGAAAATTCTTCTCCTTGGCGCCCGCGGTTTCAGAAGTATGTATGCAGCGCAGCCCTTTCATGAGGCATGTTGCATTGCCAGGAAGTCGAATGCAGCCGATATCAACAGCGGCTGATTTCAACGCGGCACCGCTTTTCTCCCTCCCGGCGCTGCCGTGTCGGCCGTTCCCTCTGGAAGGTTTTGACTTTATTTGTCGGACCTCAACTTTGCGCCGGGCCTTGGGCCCGGCATCTTTTTGTGTTGGACCCTACAAAGCCGTCGATGCGTCTGAGCGAAAAAGTTGGCCCGCAAGCACCCCGACTTCAGTCTGGGCCGCCGTGTGCTTTGCAGCTCGGCGAGCACGGCTGGCGATCGTGCGCCCATGCTGCGAGACGCTTGAGCGCACATTGACGCGAGGCACCGGGCCACTGCAGATCCACTCGAAGCGCGTTCATGAAGATCTATGAGAGAGCAATCCGCATGTCACCTGGGAGCTTCGCATCAAAGCACGCCCAGTTCTGGTGCCAGGAGTTCCACGCGAACTGTGCACGGATGCGAAGCAGGGCTACAGATTGTGCGGAGACAGGCAGGGCGTTCTCTGCTAAGGGAGAACTTCAGATATATATATGGCGACGCAGCAGAGCCACACGCTAGACGCTTGTCGGCCGATCCGGCAGTATTCGGGCCAGAACTCACTGACCTCCCGGAGACGCTCGCATGCCTCCACCCGTGACTTCCTCCCACTTCCGCAGGATCTGTTGCAAATTCGGTTTCTACTTGTCTTTTGCAACTGAGCTTCGAAGGCTCGTGACTGGAAAATCAACCACTTACGGTGACAACCAAAGCGCCAGAATGGCCCCTGAAATGACTATACTCGAAGTTTGCAACAGATCCCTTTTTGTCGCCTGGCTCATAGCAGCCCTGATCAGTTCATCCGCGCAACCGGATACTTCCCAAGCTGTCTAAAATCCAACACCCTTCACCTGAAACCGCATTGTTCAGGGCCGACCAAGTAGCTCGGCCTGCCCACATCACGTGCTCCCGACACCCCTGTCCCGGTCGTACCAGGATACAGCCGCCGAGCTGACTGTGCCAACGCGCCGGTGGTGTCGAAGAAAAGCATGCCCGATAATAATCACATCGAGCAGGATCATCGGGCTATCAAGCGGGATCTGTTGCAAACTTCGAGTATAGTCATTTCAGGGGCCATTCTGGCGCTTTGGTTGTCACCGTAAGTGGTTGATTTTCCAGTCACGAGCCTTCGAAGCTCAGTTGCAAAAGACAAGTAGAAACCGAATTTGCAACAGATCCACAAAAAGTCTGAGCCAGTTCAGGATCAGTCGCAGATTGTGGTCGGTGGCCACAAGCAGCGCGTTCATCGCATCGCCCGCGACTCCGAGCAGGTGATTGTGTAGTAGTCGGTATTTGATCGGACAGTTGGCGTCAGAGAGTGATCGGATTGAGCCTGTCCGACAGGATTAGGCTGCAATCATTTTCTCCTTCGCCAGCGGCACGGCATTCAAGAAGGTCTGCATCGGCGTCTTGCCAAAGCACCACCGCCCCTGGTGCAGCCGCTCCTCATTATAACTCCTCACCCAGGCATCGAGATCAGCCTGGAGCTCCGCAATCGAGCCGTAGATCTTCTTGCGGAAGACCACCCGATAGAACTCGTTCAGCACCGTCTTGTGGAAGCGCTCCACGATGCCGTTATCCGGCATGATGTTCGCGGTGCCTTATGCGTCCATCTGCCTTCTTCGGAAAGGGATGCTATGGTGAGCCCATCTGGGACGCGGGGCACCGGGA
>NZ_QDAH01000096.1 GCF_003075415.1 Microvirga sp. KLBC 81
CCACTTGGCCTTCACGACACTCGGATGCGCACTCATCTGCTTCAATCAATGCAAGCGGTTTTGTTAGATGCTCTAAGTGTTTAGATGGGATTGTCTAATCGCAGCTCATTGATCAAGTCCTTTCTCGCAATTGCTCAACGATGTCATTGCCGGTCGTTTGACGGGCGGCGAACAGAAGGCAGATATTGCGGCCGCGCTACGTACTCGTTTGGCGCCATTGATGGCCGGTTGCCGGGAGCAGGGTCGTCTTCGCGGTCGACACTGGGAGCATTAGGATCTGTGGGGCACTCAGTCATGAATCAGTTTCAGGAGCCCGCCATCTCACCATGTTTACCTGCCGGTCAGCGAGAGCTGCCCTCGAGCGCTCCATAGCCGCCCCACAAAACCTCATGCTCTCGTGACTCCTGTCTGAGAGGTGGGCTCCAACACCCCATCTTCTCAGGCTGGACGCACCTCGGCAACCGTGCTCGTCACGCCGCGGAGCGGCTTCGTTCAATCTCACGCCAACATGCTCAGCGACAGCCATCCCTGGAAATATGTTGGGCCCCCGACACCTCCTGTCGGCTTTGTGGAGTCCCCGACACGGTGCTGTGTGGCCTAGCGTCCTGCCGCACTCTCATTGAAGTCGTTGAATAATCTGCAGAACATTTCTTCTGCGGCTCTTTCTGCGCAGTTGGCTTGCCTTTTGCAACTTCCTCGTTGCGCGGCGCAGTAGCTGCCGACCGGATCTTCAGGTTTGGGTGACAGCGCGATCAATGGAATGAGGGAAGGGAAGCAACGTGTCAGGGCAGCACCATCAACTTAAGCTGATAAACGCTCCTTCAGGCCATCCCGTGATGCTAGAAGCGCATGTATGATCAAAATATTGTCTCGCGTGGACAAACGTGAATCTCAGTCGCCCTTTACAGGGATCTGGCGCTGACCATGGCCGCGGAGGACGTCGTCTACATGCCGTCATACGTCATTCGCTGCCCGCAGCGCCTGCCGGCCACCTTCCGCCCTTCCATCGCTTAGAGAGTGAAGTGCCACCATGTCCGAACAACCCTTGCCGACGCTGCCGATGTGGCGCGTCGATCACATCGAGCCCTCGCCCGAGATGTTGGCGCTACGCGCCAACGGTCAGATCCACCGCGTGCGCTTCCCGTCCAGGCACGAAGGCTGGTGGGTGACAGGCTACGACGAGGCCAAGGCGGCGCTGTCCGCCGCGGCGTTCCGGCCCGCGGGAATGCCGCCGGCGGCATTCACCCCGGATTCGGTGATTCTCGGTTCGCCGGGGTGGCTGGTCTCGCACGAGGGGGGCGAGCATGCCCGGTCACGCACGATCGTGGCGCCGGCCTTCAGCAACCGCAGGGTGAAGCTGCTCGCGCAGCAGGTCGAGGCGATCGCCGCGCAGTTGTTCGAGACGCTGGCGGCCCAGCCCACCGACCTGCGGCGCCACCTCTCCTTTCCGCTTCCGGCCATGGTCATCAGTGCGCTGATGGGCGTGCTCTACGAGGATCACGCCTTTTTCGCCTGGCTGTCCGACGAGGTGATGACGCACCAGCATGAAAGCGGCCCGCGCAGCGCGTCGCGCCTAGCTTGGGAAGAACTGCGCGCCTACATTCGCGGCAAGATGCGGGACGAGCGCCAGGATCCGGGCGACAACCTGCTGACGGATCTGCTCGCGGCGGTCGACCAGGGCTAGGCGACCGAAGAAGAGGCGATCGGCCTGGCGGCGGGCATGCTGGTGGCGGGGCACGAGAGTACCGTCGCGCAGATCGAATTCGGCCTGCTGGTCATGTTCCGCCATCCGCAACAGCGCGAACGCCTGGTCGGCGATCCATCCCTGGTGGACAAAGCGGTGGAGGAAATATTGCATGTACCCGCCGGGCGCGGGCTGGGACGGCATCATGCGCTATCCGAGGACCGACGTGACCATCGCGGGAGTGCATATTCCCGCGGAGAGCAAGGTACTGGTCGGCCTGCCGGCGACGTCGTTCGATCCGCGCCATTTCGACGACCCGGAAATCTTCGACATCGGAGGCGACTAAAAGCCGCACCTGGTGTTCTCCTACGGGCCGCACTCCTGCATCGGCATGGCGCTGGCCAGGCTGGAACTCAAGGTGGTGTTCGGTTCGATCTTCCAGCGCTTTCCCGCGCTGCGCCTGGCCGTGGCGCCCGAAGAACTGAAGTTGCGCAAGGAGATCATCACTGGCGGGTTCGAGGAGTTCCCGGTGCTCTGGTGATGCGCGGACGCCGCCGGGAATCGCGATCTTCTCCGCAATTTGCCGGCGCGCCTGGCGCGCGCCGGTCAGATCAGCCAGCCAACAGGTAACCAAGATGGACGAGCAAGAAACCACGGCAGCATGCCGGGACGCCTTCGCCGAACTGGCGTCGCCAGCGTGCCACCACGACCCGTATCCGTTCATGCGGTGGTTGCGCGAGCACGATCCGGTGCATCGCGCGGCGTCGGGCCTCTTTCTGTTGAGCCGCCACGCCGACATCTACTGGGCGCTCAAGGCCACGGGCGATGCGTTTCGGGGGCCGGCGCCGGGCGAACTGGCGCGCGATTTCCCGCGTGCGGCGACCAGCCTGTCGCTCAATCTGCTGGCGTCCACGCTAGCGATGAAGGACCCACCAACGCATACGCGTCTGCGCCGGCTGATCTCGCCCGATTTCACCATGCGCCAGATCGACAACCTGCGGCCGAGCATCGCGCGCATCGTCGCAGCGCGCCTGGACGGCATAGCGCCCGCGCTGGAGCGCGGGGAGGCGGTGGACCTGCATCGAGAATTCGCGCTGGCCGTGCCCATGCTGGTCTTCGCCAAACTGTTCGGCATGCCCCAGGACGACATGTTCGGGCTCGCCGCCGGCATCGGCGCCATTGTGGAAGGCCTGGGCCCGCACGCCAGCGATCCCCAGCTCGCCGCGGCGGACGCGGCCAGCGCCAGGGTGCAGGCCTACTTCGGCGACCTCATACAGCGCAAGCGCACCGATCCCCGCCACGACATCGTGTCGATGCTGGTCGGCGCACACGACGACGATGCCGACATGCTGTCGGATGTGGAGTTGATGAGCATGCTGTGGGGCATGCTGCTGGGCGGCTTCGCCACCACTGCTGCGACCATCGACCATGCGGTCCTGGCGATGCTGGCGTATCCCGAACAGCGGCACTGGCTGCAGGGAGACGCCGTGGGGGTGAAGGCATTCGTCGAAGAAGTCCTGCGCTGCGACGCGCCCGTCCTGTTCAGCCCCACTCCGCGTATCGCCCAGCGCGACATCGAACTGGGCGGCGTGGTGATCCCGAAGAACGCGGACGTGCGCGTGCTGATCGCGGCCGGCAATCGCGACCCGGACGCCTTCGCCGATCCCGACCGCTTCGATCCCGCGCGGTTCTACGGCACCAGTCCTGGCATGTCGACCGACGGGAAGATCATGCTGAGCTTCGGCCACGGCATCCACTTCTGCCCCGGTGCGCAACTGGCGCGAGTGCAGTTGGCCGAGAGCCTGCCGCGGATCCAGGCGCGCTTCCCCACGCTGGCATTGGCCGAGCAGCCGACCCGGGAGCCCTCCGCGTTCCTTAGGACGTTCCGCGCGCTGCCGGTGCGGCTGCATGCGCAGGGGAGGGGCTGAGATGCGCGTCGTGGTCGACCAGGATCTGTGCGGAACCACCGGGCAGTGCGTGCTGACGCTGCCGGGCACCTTTCGCCAGCGCGAACCGGACGGCGTGGCCGAAGTGTGCGTGGCGACGGTCCCGCAAGCGCTGCACGCCGCCGTGCGGCTCGCGGCCAGCCAGTGCCCGGTCGCCGCCATTCGGGTCATCGAAAGCGACGCTGGCGATGACGAACGCGCCAGCGCCGACCCTGCGCCTTCTCCGGCGGAGGCCGAGTGGCATGCCGCGAAAGACCAACGCAATCCAGGAGGACACGATGGGACGGCTTGAAGGCAAGGTGGCCGGGGTGACCGGCGCCGGCATCGGCAAGGCATGCGCCCTCGCCATCGCACGCGAGGGCGGCAGAGTGGTGGTGGCCGACATTGATGGCTCGGCGGACATCGCCTGCACCGCACAGATCGCGGCCGAAGCGGGCCACGCGCGGGCCCTGGCCATGGACATCGCCGATGCGCAGGCGGTGGCAGCGCCGTTCGAGACGGCGGAGCGGCACTTCGGAAGGGTCGACCTGCTGGTGAACAACGCGCGCGCCATGCATCTGACCCCGCGCGACCGCGCGATCCTCGACCTGGACCTGGCGGTCTGGGATCAGACCATGGCGACCAATCTGCGCGGCACGCTGCTCTGCTGCCGGCAGGCCATCCCACGGATGATCGCCCGCGGCGGTGGCGCGATCGTCAACATGTCTTCGTGCCAGGGGCTCAGCGGCGACACTGCGCAGACGTCCTACGCCGCGTCGAAGGCGGCGATGAACATGCTGTCGGCCTCGCTCGCCACCCAGTACTGTCATGCGCAGATCCGCTGCAGCGCGGTTGCGCCGGGTCTCACCATGACCGAGCGTCTCCTCGCCAAGCTGGACGGGTGCATGCAACGGGATCTGCGCCGGCACCAGCTCCTGCCGCGCGTCGGCCCCCCCGAGGACGTGGCCGCGCTGGTGGCGTTCCTGCTCTCCGACGATGCTGCGTTCATCACCGGCCAGGTCGTGTGCATCGACGGCGGCGTGCTGGCGCATGTGCCGACGTACGCCGACGGTGGCAACAGCCGCGCCGCGCGGCTTGCCGGCGACACCGCCGAAGCGGCCGCTGCGCCGCGCTGCTGATGGACATGCTGCTCAACCCGCTGGACCGTCGGCACCGGCTGCGGTACGACATCCCGGTCGTGCCCGGCGCTTTCCCCTTGGTCGGGCATCTTCCCGCCACCGTCTGCGACCTGCTGCGGCGCGCGGAACGGATGCTGGGCAGCCACTTCTGGCTGGATTTCGGCCCTGCCGGACACCTGATGACCTGCGTGGATCCGGATGCGTTCGCACTGCTCCGGCACAAGGACGTGTCCTCGGCGCCGATCGAAGAGATCGCGCCCGAATTGCTTGGCGGAACGTTGGTCGCCCAGGACGGCGGCGCGCACCGGCAGGCGCGCGATGCGATCAAGGCGGCGTTCCTGCCCAAGGGGTTGACCCAGGCCGGCATCGGCGACCTGTTCGCGCCCGTCATCCGGGCGCGGGTGCAGGCGTGGCGCGACCGCGGCGACGTAACCATCCTGCGCGAAACCGGCGACCTGATGCTCAAGCTCATCTTCAGCCTCATGGGAATCCCCGCGCAGGACCTGCCGGGATGGCATCGCAAGTACCGGCAACTGCTGCAGTTGATCGAAGCGCCCCCGGTCGACCTGCCCGGACTGCCCTTGCGGCGCGGCCGCGCCGCCCGCGACTGGATCGACGCGCAGTTGCGCCAGTTCGTCCGCGACGCGCGCGCGCATGCCGCGCGCACCGGGTTGATCAACGACATGGTGAGCGCCTTCGATCGCAGCGACGATGCGCTCTCCGATATCGTCCTGGTCGCCAATATCCGCTTGCTGCTGCTTGCCGGTCACGACACCACCGCCTCGACGATGGCCTGGATAGTAATCGAGCTGGCGCGGCAGCCTGTGCTGTGGGACGCCCTGGTCGAGGAGGCGCAACGCGTGGGCGCGGTGCCGACCCGGCACGCGGACCTGGCGCAGTGTCCGGTCGCCGAGGCGCTGTTCCGCGACACGCTGCGCGTGCATCCGGCGACCACGCTCCTGCCGCGTCGCGCGCTGCAGGAATTGCAACTCGGCCAACGGCGCATTCCCGCGGGCACCCATCTGTGCATCCTGCTGCTGCATTTCTCGACCTCGGCGCTGCTGCACGAGGCGCCTGATCAGTTCCGCCTGGCGCGGTGGCTGCAACGCACGGAGCCGATCCGGCCGCTGGACATGCTGCAGTTCGGTACCGGCCCACACGTCTGCATCGGCTACCACCTGGTATGGCTGGAACTGGTGCAGTTCTGCATCGCCTTGGCGCTGACCATGCACAAGGCCGGGGTGCGGCCGCGGTTGCTGAGCGGCGTCCAAAAAAGGCCGGCGCTATTACCCGACCGCACATCTGCCCATGACAATCCGCATCGGATTCTCATGAGCTGGCATCGCATGCCCCGTGTGGCGAGGCAGCGGCGCCGGCAACACCGCGGCGGCTCGCCGCTCGCCGTGGCCGTCTCCTGGTAGGGACAAGGACATGAACAACATGCAGACCGGTTCCACGCTACACGACGACCGAACTGGCGTTTCCGCGCTCGGCGGACTGGGCGCGCAGGCGCGCGGCGCATCCGGCAGGCTGCTGCCGGAGATCTGGATGCAGGACGGCGCAAAGCGGGTCGAACAGGCGCTGGCGCGTCTTCTCTGCGCCGAAGACGACGGTGAGACCGAGCTGATGGCGGCGATGCGCTACGCCACCTTGCATGGCGGGAAGCGCACCCGCGCCTTGCTCTGTCTGGCTGCCGGCGCACTGGCCGACACGCCGGCGCACATGCTCGACGACGTCGGCGCCGCCATCGAGATGATGCACGCCTGTACCCTGGTCCACGACGACCTGCCCGCGATGGACGACGACGTGCTTCGCCGCGGTCTTCCGACCGTGCACGTCAAGTTCGGCGAAGCCACTGCGATCCTGGTCGGCGATGCGCTGCAGGCGCACGCCTTCCTGACCCTGGCGAGCCTGGATGCGCCGGGCGACAACCGTATCGCGCTCGTGCGCGAACTGGCGCAGGCGGTGTCCGCCGAGGGTGCCGCAGGCGGGCAGGCCATGGATCTGTCGCTGGTCGGAAAGCACGTCGAGCTGGACAGGATCGTAGCGATGCACCGGATGAAGAGCGGAGCGCTAGTGCGCGCGTCCGTTCGCATGGGCGCGCTATGCGCCATCGCGGAGGATGCCGCGCACGCTGCTCTGTACTGTGCGCTCGATCGCTACAGCGCCTGTTTCGGCCTGGCGTTGCAGGTGGTCGACGACATTCTCGACGCGACTGCGGATACCGCGACGTTGGGCAAGACCCCCGGCAAGGACGCGGCGGCGCAAAAGCCGACCTGCGCGTCGATCATGGGGCTGCAGGCAGCGCGCCAGTTCGCGCTGGATCTGTTGCGCGACGCCGGGGAGGCCATCGCCCCGCTGGGGCCGCGTGCGGAACGGTTGGCGCAGATGCTGCAGCGGGCCAACGCGTATCTGTTCAAGCACGCGCCATGCGCATGAGCACGCCCGTCCGCATGGAGTCGCCCCTGTGCCGCTGCGATCGGCCGGCGGCAGCTGTGCATGCTGCACTGTGTCCGAGTCCGCGGCGCCGATCGCAGCGGGTACCCAGCACGGCCGCGGCGCACGCGGCGCGCTGCGCGCAAGCCTATGCGGCGGACCGGCGCCAGCATCGGGGTGCGTCGCCGCGCCGGAGCAGGGCGGCCGTCCGGCGCTGTCCATGCGCCGGGCCGCGACGGGCCTGCGGCGACGTGCGCGGCGTCTGCCCGATCCTGGTTCTCGTCAACCGTCTGCAGAAGGAACATCCCGCGTGAACGCACTGTCCGAACAGATCCTTTCCGAATTGCGCCACCTGCTGAGCGAGATGAGCGACGGCGGCAGCGTCGGTCCGTCCGTCTACGACACGGCGCGAGCTCTGCAGTTCCACGGCAACGTCACCGGTCGGCAGGACGCATACGCGTGGCTCATCGCGCAGCAACAGGCCGATGGCGGATGGGGAAGCGCGGACTTCCCGCTGTTCCGCCATGCGCCCACGTGGGCGGCGTTGCTGGCATTGCAGCGTGCCGATCCTCTTCCCGGCGCTGCCGACGCAGTCCAGGCTGCAACCCGGTTCCTCGAGCGCCAGCCCGATCCCTACGCGCATGCGGTACCGGAAGACGCGCCGATCGGCGCGGAGCTGATCCTGCCGCAGTTGTGCGGCGAGGCCGCATCCTTGCTGGGCGGCGTGGCGTTTCCGCGCCACGCGGCGCTGTTGCCGTTGCGGCAAGCGTGCCTGGTCAAGCTCGGAGCGATGGCGACGTTGCCGAGCGGCCATCCGTTGCTGCACTCCTGGGAAGCCTGGGGGACGTCGCCGACCACCGCATGCCCGGATGACGACGGCAGCATCGGCATCAGTCCGGCGGCCACCGCCGCGTGGCGTGCGCACGCCGTGACACAGGGGAGCACGCCGCAGGTTGGGCGCGCCGACGCGTATCTGCAGGCGGCATCGCGGGCGACGCGCAGCGGCATCGAAGGTGTCGTTCCCAACGTCTGGCCGATCAATGTGTTCGAGCCATGCTGGTCGCTGTACACCCTGCATCTGGCCGGGCTGTTCGCGCATCCCGCGCTCGCCGAGGCGGTGCGCGTGATCGTCGCGCAGCTCGACGCCCGCCTGGGCGTGCGCGGTCTGGGCCCGGCCTTGCACTTCGCGGCCGATGCGGACGACACCGCCGTTGCGTTGTGCGTCCTGTGCCTTGCAGGTCGCGACCCGGCGGTCGATGCGTTGCGCCATTTCGAAATCGGCGAGCTGTTCGTCACCTTCCCCGGCGAGCGCAATGCCTCGGTGTCGACCAACATCCATGCTCTGCATGCGTTACAACTGTTGGGAAAGCCCGCCGCCGGCACCAGCGCCTACGTCGAGGCCAATCGCAACCCGCGCGGTCTATGGGACAACGAAAAATGGCACGTTTCGTGGCTGTATCCCACCGCGCATGCGGTCGCTGCGCTGGCGCAAGGCAAGCCCCAGTGGCGCGACGAGCGCGCGCTGGCGGCGCTGCTGCAGGCGCAGCGCGACGACGGCGGCTGGGGCGCCGGTCGCGCGTCCACATTCGAGGAAACCGCCTATGCACTGTTCGTGTTGCACGTGATGGACGGGAGCGAAGAGCCGACAGAGCGCCGGCGCATCGCGCAGGCGGTGGCGCGTGCGCTGAAGTGGATGCTCGCCCGCCATGCGGCGCATGCATTGCCGCAGACGCCGCTGTGGATCGGTAAGGAACTGTATTGCCCCACCCGGGTCGTGCGCGTGGCCGAACTCGCCGGGTTGTGGCTGGCGCTTCGTTGGGGGCGGCGCGTCCTGGCCGAGGGAGCAGGAGCGGCGCCATGATCCAGACCGAACGCGCGCTGCAGCAGGTGCTGGAGTGGGGGCGTTCCCTGACCGGGTTCGCCGACGAGCATGCCGTGGAAGCGGTCAGGGGTGGCCAGTACATCCTGCAGCGCATCCACCCGAGCCTGCGCGACACCAGCGCCCGCACCGGCCGCGATCCGCAGGACGAAACGCTGATCGTGGCATTCTATCGCGAACTGGCGCTGCTGTTCTGGCTCGACGATTGCCACGACCTTGGCCTGATCGCGCCTGAGCAGCTCGCCGCGGTGGAGCAGGCGCTGGGGCAGGGCGTGCCGTGCGCGCTCCCCGGATTCGAGGGCTGCGCTGTGCTGCGCGCTTCGCTGGCCGCGCTCGCCTACGATCGTCGCGACTATGCTCAGCTTCTCGACGATACCCGGTGCTACTGCGCGGCGCTGCGCGCCGGACATGCGCAGGCGGCAGGGGCGGAACGCTGGTCCTACGCCGAGTACCTGCACAACGGCATCGATTCGATCGCCTACGCGAACGTGTTCTGTTGCCTGTCGTTACTGTGGGGGCTGGACATGGCGACCTTGCGCGCGCGTCCGGCGTTTCGCCAGGTCCTGCGGCTCATCTCCGCGATAGGGCGCCTGCAGAACGATCTGCATGGACGCGACAAGGACAGGTCGGCCGGCGAGGCCGACAACGCGGCGATCCTGCTGCTGCAGCGCTATCCAGCTATGCCTGTGGTGGAGTTCCTCAACGACGAGCTGGCCGGCCATACGCGCATGCTGCACCAGGTGATGGCGGAAGAACGCCTTCCCGCGCCGTGGGGACCGTTGATCGAGGCCATGGTGGCCATCCGCGCGCAGTACTACCAGACGTCGGCCAGCCGCTACCGCAGCGACGCTGCGGGGGGAGGCCAGCGTGCGCCGGCCTGAACGCGCGGGAGGCGGCGGCGTGCGCGCGCTGCCGTCGGTCCGATCCGACGCAACGCCGTCGCCCAATGCGACGGATGGAGCGAGCATGAGCGACACCGCCCTGAGCCGGCGCAAGGACGACCATCTGGACATCGTGCTGGATCGGCGAACGGCGACGGCCACGGCCGCCGCCGGCTGGGAGTACATCCGTTTCGAACACTGCGCATTGCCCGAGTTGGACCTGACGCAGATCGACCTGCGCGCCTCGCTGCTGGGCAAGATCATGCGCGCGCCGCTGCTGATCAGCTCTATGACCGGCGGCATGCCACGCGCCGAGGCCATCAACCGGCATCTGAGCGAGGCAGCGCAAGCCTTGGGGATCGCCATGTGCGTCGGTTCGCAGCGCGTGAGCCTGCAATCCCGCAACTCCCAGGGGCTGACGCGCGCGCTGCGCCGCTTGGCCCCAGACATTCCCTTGCTGGCCAATATCGGCGCCGCGCAACTGCGCGAGGCCAACGGCCTGGACCTGGCGCGCCAGGCGGTGGATGCGCTGGAGGCCGATGGACTCATCGTCCATCTCAATCCGCTGCAGGAAGCGGTACAGCCGGAGGGCGACCGCGACTGGCGCGGCGTCCTGGCGCAGATCGCTCGCGCCGCGCGCAGCGTGGGCGTGCCGATCGTGGCCAAGGAAGTGGGGTCGGGCCTGTCCGCCTCGGTGGCCTGTGCGCTCGTCGAGGCGGGCGTGGCGGTGATCGATGTCGCCGGCGCCGGCGGCACCAGTTGGGCCGCGGTGGAGGGCGAGCGCGCCCGCGATGCCGCCGACCGTGCAGTGGCGATGGCGTTCGCCGATTGGGGGGTTCCGACCCCGGCCAGCGTGCAGGCGGTACGTCGGGCGCTGCCAACGGTGAAGCTGATCGCGTCGGGCGGGATCCGCGACGGTGTCGACGTGGCCAAGGCCATCCGCCTGGGCGCGGACATCGCCGGGCAGGCGGCCGGCGTGCTGCGCGCGGCGACGGTGTCCACCGAGGCGGTTGTCGCGCATTTCGAGATCGTCATCCGCCAATTGGCCGTCGCCTGCTTCTGCACCGGCTCGGCTGATCTGGCGGCGTTGCGTCAGGCGCGCTTGTTGCCCTCGGCGCATCTGCCCGCCGGTTGGACTTGCTTCGAAAAAGATACTGCTGGCGAATGAACCTCGTCCGTATTAGTGCATGGCTCGCGGGCACGCCACTTGCACGAACACGTCAATCCGCATTTACCAAGCTCATGATGGCTCCCACTCCAGGATGAGGAGTTCGCCAGCAGTATCGAAAAACTGGAGAGCCTCTCATGAAGCAGGAGGATCTCCATGCCCGAGACACGCTTTACGAAGGAGTTTCGGGACGAGGCTGTGCGGCTCGCCCTGACCAGCGGCCGCAGCCGGCGCGAAATTGCCGCGGATCTCGGCGTCGGCCTGTCGACTCTGCGCCACTGGCTCGACCGCCGTCGCGAGCGTGAGATCGAGAATCCGCCCGAGGAGCGGCAGGAGGATATGGCAGCCGAATTGAAGCGGCTGCGGCGCGAGAACGAGATCCTGCGCCAGGAACGGGAGATCCTCAAAAAGGCCACCACGGCTTTTTCGCCAAGGAGGGAAGTCGATGAAGTTCCAGTTCATCGATGCGGCGAAAGAGAGCTTCCCCGTCCAGCGCCTGTGCCAGGTTCTGGGTGTCAGCCCCAGCGGCTATTTCGCCTGGAGAAGCCGTCCGGCCAGTAGCCGTCAGCGCGAGGATCTGGTGCTGCTGGCTCACATTCGCTCGGCCTTTGCCCGCTCCAACGGGACCTACGGCAGCCCGCGCGTGACCCGCGAGCTGCAGGATGAGGGCCTGACGGTCGGGCGACGCCGCACGGCTCGGCTGATGCGCGAGAATGGCCTCAAGGCTCGCCAGAAGCGCCGGTTCAAACGCACCACCGACAGCCACCACGCCTTTCCTATTGCTCCCAACCTACTGGAGCAGGACTTCGCGGCCGAGCGCCCGAACCAGAAATGGAACGCGGATATCTCGTACGTGTGGACGAGTGAGGGATGGCTGTACCTGGCCGTTGTGCTCGACCTGTTTGCTCGACGGGTGGTTGGCTGGGCGATCAGTGACCGGCTGCACAAGGAGTTGGCGCTCGAGGCGTTGCGCAAGGCTCTGGCAATCCGAAGACCTGGTGAGGGGCTGACCTATCACGCGGACCGCGGCAGTCAGTATTGTTCGATTGAGTATCAGGCCGAGTTGAGGAAGCACGGCATCGGGATCTCGATATCCGGGAAAGGGAACTGTTATGATAATTCGGTGGTCGAGACCTTCTTCAAGACCTTAAAGTCCGAACTGGTCTGGCGCACGGTGTTCCAGCCCAGAGCTGAGGCCAAGGCGGCGATCGGTCGTTACATCGACGGATTCTACAACCCCGCCCGGCGTCATTCGACACTTGACTATGTCAGTCCGGCTCAGTTTGAAAGGCTGGCCGGATAGCTGCCAAAACGCTCTCCAAAAAAGCGGAGCAGGTCCATTCGGCGTATGCCGCAGCTTGATTGATGATTCAGGCGCGAGCGCTGAACCAGGCCGGGTTTTCTCGTACATCCACAGAACGCCTACGCCAGCTTATCGTCAGCCGGGCTGACTATCGTGCGCTGCAGGGCATAACCAGCCTCGAAAATGATGCTCCTTAGGAGTGCGAATCGTCATGTACGGTCGAATTGGTGGCTTTTCCGGTGAATGGACACGCAATGGCGTGGCTGACGAAACAAATTCGTGGACAGCCGACAGCGAGCGAACCCAAAGTTTCTCGGACACTTTCGCCAACATGCACTTAGCCACAGCCGACTCCAACGCTCGCTCATCTTCGCCAGCACCGGCGTATTCCCTCGTTCCCAAACCTCCTGTGGTGGAGATCGACAAGTTTACATTCAGGGAGGAAGCGAAGGCCTTTCATAGTAAAGAAATAGAAGATATCGCCAGCAATCCGCAGGAATATTCGGATTTCGTATCCACACGAGCCAAGAATGCCGCAGAGGTCGCAAAGAAATACGGCACCACTAAAGATTCAGAGCAAGCGCGATACTTCAGCTATAGATTAGGAAGTAAAACTGTCGCCCTCCTACGAACGGAAGGCGGATGCCCTATGACTGACTTCAAAGGCGAAAAGTGGCGGGAACTGTTTCCTGAGCGAACTGACATCACCTCCACTGTCGATCTTCGGGTTACTCATCCGCTTGTCGAGAACGCAGGCGATATTCTGCTGGAGTATCAACTTCGGCTCGACGGCGAACGACCGTTGCTCCTCTCTCGCCCTGGCAACCCGGAAGCAAAAGCCCGCGCGGCGAAGATGGGGTTCGTCGAAGTGGACGATTGCAATATGGTACTTGATCCTACCCAGCATTCCGACAAATGGACAACGAACAGCGCCGGTGAATGGCTGCGTGCAAACAGACCTCAACAATTTCTCTGCAAAGTTGAGGAAAGTGAGAGCAGAGATAACCCTGTAGCAAGCTCCGGCTACGCGTACGAGGACGACTTTATGTGAACTTAGCTCGAGTTCTGCCGCCGCACGGCCGGCAGCTTCAGATCGCGCATGTTCGCCAGGAAGGCTTCCGCTTCGATCTCGATGGCTTGGGCCAAGAGCTTGCGGGCGCCCGCCCTGAGAATATCGGTCAGAGGATCATCGATCTCGTCGTGCTGACGAAGGCGGACAATGTTGGTAGTCTCGTTCATGACGTATCGCTCTCCCGAAGAGGTTCTGGCAGGCTCGTCACCCGCCTCGATACGGTGTGCCCCGATGGCACGCATAACCAGTGGAGGAAGGATCCACCCGGGTAGTTGTCGATAGACCCGGTAGCTGGCGAGCAGTTCAGTTGGGCAACCAGCGGAGCTGAAGCCTCGCGACAAAAGCCGCTTTAAGGCGGCTGAGCAACCCAACGGGCCGTAACGTGAGTGAAGCCTGAGCAGGCCTCGAAAGGCAATGTGCGGATGTCGACCCGGCCGTATCACGGGGAAGACTGCACGGATGGAGAAGCAATCGACAGAAGCATCCATCCGATCCGCCGGGGTAATGGGCACGGCACGCTGGGAAGGTCATGCGGGTAACGGGGGAGGCCCGCTTCGAACGAGGATCGCGACCTCAACGCCGTCGTCAGGATGGCGGTTCGGGCGGGCGTCGGACAGGGTCATAGTACTGATGAAGGCGGGTAATGCCGCCGGAGGGAAGGACCCTGACTTCTGACAGGCTTATCGAAGTTGGAGAGGTGAGGTGATTGGCGATGAGCCTGCAAACACCAGAAAAGATCCGGATCCTTCAGAGAAAGCTCTATCGCAAGGCGAAGACCGAACCGGCCTATCGCTTCTACCTGCTCTACGACAAGATCTATCGCCACGACATTCTGGCTCATGCCTATCGGCTGGCTCGCGGGAATCGCGGCTCTCCGGGGGTGGATGGAGTGACGTTTGCGATGATCGAGGCGGAGGGGCTGGAGCAGTGGCTGGCCGACCTGCGGATGGATCTTGCCACGAAGACGTACCAGACAGCTCCGGTGCGGCGGGTGATGATCCCCAAGCCCGGCGGGGAAAGGCCACTCGGCATCCCGACGGTCCGGGACCGGGTTGTCCAAACCGCAACCAAGCTAGTTCTGGAACCCATCTTCGAGGCGGATCTGGATGAGAGCGCCTATGGCTACCGCCCGAAGCGGAGCGCCACAGACGCAGTCAAGGAGGTGCACCGGTTGATCTGCCGGGGCTACACCGATGTGGTCGATGCCGATCTGGCGAAATTCTTCGATACGATCCCGCATGATCCTCTGATTCAGTCAGTGGCCGGGCGGATCGTGGATCGGAACGTCCTTCATCTCATCAAGATGTGGTTGAAGGCGCCGATTGAGGAACAAAGCGAAACTGGCACGATGATCGTCGGAGGGAAATCGAACGCGCGTGGCACCCCGCAAGGCGGGGTGGTCAGCCCGATGCTCAGCAACCTGTACATGAACCGGTTCCTGAAGCATTGGCGGCGCACGGGACGCCCGGAAGCCTTCGCGGCTCATGTGGTCACGTATGCCGACGACTTCGTCATCCTCAGCCGCGGGCACGCTCCTGCGGCCCTGGACTGGACGAGGGGCGTGATGACGCGCCTGGGGCTCACGGTTCATGAGACCAAGACCTCAGTTCGTGACGCGCGCCACGAGCAGTTCGACTTCCTTGGCTACACGTTTGGGCCACATCGTCTTCGCAAGCGGGCAGGTCACCGGTATCTCGGAGCCAGTCCATCGAAAAGGAGTGTCCAGCGGCTTCAAGACACCGTTGGCGCGATGCTGACGCGGCGTGAGACGCGCCCGCGCGATGAAGTTGTCGCGGACCTGAACCGTGTTCTGCGGGGATGGGCCAACTTCATGTCTATGAACGCATGTGTCGCTTCCTGGCCAGACGGCACAAGGTGCAGACCAGAGGAGTCCGCCAGTTCCCCGCGAGCTTCGTGTTCGGGGCTCTTGGCGTCCTCCGCCTGCAAAGCGCGCACCTTGGCGCCCGGTCGACAGCCTGACGGTGAAGTCAGTCGGAGAGCCGGATGCCGGAAATCGGCACGTCCGGTTCGATGAGCGGGGACGGGAAACGGGGTGTTTGCCCAAGCGGCTCCAAGCTACCGCGCCCGTCCTCGACTCTACTCGCCTTTCTCACACCGTCATCACCCATGTATGGACATCGAGTAATCGCGGGTAGTGCGAGAGCTCTGGCGGAGATGCTGATGAGGCGACAGTCTGATCAGCCCAACAGAGCAGGAGCAGCTGATGACCTACTATGCCGGCCTGGATGTCTCGCAGAAGGAGACCACGATCTGTATCGTGGATGAGCAGGGCCACCGCCTCTGGCGCGGTAAGGCACCGACCGATCCCGAGGCTCTCGCCCAAATCCTGCGCCGGCACTGCTCTGATCTCCAGGTTGGCGTTGAGACCGGTCCGCTGATGCCTTGGCTCGTGCACGGGCTGCGCCGCCATGGCGTAGAGGTGATCTGCCTTGATGCCCGCCATGCCAAGGCCGCTCTGGCGATGCAGCTCAACAAGAATGACCGCAACGATGCCGAAGGGCTGGCTCAGATCGTGCGGACCGGCTGGTATCGCAGCGTTCACGTGAAGTCTTTCGACGCTCACCGCCTCCGGTCTCTGTTGGGCGCCCGCCGGCAGCTCGTGGGCATGACCACTCAACTCTCCAACCACATTCGTGGCATCCTGAAGGTCTTCGGTCTGGTGGCGGGTCCCGTCCA
>NZ_QDAH01000097.1 GCF_003075415.1 Microvirga sp. KLBC 81
TCTCGTTGAGCCTGAGGCGTGCCGCAACTATTTCACCGCCGCCGGATACGGATTCGTCTGAATGCCCGATGCTCTAGGACCTGTCCGGTATCAAGGCGCATGAACCTGAAGGGGAGCTGGCCATAGTTCCCAGTTGAGGAGGCCGCTTGAATGGCGCGCTGCTCATTCATCGGGGCTTGGTCCCCATGGCTTCGCTGAATGCCGTTTGCCAGATGCGGCTTCGTAGATCGGAAGTCTCTCTCTCGATATCCACGCGAATGCTGAAATCGATAAGCGCCGATCGCAGCCTCCAAGCGAGGTCTGATTCAGATTGGCCATCGCGGGATTTCAGGGTTAGCCGGATGCGACCCTCATCGATCGTGACAATATCAATCTCGGCTTCGTGGGAGAGCCAATAGCAGGCTCGGAGAACCGCCTCACGGGGATGGACGTTTGGGTCAACCTCGATGACGTGTGTCTCGGTAACGGGCTCAGAAATGGGGAGGGGCATGGGAACGGAAACTACTGCGTCAACCTACGCTGGGCGGGTGGAAAGTTGATATATTGCGGCGATGCACAATTAATAAAGTATTGGAGTTCTTGCGTGAGAATGAGAACTGCCACTTATATTCGCCTTTAAGATGATCTTTCGGCGAATGTTACGGGACCACTTGGACAGGATTCTCTGTCTTAGTAGTTTCGGCATGACCAAGTTCCTAAACTTGATATGCGCAGGACTGTAAACAACATCGTTGCTCAACATTTATGCTCTCCATCCTGAATGGCCTCTGAGACTCTCTCCGAGACCGCATTTGTTAGCAGCCTACCTTCTTCTTGATCGCTTCAACCTGAGAAAGCGAACGACACACGTTCTCACAGGGAATTCCGTCATCGTCGCCATCGGCACGGCTATAGCCTCCGCACCACATCTCAACGGCTTCCTCGCAGGTGCTGACCGCCTTGCAGCTTCTGCGCTGAGCTATCAGGGTCTCTTTGACGCGTCCCACGCTCATGGAGGGCGTGCCTTGATCGGGGCTGCCAACAGCTCCCGCTGCTTCGAAGGAGCTAAGAGCCATGAAACCCGCTAGAGCGAGCGTTGTAAGCTTGTGTGTCATCTGTGCCCCACTTTATCGGATCTATGCAAAGGGATTCTTGACCTGCTGAGGCGTCTCTGTCGGACCGCTCTCATCAGGCAATTCCTTGTCTTGCTCCAATGCCTTCACAATAGCGTCGACAGCCGATTTCAGTGCCTTGGCCTTCTTGAGCCCAGTCTTATCGCGGGTCACGTCCAAGGAACCGTAGATGGTAATCTTGTCAGTCCCGTTCTCGATGGTGAACTCGCCAATGCTCAGTGAGGCACTATCGTCTGAGAAGGGTTGGAACTTCTTGGTCATGGGCGGCGTCCGAATTGATCGATGGTATCAAGAATGTCTCCGACAAAGCCACCCGTTGAGGGGCGAGGGGAGTGCAACGGCGCTTCCTCTTCGACAGAGGGCCTCGAGACACTCCTTCCGCCCCCTCTCGGTCGCCGCAGTTGCGGAACAGGCAGGCCGGTCGTGGTTTGCTTCACTGATGCAGACAACTGAGGGAATGCGTCTATGCCCGAGAGTTGCTGCAGTTCGGCCAGCGAGATGATCCTGTAGTCATTCCCGGGCTGGTTAGAGACAAGATAAGCTCCCGCGATGTTGCTCTGAGGATCATAGACTGCCTTTGCTATGTGAGTGGGCACTAGGACACGCCCTTTCAGAGCCTGAAGGTTCTCACCTTGGAAGATAGGACCGGTCACCACGTAGACTTCATGGCGCTCCGAGTAGTCCCGCACAGCCCGCTCAATGCTCTCCCACAGGTTCCGGTTGTTATCGGAGTTCTGCGGGACCATGTTGGCCAATGAAAAGGACTCATTCATGCCTTGGGGCGTCGTCATGTCTCCCGCTGGAGCCATATGCCCACGGTCAAAGCCGCTGCGAACATAGTCAGATAGTTCCGCCCGCTCGTTGGGCGGGAGGTTGGGATCGGCGTGGAAGTTATTCAATCGGTTGAGTGCCCGAGCCCCTTTCACTCGCCTAGGGGTAAGATGTTCGGCCACCCAGAGCGGAGTACGGGTCAGTCCAGAGTGGAGAAAGGCAAATTCCGTGTAACAGATCTGCCGGGTTTTTGGTGCGAGCTTCGGATTGGTAAGTATCGGCGCGGAGCCGCCGAAGAAATGCTGAGGACAGGCTGCTGCTACGGCATGAGGGACGATGAGGAATGCCCCGAGGAGGAAAGCAAGGAAGTGGTTGGGCTGTCTCACGGGGTTCTCTTAAGGCGGAGGAGGCTGGACAGGAGTTTCGCAGGTCCGTTCCATACGAGCAAAGTGAGCTTCTTGAGGGTTTGGGCCTTGGTAAGATTGGTAGGACTCGTGAAGATGCCTCTGAAATGTGGTCGGCGGCGAAGTCCGTACTCCCGGAGTTCGACGTCACTCAGGAGCCGATGAGGGCGTTGCCGTGAGTGCGGCCTAAGAGGGTTCTGTTGGCGCGATCAGCAAACCTCTTACCATAGATGTCATCTTTCTTAGGCCTTTGGACTCTTACTTCAAGCTATCCCCAGCGCATGTCGTGCTGAGCGACTAATCTGGAGCCCCAGATGAAAAAGCCCGCAGGATAAACCTACGGGCGATCGGTTCGACGGGAGCGAGAACCACCCGTAATCACTCGCTACGGCATCCCTGTCGCAGTGTAGCTGTAGGACGAGGTCCCGTATGCGATTAGCAGTAGCCGCTGCGGCCACCCTGCTTGCAGCCAGCTGCACGGCCGCCGCAGTTGGAACCATCCTTGGCAGTGTCGTAGGAGTTTGTACATGCTTTCGCCGAAGAGATGGATGCGAGCGGCGAGAGAACGAAAGCAGCGCCAAAAGCAAAGGCGGTAAGGAGCTTCATGAGGAACTGTCCTGATTAGGATTGAAAAGAACAACTATGGCACAGCAGGAGGGCGTGCCGCGAACATAAGATCCCATGAAGGCTTGCCACATTCAAGCCGCAATTTGCCGTCGCGGTGAGACTTTGCGGTGACTAGAGAGATCGTACGACGGTGTATTGTGGCTCGACGGGCGAATGTCCTTGCCGGTCGCGTATCGAGATAACATTTCGCATAATAAGCATTTTGACAAGAAGTTTGTAACCGGTGCCGTAGCAAAGTCCTCTCGACCAGGAGGATTTCATGCGCTCAAACCGACGGCTGGCACAGTTGTGGCTCGATGCCCTGGCGACGGAACTCGGGGCCTCGGCTGGCACTATCGACACCTACACCGATGACCTCAACTGCTATCTGGCTTGGCTCGACGAGAACTGCCTTGGACTGGATGAGGTCGGCCTGGCGCAGGTCCGGGACTACATCGCCGCTCTTGATCAGCGCGGCTATGCCGGATCGACCATCGCCAGGCGCATCACCGTAGTCCGGGGGCTTCATCGCTTTCTGATTGTTGAGGAGCTCGGCTCACGCGATCCCACCTCCACCATGTCGGCCATGCGGCGACCCAGGAAGCTCCCGTTCGTCCTGTCGACTGCTGAGACCGAGGCTCTCCTGGAGACCGCCCACAAACTTGCGGCGGATCCTTCGGTCGGTCTCTACCGGCAGGCCGGCTACGCCCGCCGCGCCGCCCTGTTCGAGACGCTCTACGCTTCGGGCATGCGCATCAGCGAAGCCCTCTCGCTGCCGTCCGACGCCGCACCGGCCGGCACCCGCATGCTGCTGGTGCGCGGCAAAGGCGACAAGCAGCGGCTCGTGCCCCTGCACGATCGCGCGATCGAGGCTATTGCCCACTGGCAGAAGCTGGCTGCCGCCTATTCGGGAGGGGCACCTTCCCCATGGCTGTTCCACTCCGTGCGCAACGGCACGAAGGCTTTGACAAGACAGGCTGCCCTGCTGGAGATCAAGGAAGCTGCCGTAGCGGCAGGGCTTTCCAGCCCGGAGCGGGTGTCGCCCCACGTGCTGCGTCATGCCTTTGCCACCCATATGCATTCCGGCGGCACCGACTTGCGCGTGCTGCAGGAGCTCTTGGGGCATGCCGGCATTGAGACCACCCAGATCTACACCCATCTCGACACCTCTCGGTTGCACCAGATGGTCCGAGACCTCCACCCGCTCAATGACGAGGAGCGCACGACAGCCGTCTGAACGCTGGATCAATGCGTGCGCGTGGTTGTGGCAGCCGCGCACGATCGGCAGCCCCCAAGCGACAGCTCTTAGACCTTGCCCGTTAACGATCTGGCGACATGCATCTCGCTAGTCTTCCCCGCCAGGCTCAGGCGTGAGCCTGGCTCATCGGCGGGGCGGAAGGTGCGGGAATGCGAGCGCAGGCTGATCTTTTCTTGGACTACGACGCACCGCCAGGCCCAATCCGGCGGCCCGCGGATGAGATCATCGTCGAGGCCAAGCCTTGTCGCGAATCCTTCAAAGCTCCCGACTATGAGACTGCTGCCCGGATGCTGGAAGCAACCGGTGACTATCGTGTCCTTCGCCGCTTGCAGCCCCGCCCCATCGTGGCGTCACGTCCGCCTCGTCAGGGCGAGAGGATCGCCGTCATCGTGGATACCGAAACCACGGGCCTCGATCACACGAGGGACGAGGTCATCGAACTCGGGATGGTCGCCTTTCTGTACGATGACGACGGCCGGATCGGCGATGTGATCGGCACATTCAATGGCCTGCGCGAGCCGAGCGTGCCGATCAGCCCTGAGATCACCCGTCTGACCGGCATCACGCCTGACATGGTTGCGGGCCAGGTGCTTGATCTTGCGGCGGTCGAGCAGTTCATTGAGCCGGCGGATCTCATCATCGCGCATAATGCCCGCTTCGATCGCCCCTTCTGTGAGCGTCTGTCGAAGGGCTTCCGGGTTAGGGCCTGGGCCTGCTCCCATTCCGAGATCGCCTGGAGCGGGTTCGGGTTTGAAGGATCGAAGCTCGGGTACCTTCTGACTCAGTGCGGCTGGTTCCACCAAGGTCACCGGGCCGTCGAGGACTGCCATGCCCTGCTCGAGGTGCTGGCAGCGCCCCTGCCCTCCGGAGCCGGGTTCCCCTTCGGGCATCTGCTGGCTTCGGCGCGGAAGGCGCTCCTGCGGATCTGGGCCGAAGGCAGCCCGTTCGACATGAAGGATGTGCTAAAGGCGCGAGGGTATCGCTGGAATGACGGCACCGACGGCCGGCCGAAGGCGTGGTGGATGGAGGTCGACGAGGAGACCTTTGAGGCCGAGCTCATCTTCCTGCGGCGCGAGGTTTACCGGCGCGAGGTCGAGCCCTTCAGCCAGAGGATCACCGCCTTCGAGAGGTTCCGGTCAACACGCTAGGAGGCCACCATGAAGCGGTCCGCGAAACGCCAAGCCAAAAGCTGATACGCGGCCTGGAATAGCGCAGCGGCCCCTGTCTCGATGAGTCAGAGGTCTGTATAGCCCTTCCGTCGCTGGGATCCTGCCCAGTTGTCCAGCGCCTGCACGGCTTTACTCTCATCGGAGAAGATCTCGATCTTCTCCTGACCTTTCGACCCTACAAAACCCCAGTTGCGCACCAGGCGGATCGTACCGAATAGGTCTCGCTCGATCATCAGGCTGAAGAAGCGTGCCCTGCCCTGTTCCGGGTCGCGCCGATAGAGCACCAGATGGCGCCGTATGGGTGAACGGGCGTCGGGCATCCTGGGAGCGGCTCGTACTCGGGGTTGCTCTTCTGAAGTGTCTTCTCCATTTCATGCACCACCGCCCGCTCGATCTCGTCGAGGTTGACCTTGACGGTTTCACTGTTGGTTTGTGCCTTGGCCCTGGTCACCGGGACCTGCCTGGCCTTCGGTTGATGGCCATCCCCGCCTGGACAGGGAAGCGGCCTTCCAGGGTGTCGATCAGGCTGTCGAGTGCCGCATCGGACAGCGGGATCTCCGGAGTCTCATCGAGCCCCCGTAGAGCGATGGACTGCTTGGTGTAGCGAGGATCCGCCGTCACCTCAGGCCCGAACCACTCGAGTGGACGAAAGCTCCTCGCTTCCCCGTCAGAACCGAATTCCATGGTGACGAGGTGCAGGACACACGGCCGGATGATCTCGTCGACCAGGGCCTGCCCTTCGCCGGTCGGCAAGGCTGTTCGGGTGTAGTCGACCTCGCCGGCGCAGACCTCAAGCAGCGCATGAGCATGGGCTACCGGGATTTCGGTCTGGTCCTCGACCTCGCCGTGAGGGCCAACCGTCTTGAGGATCAGCAGACCCCTCTCCTCTTCGAGGCGAACCCAGGAGGAACGATCCCGCTGTTTGGGGAAGAAGCCCTCGACGTGGCGCAGCCCACCCCTTTCGCGCTGGATCAGACGGGCGAACGACGGGGTGAGGAGAAAGCGGCGAGCAGTCATGAAACCCAAGGAATGTGAGGGATTGCGAACGCCTGTCTTTCGTACATTGCGGAAGAAGGGGGAAGCAACCCTGAATCCCAGCATATGGTTTCCGCTCAGCGCCAACCCTAAGCCTAAGACCTCTTCTCGCTGATCTGCCGCTGGGTCATGCACGCTCGATTGTTGAGAGACAGGGGATCAGCGTAGGCTTGCCGAGCTCCGCATTCAACGCCTGACGACGGAGTGAGATGTCCTCGACCCACTATAGCCTGAGCGGAAGATGCAAAGATGCGTCGGCCGTTTAAGCGGACCATACCCCGAGCGCAGGACCACCACCAATGAGAGAAAAGTTCTCACAAACGACAACGCCCTGACAGAGTTAGCCGTGCGGAGCTCACTGTCAGGGCGCTTTTGTGATGCCGGTTGCAACACCACGCCACCACAATGCGCCATCAACGTCGGAAGTGCAACCGAACGCTGTGAACAAGCATGAAGCGCCCCGGCGAGAGGCTGAGCACCAGACCTTCCACCAGGGCACATGAGATGTGTTCCGGCATCGCACGGTCCATGGAGATGCGCGTCCAACAAGCCGCTGTGCGGCGACGCACACCGTCAGTGTCGATCGAGATGGTGCGACCGCATCGCTGCCGGAATGTTAGTCGCTCCGGCTGCGGTCGACACCGATGTCGCGCAGGATGTGTGGACCCACCTCTCGTCGCAGAGCGTCGACAAACTTGAATGTCAGGATGGGCCGCTTATAATCGTTCGCCGGCTTGCGCTGAACGCGAATGAACTCAAAGCGGAATGCGAACCCTACAAAGGGCAGAGGGAATACGGTCGGTTTCATCGGAGCCACCAGCAGCAAGAGTTGTGATGAGGAGCGCGGCGCGTTCGTACGTGCAAAGTCGCATAGACATGTAACGCCTCCTCTGGCTGTGGCTGTGAACTGTGCGGAAGATCCGCGAGGCAGCCTCAATACCATAATTCTGCTGTTGAGACCAGCCCCGTTACGTCGTTTATTGCCCCTGGCCGTCTCGATGACTTCTGAACGAGAGTTTGGTAAGGAGGAACCGCGCACATGAGGCACCTCCATGAGGGCGGTCCTCACGGCGGGCCAGCATCTGTTTGTGCCGGACCAATCTTGTGATGAGTTCCTTAGGCGGCGCTCGCGGCTGGCGCAGACAATCCTTCAGCCAGTTCCTCCACTAAGCGAAACTCACATAAGGCCGCGCTCGCCTTCGTGCGAGAGATTCCGAGGGAGTTTGCCATCCGTCGCGAGAGCAAGGACAGAACTTTCGGCAGTGGCTTGCGGTGCATCTCGAGAATGAGCCGCGAATCTCTGATCCCAAGTGTCAGCAGTTCTCGCTCCTGATCTGTTGTCATGGCAACATCGGCATCGACACTGCGACGATCCAGGGCAGACTCGAGAGCATCGATTGCCCCAAGGATGTTGATCGCTGCGGTCGTGGTGTCGTTGATCGTGAACATGTCTCGCCAATGGTCCTCTGAGGGATTTGCTGCAAGGTTTCTCGTAGAGATAAGGACCGATGAAGGCTCCCGGTGAGCGAGGACTGTGACGTCAGAATGACATACAAACATAGCGAATCTGAGCCTCCCAACGTTGCGTCCTATCGGACGTGAACCGAGCAATGTGGCCCGGCCAATGGCTGAGCAAAAGCAAGCATCGGGCGCGAGCGCCTGACCTTTGATTGAATGATATGGCTTAGTCTCCTGGCTTTCCCAGAAAGTGATGACAGCATTATGAAATGAGCCGCCCAGTTGCGACCCGAAGTCCGACACAGATGTGCGAGCATCCGGCGATGAGGGTCAATTCAGCTGGCGGACATCAATGATCTGGGGGAAGCATGGTTCCGCGCTCATCGCGGCTTCATCAGACCTAGGGACTGATCGGGAAGACATGGTAAACGTCTGGATGACGTGCTCCACTCGAGGCATGCGATAAGAGCGCCCGAGCATGCGTCAGGTCGCAGTGCCGATTGGTCCTCAGAGTGGCTTTGGCGAAGTTTCGTGGCCGCGATCCGAAGGTGTGAACCTCAACTTGAGCAAGACCTCGTAAACAGAGTGCGGGTCGCACTCGTTCTTGCGGGCGGCGCATTCGTCAAATGACCGGATGTAGTCATCGCAGTGTGAGGGTCTGACACGCCGCGGGGCTTCCGCGCATCTGGAATAGGCCTGCTGCACGATTGCGGCGACATCGGATGGATTGGATGCGTCGTGCGTCAAAGTTGCCGTGAGCTTCTGGTGCGCGAGGATGAGAGAGGCTGGGCCTCCGAGGACGGCGATAGCTATGAAGCCATGACGGATCTTTCGCATCGGCATACCTCGGGCCTTTATAGTTAAGGCGAAATTAATCGATGCGTCCTGAAATGGAGTCATGTAACACTCTAGCGCAGTTGACCACTTTCATCCTGAGGAAACGAACATATGGCTAAACGCCCGGAGGAGGACGAACAACCTGAGATCAACGGGGCTGCCAGGATGCCGCATCTCGATAGGCTTGAGAAGCTGGCCAACACGGCGGCCACTGCCGCGCGGGCAAAGCAGCGGCGGGCGCGCAAGAATGGCATGCATCAGCAAGAGGAACCTTCGGACGTACGCAACCTCAGGCATGATGACGAAGCCAGAGCGCAGGCCGAGGAAGCGATGCGGCAGATGATGCAAAGCCACAAAGCAAGCGGCGCGGCTGGTGACGGTCTGGCAATCGTCAATCGAGCCACCGTCCGAACACTTCGATGGCCGGAGCGGGGATAAGAGACTGTTAGGTCCTTGCTCGCCATGGTCCCGCCACCTTTCCCATACAGATGGCAGACAAGACTAACAACGGAGTTTTACAGTGTCAGAATCCAATGCAGCCAAGAAGCCGAATCCAGCTTTGATGAAGCCGTTGCAGCCCTCGACTGAACTGGCGGCTGTGGTCGGTTCTTCCCCGTTGCCCCGCACGGAGGTTGTGAGCAAGGTGTGGGACTACATCAAGTCGAACAACCTGCAGAACCCCGAGAATAAGCGTGAGATCCTCGCGGACGGGAAGCTTCAGGCTGTGTTCGGCGGCAAGAGCAAGGTCAGTATGTTCGAGATGAACAAGTACTTCGCTCAGCATCTCTCCTGAGGAGCACTCAGTAACGGCAGGCCAACCCCACCAGAGTTCCGGCGGAGTTGGCGTATCCTCAGTTACTCCGGAGACCGCTCCGGTTAGATCGATTCCTTCAGGTCCTTGGCGGCGCGGAAGGCGATCTTCTTCGAAGCCTTGATCTTCACGGGCTCGCCGGTCTGCGGGTTGCGGCCCATGCGAGCCGCGCGCTTGCGAACCTGCAGGATGCCGAGGCCGGAGAGGCGGATCTTCTCACCCTTCTTCAGGCTCTTGGCGATGAAGTCGATGACCTGGGTCATCATCTCGTTCACCTGACGCTTCGGAAGCTCGTGCGCTTCGGACAGCGCCTCAGCGATGTGACGCAGCGTCAGGATGCCGTTCGTCGTTGCCGGCCCCTTGGCGGGTTTCTTCACTGCCTTCACGGCCGCCTTCGCCGTGGTCTTGGAAGCAGCCGCCTTAGCGGGCTTCTTGGCAACGGCCTTGGCAGCCGTCTTGGCGGCGGTCTTCTTAGCTGGGGTCTTCGTAGCTGCGGCCTTGCGGGCCGGGGCTTTCTTCGTTGCTGCTTTTGCCACTGGAAACTCCTTTGATGAGAACATAAGCGACGAGATATCACTCGTGGCATATCACAGGAGGAAAAAGGTCCAAGTGCTGGAAGTTCCGTTTCGCTGATAATAACGCTGTTCATGATGCCAGAGACGAACGATTTTGGGATCGCAGGTAGGCATCCCGGTTCTTCTTGAATGTCGCGGCTGTCTCCAGTTCCTTCAGAACTTTCCTCTGCGCCGGCACCGGCTTTTGAGCGTAGCGCGCACAAAGTCGGGGCAGAGAAAATGGAACGGCAATCTCCGGCCGGTTTTTTCTGGATCGATTGTTGGATGAGTTCCACCTGCTCACCAGGCAGAGGCATTCCGTTGTGCTCGCCCAAGAGAAGCATCAGATTCATCACTGCCGATGGCAGAGCCCGGACGAGCTCCTTCCCGGGAGTTGCAGCCGCAATCTCGAGATATTCGGTCCGGGACAATGTGATCGCCAGCGATTGATCCTTGCTCAACGGACCATCGGCAAGCTCTTGAAGGTGACCCTTGAAGCTCTGTTCTCGCGCTCGCGCGGCATCGTCGTGACGACCGAACCCGGCTTTCTGCCGAATCCATTGCTCGCTTGAACCCTTCGGACCAACCGCCACGACGGAGGATTTGATGAGCCCTTCGGTAAGGCTGGGACGGAGCTGCTCTTCCTTGTCTGGATTGTCGATGACGAAGAAGCGCCCATTCGTATTCGCCACGATGGCCTTGATCTCGGGCAGCACGCTCGGGTCAAAGGTTGTCACCGAGAATGGAGGCTTGCCTCCGAACGCATCAGGATAAAGGTGGGCAGATCGCTGACGCAGGCGGCAATAGGCAGCGAGCAGATCCCGCCGTTGCGGGGCGATCTGATGGGGTCGATCGAGCACCACTGAACGAAGACCTGGCCTCAGGCTGTGGGCATCGGTAGCCCGCTCCACGAGACGAACGGCAGCCAAATTGAACAACCGGGTGAGCAATCGGGCCTTGTCCTTGAGGAGATCGATCGCTGCTGACATCTGCGTGGCGCTGGAGGGATCGGCGAAGCCAGTGAGCCATGGCAACACCAAAGGCCGCGCCTGCTGAAGGTTCTTCAGGAACTGCCGCTGCTTGTTGGCCGAACTGGCGGTTTCATAGTCGCCATCATACCGGATGCCAACAAAGGCCGCGTATTGATGGGCGATCCAGCGTCTTGCACAGAAAGCCCTGCTGGCCCGTCTGCTCGTCATGCGTGGC
The DNA here is from genome assembly GCF_003075415.1 of Microvirga sp. KLBC 81. Taxonomy (GTDB): domain Bacteria; phylum Pseudomonadota; class Alphaproteobacteria; order Rhizobiales; family Beijerinckiaceae; genus Microvirga. The sequence continues at coordinate 11,222 of NZ_QDAH01000097.1, forward strand.
CACCAGCCAACGAGGCAGATCTGGTGCCGTATCCTGATCATAGAGGCCGAATTCCCGCAGGTCGCAGAACAAAGCAACCCGGCTGGAAAATCTCTTGTTCGCGGAATCGTATCGCCGCATGCCTGTCGCCATGAGGCCCATGGCGAAGGGTTTCGGGACCGGCAGAGTCATTTTGTTGCCGATCTCCATCGTGGGGTCGAGCGGATCGTCGTACTGCTCGCTGTCCCCCTCCCCCATTCGCAACCGGATCTGGCGTTGGCGCTCCTCGATCTGTTCCCGCAGGCTCGGATCTTTGTCAAACCATGCCTCGAACGGCTCTGGGATCGGAGAGGCCAAGCCGCGCACTTGGCGTCGGCAGCGTTCCGGATCATTCCGGCGCATGGCATCCATATCGAAGAGGCGCAGGATCGAGTTGCCGACATCGACAAACACCTGATGGGTCTTGCCACTCGGCTGATGAGCCCGCCCGCCGCGACCACTGATCTGTTGACCGGCCCAATCGACCGCTCCTGGCAAGCAAGAATATTGAGGTCGGTCTGGAGAACGTCGGTGCCAACGCCCAAGGCGTTCACGTTGACGAGGATATCGAACCCTCGGCTCGAGCGGCATCCAGAAGATCGTTGCGCTTGACCTTGCGGCCAACAGGCTCGCCTTCTTTCAACCCTTCCTCTGCGCCGCTGCGCCAGATGCGGATTTCGCCGGCCACAACGAAGGCCACGCGGGGCTTCTCCCCTTCCCTCTCGTGATCGGGCGGGAGGGGTTCTTGAGCAAGGTAGCCTGAGAGCTCCCTGGCAAACTCCACGCTGTCGCAGTGGATCATCGCCAGAGTCACCTTGGCGGCGCGTTTAACCCAGATCCGGGCGACGGCCGCGACGATGAGGGCGGCAATCGCCCTATCCCCCCTCGCTCGCTCTTTCCTTGAAAAAGCGGGAGAACGCCTGTTGGGAGGCTTGGTCCACCGATTCGTTTTAGGCCAGCAAGGCCAGGAAGGCGCTCCCGATGAACCGGACGGCATCGGTTCCGAGATGGGCCTCGAACTCGTCTGTAGCAATGTCCAACCTGGTCGGGACCGTGCGCCTTGTCGTCAGGACCTCGTCACAGGTGGCGACATCGATCAGGTCATGCTCGATGCTGGCGCCGAATGCATCCAGCGGATCATTGCCATCGGTGCGGAACGGGATCGCCGTCAGAACGATGCCCGAGCCGCCGGCAAGGGCGATCCGGGAGAGGACGCGGGCGAGCTCCTCGGCTGCGGCCTTGTGCCCTTCATCGATGAGAATCACCCCTCCCCTCTTCCCAAATTGGTCGAGGGAATGCAGGAAGTCCTCGTCATCCAGTTTGTTGACGAGGGACATGTTTGTCGCCGGAATGACGGCGGCATCCAGAGAGTTCCTGACCATCGGCTGGTCGCCCATGATTTCATTCTTGGCGACGAAGAATGCGGTCGGGGCGCCCTTCACAGCGGGAACGGTTTGGAACCGGGCGTAGTTCTGGCGCAGTAGGCTGACATCGGAGTGGAGGACGAGAATGGGTTTTTCCAGATCAACCGCATCCTCGGCTGCCGCGGCCGCCAGAAGGCTTTTCCCGCTGCCTGTGGGCGCGAGCACCGCACCAGAACGCCCTCGCTGGATCGCTTCACGAACGGAACCCGTGATCCTGTGCTGATAGGGCTCCGCCTGCTTGTTGCCGATCTGCCGGGTATGGGTCGGATTGGTCACTTCTGGCAAAGTCTTGACGGGATCGGTGAGAGGCGGCATTGGGCAAAGCAGAGAGGAGTCAAGGGGGAACAGACGGCCGGCGAAATGGGCGGGCAACATTCTGTGATTTGCAAATCAACCGCTGCCTGCGATGCACTTGGATGATAGCCGGAAGGGTTGCGCGGAATAGTGCTTATTGTCACGTTCAGAGGTGACACAACCGCCTGATGAAGGTGACACTCGGAATGCCGAGACGGAAGGTTCGAGCCGTGTGCCATCTCTCTAGCTCTTATACGACTTAAGCTCTTATACGCCTAGGCCGCGTTGCGGCGGGCGTTCAATGTGACCCGGTACAACGCAGGCAACATCCCTCCCCTGCCGGCGATCTTTCCGGACCAGATGGCGCCGGCCGTCAGAAATTATGATGGCGAGCGTGAACTGATCCAGATACGCTGGGGCTTCCCGCCCTCACCGAAAGTCGGGAACCATCCGGTTACGAATGTTCGCAGCCACTCGACCTCGCGGACTGTCCCTCCATTGAGGTGCTTACGGCAAAAGCGGAGCGTGTCGCGAGCCATCAACTGATCGCCTGCCTCGCACACCCGCTCGGATGAATGGGCAAAGGAAGACGAGGCGCAGCCTGCTACTCTCGACAGAAACAGAGCCAGCATTGCGTGTGAGTGAGGACGACTAGCCTTGGTTCAGGAGACCGCCTCTCACTTGCCAGCGGCCTTCCGAAGGGCTGCATTGATCCGATCCTGCCAGCCTGGGCCGTCCTGCTGGAAGAACTCAAGCACATCCTGGTCAATGCGGAGAGTGACCGTCTCCTTGACCCCAGGAATTGCTGCCGCTTTCGGCGGCTCTTCGATCGGCCTCGTGGTCGCCTTCTTGAAAGCCGCCTCCGCAGCCTTCAGCGGATCGCTCGGACGGCGCCCACCTGGTGATCTCGCCATCATCTTCCTCCCGGTTCGGCGCAGTCTCTTGCGCTGCCGCTTACAAGCATCGTACGGCTTTCCAAAGGTGTCGAGTACTCGAGGAGGGTCATTCCATTGATCCTTGCCAATGATCCTTGCCAAGTCTTGGTCGTGCAACTAGCCTTCCGCCGCTGGGACAGGGTGGTACAGGCAGAATGGCACCAAGACACCATTCATGCCGGCAGAGGGATTATAGACGACCATGGCGACGGTTACTGTGAAGTGGTTCAACGAGACCAAAGGCTACGGCTTCATTCAGCCGGACACCGGCGGCAAGGATGTGTTCGTGCACATCAGTGCGGTTGAGCGTGCCGGCCTCAGAGGGTTGAGCGAAGGGCAGAAGGTCTCCTACGAGATCCAGTCCGACCGCAGGACCGGCAAGGAGGCGGCGGTCGACCTCAAGGTTTAGACGCCTCACCCCAGGATGCGGCCTTTTTGTTGTCCCTATCCGAGATGATGAAGTGGCATTGTCGCGCCCGGAGCTTGAACAGGGTTGTTCGGGTCCCTGGGGACGGCTCGCTGATCTCAGGCATAGCTCTCACATTCGGTGCACTGATCCGAGAGCAACACGATGAGGGCTCGTGAGAGTTCCATGGCCACCTGAGCTTTCAACAGCTCGATCGCCGCATTTGGGAGTTCGGTGCCACCATAGCGTCAGGGTCAGGCAAAGCCGACTCCTTATCTGCTGTGCACCCACCTGAAGCCACCAGTCGCCATGGAGGGCTGCCACCGCCGGTTAGCGGTGTACAGTCGGAGTGTTGTGCCATCCCGTGGGATCTTTGCCGCGTCAACTAATCGGCAACCCGCTCATCAGGAATTTCACCTGTGGCGGCCGAGTTCGCTTCTGCCACAGCAGCTGGTGGAGCATTCTCGGCAGTCGCGGCAGAGCACTCCTGACCCTGATCAGCCAGTTCATGCTGCGCCCGGAACCAATGGTCTTCAGGATTGCCGGTGCGGCCCTCCCTCTCCCAGATCTCGTAAGCCCGGTGCCGGATCTTCTCATCCCGGCTGGTGGCGATGGCTGCAGCAGACAGAGTTTCGGACATCATTGCTTCCCCTTACCGGAAGCACTTCATCAATGATCAAGCCGGGGAGATGTTCATCGCAAAAACCGCGTCTGTTACAGTGAAACTCAATGTCGTTGAGCAAACATTATGGAATTTGAAGTTGTGCGGCAGAGGGTGAGAAGCTGTCCTTCTCGCGAAAATGCCTCTTACCAAGCAGCGGGATGAAGGCGCCGTTTCCAGCGTTCCTGGCGCGGGAGCTGAGCAGCGGCGGCCTGACGCTCGGTTAGCCTGCGATCGTCTGCTCGGCGCGAGCCCCTCGCCGGCCCGATGATCTTAGCAGCCTTCTTCCGTGGCTTCGCCTTCGCGCTCTCAACCTCCTGAGCCTGAGCCTCATGCACAGGAGTTATGCCGGAATTTAGGCGATGGGGCCAATCAGGCGACGTTGTGTGATGGCGTCGGAATGATCTCGGCGCCGTCCTGGAATCTGACACCGGCGATCACCTTCGGCAACTGGTTTTCGCCCATCAGCCGACGCCAGGTTTTCGAAGCCGCCATGATGAGCTTGAAGACCATCAGCCGAGCGGTCGTGGGGGACAACGAGCCCTTGGTGCGCACAGTCCGGTGCCGCACGGTCGCAAACACACTTTCAATCGGGTTCGTGGTCCGTAGATGGATCCAGTGCTCGGCCGGCCAGTCGAAGAAGGCCAGCAGCGCCTGCTGGTCCTTGCGCACACACTCCACGGCTTTCGGGTAACGCGCCTGATAGGCTTGCTCGAACAGATCGATAGCCGCCTCGGCCTGCGCTCGTGTCGGGGCGAGATAGATCTCCCGCAGGGCCGCCTTCATGCCCGGCTGCACGGACTTGGGCACCTTATTGAGCACGTTGGCCGTCTTGTGCCGCCAGCAGCGCTGATGATGGGTGCCGGGAAAGAGCTCGTCGAGCGCCTTCCAGAAGCCAAGTGCCCCGTCCCCGACAGCAATCCGAGGTGGGATGGTCAAACCACGACGTTTGATCTCGACGAGAAGCTCGCGCCAGCTCTGGGCGCTCTCGCGCACGCCGGCCTGGAAGCCGACCAGTTCCTTCTTGCCTTCCGGGGTGGCGCCGATCAGCACCAGGATGCACTCCGCGTGATCTTCCATCCGGGCCTGGAGGTAGACGCCATCGGCCCAGACATAGACGTAGCGGCGGGCTGACAGATCGCGGGCCTGCCAG
>NZ_QDAH01000098.1 GCF_003075415.1 Microvirga sp. KLBC 81
CTCAATAAGGTGCCCAAGTCCGTGCAGCCGGGCATGAAGGCGGCCCTGCGGGAGATCTATCTCGCCCCGACACGAGCTCAGGCCGAGGTCGCTGTCGATCTGTTCGAGCAAGCCTATGGCGCGCGCTATCCGAAAGCCGTCGAGTGCCTGCGCAAGGACCAGCGGGCACTGCTGGCGTTGAGAACCACGAACCCGATCGAGAGTGTATTCGCCACGGTCCGGCATCGCACGGTGCGCACCAAAGGCTCGCTGTCGCCAACGACACGAGCATGCTGACCTGCCTTACCCCCGACCGTTTAAATCGGTTCGCATTGGTCTCGAGTGGGCGATACGATCGATACGCCTATGGGGAAAATCGCCTATGAGGCCAGCGCAAATCCATTCACGCTATTGGTCTTGCGCTGCACCTCGGTCGTCGGTGCAATTGGTCTGGTGGCATAATATCGGGTCCGGTACCAAGCACGCAAAGCAGAACGACTGACTGGTTAAACCGGCATCCCTTGACGTCGTAACCCTGCGAATTTCGTCGAGACGCTCCGTGCCACACCGCCGGCAACCAAAATGTTGCAACGGATCCTTCAAGTAAATTTACAGAATCTTTGCAAACGCATATCGCTGACCATGGTACGTTCACAACAAGGTCTGAAGTTAAGCACGGCTGAAAAAGCTGATGCTGATTTACGCTCGGACCGCCGCGCAGCACGCATGGAGGGTCGACGCCGATGGAAAGAAGAGCGCTCATCATGGTTGAAGGCACAAGGAGTAATGGTCTGCCATACATCCAAGCGGCCCAGCGTCTTGGCCTTCATCCAATTACCCTGTCAGCTGATCCAGCTCAGTACGACTATCTTGCGGCAGAAAACATTGAGGCAATCCGTGTCGATACAGATAATCTCGATGCGCTGATCCACGAATGTTCCCGGCTACGTGAGACCTATGACATTGCTGGCATTACGTCTGCCAGGGAGTCAGTCTATGCGACCGCTGGCAAGCTCTGCCGGTATTTCGACCTACCGGGACCAAACCCCGCATCGATTGAACGATGCTGCAACAAGTTCACTCAACGTCAACTCCTCTCGGAGGCCGGCGTTCCAATACCTGCTTTTCGCGTGGCAGCGAATGTGACAGACGTAAAAAATTCCGCCGCGGAGATCGGCCTGCCGGTAATCCTTAAGCCAGTCGTGGGTATCGGCAGCAGCGGTGTCCGATTGTGCCGCACTGTCGAAGAATTAGCCGAACATACGACATATCTGTTGGGCGGGACGCACATATGGCGGTCTGCGCCGCGGATACTGGTCGAAGAATTCGCACAGGGCCCGTACTATAGCGCTGACACAATGGGAAATGAAGTCATTGCGATTGGTGCCGCTGACTTCGACCGCATGCCGCATTTCGTTTTTCGGGAATTCACCTTTCCGGCCCCGCTGACTAATGACGAGCATAAGCGTATCGCCGGTCTTTCGCTGAGCTGTTTGCAAGCCCTCGGTCTTGGCTGGGGGCCAGCGAACATTGAATTCCGGTGGACGAAGCGTGGCCCAGTCGTCATTGAGGTCAATCCGCGAATTCCTGCCGCGCCCACTCCTAAACTGGTTCAGCTGGCTTGCGGCATCGATCTCGTTACCGAGCACATCAAGCTTGTTATCGGCGAGGAATGGGGTTTGCGCAGAAGGCATTCGTACACTGCGGCTGCGCGGTTCCTCGTTCCTGATCGCGATGGCACCCTCGATTGGATAGACGGCCACAGTCGGGCGGCTGCTGTATCAGGTGTCGCTGAGGTCAGATTGTATGTTAAGCCCCAGACGCCGATCATCAGGAAAGGTGATGACGGAGACTGTATCGGATATGTCATCGCCTCTTCACCCAGCTCAACTCGAACCGAGGCAATACTTCAATGTGCCGTCGATTTAATTAGTTGGTCAATCACACCATTTCCGACCCTTGGCGAACAGGAACAATCAGCGACCCCAAACCTCTACGCACCGGCGGAGGTGGCGGCGGATAAGAGGTGATCATCGCCGACACGAACCGGATCAGCGGACTTAGGCACGCGGCATGGTGCGCCGCACGCTCGACGCCGCGTAAGCGTGAAGTCGAAGCAGAACAGAATGCGATAATCGAACCCTTGAGGGAGTTCGGCCAGCCAATCTCTCGGCTCGGCCTCGAAGCCAGCCAATCTCTCGGCTCGGCCTCGAAGCTGGTCCGACTGCATCCTGGCTACATAGCGAGTTGCTCTCGGCCGTGCCGGCGATGCGCGCTTCCGACATGCCAAGCGGGCGGCCAAGCGCGTTGGCTCCGCGGTTCGGATTGACGTGCTCGGCATCGTAGGGAAGGCCGAGGTCACGCAGGATTGCGATCTCCTGGCCGGCAGGGCGTCATTGAGTTCGATGACGTCAAAATCGCCCCTCTTCAGGCCGAGTCGCGTGCAGAGCTTCTTCGTCGCGGGTGCTGGGCAAAGCCCACGATGCGCGGCGCCCGTGGACGCCGCGCCGAGGATGCGGGCGATGGGTTTGAACCCGTAGCGCTCGACGGCCTCCTCTGAGGTGACGATCAGCGCCGCGGCTCCGTCACTGAGAGCCGACGCATTGCCCGCCGTCACTGTGTCACCCCGTGCAATGGGGCGGGCAGGCGCGAGAACGCTTTCATCGTGGTTTTGGGACGGGGTTGATCGTCCTTCTCCACGACCCCTGGTTCCTTCTTGCACTGGAGGATCGTCATGCATTGGCCCAATCGCGCAGGCCGATCGACATGATGGTCCAAGGCTGGTCCGTGAGCTTGTTCGATCACACATCTTGCTGCCCTACTCAATAAGCCAGCCGAGGGACGAGGGAGAGGCGGTCCAACTTGCCGGCTTTGAGCTTCTGGAAAACGCTTAAGGTTTCGGGGCGGTCCGGGAACAGATAGAGCCCAGTCTGGGCATCCAGTTCAATGGCAATTGTGCCGCTGTAAATGCGGTCATAGATCCAGTACGGGGTGACGCCGAGCTGGGCCGCGAGTTGCGACACGGTGAGGTAGCCGGGGATGCGGCGCGGATGCGACTGGTGGCGCTCGCGCAGGATGCCATGTCGCAACCGGATGGCCTGGACCGTGCTCGGCAACACCGCCTGGCGCAGGGGTGAACGGTGCCCGGCGGCACTGAGCGCAGCGGCAATTGCTGCATCACTCTCACCCGCGCGGGCGCGCTCGACGATGGCGGCTTCCATCTCGCCGCTGCGCGACAGCTCGGCAAGCGAGCCAACTGTGATCGGCAGCGCGATCTCGCTCGTCGCTCCGCCGCGCCAGACGAGGCGCAGGGCGATCGTGTCCCGGACGGCGCGGTGAATCACCACCTTATCGATGAGGCAGCGCAGGAGCGCCTTCTTGCCCGCCGTGGTAAGGGCCGGCTGGTGCCACAGGTCCGGCAGGCGCTGGCCGACCTCGGCGAAGGCAGCGTGGAGATCGGGGCTGATGCCGAATGGGACGACGCGGCCCGCTTCCTGGGCCGCGTCGGCGAGCGCGGCTTCGGCCTGGCGTAGATCGCGCAACGTCTCCTCCCAGCGCCGCTCGAGCTCGGCGGCGACGAGACGGTTGTCCGGATCGACCGGATCGAACTGCCGCTCGGTCAGCGCCGCCCGGTAGCGCAGCCGCTCCACCTGCTGCGCCTGAGCCTTCAGCGCCGCAGCATCCGCCTCGCGCCGGAGCGCCACGGCCCGTGCGTAGGCGTCCAGCTCGGCCGGAGCGAGGGCCTTGAAGAAAGCCGCCACGGCCTCGGCATCGACGGGAGCGGCCGGGATGACCTGACACACCGGAACGCCGTGCTGCTGGCGCAGATAGTTGCACATGTACCGGACCCCGCCCTTGTACTGGACCACCATCTTGTGGCCGCACGCGCCACAGTACACGATCCCGTGCAGCAGCGCGGCGCCCGTCTGCGGCACGCCGCGCGTCTTGTTCCGGTCGTACTCGGCGTAATTGTCGCGCAGCATGGCGTCGATCTTCTCGAACGTCGTCCAGCTGATATAGGCGGGGTACTGGTCCTTCACGACGATTCTCCACTGCTCGCGCGGGAGCTTCTTCTGAGGTGCCCTGGCCGAGGGCGCAGTGCGGACCGAGCGGGTGCGTCCGTAGACGAAGTCGGGTAGCCATGCTCCGTTACCGAAGCCTAGCCCCCTCAGAATCGGACATGACGATTGCTCGTCATCCGGCTCAAGCCTCAGCCGTTCGATACCCGACCTGCTGATGGTGTCGATGGTGGCACCATCGATGCAGGAGGCGCAGGTTCCTCATCTCGTCCCCGCCGCCTGTGTGGCGGGACTGGACATGGTGCACGTTCATCATGTTGATGTCCGCGTCTGGATCGAACGGGACACCACATGCGGCACAAGCATAGTCCTGAGTGCGCAGGAGGTGCCTGTCTCCGGCTGGAGAGGCAGCACGCCGCCAGTCATATCCGCCGCCGTTCTTCCCAATAGGGATGGGCGTCCGGAATCGAGGGGGCTGCTGCGTCCCTTGACCTTGATGTGGCGGACGATCCTGCTGTCGCTGTAGCAGGGCAGCATCGCCGCCCCTAGTACCACCGCGTCGGCGAAGTTTCACACCCGCGTCTGGGTCGGCCTGAAATAGCGAGCCTTGGCCCAGCGCTTGCTCTTCTGCGGGTGGCGCCGTCTGGCCCACGCCCACAGCATCTGCCAGACCCGATGATTGAGATAGGCAAAGGTGGTGGCGGAACAGGCGTGGCGGTAGTACAGGGTCCAACCCTGGATCATCGGAGTCAGAACCCGCACCACCGCGCCGGCGGGAACCTGCCGATGGGCGTCGAGATAGGCTTCGATCGCGCGCAGATGTGCGCGGACCTTGGCCTTCTCGGGCGTGATCAGCAGCTTCCCATTGCGGACCTTCCGGATTGTGAACCCAAGGAAGTTGAAGCCCTCGTCAATCGAGACGACGCGGGTCTTCTCCTGATTCAGCGCGAGCCCTCTCGTTGCAAGGAACGCCTCGATTGTGGGCTGCACATACTGCTCCAGGATCTCCTTCGACCGGGCTGTTACGAGGAAGTAGAGTAGGCGGCTAGCGAGTTGCCGTTGCTGGCACTTTTCCAACCGCACCGGGTCACCGGAGGCGGTCACCCGCCCCCGGTTCCCACAAAACGTGGCGTGTGGAGCTACCGCACCACGCTCTTCGGCAGTTGGTTCACAGCACCGCGAGTGCCTGCAGTTCGCGGTGGGGAGCCGCAGCTTGGGTCGCAGGAGCGGGTTCCGTTCTTTGATCTGGTTGAAAGTGCTCCAACTGAGGCGTCCGCTATCACGGCTGCGGCTGCCCAGCATTCTGCGCCAGTAACGCTCCACGCCCTGGTACACCTTGATCAGCGACTGGAGATTTCCCGCGACGCCATAATAGGCATAGTGGCCGCGCAGGACGCGGTTTATGTCCGCGACCTGATCACTGATTTCATCATGCCGGATTCGCCGCATCAGCTCCCGCAGAGACAGACGGCTCGATTGCAGACCTTCCTCGATGCGGTGCCGCTGGCCAAGGAGAAAATAATTGCGGCCTGATCCTGTCGGACAGGCTCAACCCGATCACTCTCTGACGCCGACTGTCCGACCAAATGCTGACTACTACAGCTAATATGGCTTGGCTATGGCTTGGCGCAGCCAGGAAATCAATTAATGAGGGCCGAGCCAAATTTTGCGCGGGCACTCGTAGCAGTCTGCTCTTTGACCACAGGTTATGACGATGACATTGATGGCCTTGCTCATCTTCGCGGGCGCCTTGATCGCTGATTCCGTTAGTCCGGACCGACCGTGGCCTCGCTTGTCGCGCGGGTCCTGTCGCAGGGCGTGCAGACTGTTTTGCTCTTCCTCATCGCGGCATAGCTCGGCGAGGCCCTCCGGCTCAGTGTAGCCATTGCCGTGTCGGGCGACATGTAAAACTGCCCCCGCATTGCCTCACGTTGAATGTTACCGGTAGGCTCACTGTCCCGGACGGGATGCGTCATCTTTTGTCATCCTGTTGCGGGGATGGTGGATGGCAAGGCGTCTCAGCATGGCAACACGCTCGGAACTGATTGAAGCAATCATCGAGCGCTACCGATCAAGCCGCCGGGCGGACAAGCAGCGCATCCTGGATGAGTTCGTTGCGGTCACCGGCTATCACCGCAAGCATGCCATCCGGGTCCTCTGTCGACGTGAGAGCAAGCCGTCCGCTGCCAGGCAACACGCCACCCGGTATGATGCCAGGGTTCGCGAGGCCTTGGTTGTGTTGTGGGAGGCGTCCGACCGCCTCTGCTCAAAGCGCCTGAAGCCGATGATCCCCATTTTGTTGCCGGCCCTTGCGCGGTATGGCCGGCTTGATGTGGATGACGAGTTGCAGGGCAAGTTGCTGACGGTCAGCGCGGCCACGATGGACCGGCTGCTGTCGTAAGTGCGCGTTGTCGCCCGTGGCGGTCAGCGCCGTCGCGCTGGCATGAGTTCGGCGGTGCGCCGCTCGGTGCCAGTGCGCACCTTCGGAGACTGGGACGATCCTGTGCCCGGTTACATCGAGGTCGACTTCGTGGCCCATTCCGGCACATCGTCCTCCGGCAGCTTCGTGCAGACGATAGTTCTAACCGATATCGCTACGGGCTGGACCAAGTGCGTGCCGGTGCGCACGCGGGACAGCGGTCTGGTGATTGCGGCGATCCAGCAGGCCCGGTCGCTGTTTCCCTTTCCTCTGCTGGGCGTGGACTTCGACAATGACAGCGCCTTCATGAACGAATTGGTGGTCTGCTGGTGTCGAGGCCAGGGGCTGGAGGTGACGCGGTCGCATGCCTACCGCAAGAACGACCAGGCCTGGGTGGAGCAGAAGAACGGCGCCATCGTGCGCAGGCTGGTGGGCTATGGCAGGTTTGTCGGGTCAGAAGCGACGGCCTCGCTTGCTCGCCTCTACGCTGTGGCGCGTCTGCACGGCAATCTGTTCCAGCCGTCGTTCAAGCTGCGGGAGAAGACCCGGATCGGAGCTCGTGTGATCAAGCGCTATCATGCGCCAGTTCCGCCTGCTGCCCGCGTGTTGGCTCATCCCGGCGTGAGCGAGGCAGACAAAGAGCGGCTACGGGACCTGTTAGAAGCATCAGATCCTGTCACGCTATTTACTGGTATCCGCGTGGCCCAGGAAGAGCTTGGGAAACGGGTTGATCGTCGTGGCCTGAACAGCAAGCCTGAGGAACCAGTCGCCATTGATCTTCAGCGCTTCGCGGCAGGCTTGAAGACGGCCTGGCAGGCCGGCGAGACACGACCGACGCATCGACGGCCTTATCGGCGAGTAAAGCCGTATCCAAAGCGGCCGAGCATGTTTGAGCCGTATGAGGCCCAGATCAAGGCATGGCTTGAGGCCGAGCCCGCGATCCCGGCGGCAACGGTGCTCCAGCGTCTCATGGGTGCCGATCCGTCGCGCTTCCGGACGAGGAGCCTGAGGATGGTGCAAAGGGTCGTAAAGGCTTGGCGGGCTGACGTGATGGGGCGGATCATACTCGACGGGGACTGGATCAAGCGGGCGCATGCCTACCCTTCAGCCGCGGAAGGAGAGATCGTCCGCTCCATCACAACGCCTGGTAACATTCTCCGGTGAGGCACAGGAGGGGTCAATTCCTGGATTCGCTTGACAATTGCCGGGCTTGCTGCACTGGCGGCCTCATTCAATCTGCTCTTCGAGATCATCAAGCGGGCGGGTGCCGCCTACCTGTTCTACCTTGCTTGGGCCCTGTTCACGAGCAAACTGAAGGTTAGCGAGACCAATCTTCCCATGGAGGGCAGAGGCATCACGGTCGTCCTCTCCGGGCTTTCAATCTCGATCGGGAACCTGAAGAACATGCTGCTCTGTCTCACTCTGATGCCGTCGCTCATCGACATGCAGGTAGTGGCTGCAATGGGCTGGCTCCAGCTCGTCGCAACGCCTCTCATCATGCTGGTCGCCGTCGATCTGTCTTGAGTCTTCTTGGCAGTCAAAGCGAGACAGTTCCTTCGGAACAGCCGCGCCATCCGACGCATCAATCAGATCAGCGGCGGTGCTATGGCGCTTGCAGTGGCAGCTATCGCAGCGCGGTAGGCGGCAAGGGCATTTGGGAGGCCCCGCTCCATCAAGGGCATTCTGCGAAATTAGAGGCTCATGGAGGAGGCTCGCTCCTTCGGCTCCAGCAGCTTTCTCATGAAGTAGCAGTTTGAGCCGCGGGGATAGTCATCAAGGGAGCCAAAGAGCTCAAATCCATTCTTCTCGTAGAAGCCACGAGCCTGAAATCCGAAGGTCTTGAGCCAGACACCAACGCAATTCCGTACCCGCCCGACTTCCTCAGCCTTCTGTAGGAGCAACGTGCCGACATTCTGTCCCCGCCACTGCTCGGGCACCACGAGGAGCTCGATGAATACCCAGTCGTAAGAGGATTTGCCCCACAAGCCTCCGAGCGTCTCGCCAGTGTTGGGATCACGCAGCAAGATCGCAAGCGGCTGGAAGCGGGAGGGCGGGCCCTTACTGTCATTGTAGGAGATGAGAGGGTGTAGGATCGCATCATAATCAGCAGGACTGGGTGCTTCGCTCACAATAATCTCGGGAAGGCTCATGCTCATACGCTCTCTGTACGCTCCGTGATTGATGAAGCGAGGCTTTATCTGCTGAGACTGGTTTGCACAACCGAGCACCATCCATCCCATTTCATAAAAGGGAGCATGAGGAGTTGTGTGGCAGTTAGGCTGACACCCGGCCATCGCATCTAACATCGTCGTTCATCATGCCAGGATACCCGCGCTCGAATGTGGCACGCAGGGAGCCTTTCAAGGTCTCGGTCCGTGTCTGCAGGAGCAGATGAGCTCCGCGTCGGCTCCACTGCATCTGTTGCTTTTTGCAAAGCATTAACTAATCATGGTGCGGGCTCCGGTGAAGCCGGACACATTTCTGGTCTGACCCTGGGTCATGGGAGATGGTGGATTGAGATTGTCCGGTCGTCAATTGGACGATGATGCGGCGGCCGAGGAAAGCTGCTTGCGCAGGCTCACGCCGGAGAGTTCAATCCGGTAGGCATTGTGGACGAGACGATCCAAGATCGCATCGGCAATGGTCGGATTGCTGATGATCCCATACCAGCGATCGACCGGGATCTGGCTCGCGACGATGGTGGAGCGCCGCTCGTACCGATCCTCGACAATCTCCAGCAGATCCCGCCGCTGATCGTCATTGAGCTTCTCGGGGCCCCAATCATCAAGAATCAGCAGGTCCACGCGGGCCAGCGCCTTGAGCATCCGCGCGTAGCGGCCGTCTCCCCGCGCCAGAGCGAGCGCCGCAAACAGCCTGGGGCACGGTGATACACCACTGAGAAGTCCTCCCGGCACGCCTTCTGGCCCAGCGCGCACGCGAGCCAGCTTTTTCCGACCCCGGCTGGCCCGGTCAGCAAGAGCCCGCGGCGCTCACGGATCCAGTCGCAGCCGGACAGCTTGAGGAAGAGCCCGCGATCAAGACCGCGCGCCGCCCTGAAGTCGACATCCTCGACATGAACGTCGTGGCGCAGACGAGCCGCCCGGGCCCGGCTCTCAAACCGCTTCTGACAGCGCAGCGTCGCCTCCCGCTCGAGCAGGAGTGCAAGCCAGTCACCATGCTCCAGGGCGCGGGCCTCGGGCTGGGATTGCAGATCCTTGAAGGCACTGGCCATGCCATGAAGACCGAGGTCGGTCAGCAGGGCGAGAGTGGGATGAGTCAACATGCAGGGTCTCCTTAGTGGAAGTAGCCCGGGCCACGCAGGTTGGCGTGCTCCAGAATGGCGGTGGGTTCGGGGTCGCGGGCGGGTTGGGCGGCCAGGCGGTTGGCCAGGATGGAGGCGCTGCTCTTGTAGGTGAGCGCCCCGATCTGGAGGGCGCGTGCCGAGACCGCTTCCGCGCGAGAGGGGTCGAGATCGCGCAACAGGCGCAAAACCCCGAGACAGGTCCGAAAGCCCTGCTCGGGATGCGGGCGGTGCGCCAGAATGGCCGTGATCAGGCCTTCGGTCTGCGGGCCGATCGACGCCGCCCAACGGCGGAAGCGCTCCGGGGTCCAGTCGGCATAGCGCCGATGCGAGCTCGGCATGTGGTCCGGATCGGTGCCGTGCCGGCGGCCACCGTAGCGGCGCTGATGGGCTGCCACGCGCTGGCCGCGGTGGAAGATCTCGATCGTGCGGCTGGTGGCGCGCAGGTCGACCTGCTCGCGGATCAGGCCGTGCGGGACCGAATAGAAGAAGCTCTCGTACTCGACGTGATAGTCTGTGCCGACCCGGGCGAAGCGCCATTCAGCAAACTCGTAGTCGTCGCCCGGCAGCGGTGCCAGCGCCTGGCGCTCCATCGTCTCGAAGAGATGCCGGCGGCTGACGCCGAGGCGGCGCACGACATGATCGTTGATGCGCTCGCACGCGCCGGCAATCGCCGCATTGGCCTCGGCCAGCGAGAAGAAGGTCTGGTGCCGCAGCCGTCCGAGAATGCAGGCCTGGGCAAAGCGCACGCCATTCTCCACTTTGGCTTTGTCCTTGGGCTTTCGTGGCCGCGCCGGCAGAACGCCGACGCCGTAATGCGCGGCCATCATGCCGTAGCTGCGGTTGATCTCCGGATCGTAGAACGAGGCCCGGTTGACGCCGCTCTTCACGTTGACCAGGTTATGTGGCCGCCGGCCGGGATCTCATGGATTTTAGATCTCATGGATTTTACGGCCTTTTGGATTCATCGGCGCCACATCGCGCTAAAGCATCGGACAGTTAAATGGACGCATATCCGGCGGCCCTGAGATAGTTCCAACACTCCTGTGGCTCGAAGAGATTGCAGATGCCGCCGAGGGCGTGCCAAAGCGCGTCGAACGTTCGGGCCTCGGCCTTGCGCAGGTGCGCTTTGATCCTGGCGAAGGCTTGCTCAATTGGATTAAGATCGGGCGAATAAGCCGGCAGGAACAGGAACCAGGCTCCGCGTTGCTTCAGACACTGGGCGGCCCTTTCACTCTTGTGAACAGCCAGGTTGTCGAGGATCACTACATCGCCTTTGCGCAGCGTCGGCGCGAGCTGCGTCTCGATGTAAGCCTCGAACGCCAGGCGGGTGATCGGGCCATCGATGATCCACGGCGCGCTTAGTTTATGACAGCGCAGCCCAGCCATCACGGGCATGGCAGAAGACCTCTATTGTTGATCGGCCCGTATCTCATGTGACGATCATCGATCCCCATCACGCCCTGAGCGGACAGCAGTTCGAACTCGTGTCCGTGCACTCCGCACGTGGGCCATCCTTTGTCGTGATCGCGCTGCCTGATGGCCGCCGGCGCTCCGTTCGCCGGTCCATCACCGATTTGGCTGGGGCCACCAGCACCAACAGGTCAGACGCGGCTCTGCGGGTCAGCGTCCGGACCCTGCTCCCACTGGCGCAGCATTTGGCCGCCATAATCACCGCGTCCGCACAGGAGGGGATCGGCCATGGCCAAACGCGTCCTTTCGCGCCGGGAGGCGGCTCCTCCGGCAGCGCTGCACCTGAACCGCTCCAGGAACATCCCGCCTCGACCGTGGCCGAGCCTCCCGACCGAGACCCAGACACAGATGGCGCAGCTTCTAGCCGAACTTCTGCGGCGGATGCACCCGATCAGGGAGAGCGCAGATGGTGACCACCCCGAACCTGTCTGACGACCACCTCACGGCAGCTCGTCGGGCCAAGCTGGCCTATATCTACGTGCGCCAGTCCTCGTTGACCCAAGTCAAGCAGCATCAGGAGAGTACTGAGCTGCAGTACCGTCTGGTTGAGCGGGCTGAGGCATGGGGCTGGCCGCGCGAGCGGATCCAGGTCATCGACGAGGATCTGGGCAAGTCCGGTGCCGGCACGGCCGAGCGTTTGGGCTTCCAGAAGCTGATCACCGAGATCAGCCTCGACGCCTCGCGCTTGGCGCGTAACAATCGCGACTGGCATCAGTTGCTGGAATTGTGCTCGCTGTTCGGCGTGCTGATCGCCGATGGTGAGCGGCTGTTTGACCCGTGTGCCTATCACGACCGTCTACTGCTCGGCCTGTCCGGCATCATGAGCGAAGCGGAACTGCATCAGATTAGGCTTCGCCTGCACCAGGGTCAGCGACAGAAGGCGGCTCGCGGTGAGCTCAGCCTGCCGGTTCCGGCCGGATTGGCCTATGACCCCGCCGGGGCCGTCACCCTCAACCCGGACGAGGAGGTGCAAGCCCGCTTGGCGCTGGTGTTCACTAAGTTCCGCGAGTGGCACAGTGCCCATGCGGTAATGCGCCATCTTCGGGCCAACGGGCTTCCGGTGCCGGTGCGGTCCTCCCGCGGGCCCGCCCCGCAGGACGTGATCTGGCGCGAGGCCACCAGTGCCCAGGTGCTCAGCATCCTTCACAATCCCGCCTATGCCGGCGCGTATGTTTATGGGCGCCGGCATCAAGCCCCCAGCCAGACGCGAGCAGGATCCCGTCGGCCCGGCCGGACGGTGGTTCCCATCGCCGAGTGGGCGGTGTGCCGTCAGGCGGCTCATGCAGGCTACATCAGCTGGGAGGAGTTTATGGCCAACCAGCGTCATCTAGCCGACAACACCAATCATCCCGCGGCGGGTCATCCGGGTGCGCCCCGCAAGGGCTTGGCACTTCTGCAGGGGATCGCGGTGTGCGGCCGGTGCGGTCGCCGCATGAGCGTGCACTACACCGGTCCGAAAGGCGATTATCCGGGTTATGTCTGCCGGACCGACCGGGATTGTCAAGCGAATCCAGGAATTGACCCCTTTGCCGAACTGAGGAATTGAGCCCCTTCACTGGTTTGCGGTTTTGTTGGTTTCGAGTGCCGGTCCGGTCTTCTGCAGAAGACCGGACCGGCGTTTTTCGCGCAGCCGATAGCTGTCGCCGCGAATGGTGATCACCGTGGAATGGTGAAGCAGACGATCAAGGATCGCGGTCGCCACGACGGGATCGCCAAAGACGCTCCCCCACTCTCCCACGGAGCGATTGGAGGTGATCAGGATCGATCCCTTCTCGTAGCGCCGGGACACCAGCTGGAAGAACAGGTGGGCCGCATTGGCCTCGAATGGCAGATAGCCGAGTTCGTCGATGATCAGCAATTTCGGCCGTGATAGGCTCGTCAACTGCTTGTCGAGCGAGCCGTCGCTATGGGCCTTGGCCAGCATCGCCACCAGCGTGGCGGCCGTGACGAACTGAACGTTGTAGTTCTGGCGGATCGCCTCGCGGCCAAGGCTTACAGCAAGATGCGTTTTGCCCGTGCCCGGAGGGCCGAGGAACAGCACTGTGTCGCCGTGGGCGATCCAGCGGCAGGTCGCCAGTTCCCTGATCTGCCCTTGATCCAGCGACGGCTGCGCCTCGAAGTCGAAGCCGTCGAGTTCGCGCACGAAGGGGAACTGCGCCAGCTTGCTCGACATGGAGATGCGCCGCTCATCGCGCCGGGCGATCTCGCGCGACACCAAGAAAGCCAGAGACTCACGCAAGGTCATCTTCGAGCGGGCTGCCTCGTCCAGCAGCGTGTCGAGTTGATCGCGGATTGCCGTCAGCTTCAGCCGATCGAGCGTTGCGACGAGCATGTCGTGATCCACGTTCGTCATCACCAGCCTCCTCCGACGACGGCCTCGTATTCGGCAAGCGGCCGCAACAAGGCAGGAGGATCAATCTCAATGAGGGCGGCGCGCGGCTGTCGCTTCCAGGGTGAGAGTGTCTGGCTGTTGCGGGTTCGGTGGGGAATTGCCTCAGCCAAGATCAATGGCATTGCGGCCAACCCGCCGCGCTGGTCGGATGGGAGCTTCTCGGTTCAGGGTGCGGCCGCGGCCTTGGACGTGACGACGCAAACGGCCCTCACGTATCTGGCCGACGGGCTGCTGACCGGCCGCCAGTTACGCAAAGGACAGCCCTGGCAGATTGACCTGACAGACGATCAGATCCGTGACCTGCGGGCTCGGCTGCAACGCACCAGACGACCAAAGAAGGAGGCATCATGAAAACACCTTCATGAAGGTATGGGTCTTCCAGTGACCCAAAGGAGCGCTTGCGTGTAACCGCTGCCCCCGGCGAGAGCGCCCGCGCAGGCGAGTCATCCTGGTGTTGACGTAGGTCTCGTCCAGGAACACCAACCGGTGCGGCTGTTGGCGCATGCGGGCCTGACGCTGCCCTGTCCAGACGCGGCGCTCCTCACGCACATCGGCGCGTGCGCACTCCGCCGCCATCAGCTGTTTTTTTATACGTGAAGCCGTGCCGGCACAGGAAGCGCGAGAGCATCGCTGGGGCCGCGACGATCCCGTGCTCGTCCAGCAAACGGGCCGCCAGTTCGGGCATGGTGATGGCGGGCCTTGCCTCGACCGTCTGGATCAGGAAGCTCTCATAGGGCACCAGCTTGCCACGCCCAGGCGGACGGCCCTGACGGGCTGGCGCCGGCGAGCCGGTGTCCCGTGTTCGCCGCACCAGCTTGATGGCGAAGCTCTCGCTGACGTCAAAATGCTGGGCGGCCGCCCGGCAGGAATGGCCCGCCTGGACAAAGTCGGCCACCCGCACCCGAAGATCGAGAGAATAGCAGTGACCCATGATCCACCTCCCGTTCCAGGCAGTGAATCACAGATTGCACCAGGCCAAACCCAGGAGTTGGATTTCCAGTCCGGTGCTCTAGCACGCTATTGGGAGCAACCTCCCTTTCCCTCGTTGGGAATGGAGATTGTCATGTTGGAACGCTATTTTGTCAAGCCAGAAACGGTCGACCGGATCAGGATGTCCTGGTTGGGTCCTCACATCGAGTTTTACATCACTGCCCTCACCGAGCAGGGCTACTCGGCGCGTAGCATTCTGCGGCGCGTTCCGATCCTGATGCGGTTTGGGGAATTTGCTCACGCGCGGCATATCACCTCGGTGGCCCAAGCCGAAGGAAGAGTAGATGCGTTCGTTGCCGAATGGCTGGCGGCGCGGCGTGACAAATCCGTCGGTCTCCTGTCAGTACCGGAGTGAATCTCCCCAAAGGTGCCGATTCAATTTTCCCCAGGTGACGTAGCGTCCGGCTTCCCCTGGCGCGCCAGGGGAAGCCGGATTGCCCTTTCTCGCCGATGATCGCCCCATCGCCACGATGGAGATCCCGGCCGCATGATCCACCTCAGGGAGTTAATGATGATCCTCGATCTTCATCGCCAAGGCCTCTCCGTCTCAGCCATCGCCCGCCAACTCGGCCTCGACCGCAAGACGGTGCGCAAGTACATCGACCGCGGTCTCGAACCGCCCGCCTATGGACCGCGCCCGCCGCGGCCCAAGCGCCTCGACGCCTTCACCGACTATCTGCGCGAACGCATCACTACCTTTCCGGCTCTAACAGGCACGTGCCTGTGGCGCGAGATCAAGGAGCTCGGGTACACCGGCGGCTACACGGCCATCACCACGTTCCTGCGCGAGGTCCGGCCGCACGAGCCGCCACCCTTCGAGGTCCGTTTCGAGACGCCGCCCGGCCACCAGGCCCAGGTCGATTTTGCCCGCTTCAAGGCCGTCTTCGACGACGAGCCGGGCGTGTGCCGCATCGTCTGGCTGTTCTCGATGGTGCTCGGTCATTCCCGCTACATCTTCGCCCGCTTCGTCACGCATCAGGATCTCCAGACCGTCCTGCGCTGTCACATCGCCGCCTTCGACACCATTGGCGGCGTGCCGTGCGAGATCCTCTACGACCGCATGAAGACTGCCGTCACCGGCGAGGACGACGGCCATATCGTCTACAACCGCAGCCTGCTCGAACTCGCCGGCCACTACGGCTTCCATCCCAGAGCCTGTGCGCCCTACAGGGCCAAGACGAAGGGAAAGG
>NZ_QDAH01000099.1 GCF_003075415.1 Microvirga sp. KLBC 81
GAGAGCCAAGATGAGTGAATCACGAAGCCGCCACACCGCATAGCCCCAACGATTCCGTCAGAACTGCCGTTGCTCTAGCGGCGACCACCTCCGCGGCCTCCAAACCCGCCGCCGCGGAAGCCCCCTCCCCCTCCAAAGCCTCCCGGTGGTCTGAAGCTGCGCTGTGCTGAGAAGGATGCCGGGCGGCGCGAGAATTGCGCCGATGGCGGCCGGTAGACCTGCCGGCTGGCAATCTGGCGCTGGTTTCCAAGATTCCGGGCCTGGACATCCCGCGTCAGGTTCGATGGCAGGGGCTGGCTGACGGCCGGACGCGACGCCGTCAGGCGCTGTTGTGCTGGGGGGCGGGGCTTTGCCGCTGGACGCTGCTGCGCCACCTGGCGCTCCTTTGCCGCCGGACGTTGCTGAACCGGGCGCTGCTGTGATGCCGGCCGTTGCTGGGCCGCCGTCTGCTCCTGCTTGACCGGGCGCGATGACGCCGATGGACGCTGCTGGGCCCTTGAGCGTTGTTGCGCTTGGCGCTCTCCAGCCGGGCGTTGCGCCGCCCGCTCCTGCACCCGCTCCCGACCAGTGCCGCCTTCAGCACGGTCCCGGCGGGTCTGTTCGCCGCCCGCCGCCAACCGCTGGCCAAGAGCCGCGCCTGCGGCACCGGCCGCGCCCGCTCCCGCGAGCTCACCAAGCCGCTCCCCTGTGCCCCGCTCC
This sequence comes from Microvirga sp. KLBC 81, assembly GCF_003075415.1. Classification (GTDB taxonomy): domain Bacteria; phylum Pseudomonadota; class Alphaproteobacteria; order Rhizobiales; family Beijerinckiaceae; genus Microvirga. The sequence continues at coordinate 700 of NZ_QDAH01000099.1, forward strand.
TGCAACCGCCCGCGCGCCTCAGGCGAGAGGCCTTCGCGTCCTTCGCCGCGTTGGAGAAGCTCCCGTGGTTCCGGCCGGGCCACGTCCTGCCAGCCGCCATCCCAGCGCTGCCAACCATCGCCGGTGTTGCGGTAGACGTTGCCGTCCCGGCCAGCATAGATGTCACCGCGCCGGCCCTCGCGGATGAATCCCTGCCCGTTCGAGGTGTTCCAGCGCAGCGACGAGCCGCCCGTGGCGGTGTCCCGTGCCGTCACCCGCGCCCACTCCGATCCGCGTTTGACCCCGGCCGACTTCCACGCGCCATAAACATTGCGTCCACCGGCGATGTACCCTGCCCCATCCGTGCGTGGATTGTAGGCCCCAACGAAGCCGGCCGATCCCCGCGGACCCCAAGCCGCGCCGGCACGGCCGTAGGTGCCCGTAGCCGGGTTCCAGGTCCGCGCTCCCGCGATGCCTCTGTACGGGCCGTACGCGTAGCCGTACCGTCCGTACATTCCTCGGATCGGGTTGTAGTATGCGCCGAGGCCCCAGGTGACCGGCCGCGGGTAGTAGATCGGGTAGGCATAGCCTGGCCAGCTGTACCAGTACGGCGGGTAATACCAGCCGGTGCCGTAGATGTAGGTGCCCCACGCCAGGAAGCCAGACAGGTAGCCCATGGTGTAGCCGTACCAGACCGCGTCCGGCTCAGTGTCGTACACCCGAACGTAGGTGGCATTGTAGACCGGCGAGGAAGGCGGAATCGCATAGATGGCGTCAGGCACCTCGCGCACGAGCTGCCACGGGCCGTTCGGGCTGTCGGACACGAACCAGACGCCGTCCTGAAGCAGGAAGCATCGGTCACCAACCCGGATAATGGTGTCGGTCGTATTGGTCGCATAGGAAAGATCGGTTGTCTCGATGGGCGCGAATTGGGCTTCCCCGGCGTAAGTGACCGTCGGCGTAATGGAGCCGGTTTCGACCCTTGCGGTGGTGGGGATGCTGGCCTTGAGCCGCGCCTCCGCGGCCTCCGATGTTCCGGGCACGGACGCGCGCACGGCGTAATACGGAGCGTCCTCGGGAAGGTTCCGGAAGTCGGCGGGCAGATCGGGCGTGGCGAACGTCCACGGGCCCTCCTCCAATGACGGCGCGCGGAACCAGCGGCCCGACAGGAGCACGTACCATTGCCTTCCGGCCTTGTCGAAGAAGACGTCCGACTCGGTGTTCGAGGCCCACTGGAGCGAGGTCCTGGGCACGTCCTGGAGCGCAGGCTGCCCGTTGAACAGGAGCATCTCGGCCGGTGCATCCGTAGTGATGATCTTGGGCGCCTTGCCCTCCTGATATGGCTCCGGCGGAACAGCTGCGCGGGCATCGGCCCAGTTGCCGTCATCAGGCAGTTCCTTCAGCAGTGCAGGCAACTCGGTGATGGGCATCCACGGACCGCCGATCGTGCTCGCCGTCAGCCAATGGGTGTCGTCCCGCAGGTAAAGGGCGCCGCCCTCATCGATCCGGAACAGATCCCAATTGGTGTTGACCACGAAGGACAGGCCCACCTTGCCCTTGACGGGCGCAAAGGCGGCCTCACCGTCGGTCTGGACCAGGATTGCTGGCGTGGTCGAGACGAGGATCCGCGGCGGATCGGCCTTGAGCCCGGCCACGTCGGTCATGCGCTTCTGCTCGGCGAGGCTGGCCGTCACCCGCGCCTCGGCGACCGTGATCGGACCGGTCGGCAGGAGCTTGCCGGTCTCCACCGAGAGCGCCCTCAGGTCGTCGCGATCAAGCCCTGAGAAGTTGAGTTGGGTGACCGCAATGTCGCTGATGACGATCTCGCCCGCGTCCTCGTCGTAGGAGGTTGCACCCTTGAGCCCGATTACGCCGAACACCGGATTGGCGTTCGGCGCCTTCACGTATTCGGCCGCCACCAAGGCCTCGATGGTCTTGAAGTCGGCCCACTCGGTGAACTGCGGCTGGAAGAGCACCATCCGGCCCTCGCCGATCTCGTAGGCGCGGGGCCAGCCCTCGGGATCCCTGCTCTCCTCCAGGTAACGCCCGCTGACGAAACCACGTTGTCCCTTCACCATGACAGCGCACCAGCTGCCGGATTCCTCACACTCGCCGATATCGACCGCCGTGCCGGCCGGCAGGGTCTGGATCGAGGAGAAGTTCGTGCCGGGACCTGAGCGGAAGTTGACGCTGGTGGTGGTCACTCCCGGAGCGGCGAGCGCCGGCGTTGTTGCGATGATCGGAACGAGCGCGAACGCGATGACCTTTCGCATCAGGGCACTCCTACAATGCTCAACGTCGGGAACTTCCCGACGTTGAGGGCTCAATTCTTCAACGCCTCCGGCCCCGAACCCGAAGGATCACCCGGGCCGATGACGACCTCTCGGCATCAGAGGATCACTGCACGGTACCGCGGGACCGGCCACCCGGGATGCTGCAGGAGCATCCGGTTCCAATCGGCGCCGAACTCGTCAGAGCGCAGGTCCGGACCGGGGTTACGCAATATCCACCAGAGGCTGATGCCACCGGCGTCTGATAGGTGGAGTACGGATAGCCGTAGTACGGATAGTTGTAGTACGGGTACGTGGCCGCCGCCCCGATCAGCGCCCCCGTGGCCAGACCCCAGCCATAGTACGGATAATTGCTATAGTACCTGCGGTAGTAGGGGTAGCGCCCGCCATAGGGATACCGCCCACTGTAGTACCGATAGCGCCCACCATAGTACGGATAGCGCGAGCCCCAGGAGCCCGATGGACGTACGCCGTACCGCCAATCACCACGGTTGCCAAAGCGGTTGTCGAAGCGCGGGTCGAAGCGGCCGCCCGGATTGCTGATTGCAGCTTGGCGCAAGCCTCCGGCTCCGGGGCTGATGCCGGCCATCCGGCCTGGTGCGCCGGGCCGGGCAGCAATCGCCCCAGTGCGGAAGCCGCTGCCTGTTCCAACGCGGGGCCCGCCCATGCCGCCCCGAGGCGGCATCCACATCCTCGGTCCCCCGATGCTACCGCCGCCCATGCGGGCGCCGCCGCCGAGGCCACCGCTCATGCGAGGGCCTCCGCCACCAAAGCCACCGCCGCGACCGCGGCCAGGCTGGGCATCGGCAGTATCTGGAATGAGGAAAGCGCTCGCCGCAAGAACGCCCAGGGCCAAGAGAAGCTTGTTCATCGCGATCCTCCCTCTTCGACAGGTGCACAACACGGATCCAGGCAGGCTGCCTGGAGTGAGACACATTGTGATCGCTTTTGGAGGATGTGCTTGATCGTCTGGGACAAGCGCTTGGCATTTTGCGACGAAAAGCCATGTGATGCCCCTCGCTGTAACCGGGGCGTTCGTCATGAGAAACCGGGTTGTCGGGTTTTCAGGGCGCCAGACAGGTGCGGCTCGGAGGCGGCTCGTCAGCCCTTTGATCCTTTGACGCCATGGGCTCCCGAACCGCAGATTGGTCGCTCTGGAACGAGGTGGGATGATATCAGTGGATCGTGAGATGCTGAGACAGACCCTCAGCGCATCGTTGAAAGCGGAAAAGTGGACCCGGTTTTCCGCTTTCAACGATGCGCTCCTCCAGGGATTGAGCATCGGACCCAAAAGTGCGAATCCACTTTTGGGTCCGATGCTCTAGCGAACTCGTGAGGCTGAAGGGCAGCGCGGACAACCCGACGCGCTTCCTCGTCCTGCTCTACAGCTCCGCCCTGAGTGAATGGAGAACTCGGCGTGGGTCGACACAAGCTCAACAAGCTGGTTTACATCCGGACCGCCTCTATCGTTGTGGCGCTCCCATGGAGAACCTGCCCATAGCGCATCGCTCCATTCCGGCGATAAGAATGCACCATCAAACCCTGGGATCAAACACGATCACGGTTCGCCCTTTTGATCGCGGCTGCGCATGGCCTGCCGCAGCACCTCGAAGATGACCGCGGTCGACCAGCCAAACAGCAGCACGCCGTTCATCGCCGCCATCGGGCCAAGCAGGCGCCAGCGCTCCACCGGCACGACATCGCCATAGCCAAGCGTCGTGTAGTTGACGAACGCGAAGTACAGCATGTCGGCTCCGGCAGGAGCGGCATCCAGGATTGTATAGGCGAGAGACCACGCGATCACCTCGGCCACATGTGCAATCATCAGTACCCCAACGGTCGCAACCATGGCGGCAGCGAGCCAGACCTGGGGCCGGCGGTGCTCCCATTTCAGGGCGCGGCGGGCGGTGCCCACGACGGTTGCCATCACGACCGCATGGATGGCGATGTTGCCCAGGCTGACGACCCCGCCGAGGAGAAGCTGTCGCAGCATGATCCGTGCCCTACGGCGTGGTGGCCGGGATCAGGTAAAGGATAGCTGCGATGATGAGATAAAGGGCCAGCAGTTGGGCTCCCTTGAACCAGTTGGCCTGGCCCGCCGTCGCGACGGTCGCCCCGAGCAGCACCGCCCCGAACAGCATCCACATCTCGGCTTGCGAGAACACCAACCGGAACTGCGGCTGCCCCATAATCGGTGCGACCAACACCAGGATAGGGGCCACGAACAACGCGATCTGCACACAGCTTCCCAGAGCGATGCCGATGCTGAGATCGGGACGGTTGGCCCGGCCCATGGCGATGGCCGACCCGGACTCGGCCGCGCCGCCGACGAGCGCGAGCACGATCACGCCCATGAACACCTGCGACATGCCCAGCGAGTGCCCGGCCTGCTCGGCGGCCCCGACGAGGATCTCGCTCATCCACGCCGCGCCGAGAGAGGCGACCAGCAACGTCGTGATGCCTCGGGGGAGACCGGGATGCTCACCCGTGTCCTCGTTTGACGCCGGCACATTCAGTTCAGTGAAGGTCTCCGGATGGGTTTTCAGGGAATAGAGCAGGAACAGCCCGTAGAGGCCGAGCAGGACGACGGCCACGACGAGATCCAGGGTGGCATGCACGCCCAGGTGGGGTTCTGCTTCGAGGGCGCGGTGGAACGCGCTCGGCAGCGCCAGGCTGATCCAAGCCAGCACCATGATCGAGGAGTAGGTCCGCACCGCATCCGGGTTGTATTTCTGGCTGTGGTGGCGCAGGCCGCCGAGCAGGAAGGAGAAGCCAAGGGCCGCCAGCAGGTTGGCAAGCAGCGCCCCGACAATCGACGCCCGCACCATCTCCAGGAGGCCGGCGCGGAGGGCGGCCATGGCGATGATCAGCTCCGGCAGGTTGCCGAAGGTGGCGTTGAGCAGCCCTCCAATCGTGGCGCCGGTGTGGGCGGCGACCTGCTCGGTTCCCTGGACGATGAGCTTGGCGAACGGCACGATGGCCAGGGCGGCACAGAAGAAGACCACGCCGGCAGGAACAGTTCCGGCGTGGTCGAGAATGGCGGCAACGGGCGCAAGGATCAGGAGCCACAGGAGGGATGGAAGAAGTTTGGCAGAGCAACAAGCCTCCCGATCACCATTGAAGAAACCGAGGCTTAAGGCGCCACGGCATCCGAAGCCGCCTGCCCCAATTCCTCGACATGGGCTCCGAGGCTTTGCCGGGTTTGCGGATCGACGACCGCCACCGGAGCCGACACAGCCAGCCCTGCGGCTGTTCCGACGGCCGTGGCCGCACCTGCGGTCACCTGAATGATGCGATCCCCCAGCCCGACGCGCGAATCTGTCACCGTCTGCCCCTCAGCCAACCGCTTCCCGATAAGCTGGACGACCTCGGGGCTCTCCGCGAACTTGCCGTGATTGAGGGGATCACCGGCCTTGAGCTTGGTGAGGTCGAGCACCGTGACATCCGCCCGTTCGAGCTGTGTCCGGTAAGGCTCCTGATCGGGGTTGATGGCCCCTAGCCGGGCCACGCTGCCCCACACGCGCCGGGAGACGGCAAGCGCCCGGTCGTCCTGCGAGACGAACAGAGTGAACGAGGGACGGTTCGGCCTCGGCCCCATGTCCACGATCGCCTCTCTAGCGAGATCGACATCGACATCGGGCGCCGCGAGAAGGACGTTGCGGATCTTCGGCGCGACCCGCCCGTCCCGGATGGCCATCTGGCGCAGGGTCTCGAGGGCGAGCGAATTGCCCATGGAATGCGCCAGGATCGAGATTTCGCCGACTGACGGATCGCGCGAGATGGCCTTCAGCAGGCTCTCCAGAGCGTTGCGGGAATAGGCCGTGCTCTCGCGGTCGTAGCCATAGGCCAGCACGCTCCCGCGCGAGGGCCAAGTGAACAGGATCGGCACGACGGGGGCACCGGAGTCGTGCACGATCTGGGCGAAGCGGAAGACGGCGTCCTCGAAGCGGTTGTTGAAGCCGTGAATGAACACCAACACCTGCCGCTTGGGGACGGTGCGCAGGGTCCGGTGAAACCAGGCGAGCGCCTGATCCCGACCGATCACGTCAGCCTTGAGGGTCACGAAGTCCGTGGCCGGGTTGCCAGGCACCTGCCGCGGCCACTGCACCTCGCCGACCTGCCGGGCAGCCTCGGGCGGGATCGAGACCGTGATGTTGGCGAAGGCCGCTGTCGGCCCCCGGTCGCCGGAGAACAGCTCCGCCGGATCCGTCCGCTTGCGGGTGGTCGCGACCAGCATGTCGACCTTGCTCGCTCCCGGAACCGATGCGCTCACGGGCACCAGCACGCCCTTGAGGCTGGCACAGGCGCCGAGGGGCGGGAGGAGAGCGAGGACCAGTAGGCTGCGAAGCACGGCCATCGGCTCATCGGAGCTGGATGCGGACGGCATCGGCCCCGGCGGCCAGCATCAGGCCCTCGCGCTTCGTGCGCAGCCGCAGGACGACGCCCTTGTCGTTTTGCAGCCAGAGCCGGCCGTCACCCTGGCTTGCCAGGGCCCAGCCCAGGCGTACCTGCCCGTAGACACCCTCCAGATCCGAGACCCGGGTGAGCTGGTAGACGTCGCCGGTCGCCTTGATCTTCGAGGCGCCGATGCCGCCGACGCCGAGGCCGTTGATCGTGAAGGGATAGGAACGCCCGCGAAAGACCAGCGTCCCGCCGCCCACGGCCGCGCTGCCGATGAAGGCGAGCTGGGCCTGGTCGATGGAGACCCGGCCCACGGGCCGCGGCGTGGGTGCCGGTTGCGCGCCAGCCTGCGATGTCATCGTTACCGTCATGCCGACGATCACGAGAGCCTGACAGGCTTTCACGCCGATTCCGCACAGTCCTTGCATCAGTGCCTCCTTGAGCAGCCTTGGGCCAAGCAGCCTTGGGCCAAGTTGGGGATGGCGTCCGGCCAACCGCAGGTGCCTTGTCCAGATCAGGTATTGCTGGCGAGATGGTTGGAGGCCCGCATGGTGGCGAGCCCTGGTTCCCCTGCTTTTGGGGTTACTCTAGCTCGGCCGGCGGGCTGTGCTTGACCGACGGGGACAATCGCTTGACAGTTTTGGCCGCCCGCAGGTCAACCCTAACCGTTGGCGGCGCGCCAGGCGGTGGGTGTTTGGCCCGACCAGCGCCGGAAGGCGCGGGTGAAGGCGCTGGCCTCGGAATAGCCGAGGGCCGCTGCAATCTGCCCCAGCGGCACCTCGGTGTCCTCCAGCAACTGGCGCGCGATCTCGAAGCGGGTCTCGTTGGCGATCGCCCGAAAGCCCATGCCGCCGCCTTGCAGGCGCCGGCTCAAGGTGCGCCGGTGCATCGCCAGCAGATCGGCAATATCCTCCGCCGAACAGCGGTTGCTCGTCAGCCGCGTGCGCAGCAGACGCCGGATGTCGTCCGACAGTGCGGAGCCCTGAGCGCGTTTCATCTGCTGGACCCTATCCTCCAGCAGGGCGCGCATCACGGGATCGGCGCCGGCAATCCGCTGGTCCAGGTCCTGGGCCCGGAATACGAGGGTTGCGGTCTCGTGGTTGAACCGCGCCGGGGCGCGGAAGTGGCGCCGGTACGGCTCGGCATCCGCAGGAGCGAGTCTGGGCACCAGGATCTCGGTCGGGTTCCAGGTCGGCCCGCACAAGGTCCGCAGGATGTTGACGACCACGCCGAGGGCTGCGTCGAGGACTTGCTGCACGCCTGTGCTCTCTGCCTGGTAGGTCGCAAACGTGAGCAAGGCCGTGCCGTCGCTGAGCGTCAGCGAAGGGACCACCGCCCGGTCGTGGAGGCTCAGGTGCGCCACCAGCGTCCGCAAGGCATCGCCGACCGTGTCCGAGTGCTGCATCAGGCGTCCGACCAGGCCCAGCGACAGGATGCTCGCACGCCAGCCGACCAGGAGCCCGAAATGGGGACAGTTCGTGCGGGCCACGCACAGGGCATACAGCCGGCCCAGGGCCGCAAACGGGATCACGCTCATCCCGTCATCGAACAGGCGCGGGTCGAGCCCTGCCTCCCGGATGAGCGGGTCGGGATCAAGGCCGAACTCGCGCAGGGTTGGAACGATCTCCTTGGAGACGCCCAGGTGAATGTAGCCCGGAGGCGTCGGGCCGGCTGGTGGTCTGGATGAGCTACGCTGTAGGACGGCACTCGCGGACGGAAGCACAATGTCGTTCATCGTCGTCGCCCCTCGTGGAGTTCTGAGAATTATCGCACGGCCCACAAGGTCGGCGTGGCCGAACACGCAGAATTGATCCGCAAAAAGTTAACGTAGGTAAATGGACGACTGGGGCAAGTGCGGAACAAACCTACCCCTTTTTCCCTCACGCGGTGCAGCCAGGCTGTTTCCTTTTACCAGCCTCGCGCGATTATAGATGGAAGTGATCGCCCCGGACCTTTTGGTCCCACAACGGGCAAAGGGAGGCCCTTTCGGGAAGCGCGGCATGAGCACGGCAGAACACGATCACCGCACCGGGCCAGATCCCTCGGACGGCATGATCCGAGCGGCGGGTCTGCGTCTTGAAAAAACGAGAATGTCGCTTGAAAGGGCAGAAAAAGCCATCGCGAGATCCTATCAGGCCATCGAACGGTCACGCGAGCTTTTGGTTGGCACGCTCGGTGTCTATCCCTCAGGAGCCGGGATGCCAGCCCCTGCTCCGCAAACCATTATCATCAGGGCCTCCACCCCGTTTGTTTCCCAGCCGGTTCTCGACAGGGCCGATGAGGAATTCCGGCGCGCGGAGCTGGAGTATGGCCGGGCGCTTCTTGGCCTGAGCCGCGTCTGGGACAAGCTGGAGGCCAGCCTGACGGACGACCTGTTCCGCGAGGAGGAGGCGGCGAAGGCGATCTATGATCGCAGCGTAGCGCGCCTGCGCGAGCGAGAGGCCCAATGGTTTGCCTTGCAAGAAGCCTTGGCGGCGGAGCAGGAGGCAATGCTGTTGGGCCCCCCGCCGCGCACAGGTGAACCGATGGATGAACTGATGGAGCAACATCCTTGTTGCCGCGGCCTTCCCATCTCCCGGCCCGTTCTCTCATCCAGGTGAAGCCCGTCCCGCGCGTCATCCCTGTCCCGAACTGCGAAGCGATCGTCTCGAAGTGTCAAGCAGGGTGACTTGGAGCGCCCTAGCGTCTTCGTCTCCCGGGCGGAAGAAGCGCGGGTGCAGCAAGGGGATGCAGACATCGCGGAAGATACCCCCCGCACGCGCATGCCGCGCGGACGCGGAGGGCCGAACCAACGCTGGCTGCGGGCACGAGTGCGGGGAACGGGACATGTCACCTCTACAACCGGGCGCTGAAGCCAGCATCAGCCGAACGGGGGACGGGCGCGAATTGACCTCCGCAGCCTCCCGGCCCGCTTCGCCGCACAAGGGAGCTCGTTCTGGATGTGCTCTCGCTGCCATCGTCGCGCTTGCGGTGGCGGGTTGCACCCTCACCTCGAGCGAGGCGCCTTCGTCCGCCGCTGTCGAAGCCCCCGCGGCCTTTGCGCGCGAGCGCCTGATCGGGCGATGGGGCGTCGCCTCCTTCCACACCGACAAGGACCGCACGAGGACGGAGCGCGAGGCCAAAACCCAGTGCAGCCTTCCCTACACGATCGCCAAGGGACCCACCGATGGCGTGATGATGCATGTCGCCGATGACTCGAAGCTGCACGAGCTCAGGCTCAAGGGCGATGCGGCGGGCCGGACCTATCTCGGCTTCGAGGCCCCTCCGGGCGACCCGCAGGACCGCGAGATCCTCTCCGCCACGGACAATCTCATCATCATGCGCTTCGTCGATCCGGACGCGAACCGGAGATACGGCACGTTCGTGTACGTGCGCTGCGGTGCCTGAACGGCGCAAACCCCAGTGGAGGACGGAATGGTGCCGAACCTGCGAGTATTCCACCACGAAGCTGTATCGGCAGGCAGAGCGCTCGCGGCAGCGATCGGGCTTTTGCTTTTAGCCTGTCGTCCTGATCCGGCCGCGGCCCAGGCCGGCGCCCTGCCACCCGCCGACGAGATGCTCCAAATCGATGACGAGCCCGGACGCGTCTCGACCGAAGAGGCCGTCATCAGCGAAGGGCCCTATGCCCGCCAGATGGTGTTTTTCCGCTCCAGCGAGCCGCCCGGCACCCTGGTGATCCATACCTCGGAGCGGTTCGCCTATCTGATCCAGGGCAACAATCGTGCCATGCGCTACGGCATCGGCGTCGGGCGCGAGGGCTTCCAGTGGTCCGGCCTCGTGCGGGTCAGCCGCAAGGCCGAGTGGCCGGACTGGCGTCCCCCACCGGAGATGATCGCCCGCCAGCCCTATCTCCCGCGCTTCATGGCGGGCGGCCCCGGCAACCCGATGGGAGCGCGTGCGCTCTACCTCGGCTCGACGGTATTTCGCATCCACGGCACCAACCAGCCGGAGACAATTGGCCATGCCATCTCGTCCGGCTGCTTCCGGTTGGCCAACGGCGACATCATCGACCTGTACGAGCGGGTGCCGGTCGGCACCAAGGTGGTGGTCCGCCACGGCGCGAGCCTATGAGGGCCCCAAGTCCCCCCAGCACCCTGAACCGGGAACGGGACGCTTTGTGAGATGGAGATCGAGAATGATGTTGAACGCGGCCAGAGCTTATACCCGCTGTGCCTTCGCCGGCATTTCCGCTGTCCTGCTCTGCGCCTTCGCGATGCCGGCTGCGGCCGGAACCCTCGAGACCGTGAAGCAGCGTGGCGTCCTGCAATGCGGCGTCAGCGAAGGCCTGTTCGGGTTCTCGGAACGGGATGAGCAGGGTGAGTGGTCCGGGTTCGACGTCGATTTCTGTCGCGCCGTCGCGGGCGCCATTTTCGACGACCGGGCGAAGGTCGCCTTCGTGCCGCTGTCCGCCAGCGAGAGGTTCGATGCCCTTCGTGCAGGCCGTGTCGACCTGCTCTCCCGCAACTCGACCTGGACCCTGGAACGGGACGCAGGTCTCGGCCTGGCCTTCGCCGGCATCACCTATCATGACGGCCAGGGCTTCATGGTCATGCGGGACCTCAACGCGACGTCGGCATTGGAACTCGACCGCGCCACGGTATGCGTCGAGGGCGGCACGACGAGCCAGCTCAACCTGGGCGACTTCTTCCGCGCCAACTCCATGACCTTCGAGGAGCGTGCGTTCCCAAGTGCCACGGAGGCCCTTCGCGCCTTCGAAGCCGGTCAATGCAAGGTCCTGACGCGAGACCAATCCGCGCTCTATGCGGAGCGCCTGAAGCTCTCTCGCCCGGGCGATGCCGTCATCCTTCCGGATGTGATCTCCAAGGAGCCGCTTGGGCCGGTCACACGCGCCGACGACTTCGCCTGGTTCACGCTCGTGAAGTGGGTGAACTTTGCACTCGTGAATGCGGAGGAGCTCGGCATCTCGTCCCGGAACGCGGCCGAGGCGACGGCGTCGCATAAGCCCGAGGTGCGCCGCTTCACAGGCCTGGAAGGCGGGTTCGGCCGGATGTTGGGGCTCGAGGATACGTGGGCGCTGCGCGCCGTCCGGGCCGCGGGCAACTATGCCGAGATCTACGAGCGCAACCTTGGGGTCGGGTCGCGGCTCGGCATCCCGCGAGGCCTGAACCAGCTCTGGAGCATGGGGGGCGTGCTCTACGCTCCTCCGATCCGGTGACGGTGACGATCACCTTTTTCACCAAATGCCTGTCCATCATGGGAGAGCCGCATGCAGAGCCACCATCTACGACGGCACGTCCTCGCATCGTTTGGAATGTCCCTGATCCTGGTCCCAGTCTCTTGGACTCCGGCAAGCGCAACTCCCCCAGCGCCAAGCCAGTGCTGGTACTACACCAATCCCCAGCGCACTCAGGGCCTCCGGGACGTCTGCCCGCGCTGAGTGCAGGCTTCGCGTGGTCCTCATACGGTGTCAGGCCGGAGGCGGTATCCGAACCGCGCGGGAGAGCGGCATCACTGGAGGAAACGCCGCAGCAGGTGGTGGATCTGATGGTCGAGAGCCTCAGAGAACGGAAGCTCGAAGACCAGCTCATCCGCGGCGTTCATGACCTCGATGGTGCAGCCTCGCGGATTCCGGCCGCAGGCCGTAAGCTCGATCGCGATATCCCGGGCAGCACAAAACGTCTCGAGGTAGACAGTCTTCAGGTCAGGAAATTCGAGCCCAAGCTCGTCGCGGCTCAGTTCCTGGTGAACGCCCCTGATGTGAAAGAAGAACAGAGGCATGACGGCCCTCCCGTTCCTGCACCAGATCACCCACGCCTCTATCATGATCCAACTCGGGGCACCTGCTTGTCCGCTTGGGACAGCCGCTTGGCATTTTATGACCAAGGATCCGTTCGGATCCCTCGGGTGTGACGGCACCTCCCCGTGAAGCGGTCGGGGCGGTCCGCAACCGTCCACGGAGCTCATGAGTGGAGCAACGGTCGGGCAAGTTCATGGCTCGCGCCGGCCGTGTCCCAAACTGCCCACGCGAAGTCCCAACGCATCAAGCAGGCCTAAGGTCCGGACTGTAGGCTGGCGATCTTTCGAACCAGCAGGAGACCGCGATGCGGACGGAAATCATCGGTGCCGTGACGGCCTTGTTCATCAGTGGTGCACCCTTGGCCCATGCACAGCAAGCCACCTCCGGCCCGGGCAGCACGTCCGATAACGGGCGGCTGAGCCAAACTGAGTTCAAGATGCTGACTGATGTTCGAGTCGGGGTGATCAAGGCCGCGCTGCAACTCACGCCGGAGCAGGAGAAACTCTGGCCAGCCGTGGAGGAAGCGATCCGCGCCCGGGCCGAGACGCGCTACCGCCGATTGGCCGCGGTCGAGGAGCGCAGCGGCCAGTGGCGGGAAGTCGATCCGGTGCAGCTTTACCGGCAGCGTGCCGATATCCTGGCGGAACGGGCCGCCGGCCTCAAGAGGCTCGCCGATGCCTGGCAGCCGCTCTACCAGAGCCTCACCCCTGATCAGAAGATGCGACTGCGCCTCGTGACCGTGCATGCCATCGAGGGCTGCGGGCTACGGCGGAGAACCGCCGTATGGAGCTGTATGACGAGGACGACATCGACTTTTCACAATGACCCCGGCGGGCCGGCGTTGGAACGAGCGGCTCCGGATGGTCGCGACGAATGCTCCCTTTGGATGGAGGATGGCCATGGTTCGCATTGAATGCCTGTACCGTACTGGGCTGGCGCTGGCCACGCTCGTCGCCTTTTCCATGGCCGCGGAACCTGCCAACGCGGTCGTCTACTGCAAGACGGTCGGCGTGCCGAAGGGCTGTGTTGCGCGGCCGGTCGCGCCCGTGGCCCGCCGTGCCGTGGTGACACCCGGTGTCGGCGCCGCGGGCGTCGGGATCCGCCCCGGCACCCCGATGAACCGCGGCGGTCCGGTCAATCGTGTCGGCCGGCGCTGAGAGGTAAGATGCTCGCAGGGCGTGGTTGCCGCGGCACGGCGCTATCTGGCTTACCCCAATCGGCTTCGGAAGCCATTGGCCAAGGAACCGAACCGAAGCGCGGCTGTTGCATTGCTCCCTGAGCTACACGAGGTTCAGGGTGCGCTCCGGGTTGATGTTTGCCGCTGTTGTGGTCCTGGTGGGAGCCGACGCGGGCACGGCGCAAACCATGCCGCCTCTACCGCCGCCCCGGCCCAGCGACGCGGCCGCACCGGCCTCCCCGCCTGCGCATCCAGCCGAGACGCCGCGGACGACTCCTCAACAGGATCTGTCGCCACCGGCTGTGTCGGAACCTGAACCGTGCCTCACCCAACTCAAAGCCGCGGGGTTCGAAGTCGAGGCTGTGGAGCACCCGGCTGCTTCAAATGAGTTGTGCCGGATCGAGGCGCCGGTGCGGCTGAAGGCGGTTCCGGTGCCATCCCGGCCTGGCGCCATGGTCCGCCTTGGCGACCAGCCCATCCTGGCCTGCCGGTTCGCCGACAGTTTCGGGCGTTGGCTGGGGGACTTGGTGACACCTGTGGTGGCCGGAAGCCTGAACACAGAATTGAAGAATGTTCGCACCGGGCCGGGATTTGAGTGCCGCAACCGGAACGGGGCCGCGACCGGCAAGCTGTCGGCCCATGCCGAGGGCTTGGCAATCGATATTGTGGGATTTGAACTCGCCAACGGATCAACCCTGCGCATTCAGCCGAAGGGCGACGCCCCTCCGAACCCGGCGCTGACTGCCCTGCGCACCGCCGCCTGTGGCTGGTTCACCACCGTGCTGGGTCCAGGATCCGATGCGGCTCATGCCGACCATCTGCACGTAGATGTGCAGCAGCATGGGTCGAGCAACCGTTATCGCATCTGCCAGTGAAATACCGACTTTGTCATGCCGTCTGAATGCAAGACTTTCACGAGGTCGGAATGTCTGTTGCGGGTCCAGCCTGTGTGGAAACGCGTTGATCTGCTAAGCTGATGTTGATCAGCGGAGGGCCGGATGAAGCGTTTCGTTGAAG
>NZ_QDAH01000100.1 GCF_003075415.1 Microvirga sp. KLBC 81
CTGCATCGCATGTGGATCGATGGCACCACCTTCCGCTGGGGTCGGGAGGAGGCTGCCGCATAGGAGGAGCAAGCGTTCGGAACAGGGCGAGTTCACCCCTGTTCTCCTGAGGTCCCGTCGCCGGGACGATGGAGGCGGTCAAGCCGTAAGTAGTGCCGTGAACGCCTCGCAAGGCGGAACACGCGTCTTAGATGGGCTGACCGCATCCTCTCTGATGGCATGGTGGGGCGGCCGCGCGCCGACCCCGAACAGAAGCAAGACTTCGGCGACAGGACAGTCACTCAGGGGATTGACACCCAACGGCCCATTACAGAAGCACTACTTCGGCACCCCCATTATTGAGCCCAGAGTGACGTGCCCGACAAGTTGGACATCGCAGCGGCATAGCGCGCGCTAGATGATCAAGCAGCATATGCCCAATCGCCGGCAGTGTTTACTGCGGCGGTGGTCCGGCGGTTTTTCTTTTTTCTGCGAGGCGGCGTGCAAGCGCAGATGCTGCAGCAATTGATAGGCGATCAGCGTCATGAGCGCGTACCGGTGCAGGCCGTGCCAGGACCGGCCCTCGAAGTGATCGCGCCCGAGTTCTTTCTTGAGTTGCTGGTGCGCCTGATCGCAGACGCAGCGCGCCTTAATGAGCGAGGCCAGCCACTTCAGTGAGGCGGTGGGCGGCAGACTGCAGAGATAGTACCGGCGCCCATCCGACGAGCGGTGTTCACTCACCAACCAGACCTCGTCGCCAGACAGATGCTGGGCGACATGCCCGCGCAACTGAACCGCCGATCCATCGGCGACCCGCACCCGCACGGCGGCAAATCTCGCCTGCAGCGCTCCCTTGGTGCGGCGCTGCCACGCGATCCGGCGCCATGACATCTTGGCCAGCACGGTCTCGGCCGAGATCGAATCGGCATTGGGGATCAGTGTCTTCCGCGGCCATCCGCGTGTGGTGGTGGACGCAACCAACTGCACATCGGCTGATAGACCTGATCATCCCCCGACTGCGTGGACACTGGGTTAGCTCGCTTTCCTCTCAGCTTGTTCGGGTGTGAGATACCAGAGCGTTGAGTGGATGCGCTGCCAATTGTAATAGCCCTCGATATAGCCAAACAGATCCCGCCTTGCCTCCTCGCGGATCGCCCAGCGCCGCTGATGAACCAACTCTACCTTCAAGGAATGGAAGAACGGCTCCATTGGGGCGTTGTCGTAACAGCAGCCCGTCCGGCTCATGAATGTCTTAGCGCTCATCACAGCCAACTGTCGGGCATATGCTTCAGCCGCGTATTGGCTGCCGCGGACGCTGTGATGAATAAGATCAGAACCTAGTCGCTGCCGCTGGGCCGCCATGATCAGAGCCGCGAGTGTCAGCTCGGTGCGCAGGTGATCACGCATCGCCCAGCCCACCACCTTCCGGGTCGCCAAATCCAGCACCACGGCCAGATAGAGCCAGCCCTCATCGGTGGGGATGTTGGTGATATCAGCCAGCCACACCCGGTTTGGCATAGAGGCCGTGAACTTCTGCTGCAGCAGGTTGGGCGCGATCGGCAAGGAGTGACGACTGTCTGCGGCGGTCGGCCGGAAGCGGCGCCGGGCCAGGGCGCGAATGCCATGCCGGCGCATCAGCCGTTCGACCCGACCGCGGCTGACCCAATGGCCTTCTGCTCTGAGCGCCGCATGTGTCCTCGGGCTGCCATAACGGCCGTGATGGTGCCCATGGAGACGCTGAATATCCTGCAGCAAACGCCGATTGGCGAGAGCTCTTTTGCTCTCCGGCCGGGAGCGCCAAGCATAGTAGCCGCTGGGCGAGACCTTGAGCACGCGGCACATGAGCCGCACCGGAAAGGTGCGGGCATGCTGCTCGATGAAGCCAAACCTCATTTGGGCATCTCCGCGAAGATGCCGATGGTGGGTTCAACCGGTCAGCGCATCATGATTGATTTCGTTGTGCTTCGGGAGAACTATCCATGGCGCGTATGGGTCGTCCGGGCTTATCGGCAGAGCTGAAGCGGGAACTCTGGACCCGGTGGAAGGAGAGCTGGTCGCTCAGTGATATCGGCCGCGCGCTCGGCAAACATGCCGGATCGGTCTTCGGCATCGTACTGGCCAAGGGAGGCATCGCTCCGCCCCTGAGGAAGCGGTCGAGACTGTCATTGAGGCCAGAGGAGCGGGAGGAAATCTCGCGCGGCCTCATGGCCGGGTGGTCGTGTCATCAGATTGCGGCTCAACTCGGTCGATCTCCTTCGACCATCAGCCGGGAAGTCAGTCGGAACGGGGGCAGAAGAAAGTATCGTGCCACCACCGCCGACGAGCGCGCCTGGCAACAAGGCTTGCGACCAAAGCCTTGCCTGCTCTCCGTTCACCCATCGCTTCAGCTACTGATAGCCGATAAGCTGCAGAACGAGTGGTCCCCTGAGCAGATCGCAGGTCGGCTCAAGACCGAATATCACGACGACAGAACCATGCGGGTGTCCCACGAGACGATCTATAAGAGCTTGTTCATCCAGGCCCGCGGTGTCCTGAAGAAGGAGCTGACCCGCCATCTGCGCAGCCGGCGGATCATGCGACGCTCCAAGACGTCCAGTACCATCGGCCGACCGGGGCGACAGATCATCGACGCCATCTCGATCCGGGAGTGTCCGGCTGAAGTCGAGGATCGGGCCGTGCCTGGTCACTGGGAAGGCGACCTGCTCTCAGGCGGCAAGAACACCCACATTGCCACCTTGGTCGAGCGACAATCCCGGTTCGTGATGCTCGTTCGAGTTGACGGCAAAGATAGCGAGAGCGTGGTGAAGGCTCTCGTGCGGCAGGTTCAACGTCTGCCTCAGGGATTGATGGCCTCGCTGACCTGGGCTCGCGGGATGGAGCTTGCTTATCACAAGCACCTCAGCGTCGCGACTGACGTTGACGTCTACTTCTGCGATCCCCAGAGCCCGTGGCAGCGGGGAAGCAACGAGAACACCAATGGCTTGCTGCGGCAGTACTTCCCGAAGGGCTCAGACCTGTCCGTGCATAGCCAGAGCGACTTGGATGCGATCGCGCTTAGGCTCAATACTCGGCCAAGAAAAACCCTTGGCTTTCAAACGCCAGGAGCTACGCTAGCCAAAGCTGTTGCGCTCATCACTTGAACCCACCATCGCTTTCTTAAAACATCGCGCTCCATGGGCGTGCGATCGAGCTCACGCCGCAGCCGCGCAATCTCGGCCGCTGATCAGCCGGAGATGCCATTGCAGCAGAACTGGTCGGCGCAACCTTCGAGCCAGCTCTCGACCGCGGGATGCGGCCATGCACGACGCTCCGCCAGTTGCGCAGCATCGAGGGTGAAATCCCCAGATCCGTGATGATCAGCATCAAGGGTCGGCCGCTACTCTCCAGCAGGGCGATGGCCTCTCGTTTGACCTCGGGTGTAAATTCCCGTCTCGTCTTCGTCATTAAACATCTTCCCGCTCCCGCAGGAGCTTAGCAAAGGCGCCCACCAACGCGACGGAAGATCAGATCAATAACCTGCGGATTTCGCGGATCGTGAGAGGGCAGCTCGTGCGAAGAGATGCGAGCTGGTCTACCAAAGGGATCTTCTCACAGGTCGTGCACTGTCCCGTGGTCAACGGTGATGCCGCGCTCGGTCATCATCTCCTCCAAGTCACAGAGACCGAGGCTGTAAGCCAGATATCACCGAACGCACAGAAGAATAACCGATCAATCAAAAGGTTGGCCCTTGAACATCTGTTACTCCACCCTTGAGATCTCAAGCACGGTAGCGAAAATCTAAAACAAGTTGTTTGCGACAGAACCGCACGGCCTGCTCCTCGCTGTTGCAGCTTGGCCACTGCATTGCCGTTTTCGATGTCGATTTCGTTGCCAGCTTGGCTGCAATTGATCCCGATCAAAGATGAGGCGGAAGCGGGAGCGTATGTGAGGTTAGTCAAGCACACGTGGCCGTGTCGGGCGCGTGTGAGAAACGGAGTCAAAACGATCATGTCTCGCCTTCTCCTCGTCGCCGCTTTGTCCGGAACGATGCTCGCCGGCGCCACATCTATTGCCCAGGCTTCTGATTTGCTCGGCCGTAACAAGGCACCCGCCGCTCCAGTTGTCGCTATCGAAACCTTCCGCCCCTGGATGATCCGTGGACGTGCCCTCGTCGTTCATCCGCAACCCAATGCCGGTTTGAACGTAGGCGGCGATGTCGACGTCTCGACCTCGGTCGTGCCCGAACTGGACATCTCATACTTCTTCACGCTCAATTTGGCGACCGAACTCATCTTTGGCGTGACGCCTCATCGGGTGAAGGGGGCTGGCAGCCTTGACAATGTCCAGATCGGCGATGTGTGGCTGCTTCCGCCGACCCTCATGCTGCAATACCACTTCACTGATCTCGGCATGGTCAAGCCTTACGTCGGCGCGGGCATTAACTACACCTTTTTCTTCGACGAGAAGGCAAAGGGCAGCTTTGAAAAATTCAATCTCGCGAACACGATCGGCTTCGCCCTACAGGCCGGCGTCGACATCATGATCGACAAGCATTGGGGCATCAACTTGGACGTCAAGAAGATCTTCCTTGAGCCTGATGTGAGTGTTAATGACGGCGCGATCAATGGCAAGGTCAAGATCGATCCGTGGCTGATCAGCGCCGGCGTGACTTATCGGTTTTGAGCAGGCTGACTTTAAGCTCGAATCTACGGGAGAGACTTCGAAATCGCAGTCTCTTTCGCTCTGTGGGGCACACCTCTGTGGCTGCAGCTTGATCGCGATCATGTTGCAATCCTTACGAAAGATCTGTTCTTTTCCGCTACGATCGCGGGAGATTGATGGACCAGGCGGCCTATCGGGACTTCGTGATCAAGATCGTGCGCAGGCTGTCCGAGCAATAGAGCTTTCAGCCGCTGCCACGCAGGCCGGTGGTTGAAGTAGTCTTTACCCAGTTGGCAAAAGCAGACGTGCTCGCTCGCAAGGCTGATGGGCAGCACATGGTGGATTTCGAGCTCGTCGTTCGTGACAACGGCACGGAGAACGAGCAACAGCACAAGCTGCCGGCGCTGCTCAAAGGTGGCCTTCGCCAGCCCGTGCTGCAGCCGCTCGCGAAGGACCTCAAGGGAGGATGCGATACCGGCCAGTTGATGCTGGCGCTGCGCATCGTCGCGCAGGAGATCCTCCTGATCAGCCCGCGCCTCCACGCGCTGCTCCAGGTCGCGGCATCGCTCGTACTCGGCGACGGTGAGGACTGATCTTGCTCCGCTTTTGATGCTGCTGGCGAGCTCCTCATTCTGGAGTGGGAGCCATCGTGAGCTTGGTAAATGCGGATCACCGGACCAGTTGGGACAAAGGTGTCAATCAGCAATCCAAGGAGCAGGTGAGCGGCGCGGCCGCCGTTCCATCATGCGCGATTGAGAACGCGGTGATAATTGATGAAGTGAGGCTCGCGTCTGTGGCCGGAAATGCGCAGGAGGCTGGTCACGGTGTGTTTGCCGGGCGCCAGGATGGCCCCGACGCGTAGCACCTCGGCATGGCGCCAGGTTCGGAGGCAAAAGAGCGGGGCAAAGGCTAAGATGATCGCGGCGAAGCGGGCGGGCAGGTCCGGCATGGCGGTGTCTCCTAGGTGAAACTCCGCCAGCCTACGGCATCGTTCGCTTCGCCGCCCCCGCGCTCGCAAATCTCCTGTCAGAAATGGCCAAATTCAAGCTAAGATGCGGATCCACTACTGAGCTATCTGCGAATGCGGATCAGCGTCCCGTCGGTTTCCATCTGTACATTACCGAGCCAATCACAAAGTTCCTCCAACGTGGCGAAGATGTGTTCGATCTCAGTGAAGGGTGCAGGCCTCCGAGCGGGAGCTAAATCCTCAAGCAGTTCCGCTGTCCAAGTGTAGGGCCGGTATGAGTTGCTGCGCACCACGCTCCCCACAACCTCTCCATTCAGGAGGAGGTCATAGGCGCCGGGCGCTAGCTGGAACAGGCTGTAGGTCATGCTGATGGCTTGTCAGATGCGAGCTGTCGATCAATCCACTCGTAGGCCTTGGCGATGGCAGCATCGCGATCAAGAGCCATGATCAAGGCCGGGCGCTGCTTCGGCCGGGCCACGACGGCCATCCATTCCAGGCCAGTTGGGCTGAGGCGGATCTGATAGCCGCGGTGCTCCAGCACCTCAGCTTCTGCGGCGGCACGGACTCTAGCCATTGGACTTGCCGGCGGCTCTGCGCAGGGCTGCGCTGATGCGCTCCTGCCAGCCTAGGCCGTCCTCTGGAAAGTACGCGAGCACATCCAGGTCGATATGCAATTTGCATGATTCCTTTTCGTGCTCGGGTCGCGTGGAAGTAAGGACCAAATGTTCTGCCTGACGTCTGATCATCGATGTTCTCTCTATCTAAGCGTCAATGCGGTGTCGGAGGTGGAGCTACTGTCTACTGGCTCAAAGCAATGCCAATGGATTTCTTGAAACGACCGAGAATGGCGTTGGCCATCGTATTGGCCTCTGCAAAGAGTTCGGGCCGTACACGGTACCGGCCGAGGATTTCGCGGCGTCGGGCCGGACTGCCCAGATTGAGGCAGTACGGATCGGAATCGATCAGATGCTCGCCATATTCCCACAGCCAGGACAGATCGATGCTGTCGGCTAGGGCTGCGTCACGATCGGCATGATGTTGCGGTGGAAACATAGCCTGCGTATTTCGGCAGTTCTTCCCGGATTGGCATGCCAAGATGGATATCCAGCAACCAGTCCTAGCACCCGCATGTCGGCCGATTCCATCCAAGCTGTTCCCGATCACTTCGACGAGATTTTCGAGAACAGCACAGGGTCTTCGCTTCTCCAAGCCATGATCAATTTTCTGGCAGCAGCAAGGCGCGGTTCTTGCCGGGGCGGGCGCAGAAGACCAAGCCGCTGCCATCCGCGATTCTCAGCGCCAGAACTGCATCGTCGGAAGCGATCCCGGGGAAGCCGTTCATAGGCCCGACGCAGCCTTGCCGAATTGCGGTATCGTCTTCCGAGGATTCAATGACACCGGCAAGCGACAGATACGGCGACTTTGTCGAGATCCGCGGCCATACCTCAGTTCCGTCCGCTTTATGAAGCATTTCGATCTCCCTGCAATTTCAGAAGTCATCAGGTGTTTAAGATGGCAAGACTTAGCCGTTATCAGGATCGCTCCGCAATCCGGACCTGCTGCCCCGCAGAGCTTTGTGGGCAATCCCTTCCGGCTCCCGACGGGGGGATCTTCAAAAGTCGTGCCAACTGCGCAGAAAGAGCCTCAGAAATAATTTTCTGCACACTGGTCAATGGCTTGAGAATGCGGCAGGAGTCCGGGCCGCACACCACTGTGTCGCGGACTCGACAAACCCGACAGTTGGTGTCGGTTGCCTAAGGTTTTCCCAGGGGTGGCAGATAGGATTGCTCCGCGGGAGCAGGCAGTTCACCCGTCATCCAACCGCGTTCCGCATAGTCCGATAGTCGACATTGTCGGACAGGCGGCATCGCAGCATTAGGCCATTATATTGTTTTGAAATGAGTTTCCCCTTTGGCACGGGACATGCATGGTTCTCCGCACCTGCGTCACGGAGTGAGGAGAAATCGTCCCATGATCACGCTCACCGAAAACGCCGTCGCCGCGGTGAAGGCCGCGCTTTCCAGAGCCGCTGAGCCGGCGGACGGCGTGCGCATCATGGTCCAGGCCGGCGGCTGCGCCGGCTTCCAATACCTGATGGGCCTGGAAAGCATCTCGCGCGAGGGCGATACGGTCGTCGAGACCGACGGGGTCAAGGTGTTCGTCGACGTAGGATCCCAACCCCATGTCGCCGGCATGACCGTCGACTTCGTCACGGGGTTTGAATCCTCCGGCTTTGTCTTCGACAATCCCAACGCGCGCGAGAAGTGCGCCTGCGGCAAGTCCTTCGGCTGATCGCCTGAGACAGGGAGAAGGGCCATGTGGGGCTATAGCGACAAGGTCAAGGAATACTTCTTCAACCCGAAGAATGCCGGCGTTCTGGAAACGGCCAATACCGTCGGTGAGGTCGGCGCCATCTCTTGCGGCGATGCGCTTAAATTGATGATCAGCGGCGATCCGGTGACGGAGACGATCACTGCCGCGACATTCCAGACCTGTGGCTGCGGCTCCGCGATCGCCTCCTCGTCGGCGCTTACCGAACTCATCATCGGCAAAACCTTCGATGAAACCCACCGGATCACTAATCAGGACATAGCGGACTTTCTCGGTGGCCTGCCGCCGGAGAGGATGAATTACTCGGTGATACGTTATGAGGCACTGCAGGCTGCAATCGCCAACTACCGCGGCGAGGAATGGGGCGACGATCACGAGGACGGTGCCCTCGTTTGCAAATGCTTCGGTATCAACGAAGGGGTGATCGAGCGGGCCGTCCGTATTAACAAGTACACACCATCGAGCAGGTTACGCGCTACACAATGGCTGGCGGCGGCTACCTCACATGCTTCGAAGCCATTGAGGAAGTGCTTGTCCGGGTCCATGCAGCGATGGTCGCCGAAGGCCTCATTACGGCAGACCAGGCCTATAGGGCCGGCGCAACGGATCTCCGCGCCCTCAAGAACAAGGCAAGGTCGAAGTCGATTCCGGAACCGGCGATCGCGTCCGGTGGGATGCGGAGAACATCGCCACCCGAAACAGTTCAGCTCTCAGCGGGACCCAAAGCCGCCAGCCGTCAAATGACGACGCTGCAGCGAATTCGACTGATCGAAAACGCTGTCGAGGACATGCGTTCTTACCTGCGGGCTGACGGCGGGGATTGCGAACTTGTAAATGTCGATGGCGACCAGGTCTACGTCAAACTGTCGGGCGCCTGCACCGGCTGCCAGCCCGCCTCGGTCACCATCAACTGCATGCGCCAGAAGCTCAATGAGGCGACCGGGCTCGCGCTTCGCGTCCTTCCGGTTAGCTGAGGATCGCACCCATGAGGCCTATCTATCTCGACAATAACGCGACGACACGAGTCGATCCTGAAGTCGTTCAAGCGATGCTGCCGTTCTTTACGGATCACTTCGGCAATCCTTCGTCGATGCACGGTTTTGGTGCCTCCGTCGGTACGGCGGTGAAGGAGGCGCGTCGGCAGGTGCAAGTACTGACCGGCGCGGAGTACGACCATGAGATCGTCTTCACCTCGGGCGGGACGGAAAGCGACAATGCGGCGATCCTTTCGGCGCTCGAGGTGATGCCTCACCGAACAGAGATCGTGACGTCCGCGGTCGAGCATCCGGCCGTGCTAACGCTCTGCGCGCATCTTGAGAAGACGCGCGGCGTCAAGGTGCACAGGATCCCAGTGGATCGCCAGGGCCGGCTCGACCTCGACGCCTACAGGGCCGCCCTCACGCCGCACGTGGCAATCGTCTCGATCATGTGGGCGAACAACGAGACCGGTACGATCTTCCCCGTGGTCGAGCTTGCTGAGTTAGCCAAGGAAGTCGGCGCCCTTTTCCATACCGACGCAGTGCAAGCCGCCGGCAAGCTCCCGATGGACCTGAAGTCGACCGCAATCGACATGCTGTCGCTCTCCGGCCACAAGCTGCACGGCCCGAAAGGGATCGGCGCACTTTATGTTAGGCGTGGCGTGCGCTTCCGCTCACTGATCAAGGGGGGGCACCAGGAGCGCGACCGGCGGGCGGGCACAGAGAATACGCCCGGCATTGTCGGGTTCGGCAAGGCGGCCGAACTCGCCTTGAACTTCATGGACGACGAGAACACACGGGTAAAGGCGCTCCGTGACCGTCTGGAAAAAGGACTTCTCCAGCGCATCCCAAACGTCTTCGTTACCGGCGATACGCTGGAGCGGTTGCCGAACACCGCAAACATCACCTTCGCATATATCGAAGGCGAGGGCATGCTGCTTCTCCTCAATCGCGAGGGCATTGCCTGCTCCTCCGGCTCCGCCTGCTCCTCCGGCTCGCTGGAGCCGAGCCATGTCCTGAGGGCGATGAACATCCCCTATACCGCGGCACGCGGGGCGATCCGCTTCTCTTTCTCGCGCGACAACGGCAAGGAGGATGTCGACCGGGTGCTCGAGGTCATGCCCGGAATCGTGGAGAAGCTGCGTGCTCTTTCCCCGTTCGGGGCCGGGGGCGAAGTGCCGAAGAACTTCGATCCGGTCTAGGCCTGAGGGGCAGAAGAGCCGACAGCCGCTCATGAAATGTCCGGTCTTTCTCAACGATACGACCCTGCGCGACGACGCGCAGGCACCCGGTGTGCCTTCACGACGGCCATGGGCGCCGACGAGGTCAAAGCAATTCGCGCCGCGGGCGCGCTGCGTCTCCCGGTTCGGCTCACGGCCCTGGCTGTATCAAAACTCAAACTGGCCCGATCTTGGTGCACAATTTGTACAATTTCATGCGTCTGCACCGAGAAATATCCGGCTGATCCAGTCCTGGACGACACAAAATTGCTTCAACGAGTGACACGTCAGCGCTTTTACGCAACCAAGGCCTGGTGCCAAATGAGGTCGGAGGATCTCAACGCAGCAATCGAGAGCGGTATCGCCGCCGTCAATCTGTCGCTGCCTGCATCGGACATCCAACTCACCGCCAAGCTCGGCCTTGATCGGGCGGGAGCGCTTCACGTCATCGAGCACGTGGTCGGGCGCGCCGCCGCCTGCGGCTTCTTCGTCACGGTAGGCTGCGAGAATGCCTCGCGGGCCGCCCGGGATCATCTCGCCCGTGTGATCGAGACGGCCGCGCGCGCCGGCGCAAGCCGTGTCAGGCTTTCCGGCCTGGTCGGTGTTCTCGACCCCTTTTCGACCGTCGTATTTGCGGCCCAGGTCGCGGACCAGTCTCCCGTCGACCTCGAATTTCACGGTGCAGCGTCAGCTTGCGGCGAACGCACCCGAGACCACCGTTTCCGAGAGGGAGAATGCAATGAGCAGTGATTTCGCCAACAGCCGTCCCATCGAGGTCACTGACTTCCTCGCGCGGCTAAAGGGCCTGTCAGCTGCGGAGGAGTTCTTCGCAGTCCTTGGCGTCTCCTATGATCCGAAGGTGCTCAATGTCTCACGGCTCCATATCATGAGGCGCATGGGGCAATACCTCGCTGAAGTGGATTTCTCCGATCTCTCCGACCGGGTAATCGCCGCGCGGGTGCGCATCATGCTCGAACGTGCCTACGAGGACTTTGCGACGTCCTCACCTCTCACTCACCGGGTCTTCAAGGTGCTTAGAGACCACGATCCGGACAAACCCGCCACGCCCGGCCGCACGTTCGTCCCGTTCGACTCCGTCCTGACGCTGTTCGGACAGGAATGAGCGCGACACGGTTGCGACGCGACAATGTCGAGAAGCCGACAAATCCGGTCACCACGGTGGCGCCTTCAGAAGGAAACAACCGCATTTCAAAGGCATAGGGAAACGCAAAGCGGTTGGCACGAATGATGCTGGGAAGGCGATGAACCACCAAGCCAGCATCCGGAAAGGAGCCTAGAGAGACCGCCATGCACATCGTAGTCTGTATCAAGCAGGTGCCGGACTCCGCGCAGATCCGCGTCCATCCGGTGACGAACACGATCATGCGCCAGGGCGTGCCGACCATCATCAACCCTTACGACCTGTTCGCCCTTGAAGAAGCACTCAGATTGCGCGACGCCCATGGCGGCGAGGTCACCGTGCTTACGATGGGCCCGCCCATGGCAGAGGACGCGCTGCGCAAGGCGCTCACTTACGGCGCCGACCGCGCGGTGCTCTTGACCGACCGCTATTTTGCCGGCTCCGACACGCTGGCCACCTCCTTCGCTCTCTCTCAGGCGATCGCGAAGGTCGGTGAGACCTTCGGCATGCCGGATATCGTCTTCACCGGCAAGCAGACGATCGACGGCGACACCGCCCAGGTCGGGCCCGGCATCGCCAAGCGCCTCGACCTCCTGCAGCTCACCTATGTCGCGAAGATCGCCTCCATTGATCTCGATGCGCACGAGATCACGGTCGAGCGCCGCTCGGAAGGCGGCATGCAGATGCTGAAGAGCAGGCTCCCTTGCCTCATCACTATGCTGGAAGGCACCAACGAGATCCGCCGCGGCTCGCTCGACGACGCCCTGCGCGCCGCGCGCAGCCAGATCGTGAAGTGGAGTGCGGCCGATGCCGGCATTGAGGACCTCACCAAATGCGGCCTGCGCGGCTCGCCGACGGTCGTCAAGCGTGTTTTCGCCCCAACCAGTCGGGCGGAAAAGGCGGCGCAAATCGACACCACCGATAAGTCGCTGCGCGATCTCGCTGACGATCTGATTGCCGCAATCTTCACCCGCCAGCCGGCGCTGGAACAGGAACTCGCCGTCGATGGCGGCGCGTGACGGCAAGGAGCAGACGATGTCGACCGCGAACCGAGAAACCCCTTCTCCCACCGCCGGCCGTGCCGGCATGAAGAAGGAGCTGCCCGAGCAGTTCAAGGACTACCGGCACGTCTGGGTCTTCATCGAGCTGGAGCGCGGCCAAGTCCATCCCGTCTCCTTCGAACTACTCGGCGAAGGCCGCAAGCTCGCCGACAAGCTCGGGGTAGAGCTCGCTGCCGTCGTGCTCGGCCCGCCCGGCGAGGCGACGTGGCATGCGGTCGCCGAGGCCTTCGCCTATGGCGCCGACCTCGCCTATGTCATAGAGGACCCGCTGCTCGCCCATTACCGCAACGAGCCCTTCACCAGGGCGATGACCGACCTGCTCAACACCTACAAGCCCGAGATCCTGCTTCTGGGGGCGACCACGCTTGGCAGGGATCTTGCCGGCTCCGTGGCGACGACCTTGCTGACAGGGCTCACCGCCGACTGCACCGCACTCGACGTCGACGCCGACGGCTCGCTAGCCGCGACGCGGCCGACCTTCGGCGGCTCACTGCTCTGCACGATCTACACGCTCAACTACCGGCCGCAGATGGCCACAGTGCGACCGAGGGTCATGGCCATGCCGCAGCGGGTGGACAAGCCGGTGGGCCGGGTCATCCAGCACAAGCTGGCCATGGCCGAGGAAGACGTCGTCACCAAGATCCTCGGATTCCTGCCCGACAACCAGTCGGCCAAGGCCAATCTCGCCTATGCCAACGTCGTCGTGGCTGGCGGCCTCGGCCTCGGCGCGGTGGAGAACCTGCAGCTTGTGAAGAATCTCGCGCGGGCAATCGGCGCCGAATATGGCTGTTCGCGCCCGCTGGTCCAGAAGGGCTGGATGCCGGCTGATCGGCAGATCGGCCAAACTGGCAAGACCATTCGGCCGAAGCTTTACATAGCGGTCGGGATTTCCGGCGCTATCCAGCATCGGGTTGGCGTCGAGGGAGCCGATCTGATCGTGGCCATCAACACCGACCCGAACGCCCCGATTTTCGATTTCGCCCACCTCGGCATTGTCATCGATGCGATCCGCTTCCTGCCGGCGCTGACGGAAGCCTTCACGCGGCGGCTCTCGCCGCACAACCGCGACAAGCTCGCCAGCTGACGGAGACGGCCATGACCGCGGAAAAATTCGACGCAATCGTCATCGGGGCCGGCATGTCCGGCAATGCGGCCGCCTACACCATGGCGAGCCGCGGCATGAAGGTGCTGCAGCTGGAGCGCGGCGAATATCCGGGCTCTAAGAACGTCCAGGGCGCCATCATGTATGCTGATATGCTGGAGAAGATCATCCCGGACTTTCGCGAGGACGCCCCGCTAGAGCGCCACCCCGTCGAGCAGCGCTTCTGGATGATGGATAATACCTCCCACACCGGCATGCACTACCGGTCGGACGACTTCAACGAGGCCAAGCCCAACCGCTACACCATCATCCGCGCCCAGTTCGACAAGTGGTTCTCGCGCAAGGTGCGCGAGGCCGGCGCGACCGTGCTCTGTGAGACCACCGTGACCGAGCTCGCCCACGACACCAACGGCAAGGTGATCGGCGTGCGCACCGACCGCGCCGGCGACATCATCTTCGCCGACGTCGTCGTGCTTGCCGAAGGCGTCAACGGCCTTTTGGGCACCCGCGCGGGCCTGCGCGAGATGCCGAAGCCGGAAACGGTAGCGCTCGCGGTCAAAGAGATGCATTTCCTGCCGGAAGAGGTCATCGGAGAGCGCTTCGGCCTGAAGGGCAATGAAGGCTGCGTGATCGAAGCCGCCGGCACCATCTCGCGCGGCATGACCGGACTGGCCTTCCTCTACACCAACAGGGAGTCGATTTCGCTCGGCATCGGCTGCCTGGTCTCCGATTTCGCCTCCACGATGGAGAGCCCCTACGCGCTTCTCGAAGCCTTCAAGCGCCATCCGTCGGTCCGGCCGCTGATCGCCGGCTCGGAGGTCAAGGAATATGCTGCCCATCTCATTCCCGAAGGCGGCTACAAGGCAATCCCACAGCTCTTCGGCGACGGCTGGCTCGTCGTCGGCGACGCGGCGCAGCTCAACAATGCCGTGCACCGCGAAGGCTCCAACCTCGCCATGACCTCCGGCCGCATCGCCGGCGAGGCGATCTTCCATGTCAACAGCCGCAGGAACCCTATGACCAAGGAGAACCTCGCCCTCTACAAGACCATGCTGGACAACTCCTTTGTTGTCAAAGATCTAAAGAAATACAAGGACATGCCGGCCCTGCTCCACACCAATTCCTGCAATTTCTTCATGACCTATCCGCAGTTGATATCGCAGGCCGCGCAGAACTTCCTGCGCGTCGACGGCACGCCGAAAATCGAGAAGGAAAAGGCGACCACGGCCGCCTTCATCAAGGCGCGCTCGCGCTGGGGCATGGTCAGCGACGTGGTCCGCCTGGCGTTCGCTTGGCGCTAAATAAGGAGCGACGAGATGACGATTGCAGTGGCCGAACTCCGCGTCGAGGACAAGCTCTTCCTGAACCGCTACCTGGTCGATGCCGGGGGCCCGCACATCAAGGTGCGGCCGCACGAGAAGCCGAGTCCCAATCTTATCGCACTGACACGCGTCTGCCCGGCCAAGTGCTACGAGCTGAACGACAAGGGCCAGGTCGAGATCACCGCCGACGGCTGCATGGAATGCGGCACCTGCCGCGTGCTCTGCGAAGCGTCGGGCGAGATCGAGTGGAACTATCCACGCGGCGGCTTCGGTGTCCTCTTCAAGTTCGGATGACTGGCGTACGCACCGTTTTAAGAGCGTGAACTGGGAGACACCCGCAATTGCGGCCAAACACCGCATCAATATTGGTAGGAACCATCTCGCGCTTAAAATTCAAAAGGGGGCGTGAATACTATGTTGTCGGAACTCAAAATACAAAAAGGCGCTGGGGAGGAGCACCCTGGACAAGCCCTGAGGTGTGTCCATGACCCACATGCTGCGGGATCGGGTCGA
>NZ_QDAH01000101.1 GCF_003075415.1 Microvirga sp. KLBC 81
GCCTGCTCAATGACACCCTGATCGACTACTACACCACCTACGAGGCCGATCCGCGCATTCTCACGGCGGTCAAGAAGGTACTCGATTATCTCTGGAGCAAGACCTGGGACGAGCAGAGCCAGTCCTTCATGTATATTGAAGGCGACTATGCTGGCGAGATGAGGGAGCCGGCGCCGGACCTGAACAATCTGATCCTGAGTGGTTTCGGCTGGGTCTATCGGCAGACCGGCGACACTACCTACCGCGACAGGGGCGATGTGGTCCTCGCAGGAGCCGTAAGGGGAGCGTGGCTCGACGGCAGCAAGCAATTCAATCAGGCCTATGCCACGTCCTACAAATACGCTGCCTTCCGCAAACAGGGGGAAGGAAAGCGTTAAGATCGACCTCGTGGGCTCGACGGTACGGCTTTTTTGCGTGTTCCATCGGCTCAAGAAGCGCGACCTCGTGCCATTGGACGGAGGCTCCGTGGCCTGAAGGCCCATCAGGGTTATGCTGGGCAAAGCGTTGCCGCTACAGCCTCGGACGTGAAAAGTGGATTTGCACTTTTGGGTCCGATGCTTTCTCCTTCAATGAGAGCATCGTTGGGCGCGGAAAACCGGATCCACTTTTCGCTGACGCGGACCTTCGGTTCCGCACGATGCGCTAGATCTGCACGGTCGGACGGCTCACGCCAAGCGCACGCGGAGACTGAGGGCCTGAGCCGTCTTGCGCCGCCGGGCCCAAGTCTTCAGGACAGCGCGATCCGTGTCATTGAGGGCAAGCGAATGGGCCGGTCGGTTGGGCATGACCACCTCCAGCACGCGGGATCATACATCACCGACGCAGAGGCGACCTGCCAAGAAACTTCCAACTCACGCAACTAGGAACGGAGATGAATCTCCATACCTTCCCAATCCCGTCAATTGCTATTGCCCTGCTTGGCCGCCTCATAGTTTTCTCCACTGATGTCATTCCTGAAATAAATCTCAATACGCATCGCGAATGCAAGCTGGCTTGCCACAAGAATCACCACGCATATCCAGAACACCCTCGGAGCGCGGGCGAGCCGCCGAACTGACGGATAACTCTGCGGTAGAAGACCAATCAAAGGAATGACAAGGATTTTCGAGTAGCGGAAGGCTGCCCAGATCACCCACTCATTCAATACGACAAGCAGCCCTAGAACCGGAATCAGAATGGCAATCATCTCAAGATTACCTCGTCGTCCGTAGATCCAGGTCATTGCCCCGGTACCAAAGAGCAGGCCCAGCAGAATGAGACCTTTGGTGATGCCGCGCACATCGCCGCGCATGAGTGTACCCAGGATGCCGTCTAGTAGCGGCAGGCTTGTGTGCACCGAAAAGTGCTTGGACATATCGACGGACACTATCCACAATAAGCCCTCCCCATTGACTGCGACAAAGAGCCAAAACAGCACAAGGGGAACACCAGAACCGAAAACGCGCCACAAGGGGAAGCCTCGTCGCCACGCGACGAGACCGATGAGCGCGGAGAACGGCCAGAGGGCCTTCTGCATAAGAAGCATCGCCGCTATTGCCAGTGTAAGGCGCGGCCAGTCCCGCTCGTAGAGGCACAGAACTGCATAGATGAGAGCAAAATTGGCGACCATATCGGACAAGGGCCATGCGATGAGCGTGATCCCTACAAATGGATAGAGTCCGTAAATCATGGCCCCCAACCGCGCCGCAGCGGGGTTCACGTGTTCGGCAATCTGGAAAAACACCCAGAGCGATCCACTCCATGCAGCAAGGCATATGGTCTGCATCAGAAGCACATCACCGATTGTATTGAAGGTCAGCGCGCGTAGAGCCCACAGCAGGATCGCATATCCAGGAAGGTGCCAGTTGGCTTGCCACCAGTGCTGACTTTGCAACGAATACCCCAGCACATCGCTCTGGAGCACAGACGTTCCCATCAGGCGGAACATTATGACCACTAACAGGAAGGCGGTGATACCTATCACCGCGACCTCGGCGAAGTCATAGCGCTTCTCACCCGCCGTTTGAGCCAGCATGAGATTCCTCGCTGATGTGACTGATGAGGGGTGGCATGCTGCCATAGGCTGGAAGGATTAACCCGTGATCTTAGGGACTACTCCCTCGACGTCGTGGACGGCTCGTCCTGCTTGATGGATGAGGGCTATCGTGAGCGACATCCGGGCGAGCCGTCTGGACCTTCAAGTGACCGAAGCCGTGTCTGTTCGCGCGGGCTTCACCGCAGAGAACTTCATGTCCGTGCGCAGATCCCTCGGAACGATGCGGTTGAGCAAGGATTGGTCAAGGGCGCGGCACGTTCGGCGGATTGCCGTCACGACAGGAATCACACCCGGCAATGTTCCCTGCATATAGCGGATTGCAGTGAAGAACGATTGGTCGAGCACGGTCTCCAGGAAACCTTCAGGCACCAGACGCACATTCTCGTAACCGGCCGTCACGCGCCTGAGATCGCGGATGGAGAAGGTATGGACGTCGATGTTGTCGTGTTCCCACGAGATGCCGGGTCGTCCGCTTACGAGCTTGTAAACTCGGTTTACGCCGATTAGCGGCAGCTTGAGCGTTTCGATGATGCGTTTGCCCCACTTGGAAGGCTCGCCGATGAAGATGCAGGAGCCACCCGGCTTCAGAACGCGCCGCACCTCGGCCATGAAGGCCAGAGGATCGGGCAGGTGATGAAGCACGGCGCACCCAACCACGAGATCTATCGTTTCATCCTCGAATGGTAGGCGCACCATATCAGTCTGAACGGTTTCGATGCTGCAGCCTGCAGCCTCTGCGCTCGCCCGCGCCCGAGCGAGCATGCCCTCGCTGATATCGGCCGCGATGATGCGATCGAACCGCCCGCTCATAGCGAGTTTGACCGCGACATTACCGGTCCCGGCGCCTACGTCGACGACCGTGCAGCCGGTGGGGAGAGGGCGGCCCAGCACCCGTTCGAGTTCCGCGATCATCTGCCTGACGGTGAAGGAATCGTGGATGACACCCATCCGAGTGTCATAGACGTCAGCCTCGACCTCGTCGTGGTACCGGCGGTTTTGCTCAAGGACTCGGTTAACATCGACGCTTTGACGCATGATTCCAAACCTCCAATACAGCTCCAGTCCCAGGGCGCTCAAACAGCGGCGCGACCTGACCCCGCCTGAGATTCCTCACAGCCTGAGATCCCGAGCGTGCACTCCGCACTCAGTCCTCTCGCGATTGACGCCGTTATCTCTGCCACCATGTCCTGGCTGCTCCTGGAACGGATATAGACCTGCTCCGGAAGACTCCTCTAAGCATCCCATAATTCATGGACCAGGAATGAGAACTGGTCGGCAATTCAGTAGCAGAGCGTACTTCCTAAGGATCAATTCTGCTGTTCGCCCTGAAGGAGCCGGGATCAGTCCAGGATCTCGCTCGCCCTCACCCTCCGGACGATCCGCTTTGCAAGCCAGGGAGCGAAAAAGAACAGCTTTTGTGCGCTGCGGGCGATCTCCTCCCCGACAGAAGTGTACCCGCCCTGGATCATCACAATGCCGAAAGGCCTACATCCCGTTGCGCGGGCCACATCTACTGCGTTTCTGAGTCTCTCTTTCGTGATGTCCCCTCTCCGGCAAACCAGAACCAAGGCATCACAGGCTGCCGCGGCTGCAAACGGATTCACGGTATCCACCGGTCTGTCAAAGAGAGGCGCAAGGTCCAGGACGATGTAGTCGTAGGATGACAGGTCATTGTCCAGCATGTTCCGGAACCACTCGATATTGTCGAACAGGAACTGCACTTCCGGCCCAGCCCGCACCGTGAGCCGGGCGAAGTCTGCCTGCGTCCGGGCGGCCCTGATCTTCGCTTCTCCCTGCCCTGGGGTCCAGGCCTCCTCGCTGGCAGGATCCTGCGCCGTTCCGGAGATATCGATCAGGAGCGTCGGCTGGCCTGATCGCGCCAGAACGCCCGCTGTAAGAGCGGCGAAAGCGCTGACACCGGACCCTGGCAGGGGGGCCGCGAAGGCGATCGCGCGCGCCTTGGTCTGTCTCAGCGCGAGGGTGATTTCTTCGGCGGCTCTGATGCAGAAGTTGTCCATGTCCTGTCCTGGCGACGGGCCGCACTCTCCGTCACTCACCAGCCCTGAAGTCCTGGGATACGATTAGCACGTCTCCCGGCTTCAAGGGGGTGGACTGGTCGGCCTTCATCGTCGTCTGCCCCGTTTGGTCGCTGCGAACTACCGAATAGATGATCTCGATCCTGTCGCCGCGCTCTGCCGCGATGGAGGCGCCCGCGATGGCATTGTATGCTTGGCGCGCCGAAGCCGCCTCGTCTGCCAGCTGGGAGACCTCTTTCTGAAGGCGGTCAATCTCCGCCTCGATAGAGGCTTTGCGCTCCTCCGTGAGCACCACCGTGTCCCGCTGCATGGCCGCGACCGTCGCCTGCACCCGTGCGGTGGCGACAGCCACGTTCGCCGTCTTCTCCTCCAGTTCGGACACCTTCATGTCCGCCTCGAAGGCGCGCTGCGCGACCACGATTCCTTTCTGCTGCAATTCGCCGAGCCGCTGGCGCGCGTCGCGCTGCATCTGGAGCAGCTCCGCGACCCGCTTACCCTGCTCACGCAGGCCATCAAGTTCCTGCGCTGCGAGCTCCATGCCGCGCTTGAGCGATGACAGCTGGTTCGAGAACGATCTCTGCCGGCTGAGCAGCAGGGTTTTCTGGGCCGCGATCAACTCCTCGGCTTCCTTCTGCCCCGCGATGGTGACGAGGGCCGGCGGGACCTGGATCTCCGTTGAATCCTGGCGCTCCGCCTGTAACCGGGCGAGAGCCGCGAGGGCTCGCTTCCGGTCCTCCATGGCACGCCGGTATCGGGCCATCTCGACCTCGCCGGCCGCTGGACCTCCGACATTCGGCCCGGCAGGGCGGAACATTCCGCCCGACAGGGCGACCGCCTGGAGCACCGTCATGCCGGGGTGCCAAGGGACAGCCCCCGGCCTGGTCACGAGTCCGGTCACGAACAGAGGCTTGTAGGCGGCGACTTCGACGGTGACGGCATTGGACCGTCCCGTCATCTGCTCCAGGCGTCTGGAAAGAACCTCCTCGAGCTGCGCCGTCGACATTCCTCTCACCGGAATGCGTCCCAGAAGGGGGATCGATATCGTGCCGTCCACACCGATTCGATAGTCGCCGGTCATCTCTTGGTTACCCGGGAATCTCAGCGCGAGTCTTTCGGCATTGGCTACATCGATGTCGCCTCGGTCAGGAATCGGGGAAGTCCCTGGTGGAGATTGCGCGAGCGCGGGGGCAGAGAGGCAGGCCAGGACAGCAAGGAGAGACAGGCGGCGCATGCGGTCACTCATGTTGCGTAGCGTTAGAAAGGCTATCATCGTCAGGGACGGTATAAGGTCCGAGCCGTTCAAGCCTTCGCTTTGGCTGCGGCGGAGAGCTTCCATGCGTGTCCCTGCAAACCGCCGAGCAGGATCAGGGCTCCGATGAATCCTGCTGCGTGCCCCTGAACGAAATAGGCCGCCCAACGAACTGGGCGAGGTATCATTCCGGGTACCCCCAAATGGCCGACAAGGGCCGCTAAGCCGACGAGGACCTCTCCTGTAAGGGCATAGAGGTAAAAGCCCCCTTCCCGCACGGCGAGAACCGGAAGGGAGACCGCAGCGATCAGCAGGAGAAAGGGCATGAAAGCGCGCAGGGCCTTTCCGGACAGAAAGGTGAAGGCGAGTCCGGGCCGGCGCGGATCGGCAAGATCAGGAAGGCGCAGAACCTGCTGGAGATTGCCCGCGCCGATCCGGATGCGGCGTCGGAAATCCTGTCGGGCGGTGCTGGTCTCGAGTTCCGTTGCGACGATGCCGATATCGTAGACGGCGTCGTATCCCCGCCGCACGATCCGCATCGGCAGGACGAAGTCGTCGTTGATCGTGTCAGGCTCCAGAGGCTCCCACAGGTTCCGGCGGAAAAGATAGAAGGCTCCATGCGCGCCCATCGGCGCACCGACCGCGCCTTCGGCGGCTTTCACGCGGGTCTGATAGTTCCAATAGGCCCGCTCCCCTTCGCTTCCCGGACGGATGAGCGCGTAGGTCGGGCAGACCACGCCGACGGAAGGACGCTTGAAATGGCGAACGGCCTGAGACAACGCCTGCGGATCGAGAAGCGAGGAGGTATCGCTGAGGGCGACAATGTCAGAATGAGCCCTGCCGATCTGGTCGTTGAGCACAGCGATCTTGCCGATGTTGGACGGGTATTCGACAATCCGCAGATCCAGGCTGCCGATCTCTCCCAGAAGGCCCCGCGCAATCGCTGCGGTACCATCGGTGCAACCGTCAAGCGGCAGCACGACGGTCAGCCTGTCGCGCGGATACTCGAGCGCCGCCAGATTGCGTATCTTGGCGGCGATTACGGCCTCTTCGTTATGGGCCGGGACGATGATCGTGACCGATGGCGGAACAGCGGGCTCGGACACGGGTTCATGGGACTTGCGTCCGATCCACGCTGCGATGGCGCGGACCACCAGGGGATACCCGACGTGGTGGTACAGGATCAGGACAACGGACGCCCAGAAGACCAGCTTGATCATTGTTTCGCCTACGCCAGCAGGGCCACATAGGCCTTGCCATGATACGGGCAAGATACCTCGCAATTGCCAGCGCCATGCCTTGCGACAGCACAAGGCGAGCAACATCATATTCGGCGACATGTTGAACAGCCATGCACTGAAACGTTGGGGCAAAGCCCGCAGGCATCGCTCGCCAGGATGGGATGCAGCACCTTGAAGAGCGTGGGCAGCGGCATCATCGGAGACCTTCCGTCCAACGTGTTCTCAGGCGAGGTGCCGACACGCGTTCTGCGCCAGCTTTGCAAGGTTCCGGTCGATGCAGCCCCTCAATGTCCTCATCACTGTCAACACGGAGGTCTGGCCCGGGATGGCGGGCTTCAACGATCTTTGCATCGAGCACGCTTCGGCGGTCGTGTCCAGAATCCTGATCTCGCCTCCCTTCACGGCTGCGGGATCGGCGGGCAGCACATGCGCCGCATGCGCCTATGAGGCAGCCAGGGAGAAGGGATACGATGCCACTTGAGGCCTTTCCGTCGATTGTCCCGCACGGACCGGGCACTCCCCGCTTGCGTGTCGCCGCCGTCATGGATACCTGGATCATCTCGGGACCGGGGCGCCAACTCACGGCGCTCTCGCGGGCGCTGCAGGAGCATGGGATCGACCTGCGAGTTTTCATGTTCCAGCGCTCGGGCCGCCCACCATCCCCCTTCATTGGCTATCTTGAGCGAGCGGGTGTCCCCCACGTGGTCATCCCCGACAACGGCCCCTTGGACGCCGCTCTTCCCGGACGCCTCCGCCAAGCGTTCTACGAATGGCAGCCGGACATCATTCAGACGCACGGCTACCGCATGACCACCTTGGTGTTCCTGCTGCGGCTCGCGGGCCTGCGGCTGCCCTGGATTGCCTTCTTCCACGGGGCCACGGATGAGAACCTGAAGATGCAGCTCTACAACCGGCTCGATAGAATGCTGCTGCGCCGGGCCGACAGGCTCGTCGTTCTGTCCGAGGAGAACCGCCGCGTGTTCGCGGATGTCGCGGAGCGGGTCAGGCTGATCCATAACGCGTCCTTTCCGATCCCGCCGGACGGGGAGCACGTTCGGCTCGACCACCTCCGTCAACCGGGCCGGCCGCTCATTACCGCGGTCTCCCGTCTCAGCCCCGAGAAAGGGCTCGACCTCCTGATCGAGGCCGTCGCCCGCCTCTCCGCCGCCGGGCGGCCTGTCTCCCTGGCGGTGGCCGGCGACGGGCAGGAGCGCGCCGCGCTCGAGCGGCAGGCGGCGGCCCTCGGGATTCAGGACCACGTCCACTTCCTGGGCATGGTCCAGAACGTGACATCACTCTATTCCCAGGTCGATGCGGTCGTCCTGCCGTCCCGACCCGGGCGGGAGGGGCTGCCAAACGTTCTGCTCGAGGCGATGCGAGCGGACGCGCCCGTGGTCGCCACCGCGGCAGGATCTGTGCCGGATGTGCTGGCCGTCCCCGGGTCCGGCGAGCTCGTCTCGCCTGGAGATGTCGACGCGCTGGTCCAGGGCATCGAGGCAGCCCTCGCCCGCGGAAGATCGCCGGAGGCCTCGGCTGCCCGAGCCGAGGCGATCGACCGGTTCTCGCTGGAACGCCGCGTAGCCGCCCACCTGTCGCTGTACGCGGAGGTGCGGCCCGACCTGCTCGCCGGGGCGCCCCTCGGAGCAGCCGTAGCGGCGACGACATGACAGCGGGCGCCCCCCTCGCGGTGGAGATGGTCCTGCCCTCTCTCGAGACCGGCGGGATGGAGACGATGACGGCCGCCCTCGCCCAGGCCCTGGCCGCGCGGGGGCACCGGGTCGGCGTCACGTGCCTGCAGAAGGAGGGAGAGCTCGCAGAGGGTTTGCGGCGTGCCGGGATCCCGGTGGCGCTCGTCCCCTGCCCCGGGACGGCCCCGATCCTGCGCCCCCACCCAGGGCTTTGTCACCATTTCGCCGCGCGGGCGCCCGATGTGGTCCATGCGCAGAACGGCGTCTGGGCCAAGGCCGCCCTGGCGGCGCGGGCGGCGGATGTGCCGGCGGTCATACACACGGCCCACGGCTTCAGTCTCAATGAGCCGTGGTTCGGGGACGCGCTGCGCTGGTGGGCCGGGCTCCGTACCGACATGGTGGTGGCGGTATCGGCCTCCCTGCGCGAGCACCTCGTCCGGAGGGCCCGGATCCCCGCCTCACGCGTGGTCACGATCATCAACGGCATCGACACCGCCCGCTTCGCCCCGAGCGGAAGGAGCGGGATCCTGCGGGAGGCCCTCGGCATCGGGCCGGACGTTCCCCTCCTTGGCTGCGTGGCCCGGCTCGACCCGGTCAAGAATCACGCCCTGCTCCTCGAAGCGATGGCGTTGCTGGTCCGTCAGGTCCCCGATGCTCGACTCGTACTGGTGGGGGATGGACCGCTCCGCGAAGCCCTGCAGGAGCGGGCGGAGGCCCTCGGCCTCGGAGGCAAGGTTCTTTTTGCCGGAACGCTCGCCGACACGGCCCCTGCCTACCGCGATCTTGACCTCTTCGTTCTTCCGTCCGTGTCCGAGGGGACATCGATCAGCGTTCTTGAGGCCATGGCGAGCGGAATCCCTGTAGTGGCGACGGCCGTGGGCGGAACGCCGCAGCTGCTCGACGGCGGCACCTGCGGAACGCTCGTGCCTTCGGGAGACCCCGCAGCCATGGCGGAAGCCATCCGACGCC
Source organism: Microvirga sp. KLBC 81 (assembly GCF_003075415.1). GTDB lineage: Bacteria > Pseudomonadota > Alphaproteobacteria > Rhizobiales > Beijerinckiaceae > Microvirga. The sequence goes on from NZ_QDAH01000101.1 coordinate 9,219, forward strand.
TTCTCACCGACCCGGTCGGGCGGACCCGGATGGCGCGAGCCGCTCGAGAGCGGGTCTTGGAGGAGTTCGGGCACGCGGCCATGGTGCGCGCCTATGAGAAGCTCTACAGGCAGGTCGCCGGGAAGAGCGCCAGCCTCATCCGAAGGGAGGCTTGAGCATGTGCGGCATCGCAGGAGGGATCGCCCTCGCTGAAGACCGGCGGCCGGACCCGGAGAAGGTCAGGGCGATGGCCAGGCTCCTCGCCCATCGCGGGCCCGATGGCGAAGGGCTATGGATTTCGCCGTCAGGACGGGCCTGCCTCGCCCACCGGCGGCTCTCCGTCATCGATCTCGCCGGAGGCGGCCAGCCCATGGTCGACAGCTCCGGCCGCCGCGCCATCGTGTTCAATGGCGAGATCTACAACTACGTCGAACTCCGCGACGCCCTCGCTCGCGAGGGCGAGGTCTTCCGTACGGCCTCCGACACCGAGGTCCTCCAGCGGCTCCTCGCCCGCAACGGCGCGGCGAGCCTCGGCCTCCTCCGGGGCATGTTCGCCTTCGTCGCCTGGGATGACGAGAAAGGCGAGCTCATCGCCGCCCGTGACCGGATCGGGAAGAAGCCCCTGTTCTTCGCCGAGGAGCGGGGGATCCTTTACTTCGCTTCGTCGATGGGGGCGCTCCGAGAGGGCATCGGCGGGGCCCGGATGATCGATCCGGACGCGCTCGACCGTTACCTCACCCTGGGATACATCCCCGCGCCTCTCACGATTTACCGCGGCATCCGCAAGCTGCCCGCTGCCACCGTGGCGGTCTCGGATGGCGGAATGCTCGCCTTCCAGCGGTATTGGGACTTGGCTCGTGAGAACGAAACATTCGAGGGCTCGTATGGAGAGGCCTGCGACCGACTCGAGAATCTTCTGGAGACGGCGGTTGCGATGCGCCTGCGCAGTGACGTGCCGCTCGGCATTCTGCTCAGCGGTGGCATTGATTCCAGTCTCGTAACCGCGATCGCGGCGAAGCGCGGGGAGAAGCCCGTAGATACGTTCACGATCGGCTTCGGCGAAAGCGCCTATGACGAGAGCGGGCAGGCTACCGAAGTCGCCCGCCGTCTCGGGGCGCGCCACCACGTTCTGCGCCTCGAGAGCGGACTGATCGAGCTGATCCCACGGGCTGTGGTCCATTTCGGCGAGCCCTACGCAGGTTCGTCCGCGCTGCCCTTATGGGCCCTCGCCGGGCTGGCCCGACAGCACGTAACGGTGGCTCTCGGCGGGGACGGTGGCGATGAGGGGTTCGCTGGCTACGAATGGTACGCGACGGCGGCCCGCCTGGGTGGCCTGGCGGATAGGATCCCGCGAGGGGCGGTCCGCGTCGCGGCCTCCGCCGCTGCAGCCGCAGGGCTGCTCGGGAGCCCGCACCGGCTGGGGCGCCTCGCGCGTGGCCTCGGATTCTTGGCCGCGGAGGACTTCGGGGCGCGCTTCGCCGCCCTGCGGTGCTGCCTCGGGGTGGGGGAAGCAGCCTTCCTCTACCGCGGGGAGCTCCGCCGGCGGGACACGGAGGGGCTGATCCGCCGCGCCTTCGAGCGGGCCCAGGGAACACCCCTGCGGAGGATGCGCTACGCGGATATGGAGACCTATCTGGCGGACGACCTGATGCCCAAGGTCGACGTAGCCTCCATGGCGCATGGGCTCGAGATCCGAGCTCCTCTCCTCGACCACGAGGTTGTCCGGTTCGGGCTTTCGTTGCCGGACAGGTATCTGATCGACGCGCGCGGTGGGAAGCGCATCCTGCGCGACCTGCTGTTGCGGTACCTGCCGCGTGATCTCGTGGAGCGGCCGAAGCGGGGCTTCTCCATCCCTTTGGCGCCGTGGTTCCGCGGCGCGCTACGCCCGCGCATCGAGGCGCTCGCCGGCAGCGAGCGCCTGGGCGGCCTCGGGCTGCTCGATCCAGACGGCATCCGCAGGCTCGCCGACGAGCATATCGCGGGGGCCCGCGACCACAGCGAGCGGCTCTACATCCTGCTAGTTCTCGACCAGTGGCTGGGTTCCTCCAGTGTGGGTGCCGTCCGAGCTGACGGAGATCTGGAGGCTGCGGAATGACGGTCGGCCGCTATGTGATCCGCAGACGGCGGATGAGGTCCTTTGCGGGGCCGAGAGCCTCGCGGCCCAAGATGATGAAGGCGCAGGCAGGCAGATAGATCGCTGCGTACAGCGCTCCGTACCCGATCAGGGAGACCCATCCCCGGACTGGCCACTCGGCGGCTGTCAGCGAGATGGCGGCGGTCGCGGCGGCCCAGACGGCAGCGACCGGGAAAACGGCATAGCGAAGGTATGCCAACGGGGTCACATCCAGCAGCCTGCAGGTAAGAAGCCAGGGGCAGAGGCCACGGAAAACGGTCGCTGAAATGGCAACGGCATAGCAGACGCCCAGAATCCCGAACGGCCTCACCACGGCGGCCGCGACACAGAGTGTGCACAGACCTTCCATCATGGCGAACCGCGCCAGGGTCTGGTGCCGGCCCATCGCGGTCAGGATGCTGTAGGTTACCCCCTGGGCCATGGGGAAGGCCTCGCCCAGCAGGAGCACCACGAGGGGCACGAAGGCCGCATCCTGCCGGCCGCCCTGCCAGATGGAGATGAACTGGGCCCCCAGGCTCAGAAAGCCACCGACAAAGAACAGCGCCAGGGCCGTGGCGGCGCGCCCGCCGCCGACGAAGAGGATCTTCTGCTCGTCCCCGCGTCGACCGAAGAAATAGACCGCCGCACGCGGCGCCGCGATCTGGGTCAGGGAGAGCATCACGGTCGCACAGTAGGTGGTGAGCTGCCGGGCGATGGTGAAGGTCGCCACCGCACGGTTGCCAAGGCTGTGGCCCACGAGGGTCGTGCCGACCTGCTGAGTGAGGGATCTTGCCACCGATAGAGCGGAGAACCAGAAGCCGATGGGATAAATCTCCCTGAGCGCAGCACGGCTCAGGACGCCCGGAACGGGCCTCAGGCGTGGCTCAACCCACCATGCGCACGCCGCTGTCAGGACAACCGTCGCCACATTCGTCGCGAGGCCAATGCCCGCCAGATGCGTCAGAGGCGAGCCCTCGTGGATCAGCAGGAGGATGAGGCAGAGGCGGATCGCGATGACCGGCATCTCGACGAGATTACTGAGGTCGAAGCGTTCGTGGCTCCACAGGACGACGTCGAAGATCGAGGTGGGGAAGTAGAGAGCGGCCCAGACGCCCGCGATCAGCAGGGCCCCCCGAACGTCGGCGAGCTGGTGATCGGGCACGTGGAAGACGAGTGGGAAGATCTCGGCCATGGCAAAGGCGACGAGCAGCGTGACGGCCCCGGCCCCGGTGAGCAGCGTGAGAGCCGTCGACAGAGTCCTGTTGAACCCTTCAATGTCATTGGCGCCTCGGCAGCCGGCGAGAAGCCTGCCGAGAGCGCCGACGACGCCGAGGTCGAGAATCAGGAGGTAGGCTGCCATAGTCGAGATCAGTGCCCAGATACCGAAGGTCTCGGTTCCCAAGACCCTGAGCAGATAGGCGACGATGATCAGTCCCTCACAGGCTCGGAGGACGGCGACGGTAGCCGTCGTCCCCACATTCACAATTGATCTGTGACGTGTCCGGCTCATGCTCCTCCCTTGCCATCGTGATCCCGAAAGCCGCGAGCGCGGCTGTCCTGATTAACGGACCATCTTTGGATCACGTAGGACTGAGAAGGTGAGCCATAGAATCCAAAGATCCAGCACAGGCCCGTGGTGGAGCAGATAGAAGAGATCGTATTCAAGCTTGTGCCGGGTGTCGTGGACCGTCTCTGCGTAGCCGTAACGGACCTGAGCCCAGCCAGAGAGCCCCGGCCGCACAAGATGTCTGAGATCATAATAAGGAAGGCTGTTGCGGTACTCCTCCACTAGAGGGACTTGCTCCGGTCTGGGTCCGATCAGGGTCATGTCGCCGCGCAGGATGTTCCAGAACTGAGGCAGCTCATCGATATGGGTGATCCTCAGGAACTGTCCGAGCGGAGTGATTCTACAATCGTTGATCGCGGTTGCGACCCCGACCTTCTCGGGCGCCGGCTTCATTGTTCTTAGCTTCCAGATCCAGAAGACGCGTCCTTTGTATCCGACCCGTTCCTGTACGTAGAAGACGGGTCCTCCCATGGTACACAGGATAGCTACAGCGGCGATAGCAATTACAATGAGAACTGCAGGTCCGGCAAGCAGGACGAATACGATGTCGACTCCCCTCTTCACGCTGCAGTACCATTGCCTTGAGGCAACAGCCCACAGGACCTGTTCCGCGTTTGCTTTTGTTAGGCAGACCCTCTCGGGGGCAGTGTATTCACCTTTGACATCTGCGGAGAACTTCGTAAGCACTCGACCAACCTCAAAGTTTCAGCGCGCCCCGTTCATTGTCCGGCATTATGATCTGACTATCCGTTTTGGTTGTTTGTTGCCTGGTTGTTCGTTGCGCCGTCCGGCTCACGGCTCCCCGCGCGAGCGCGCTCCGTGTGGAGGCACGTTCTTAGTCCGTAAGCCGGCCCTGAGCGCTCGCCATGGATTACAGGACGCACCTGCCGGATGGTCAACGGGAATAAAGAGCCATCAGCGCTTTAGGAGAACCATGGAACTTTTCCCGCGCGTTCATCTTCGGGCCTGCGGCCACGCTTCCTTTACGGAACAATGCCAGGCGGAGAGGGAAACGGGCTTAAGCATCGGACGTGAAAAGTGGAATCCACTTTTGGGGCCCAGCCGACGCCCATTTCCTAGAAGAGCGCATCGTGATGTGCGGAAAACCGGGTCCCCTTTTCGCTGGCGTGGCCCTTCGGGCCGCTGACGCGGACCTCCGGTTCCGCACGAGGCGCTAGAGCATCGGATCAATCCCAAAAGTGGACTGCACTTTTGGGATTGATCCGATGCTCCCTTCCTTAGAGAGCGCATCGTGGGACTCGGAAAACCGGATCCACTTTTCCGTACGATGCGCTAGCTATCGTTTTTCAATCATCGAGCTTAGGACAATCTTTACGAGCTTGGCCTCTATATTGCCTTATTTCCTTTCTCTAAGGCCGATTCATGAGCTTAGGCTTGAGTATCTGGGCTGAGCGAGTTCTGTCGGTCAGAATAAAGCGAGTAACGGATGAAGGCCTGGCACCAGTAATTTACCCTACGTCAATCGATCCCGGTTGATCTTATTGCGACGATAGATTGCACGCAGGCGTTCCCGCTTTTTTGTATGGGGCAACGTCTGATTACTTCTGACATTTTAAAGGGCCAGGAAAAGCGCCATCCTATCTTCGCAAAGAAAGGAGTTGTCGACGCGAGCATATCAAGCTTGGGCGAGGGCGTAGCGCGTTCCTCGCAACAATAAAACATTTTTAAACACCAGATATTAAATGGTGGGGCAAAACCAATGGCTATCTCTTCTACGTTTGCATCCCTTCTCGCGCCCAAGATCTCGGTCAGCACCGTGACGGCCCAGGGCGGCGTCTACAGCAAATACGAATCTGATTTCACTCAATACGCTGCCAAGCACTGGAGCCAGGAAGGCTCCTCTTGGGAAAACGCGAACTATTACGATCGGGCTGAGATCTTCTACAACTGGTACAACCGGACCGGCGACAGCTCTTATCTCACCAAGGCGAATGCCCTCGCGGTCAACTATCGTGACAACTATCTGAAGGCCAACGACTATGCCCCCTCTGCGCATTG
>NZ_QDAH01000102.1 GCF_003075415.1 Microvirga sp. KLBC 81
CATGCCGGCCGGGGCTGCATACGCAAACAGCGGCCATCACGGACAGTCCGACATCGCGTTTTCACACGACCTCGGTCAGTTTCTCACATTCCGGCCACTCGATGAACGTCGGCTCTGGAGCGCCGAAGCGGACCAAGCGCTAACGTCTCAAGAGTGCCATTAGCTGCCGTTCCTATTGGCTGTTTGGATCACAGCCGAACCCGACATAGGACGCATGCGTAACGAAGGTTGCGGCACAAGGCGAGCCAGCACCAATCCGCCGGCTCCTGCTATTGCAACACCCCCTTGGTCGGGAGCTCAATGCTGCATTGCAGCCCGCCGGGTTTGAACGTCAGCGTCGTTGTTCCCCTGAGCTGGTACGGCACAGTCTGCGTCAGAAGCTCGGTCCCGAAGCCGCTGCGCCGCGGCGCAGGTGCAATGACCGGCATGCCGGTCTCCGTCCACTCGATCCTCAGGCGCTGAGAGCCATCCCGATCCTCCAGAGCGTCGTTCGCGCTCAGCCCCTGCGCTGGCGCAGGGTCACGTCCTGGCTGAAGGGCCGCACCGGACCCGGCATTTCCGCGCAGTGGATTGCCGAGCGCATCAATGCCATGAGCGGCGGACGGCTGCAGATTGATCTCTTCGCCGTCGGCGAGACCGTGTCGCCATTTGCGGTGCTTGCCGCACCCCGGCAGCGGGTCTCTTGACGAGCGTTCCCTTCGGTCTCGGCTCCATCGAGCACCAGGCCTGGATCGAACTGCGTGATGGACGCCCAGCCGAGGCCCACGCCTTCAGCCCAAGCCAGGAGCCAAGTGTATCAACAGCCATCACAGCCGAGGATTCGATGACCTCAGGTATCGTGCGTCGGCCCAAGCCATGCCCCTGCGCCGTTGCGCGATCCGTAATCCAGCTACATGACAACGCTTCGTCCAATCCCGCTAATTTCAAACCGGCGTATTATGATGCACGCTCAGACTGCTGAACCGCGAAGGCCTCGGCATTGCAGTGTGCAAAGTTCGCCTTGATAGCCGCCCGCCGTTCAAGACTGTTCACGGCCACAAACCGCGATGGCTGGCTCAGCCCACCGGAAGGGGCGAGACACGCAAGATCGAGCAGATGCTTCAGCGAGGCATTCGGCAACGCGTCAGGCCGGAAGCGCCACACATCGCGCCGCTATGTGAGCAGATCCTGAAGCTTTTCCCTGAACCTGTAATCGAAAGACGGAACCTCGCACCGCCCACTCGGATCACAGAGGTAAACCGTACACGCCTCCCCCACAATCCCGCTCATGATTCAGCTCCAGACTTGTCAGCTCCGCACCTGGGTGTAACGCTGCCATCCCGCTGACCGCAACCGGCAGGCATCACACTTGTCGCAGCCGAAGCCCCACTCATGCTGGGTACGATGATCGCCGTTGTAGCAGGTGTGGGTTTCCCGCACGATCAACTCGACGAGCGCGTCTCCGCCCAGCGATTGTGCGAGAGCCCAGGTTTCGGCCTTGTCGATCCACATCAGCGGCGTCTCGAGCACCAGCCGCGCGTTCATGCCGAGGTTGAGCGCGGCCTGGAGCGCCTTGATCGTGTCGTCGCGGCAATCGGGATAGCCGCTGAAGTCCGTCTCGCAGACGCCCGTCACCACACGCTTGAGGCCGCGCTGGAAGGCGACGATCGCCGCAAAGGTGAGAAACACCAGATTGCGCCCGGGAACGAAGGTCGCTGGAAGCCCGTCCGGGCGGCTGCTGGCCACCGGCAGGTCTGCCGTCAACGCGCTCACACTCACCTCGCCCAGCACGTCGAGCGGGATCACCCGATCCGGTCCGAGGCGGCTAGCCCAGAGCGGCGACAGACTGGCAAGCGCCTGCCGGATTGGCTTCCGGCACTCCATCTCGACGGCGTGGCGCTGGCCATATGAGAATCCGATCGTCTCGACCCGCTCATAACGCGACAGCGCCCAAGCCAGACAGGTGGTCGAGTCCTGCCCACCCGAGAAGACCACGAGGGCGGAGGAGTCAGCGGCGTTCATGGTCAACCGGCGCATAGTAGGTGCAGGTTTCGCCGCAGCTATCGCGGTAGATCGTCACCCTTGCGATCGGTCCGACATGTTGGACCCGCTCGAAAATGAACCGGGTGATGTTCTCTAAAGTCGGCCGCTCCAGCCCCTCAATGCGGTTGAGGAACTTGTGATCGAGCGTCCGGCGCATCTCTGTGAGCTTGCCCTCCAGCAGGCCCAGGTCGATCAGCATGCCCGTTTGGGGATCGGGCAGTCCGCGCACGGCGACCTCGGCCCGGAAGGAATGGCCATGGATCTCCTCGCTTGCCGCCCCGAGGGTGGTGCCGGTCAGTGTATGGGCAGCTTCGAAGTTAAACGACTTGGTGAGTTCCCACATCAGCGGATTCCTAAATACTTATGGGTTTGGAGGCTCAGTCGCCATTGCGGGTGGGCCAGGCAATACTCGACGGCCCGCGCCGTGTTCGCGACCTGATCCGGTCCATCCATCGGCTGAAGCGAGAACCGCTCGAACGGCAAGGAGGCAAACCGCTCGGGCAAGGCATCCTCCTGCGGGAAGACAAGCTTCAGCTCGTGGCCGGTCCGGATCTTGAGCTCGGTGCTGCCTTTCGGGCTGACGCAGATCCAGTCAAGGCCCGGCGGCGGTTCCACCGTGCCGTTCGTCTCGACTGTAATTGTGAAGGAGCGGCGGTGCAGCTCTTCGATGAGAGCGGCGTCGACCTGGAGCAGCGGCTCGCCTCCCGTCAGCACGACAAGCCGATGATCGGTCCCGGGTCCCCAAAGCTCCTCGATGCGTTGGCACAGGTCGGCGGCGGTGGCATAGCGTCCGCCGAAGGTCCCATTGGTGCCCACGAAGTCTATGTCGCAGAACCGGCAAGCCGCCGCGGCCCGGTCGCTCTCCCGCCCTGACCAGAGATTGCAGCCGGCAAAGCGGCAAAAGACGGCGGTTCGGCCGGCCTGGGCGCCTTCGCCCTGAAGCGTCAGGAAGATCTCTTTGACTGCGTAAGTCATTCAGGTCTCGTTGGCGAGCCTGTGCCTGACACGCGGCTGCTGGTCAGCGCCGGGCGGGAGACATCCGACGGCGGAGATCTCCATGATGTCGTGTGGCACGCCGAGGCGCGTGAAGGTTCGCTCAGCTGCAACCCTGTGCGCGAGCATGGCGGAGTCCAATCCGCCGGGACAGATGTCGAGGGTCTTCACGAGGGCTCCTTGTTTTGACCGGGTAGGCTGCGACCGGATCGGCTTGCGTGCCGATGAACGTGGAGTGGATGGACCTGTGAACGCGCGGCTCTACCAAGCACTCACCCCATCCGCTTCTGCGCGGCATAACCGACAATAGACATGCGGGTGTCAATAAGAATGCATTCCATCACACGCCTCCTCAGAGCCGCCATGGCTTCTCAGCAGGAGGGATAAAGAAGCCTGGTCTGCCCAAGCACCGAAGCCGAGGGTGGACTGAAATTGCGGCTGGCCTTGAGCAGGCCTCTTGGCTTAACCAAAGCTCGACCTCTGGCGCAAACCGCGACAGAAGGAGACCCGTCTGACCTGAAGTGAGCCATGACAGCGATCTTGAAAGAACTCGGCACACGCACCTTGATCATGGGTGTCCTGAACGTCACGCCCGACTCGTTTTCGGATGGAGGTCTGTTCAGCGATCATGCCACTGCGGTTAAACATGCCCGCGAGATGAAGCAGGCAGGCGCTGACATCATTGATGTCGGCGGGGAGTCCACGCGGCCGGGCCATACGCCCGTGGGGGCCGAGGAAGAGCAGCGGCGCGTCATCCCGGTGATCCAGGCTCTTGCTCCTGTTCTGAAGGCGCCGATCTCGATCGACACCTATCGAGCGTTGACGGCCCAGGCTGCCCTCAGGGCGGGAGCGAGGATCGTGAACGACATCTGGGGATTCCAGCGCGATCCCGACATGCCGGCAGTTGTAGCGGAACATGATGCTTTGGCGGTCGTGATGCACAATCGCGCCGAGGTCGATGCCTCGCTCGACATCATGGCCGACATGCTGCGCTTCTTCGAGCACTCCCTGGCTCTCGCTCGCCAAGCCGGTATTCCAAACGCGCGGCTGATCCTGGACCCCGGCATTGGCTTCGGCAAAACCGCCGACCAGAATCTTCAAGCCCTCCGCCGCCTGCCGGAGCTGAAAGCGCTGGGCTTCCCGGTGCTCGTGGGAGGCTCCCGCAAATCGGTCCTGAGCCGCTTTTACGATCCTCATGTTCCGCCACGAGACCGGCTCTTTGGCACCCTGGGAGCGCATCTGGCCGCCGTGAGCCGGGGTGCCGACATCATTCGTGTTCACGACGTCAAGGCGCACGTGGAGGCCTGCCGCGTGGCCGATATCTTGTTGAGGACCCTGCCGTGAGCGACACGATCACACTCTCCCGTCTGGCGCTGTACGCCCATCATGGGGTTCACGCTGAGGAAGCCCGTCTGGGGCAGCGGTTTTACGTCAGCGTGATCTGCTCCCTCGATCTGAAGCCTGCCGGGCAAGCCGATGATTATCGGCAGACCGTCTGCTATGCGAGCCTCGCCAAGCTCGTTCACGAGATCGGCACGACGCGTCGCTTCCATACCATTGAGGGCTTGGCCGAGGCGATCACCACCCGCGTGCTCGATGGCTTCCCACCGGTGGTATCCGTGACGGTCCGGGTCGAGAAACCTGAGGCGCCGGGCCCCTTCATCCTCGACGGTGTTGCGGTCGAGATCAGGCGGTCGCGCGATGGCTAGGGTTACGCTCGGTCTCGGCAGCAATCTCGGCGACAAGCGCGGCAATATTGCCAAGGCGCTGTCGGCTCTTGACGCGGGTGGGGCACGGATTCTCGCGCGCTCTGCAGACTACCGCACGGAGCCGTGGGGCCCTGTCGATCAGGACTGGTTCGTGAATGCCTGCGCAGTCGCCGAAACCGAGCTCGCGCCGCATGACCTCCTGGCCCTGTGCCTTCGGGTGGAACGGGAACTCGGACGGGTCCGGGAGGTCAAGTGGGGTCCACGGGTGATCGACATCGATATTCTCACCTACAGCGACCTTGAGGTGAACACCCCCAGCCTGACCCTTCCCCATCCATATCTGGCGGAGCGTGCCTTCGTTCTGGTGCCGCTAGCCGAGATTGCACCTGATCTGAAGCTCGGTCGGACAACCGTTGCAGATATGCTCGCTAACGTGGACCGTAGTGGCATCACAAAACTTGGCTAGCTGAACACAGGGCCGCTGCCACCCATTTCCAGCCTCAGGCTGATCTCACAATCCGTTATCAATCCATCAAGGCGAGGAGCTTGGCGCGGATATGCTCGACGGCACCGTCAATTTAATGAGCTGAAGGCAAAGCGCCTCACTGGGGCGGCGGATCAGAAACCCACTGCAATACCCGTTACCTCTGGCCTCTGATCCGATGCGCCAGGAGGAGCAGATCTATCTCAAGCCGTTAAGTTGACGATGCCGGATGATCTCAACCGGAATGCGGCGGCGCTGGAACGTCGACACTGAGGCGGCTCCTTGACGAACCGCCTCTCGTTATAAGGTCGAGGTTAACGCAACAGTCCCAGGACCAGTGTCTATCCAAGTGGGGATGCCAGTGGAGTGGCATCCCCAGTCCATAGCTCAGGACCAACGGGCGATGGTGCGTTTCTCGAAGCTTTCACGGAATTGCGCGGTAGTCTTTTCCAGTACATCCCCGGTTTCCCAATCGAGGATCACCGCGTAACGTCGCAGCACATCAAGCTTGTCGAGCTTGCCGTCCTTATAGAGGCGGCTGACCTCCACCGGGTCCATACGGGCCCATTCCTTACGCTTGGCACGGATCTCGGCACGTAAGACCTCAGTGGCTTCGGCGTCAACTTCGTACCGCCAGAGATCTGGATCAATCGGCCGGATCACCACGCCATAGTCACGAGCGGCGCGCTCGATCGAAACATAGTCATCGATCACATCCTCTACCACTTTGCCCGGATCGCGCTCCAGCGGGTCGCCGAAGCCACCACCGCCGGCTGTTGGCCGTGCGAATTGGTCTCCAGTATAGACCGGATAGTCAGAAAACACCGAACCAAGCCAGACTTCTTCATCGCTGCCTGCGCGTTTGATGGACAAACCATGTGGCATGGAAGGAAGTCCGCCTTCCACTCCCCAGACCACAGCCCGCTCACGGTCGCAGATGTAGGACATCACCGCGTTCTCCGCCTCGAGAAGTATCGAGGTTTTTTGGACCCCCGTCCCCCCGCGCCACTTTCCCGGACCAGCAGAGTCGCGCAAAATCTGGAATTCGACGGTGCGGGTCGGGTTTACCCTTTCATTACCTTCGTTCGGCTGCGACATCAGACCGGTCCCGAATGCTGCCGTAGTTACGTCGGCGCCATCCTTCCCGTTCCGTCCGCCCCAGCCGCCAGGAAGCCATTCATAGAACATGAAAATGGGCTTGTCGTCCTTACGTGCGTCACGACCGCCGGCCAGCAGATACTCAAGGTTAAACGCACAGGCGATTGCGCGCTCAGGCATTATCTTCGACCACATCTCGAAGATCGCATTCATGATCTTCTCGAATGGCATCAAGAAACCCGTCACCGCAACTGGCCATTCCGCACTCACGATAGAGTTCTTGGGCGCGGTCACTTCGATCATCCGGTAGAAGCCACTGTTCAGGGGCAGATCGGGGAAGAAGGTCTTCATTCCCGCCACGACGGCGGAGAATGTCGCTCCGGGTGCCGAATTGTAGATCGAGCCGATCGTTGGGTGGCTTCCGGTAAAATCGTAATGAATGCTGTCGCCCTTGATCGTCATCTTGATCCGGATCGGTATCATCCCCTCGCCGCCGGCCGGATCACGGTCGATATAGTCAACGGTTTCCCAGGTGCCATCGGGCAGAGCAGCGATACGCTGACGAACCGCCCGTTCAACATAATCCTGCACTTCCTGCATGCCTTGGATTACCTGCGCTCGGCCGTATTTTTTAACCAGCCGAAGCAGATCTCCCTCAGCAACCTGTGTGGCCTGGGCTTGCGAGTGAATGTCGCCGATAATCGAGTGCGGATCGCGTGTATTGAACGCAATCATATTCGCCACATCTGCGCAGAATCGCCCACCATGGAACAATCTAACTGGGGTGATTCGCATTCCTTCCCGGAACATCTCACGTGCGGTGACATCGAATGATCCGGGTACGGAGCCGCCGAGATCGGACCAGTGGCCGTTCGACTGCGAGAAGCCGATCAGGCAGTCATCGTCGAAAATGGGCCGGATCAGGCGAACATCGTTGAAATGGGTCCCCCCAGCATAGGGATCGTTGATCGCATAAACATCACCTGGCAGCATATTGCCCTTGAATGCACGGATCACATCCTTGCAGGTGAAATGCAACGTCCCGACGTGGACCGCGATGTCCTGATTGCCCTGCGCCACAGAGTTCCCGTCGGAATCGTGCAGGCCATTCGAAAAGTCCCGATTGTAGATCACGAAGGAGTAGCAAGTACGCAGCATTCTCTCCGCCATCTGGTCAACCGAGGAGATGAAGGAGTTCTTCAAGACCTCGAAAGTGACCGGATCGAGGCTCTGTCTCGTCATCATGTTCATCTCTCAGCCTTTCGTGTGGATCAGAATATTCATGAGCTTATCGACAACTCCGTACATTCCAGCAGGAATGACAGTAGTAGAGTCGAATTGCTCGACAATCGCCGGTCCAGGCAGTTCGGCGCCAGCAGCCAGGGTTTCGCGTTGATAAATATTGGCGTCATAGGCCTTGCCGCCGAACCAGACCTTTCGCCTATCCACCGGATCGGGGCGGTGCGGAGTTGCATCGTATTCTGGAATCGCCGCCTTTGGCACCGTGCCAATGGCCTTCACGGCAATCCGGAAAATTGAGACCGGAGAGTCATCGCGGCGGAAGTTGTATTCACGTTTGTGCTCGGCGTGGAAAGCCTCAACCAGATCAGAAACACAGTCGATCCGCGCCGGCGCGGCAACGGAAAGTGAACGCCATTGACCTTGATACATCATCTCGACGCTGCGCTGCAGGATCATATCAGCTCTGGACACACCCTCATGCGCCAGACGCTCGATGGCACCTTGCTCGAGGCGCAGGAATGCGTTGTTGATGTCTTCAGGATCGGTTGCAGCAGCGCTCGCCATAAAGCTTTCTGAAAAGTCGTGTTGCACGTCAACGAGGAGACAACCCAGTGCCGAGGTAACGCCTGGATTTGGAGGCACGATCACCGTTGGGATGGAGAGTTCCTTGGCAATTGCGGCGCCGTGCAGCGCTCCTGCCCCGCCAAAGGCGACCAAGGCAAAATCACGCGGGTCATAGCCGCGGCTGATTGACAACAGCCGCACGGCGTTTGCCATATTCGCATTCGCAACAGAGATGATTGCCTCGGCCGCCTCATGTAGACTCATACCAAAAGGCTTCGCGACCGTCTCTCGAACCGCAGCTTCTGCCAGCGCAGGGTCGAGCGTGATCTTGCCACCAGCGAGACTAGCTCCCAGTCTTCCGAGCACAACGTTGGCATCGGTGTTGGTTGCCGTCATATTGCCGTTCTTATAGCAGGCCGGGCCTGGATAGGCGCCAGCCGACTGCGGACCGTTGCGAAGCGAACCGCCCTCGTCGCGCCAAGCCAATGAACCACCGCCCGCTCCGATCGTCAGAACCTCAATCGAGGGAAAGCGGATCGGATATCCATATTCGATGTACCAATCCTTCGTGATGCGCGGCTCACCATTATAAACGAGAGAAACATCGGTCGATGTTCCCCCCATGTCGAAGCCGATAGAATTCGGATAGCCGCAGAGATTGCCGATGAACCGGCTGGCGATGGCTCCGGCTGCGATCCCCGATCCTGCGAGGCGAGCCGAGAATTCCTTCACACTTCCTGGTGTCATCACGCCACCGCCGGTATGCAGCAGGAGAAGATCACGCTCGTATCCGGCCTCAGCCAGTTTCTCGCTCAAGCGAGAGACATAGTCCACAACAACGGGGGCACAGACCGCATTGGCCATGGTCGTTGAGAAGCGTTCATGCTCAAAAATTTCGGGCATCACCTCTGATGAAATGGATATCGGCACATCCGGAAGTACTTCTTTGAGGATCTCGCGCATCCTCCTTTCGTTAGTGTTATTCAAATAGGAGTTCATGAAGCAGACAGCAATCGACTTCACCTCTCGCTTCTTCAGTACCTCTGCCACGCGGCGAGCATCCTCCTCGTTCAAATCCTCAAGAACTTTGCCTTCTGCATCGACGCGTTCGCGCACTGTCAGGCGATCGCGGCGCGGGATGTAAGGCTTGGCGACATCTTTGTAGGTGTCCCACAAGTCCTCTTTGTTGGCGCGGCGTATTTCCACCACGTCGCGGAATCCTTCAGTGCAGACCATGGCGGTCCGCGGCAGGCGGCGCGTGATCAATGCATTAGTGGCTACGGTTGTGCCGTGCGAAAACATTGATACTTCGCGCAGATCAATGCCCGCTTGTTCGACCCCGTTTAGGATTGCAACCATTGGGTCGTCGGGGGTGGAGGAGGTCTTTTCGATGCGGATCGCGCCGCTATCCTCGTCCATGATGCAGATATCGGTGAATGTCCCACCGACATCCACTGCAACTCGGGTCTTCTTCATGTTGACTCCTATTATTTCAGGGGCAGGCAAGGCTCCGCCCCGGCGCCGGATTGCCGGCGCGTTTGATCATGCGTCGTTAATAGTTCTTGGGCCGGCTCGTTTCTGTGGCGACGTTGCGCCAAGGCCCGCTTGGGCTATGCTGCGGCTTGGGAAGTGGCAGCAACCTCGCTTAGGGTTGCTTCAAAGATATCTAAGCCCTCCTCTAGTTGTTCAAACGGGATCGTGAGAGGGGTCAGAATACGGATAATATTTGCATCCACTCCGCAGGACAGGAGGATAAGCCCTTTCTCCTGTGCCTTCGAGATGATTGCGGCTGTCAATGCAGCGTCTGGCACGCGCGTCTGCCGATCCTTTACGAACTCAACGGCGACCATAGCGCCAAGACCACGCACCTCGCCGATGCAGGAGAGCGAGTTCCGCCGCGCCATTTCTTCCAGCCTTTGCAGCATCCGGGCTCCGATCGCCGAGGCCCGCTCGCATAACTCCTCTCTCTCGATCACGTCGAGAACCGCGCTTGCAGCTGCAATGCCGATAGGACTTCCTCCATAGGTACCTCCAAGACCACCAGGATCTGCCGCATCCATGATTTCGGCGCGGCCTGTCAGAGCCGCGAGCGGGAAGCCGCCACCTAGCCCCTTCGCCATCGTCACGAGATCCGGGACCACGCCAGCGTGTTCTATCGCAAACATGGTACCCGTGCGCGCAATCCCAGTTTGAATCTCATCCGCGATCATCAGGATTCCATGTGCATCGCAGATCGCACGGACTTCGCGCAGGAACTCCGGCGGCGCGATATAGAAGCCTCCTTCCCCCTGAACAGGCTCGACGATGATGGCAGCGGTACGGGCAGGATCAACGTCCGTCAGGAAAAGCTGCCTCAGAGCTTCTATGGCTGCTGCAGTGTCTATTCCATGGTATGTCTTAGGAAAGGGCGCGTGATAGACCTCTGCAGGAAAAGGTCCAAATCCCTTCTTGTACGGTGCCACCTTTCCCGTCAGCGCCATTCCCATCATTGTCCGCCCATGAAACGCGCCTCCAAAGGCGATGACTGCTGACCTCCCGGTCGCTCTGCGGGCAATCTTGACGGAATTCTCGACCGCCTCAGCCCCCGTTGTCACAAACATGGTCTTCTTAGGAAAGTCGCCAGGCGTGATTGCATTCAGTCGCTCCGCCAGGTGGATGTAACTCTCGTAGGGCGCGACGTGGAAGCAGGTATGCGTAAACGCTTCCGCTTGCCGCGCTACCGCCGCCATAACGTCTGGATGCCGGTGGCCGGTATTGACCACGGCGATGCCTGCGGCGAAGTCAATGTATCGCTTGCCTTCAGCATCCCACAACTCCGCGTTCTCTGCTCGGATGGCGTAGACATTCTTCGTTGCGATACCTCGAGGTACCGCGAGCTTCTGGCGTTCGATTAGGTCAGTAGTTGTGCTCATGTTTCTACTCCAATTGTCGGTAGCTGCCTTTTGCCGTTCCTTCAGAACGGCGGTATTGTTCGAGTCACGAGCAGCCAATCTCAGCCGTGGCTGCTGCGGATCAACTCACGATCATTGCGGCTGCTGTACCTTAGGCTGCCGTTGCCGTGCTGGCAGTTCTCAGAGAGCTCCCGGCTAATAGCCAGTAGGCTGCCATCGAGACGAGGAATGTCGCAGGTGCCGAGAATGATGAGAACGTGCTGCCTCCGTTGAGCAGAATGATCCCCATGATTGTGCTTCCGAACCAAGCCGTTACACCGCGCACGTTCCACGCAGGCAGAGATGTGCTTACCATGGCGTCAGTATCGGCGATTGCGAGGCCCTTACGCGTTATCGCAATATGGACGAGGGCAATTCCAACCCACCCAACTACGAAGATGCCCTGGTAGGCTAGCGCCAGAAGGAGGTAGGAGAAGACATCCGCCAGCATCAGGCTGTAGACGATGAGACCAATCAGAATTCCGCAGACAATCTTGCCCGCGCGGAGACCCGTAAGTTGCTCGATGAGAGCCTCCAGATTGACGGTGCCTAGATAGAAGTTAGCCGTGTTGATCCGCGTCTGAGTTACCCACACGAAGGCCAGGCCGGCAATACCCATCAGCTTAAGGAGCGCCAGCACGACTGAGACCTCGCTCACAGCTCCCTCAATTTTAATTGTCGTCGCGAGGAAGATACCGACAATACCGTTCAGGAGGAAGGTGACCACATAAAACGGAATGCCGAAATTGAAGCGGGCGTGGTAAGTCGCATCTTGCGGCCGTCCGAACCGGGCATAGTCGAACGTGTACATCATGAGGATCCACACGCCCATGAAAGCTACAAAGCAGTCCCACCATCCGGATGCGGGTGCACCACCGTCAGGACCGACGTCCAGCCAGGCGTTGGAGTAACCGTATTCGCTAACCGTAAGTGCGACTGCAACGACCAACCCTATCAGATAGAGCGGCAGAAGCACTCCATTCAACTTGTCGAGCCAGTTCTGAACACTGCCGAATATGAGCACGACGCTATATACGACAACAATGAAGGCAGCCACTGGGTACGAGATTGCTGGCGCGGTTGCATTCAATGCGACGGCCATAACCGAACCCTCAAAGATTGCGTAGTAGACGGCTGTGGCAAAGAAAATGACGGTCGCGATTGCCGCTCCAACCGTTCCAAAGAGTGAACGAGAGAACAAGGCGACGGATAGCCCGGTCCGGATGGCATACCGGCTGAGGACGCCGTTGATGACTCCATATGCAGCGACGGACAGAATGATGCCGATAAGAGCGTTTCGAGCCCCATAAGCGTGGGCCAGTGTTCCCGCGACCACGAGGTAGAACATGGCGCTACATACGCCCCACCAAGCCATGGTGAGAGGTCCCCTTGGCATGCGGGCCGTTAAGGGGACAGGGTTGGATGCGAAGTCGGCTGTCGCCTCGCTCTCGGTAGTTGCTGATATTTTACCGGCCATGGTAATTTTCCCTCTGCTCGGAACACCAGACAGCCGTCCCCGACCTGAGAAGCCATGGGCTTCGCGGGCACCTTATTGAGTAAGGCGAACACGGGAGTTCATCTCCCGCTTATGACGATAAAAACTGGTAGTCCTCTGGACGTGCCTTCTTGGCACTTGGGGAAATGCTACCTCTGTTCAGATCGCCGTCTTGCATTTCCGTGCATATCTATTTGACTGTTTCTGCACAGATGCAGGGTTCCCAGAGGGACGAGTCAAATCGACCGCCCTCCGAAGCCTACGCCGCGATCTACATGGGGTCCGCTGAAACTTCATTTCAAGCATACGAGGCGGCCGAGAGTGAACAAGGTGTTCTAATCGATTGCGCAGCCAGCTCCCGTGAGTGCGGTACGCCTATTCAAGGCGGCCATCCTTTCCGTTGCTAGGGCTGTACCCACCTGTTTGGCATACTCGTCTGTAATCACGCGGGGACAGCCCGAACTTTGCCTTGAACAGGCGTGAAAGCTGAGCCTGATCTCCAAATCCCCATGCGTATGCGATCTGTGCGATAGACTCGTTTTCGTGAGGGTTCGAGAGAGCTTCCCGGCAGGCCTGTAATCTTTGATTCCGTACCCACTCGGCAAGTGTCATACCCGTCCCGCGAAACAGCTCATGGAGATAACGGGTCGATATCCCGCACGCTCGTGCAATATTGTCGGCACTCAATGACTCCGGTCCGAGCCGCTGGCGAATGTATTGCTCGATCCTGGCAAGGTGAGCCTCCCGGACGGAAGAAACACTGCTCGTCAGAACGCGTTCGTCATAGGTAATCGCAAGTACCAGGAGCTCAACAAGCTGGCGCCCGACCAGAGTCCCTTCTTCGGCGCTCAGGCGGTCGTACCGATTTGGTACGATCTCAAGCATATCCTTGAAGAGGCCGCCTGACCCCTTCTCAGCATCGAAGTTCAGACAACAGAACCTGCTTGGCATTCGAAGCCGGTTACCAAGCATGTCCGCTGGCACCTTCAGGACCCAAAGGTCGTTTGCATCATTGTAACTAAATTCGTATGGCTCATGGCCCTGCTCGATCAGAAAGCCACCTGGAGAGCACCGTGTCTCCCGATTGGCTTGTGAAAAGTGGACATCAGAGCGGACCGGAATAGTAACTAAGTACTGTTCTTCTGTATTATCCTTGAGATGATAATGTCGGCGGGCGTATAGCAAAGGATCAGATGAAAGCCTGGAGAGCGACACATCACCGAGCGTCCAACCCTGCAGGGTTCCTGCGAAGTTCGCTGGCTGCCGATAATGCAGCTCAAGCGGAAAATACGCACTAGAGACGGCATCGGACCAGCTACCGCTCCGCTTTTCCGGCAGGACGCTCGTTGTAGAGAAAGCTGTGTGCATATCCCAACACTCCATCGGCCTATATGTCGATTTGCTTACCCTCAGCTGATCATACTAGATCACGCAATTCTTCTATTATCCAGGTGGAGAGTGCTCGCCTCAATAACCGAGTTGAGCAGGATCATAGGACGGTGATGTCATGTCTGGATGGCGCCCGTTTGGCAATGTGATTGTTGATGGCGTTTGAGCCTAGCGGGGCGGGTGCAGATCCTATGGGGATGGAGAGCAGCCGACGCTCTGGCAGAGTGAGGTTGCTGTACACCCACTCTGGAGGCGACCCATGTCGATCGATCCCCGGCCCACGCAGACTGCTATCCATACCAATCTTAGGGCCATTTTCGTCTCGATGGAGCTCAGTCGCTCCGTCTGGCTGATCACCTCGCTCCCGCCGAGGGCTGGGGAGAAGATGTCCAAGCACAGCGTCCGGAGCGGAGATGTGGCCGAACTCCTGGCGCGGTTTGCCCAGCTCAAAGAGAAGGCGCGGGTTCGAACCGGGCAGATCGTTCCGATCATCGTCATTCAAGAGGCGGGTCTTGATGGCTTCTGGATCCATCGTGTTCTGCAACGCGAGAACCTCGAGAGCTATGTCGTGGATCCCGCTTCGATTGCAGTCTCGCGCCGGCGGCCCAAGACCGACCGCATCGATGGCGAAGCCCTGGTGCGGACGCTCATGGCCTACAAGCGCGGAGAGCCCCGAGTGTGCGCCATGGGCGTGCACCTGGAAGATGTGTTTAGCCAGATCCAGATCGGGTATTCGGCCTGACGGCAGAGCCCACCATGCTACGGTA
>NZ_QDAH01000103.1 GCF_003075415.1 Microvirga sp. KLBC 81
CCAGAGAGCATCAGAAACAAGAGGTTTGGCCATGCCAAACCAACGCGCTCACCCCGGTTTTGTTAGGCACTCTTAGTCCGAAATGCCAATCCCCGTGTAGGTACGCGACCAGACAAGCCCATCATATGTGAATGAACCCTGCATCCCAGCGCGGGCATTCTCTCGCGAGCATGAAAGTAACTTGGCAATGTGCTCGCGTTGGAAGCGGCTTCACCCGGGAAGAAGATAGGCGGCTCGTCTTCGTGGACGGCACGCTTGCAGCCATTCTGGTTTGCCGCCCGAAAGACTGCGAAGACCCTGAGCTGAGGGGCAGTTGGTTCGTAGAGGCTGGGTTCGGTCCGATCACCGGAGTGCAGGAAACATTCCCGAGCTTCGAGGACGCGGTGGCTTGGATCCTTCGGCGCTTCAAAAGCTGGGAATACCTCATGCGCCGGAGCAGCGCGCTTCATTAGGTCGTGTGGACGGATTTGATTAGGATGAAGCTCAGAGCAAGAGCAACGAATGAGCTGTAGTTCTCAGCAGTCTTCTCGCAGCGTAAAGCAATGCGCTTGAAGCGCTTGAGCTTGCCCATCGTCTGCTCGATGCGAGCCCGACCGCGGTAGAGCATCTTGGGAAGAACGTCGGCTTCTCTTTAGTCGTGGTGCGGTACGGAATGGCCGGGCAGATGCCGCGGGCGCGAGCGGCCTGTCGGTTGGCTTTCGCGTCATAGCCCTTGTCGCCTACCGCAGCGCGGGGCGTGATGTCCGGCCCGAGGTCGAGCAGGGTTTCGAATTGCGGGCTGTCGCTGGCCTCGCCACCAGTCAGGTGAAAGCCCAGCGGATCGCCATCCCAGTCGGTCTTGAGGTGGATCTTGGTTGAGAAGCCACCGCGGGAGCGGCCCAGCGCCTGCCGGCTCTGCCCCCTTTTGCGCCGGCAGCCGAGACATGGGCCCGCACGATGGTCGAGTCGAACATCTGCACCAGATGGGCCGTGTCGCTCAGAGCTGCCAAGGCCTCGAAGAACGCCCCGAACACACCTGCCCGGCTCAAGCGCCAGAACCGCTTCCAGACTGAGTTCCAGTTGCCGAAACACTCGGGCAGCGCCCGCCAGGTGATGTTGTGGACGGTGAAGTAGTGCAGCGCCTCCAGGAAGCGGCGGTCATTGCGGTCCTTGGCGCCGCGCCGGGAGCAAGAGGCGGCAAACACCCGCAGCACCGTCGCCAGTCGTCTTCCGTCATCCCCGTCAGCATGGTCGCTTCTCCTGAAGTCGACCCGCCATGAATCATCGCCTGACTGATTTGGGAATCTACCTACCCGTTGCTCGGCTCAATCCGTCCACACGGCCTAGAAGGCCGCAGAAGCCATTCTTGCTCCAGGGGCACCGTTCCACGTCCAAGATGTCGGATGACGGCTTCTATCTGTTCCATGCCCTTGCGGCTGCGCCTGCTTTCAGAGCCACTATCGAGTTCGTCTGGGGGAGCCTTTAAGATGCCGTTCTCGCTCTGGGGCATCATTTCCACGTCCTGCATGGACAATGCCTGCAAGCGGTCGCCGTATGGGACTCTGCGAGGCATGAAACGTCTACACTTGGCTTCGCAACGAGAGCGTTGATGTTTGAATCAGATGTCTAGGGTGCTTAGAACGGCATCGCCACGGTCTGAGCAACCGATTCAACGTCACGTGCACTCGTTAAAGATCCTTAGTAATGGGGAGAGTCGCTTTGAGCCGTGTCTTGATCTGGTCACAGTCAAGCTGCACCACTCCGGCAACTTCAATAACACAAAGGTGGAGAATGAGGAGAGGGTATCTTATTGCGGTCTATGGGCGGGTGGGACTTATCGTTGCGGCATTCGTGCTGATTGCTGGGATCATCGCAGCCCCGCTTCTCCCAAGCGTTGGATCGCCTGTCGTAACTGCTTCCAAACCTTAGTATGAGCCGGCGTTTCGCCTGCCTATTACACCAGCAAGCCTACAGGCGAATTAGCCGCGAGCCCGCTTCGTCAGGACACCCCAGGCCAAGAGGGAGGCGACTGCCTCCCCCTCATACTGAGCTACCTATTGGAGGTGTAAGTCCGGCCAGATTGAGACCGCCATTCGTCAGGTCAACGCTGAAGCGCTTGAATAGCCCGAGGAACTGGTTGGTGGTAATCTCCATGTCGAAGCTCTTAACAAGCAAAGGATCCGCTTCATCCAGAAGCCACTGATCAACCGTCTCGTAATCAGCCATGTCCACGATGACCGCTCGCACGTTGGCTGATCGAGGCGTCCAAGTTGACGATACGACGGTGTTTCGCTGGATTCAGGCTTATGTACCAGAACTCGACCAGCGCATCCGTCCGCATCGGCGCATGACAAACGGCTCCCGGCGTGTGGACGAAACATGCATTCGCGTGAAAGGCGAATGGGTTTATCTCTACCGCGCCGTCGATGCGACCGGGCAGACCATGGACTTTCTGCTTTCTCCAAAGCGGGATGCGGCTACCGCCCGGACGTTCTTCCGCGAGGCCTTGGGGCAACCGCATGTCGAGCAGGACCACCGGCGCATCAAGCGTCTGGTCCGGTCGGGGCTGGACTTCAAAAGCTTTTCGACCAGCTTGCAGACAATTGCTGGCTCTGAGGCAATGGCGATGCGCTCCGCAAGGGACAGGTTGTCTGTGCACCAGCAAATGCCATGGGCGCTCAGCGCGACTTCATGGCTAACCTGTTCGGTGAAGTCGCGTAACTCGCGTCCCTGTTGGCCTTTGCTCGACCTATGTCAAAAGTTGCAACAGAACCTTTACGTGCTCAATGTGCCAACGCCTTCTCGGGCATCATTGAGGAATGATGCGAGGAGATCAGCCACGTGCCGTTCTTGTACTCGTAGGTATAGGTGTAGCGGGCCGGAACCTGAGAGCCGTCCTTGAACGTGAAGGTGTAGGTGCCCGCATCCACTGCTGAGTTGCAGCCGATCTTGATGACGCGGCTATCGACATTGCCGCGCGGGTGATTCTCTAAGAAGTGCGCAAAATAGTCGATGCGCTCGGCCTGGGTCAGGCGCGGCTTATTCGACAGCGTCGGGAGCAGGATGGCATCATCCGCGTAGTTCTTCGCCACTTCCGTGGCGTTGAGCGTGGCGAGAGAATCGTTCCAGCGGTCGAAGAGCTTGGCGATGTCGGCCTCGCTGACCACAGCGCAGGTTTGGGAGGAGGCCGCCGCGGCAGGCTGCGCCTGGACGACGGCAAAGGCAAGGGTGGCGGCAATCACAAAACGCATGGTTAGGTCCTTCTGACGGTGCCATCGAGCACGCCCCGGCAGCCAATCGCGAGGATCTTCTTAGTCCAGCTAGTGGTGTGACACTAACGCTTTTTTCGCACGGGCGACCTTTTCCAGGATAGCTGAGACCGGGGCCCGATGGTACGTCTGGGGGGTGTGCGAGAGCAGGATCGACACAGCTCCCGCTGGGATGCCATGTGTGGCCTTGTCGATATCGTCCAGGCGATAGAAGTTTGTGTCATCGACACCGGCCAGATAGATGGCTTCGTTCCCGCGTGCAACGCGCGCCGCCTCGTTCAGCAGGAGCCGGTAGCCCATGAGCTCCATGGCCGGCACCATGCGGATCGTATCGTGGTTCCCCAGGATTGCGTAAGCAGGGCTTTTGATCGCTGCCCGAAGACGCTCCAATCCATCCAGCGCTTCCTTGTAGGGGCCATAGGTGAGAGCGCGGTAATCTCCTGTCAGCACGCACAGATCATAGCGCAGCGGCTCGATGCGCCGGACAAGTGCGTCCAGGAACTGGTCATTCATGCCGATGTGCAGATCCGCGAGGTGCAGGAGCACGAACCCGTCGAAGGCGCCCGGCAGATGAGGAAGTTGCACCTTGTGGTGGCGGACCTCGATAGCAAGAGTATTGCGCCGCGCTCTCTCATGCAGGCCGAGCAGCCGGAGACCGCCTCGGATCAGGGCTGGGTTCGAGAGCCAGTGCCCACGATTGAAGAGTTGGATGCGCTGGCGCAGTGCCTGAGCCTCATACTCCGCCTCCCGCCTGAGGCGTTGCACGATGTAGGTCGAGCCGAGACGCGGTTCGAGTCTGGCAAGAGCCGTTTTCTCGTCAGGCGTGAGGCCAAGCTCAGTCGCCAAGTGAGGGATAAGGGGCTCTGTCATACGAACACTGAGCGTCTCATAAGGAAAGCGGCCTATCGAATCATTGGGATCAAAGCGGCATCAGGAACGCAGGTCTCCGCGCGTCGGTTTCGCGCTTGCCACTCGCCAATGGCAGTGCGCGTTGCAAAGCCGATCAGGCCGTCGACCTTTCCGACATCATGACCTTGGGCCTGCAGGCGCTCCTGCATGGTCCAAATATCGCCTCGCTTCATAGGATCTATTGGCCTCCACGCTGTCAGAAAGCCGGAGCCGCCACGTAGCCGATCGGCCAGATGGCCGATGAACAGCGCATAAAGATCGGACTCGTTGTACTGCTTGAGCGCATAGAAGTTCTCTGACACCAGAAAAGCCGGTCCCAAGCGGCCGGCGGGCATCAGCAAGAACGCGGTTGCGTCGCTGTTCTCGCCTGGCAGGGACGTATGACCGGCGCGAGTGAGGCCGAGCTGTACCCACTCCTGCAGCGGCCTGCCTTGCCGCGGTCCTTCCTCATCAGCATCTCCGCCAGAGCTCTCGCGCTACCCGCGATTACTCGATGTCCACATATGCATGCTGGTGCTGATCGGAGCCACCTCGGAGGGCAAAAAGGAGCCGATCGGCTTTCAGGCCGGGGTGCGCGAGAGTGCCCAGAGCTGGAGAGAATTACTCGTCGAGATCAAGCGGCGGGGCCTGTCCATTCCGCCCCGGATGGCGGTTGGTGACGGGGCTCTCGGCTTGTGGACTGCGCTCGATGAACTCTTCTCCGGCACCCATCATCAGAGGTGCTAGCTGTATAAGACCGCCAACATGCTCAACAAGGTGCCCAAGTCCGTGCAGCCGGGGACGAAGACAGCCCTGCGCGAGATCTACTTGGCGGCGACACGAGCCCAACCCGAGGTGGCCATCGATCTATTTGAGGAAGCCTATTGCGCACGTTATCCCAAAGCCGTCGAGTGCGTGCCCAAGGACCAGCAGGCGCTGCTGGCGTTGAGAACCACGAACCCGATCGAGAGCGTGTTCGCCCCGGTCCGGCATCGCACGGTGCGCACCAAGGGCTCGCTGTCGCCGACCACCGCCCGGCTGATGGTGGTCAAGCGCGTCATGGCGGCCGCGAAAAGCTGGCGTCGGCTGATGGGCGGAAACCAGTTGCCGAAGGTGATCGCGGGTGTCAGATTCCAGGACGGTAGCGAGGTCATTCCGCTGCCAACACACAGCACCGCCTGATCCGCCCCATCACCTAAAATCCGTCATAGCTGGCGCGCTTGTGGCAGGGGCGCATTACAGGTGTCACGCCTCTGGGGGCGAAGCTGCGGCCGCGCCCATCGTCCGAGCGTCGGCCGGTCTCGTCACCCCAGAAGATCGTGCGCTTCTCCCCTCTGGCTTGCGCCACGACGGCTGAGTCGTCCTGCCGTAGCCAGCGCCGCACTGCCTTCGGCGACTGCTCGTAGGCCCGTCTGAGCGGCTTCTGGGCCGTGAAGCCCCAACGCGCCAGATCGGTGCAGACGGTGCGCACCGCCAGCCGGGATCCCACAGGACTGCTCGGTCAGCATCCGCACCACCGCCCGGCTCCACAGGGCAAAGGGTCGACCGAGTTCGTCGGGCGTATGCTGGCTGATCAGAGTGCGGACCTGCACTTCCTGCTGGGGCACGAGAAACCGTCCCGTGCCGGGTGCCGGGCCCCGCGGCTGGCCAATCCCGCCCGGCCCTGTTCGGCGAAGCGGCGGCAGATGTCGAACACGCCGGTCCGGGTCAGGCCGACCCGCGCGGCAATGGCATCATAAGTCAGGCCGCTCTCGCGCAGTCCGACCACCTGCGGCCGACGCCCCTCTTGCGCTGCTGCCGACAGCTTGCGCATGTCCACATGGTTCATTCCGCCGAACTGGGTCGACGGACCGTCGATTTCAAGATTACCTAAGCCGGATCAATATGTGACGAATTCCCTGGCGAGTTCGTCAGCTTGCTGTCAGTTTGACTCTCTAGGGTATTGACTCGATAACGAGCGATGAGTGGCTAGACTCATCACATGTGAAAGAAAATAACGAGTCCTTGCATGATGTTGGCCGCTACACCGATCTCTCCCAATCTAACCAACAGTCTGCCCAGGATCGGGTCGGCGGAAATACTCGGCGAGCAAGCTCGGTTTCAGCACAGTCTTGTACAGGCGGCCTCGATTAAAAACGATGTCCCCTCGGCGACAGATAAAGCGGCGCCCGTTCCTCCGCTGTTAGAGGTTCAGCGTGCGACAACGCAGACGAGTCCGCTGGGCGAGCGCGTCCTCCAGACTCTTTCTGCAATGTATCGGAGCAATACAGTTCCTTCTGCCGCTGCCAGCAGTGAATCGGCTCTTGCGAAGAGTGTCCAGCCTGGGCCGGCCGCGCAGCGCCTTCCACGGCCGGAGGGGGTCGGAGTGCGTACGGCGGGCCAGCCGGAAGGGGCGGATAGGTTCGAACCGATGCTGGCGAACTTGCGGGATGTTTACAACAGCGCCATTCAGGTCTCGCTTGTCACTAAGAGTACCGGCGCCGTCACCTCATCTCTGAATAAACTACTGTCAGCGGGCTAACTGAGGCGGATGACTGGTTCGATGGACAAAGAAATCGACCATGGCCGCCTTTTCAAACGGCGGCTTCACGTTCTCATTGTGCTGCCACCTCTTCTCGCACTGATCGGCTGCAAGGCCGATCTCTACACCAAACTTCAGGAGCGCGAGGCGAACGAGATGCTCGCGCTGCTTCTTAACAAGGGGGTCGACGCGGCCCGTGTTGTCGCTAAGGACGGGTCCAGCACGATTCAGGTCGAAGAAAAGCAGGTTGCCTTCTCAATCGACCTGCTGAATACCGAGGGGCTGCCGCGTCGGTCTTTCAAGAACCTCGGCGAAGTCTTCAAAGGATCGGGCCTGATTGCCTCCCCTACCGAGGAGCGCGCCCGCTACGTTTATGCCCTGAGC
The DNA here is from genome assembly GCF_003075415.1 of Microvirga sp. KLBC 81. Lineage (GTDB taxonomy): Bacteria > Pseudomonadota > Alphaproteobacteria > Rhizobiales > Beijerinckiaceae > Microvirga. The sequence continues at coordinate 7,042 of NZ_QDAH01000103.1, forward strand.
GAAGAATTGTCGCGCACGATCAGCGATATCGACGGCGTCCTTTCTGCGCGTGTCCATGTTGTTCTGCCGAAAAATGATCTGTTGCGACAGGACGCCACACCATCGTCGGCGTCGGTTTTCATCCGACATGCCTCCGATGCAAATCTCCCGGTTCTACTGCCGCAGATCAGGATGCTTGTGGCCAACAGCATCGAAGGATTATCCTACGACAAGGTAGCGGTGGTTTTCGTGCCGGTTGAACGGGCTGCGCTTGAGGAACGGCCTGCACCTGCGACCAGTTTGATCCAAGCGACCAAATCCATTCCAACGCCAGTGCTTGCGGTTGGGCTAGGTCTAATCGGTGCTGTGTTTGGCGTGCTATGCTACGTCTTGCTGAGCGCTCGTATGTATCTGCGCAGGCAATCACCGCGCGAGCTAACCACGGTCGGAGAGCGACCAGGCGCGTCCGCAATCGAGACCGTTGGTAAAAACATCATCTCCGATGCGGCCTAGGGTGGTGTTCCATTGCCGAGATTGATGCCATCCGCCGGACTTCAACGTCCGCTCCAATCGACTTCTGTGGGCCTGAGCGAGCTTGTCGCATCAATGCATCCGACCCGTCTTGCCGCACGTCTCGACGTATCACTATCGGCTTCGACAGTGATGCGGCTGCAGAAGAGCCCCAGGCTACAGGGTAGACTGGCGAGATTGCTGCTTGGCAATGAAATGGACCCGAACGGGAGTGGCTGGGGAAGCGACCTTCTGCTCGGACATGATCCGCGTCGGGCTGCTCTGCTCGCCGGCAGTATCTGGCATGCCCGCTCGCTGCTAAAGCTAGTTTCAAGGTATGACCTCTCAATTCTGATTGGACGTATCGGCGCTGAAGCGCACGCTTTCGGTATCCGGCATCTGGCCAATGCGATCGAAACCACATCGATTGCCGATCCGGAGCGACTCGCGCGTCAGATTGAACACGAGGGACATGCCTGTCTCGGCGCTTGGCTGAACGAGGCTTCAGCGCTTGACCGTACCCGTGTGCTTCTACGCTTGCCTATTGGGACCGCCGCCGAGAACCCAGCGGCCGAACACCGCAATGCTGCGGGCCCATTGCTCTCCTTGGTGATAACCCATTTGGCGACGGAGATGCCCACTGTATGACAGCCGATGCTTCAATATCCCCCGTCGCCCCAAAGATACGCCCGCTCGGGCCACTGATACCGGCGAGGGAGCTCGCAATCTGGCACAATGCGGTCGAGACGCGCGCCGCAGCAGAGCGGCATCTGCAGCGGGTTCGCAGATGGGCACGCACAGCTTATCACCGGGAGCGGGCGCGCGGCTATGCAGAGGGCTTGAACACTGGCGCCGAGGAAATGGCGCGGTTGGTTGCGGAGGCTGCCTCCGAAGTGGCACGGCGAAAAGCTGTTCTGGAGCGGGAGTTGCCACAGCTCGTGATGGAGATCGTGAGCGATCTGCTGGGCGCCTTCGATCCGGGCGAGATATTGGTGCGGACCGTTCGTCATGCGGTTGAGCAGAAGTTTAGCGGCGCGGAAGTTTGCCTTCATGTGTCTCCCGCGCAGGCCGATGCGCTCGTGCGCGAATTCGCTGCATGCGACGGACAGGAGGGTCGGCCGAAGGTTCGAATTCATTCGGATCCGGCGCTGTCGCCGCAGCAATGCGTGCTGTGGAGCGAGTTTGGAAATGTCGACTTAGGACTTGCCGCGCAGCTCCGCGCGCTCCACCTCGGCTTTGGGTTGCGAACTCAGGGAGGCGAACTGTGACTATGCTGCGAGCAAAGCATAGCAACCGCGCCGAAGATGAAACTCTGGAGACGGGACTCTCACATCTGAGATCTACAGCAAAGCGTATCAACACGCGTGCCGTACGGGGACGGATCACGCGGGCCATCGGTACGCTGCTCCATGCCGTCGTGCCCGAGGCGCGTATTGGCGAACTTTGCCTGTTGCAGGATCCGCGCACCGGCTGGTCGCTTGAGGCGGAGGTGATTGGTCTGTTGCAGGATGGCGCTTTGCTCACACCGATCGGTGACTTGGTAGGCCTATCCAGCCGCGCAGAAGTCGTGGCCACCGGACGCATGCATGAAGTGCCGGTCGGTTCTGATTTGCTTGGCCGGGTGGTCGACAGCTTCTGCCGTCCACTCGACGGTAAAGGCGCAGTCAAAACCGCTGAGACTCGTCCGCTGCGCGGCAAGGCCCCCAACCCCATGACGAGGCTCATTATCGAGCGGCCCCTCCCACTTGGCGTACGCGCCTTGGATGGTCTTCTGACGTGTGGCGAGGGCCAGCGAATAGGAATCTATGGAGAGCCTGGCTGCGGCAAGTCGACGTTGTTGTCACAGATCGTGAAAGGCGCGGCCGCCGACGTCACAGTCATCGCGCTAATAGGCGAGCGTGGACGTGAAGTGCGCGAATTCATCGAGCGGCATCTTGGGGAAACGGCCCTTTGCCGCACGGTCGTTGTCGTTGAGACCTCGGATCGCTCGGCGGTAGAACGGGCGCAATGTGCGCTTACCGCAACTGTGCTCGCCGAGTATTTTCGCGAACAAGGACTGCGTGTCGTTCTGATGATGGATTCCTTGACACGCTTCAGCCGCGCCATGCGCGAGATCGGTCTTGCTGCCGGTGAGCCACCCACCCGGCGGGGCTTCCCGCCCTCTGTCTTTGCCATGCTGCCAGGCCTGCTGGAGCGTGCTGGCATGGGTGAGCGCGGCTCAATCACAGCCTTCTATACCGTGCTTGTCGAAGGTGACGGCACGGGCGATCCAATCGCCGAGGAGTCGCGCGGCATTCTCGACGGTCATATCGTACTCTCGCCCCTCGTGGCGGCGCGCGCGCATTTCCCCGCGATCGATGTTCTGTCGAGCCGCAGCCGCGTCATGGACGCGATCGTATCTGCGTCGCATCGCAAGGCGGCATCCGCCTTCCGTGATCTGCTTTCTCGCCACGCTGAGGCCGAGTTCTTGATTAAGGTCGGCGAGTACAAACAAGGCAGCGATCCACTGACGGATCGGGCGATTGCCTTGATCAACGATCTGAACGAATTCTTGCGCCAGGGTGAAGACGAGGAGTCCAGTTTTGAGGAAACCGTCGCATGGTTGTCGCGTCTGACCGCGTGAGTTCCGCTCACGCTTCGAGCTTATGCCTTGTGAAGCATATGAGAGAGCGGAGTGCGCTTAATGGGCTGTCCACCATGGAGGCCAAACGCCACGCTGCCGCCTTAGCAACGGAACGCGCTTCGCGGGATCTTGCAGTTGCCGAGCAGCAGCGTGCAAGGCTTGAGGCGGAGCTTTACCAACACCTGATGTCGCTCGATCTCTTGTCCGTCGCGGAACTCGATCGTTGCCACCTCTTCATTGAGCGGCTCACCGCTGAGATCACCTTGAGACGCCGGATACTTGACGACGCGCGTGTCGCTCAAGGATTGGCCGAGACAGCGGTGTCCGAGATGCGGGCGCACTGGGCCGAATGTTCGGCGGCGACGCACAAATGGGAACAGATCGAGGCCGACGTCCGGCGCGCGGCCGATTCCTATTCGGAGATCGCAGCCGAAATGGAAGCCGATGATGAGATCTTGCTTCGGTATGGGAGGGGGTTGCGTGGTGAGGTGGCGGGCGACTCAATCTGATGGCCGCGAGTCCGCATGTGGTGACGCCGACCTGCAGTCTGTCAAACTACATGCGGTAACTACTGTGGGCAAAGAAGCTACGTTCAAACCCGCGGCAACTTTGTCCCGGGCTGTGGTCTCGTGGCTCAATGAAATTGCCGCACCCCGTACACCGTTGCAGACCCACCTTGGCGAAAGGTCGCTGTCGGTGCGGATGGACCGGGTTGTCTGGCAGCAGGAACCTTCGGCTATATCGATGCTCGACTGCGTTTGGGGTGTCGGAGATGAAACGATTATCTTGTCGTTGCCGTGTATGCTTGTGGAGGCGCTGATCTCGACCGTGCAGAGTGGCCTCGTCTTATCCTCCGAGCCAAGTCGTTCGCTGGTTCTCGAACTTGCACTCGAACCTTTGATTGCCCGACTAGAGGCTGAGACACAGCAGAGCATGCAGCTTCTCCGAGTGGACAATGCGACGACGCTAGGTCCTTATCTGGAATTCGACGTCATCTACACGCCGTTTAGGGGCAAAGGTCGCCTGTTCTTATTTTCGTCTCTTGATGATGCGGTACCGCCAGCGTTCCGCGCGTTAGACCAGCTGCTCAGCCAATTGCCGCGCCAGACGCGCAAGCTTTCTCCTGAACTGCCCGTCATCGTCGCAGGGGAGATCGGCTGGCTCCACACTTCGGCCGCACTTCTTCGTAAAGCGTGTGCTGGCGACGCTCTGGTGCCAGACGTAATGCCGCTCGCCCGTGACCAGGTCATCCTCAGTGTGGGCCGGCTATGGGCTGTGGCAGATCTTGCCGGCGATCGCCTGATCCTGCGGGGGCCATTCCGCCAGCGACCGCGCCATCTGGAGTATGCGCATATGACGACTCAACCCGAATCGCAGGAACCACCGCTAGAAACGGATCTCGATGATATCGAGATCATGCTTGTGTTCGAATGCGGCCGCTGGCCGATCGCGCTGGGAGCACTGAGGAATGTCGGCGAAGGGCATGTGTTCGAACTTGGCCGACCGGCCGACGGCCCGATCGATATCCTTGCCAACGGCCGGCGTATCGGCCGTGGCGACATCGTACGGGTCGGCGAGGAGCTTGCCATTAGGCTCCGTGGCAGGTTGGCGGGCAATGACTGACGTTCAACCCGGAATCCTCGCGCTTCTTGCGGTCACAGCCGGGCTTGGTCTGCTGGCGTTCGCAGTCGTCACAACCACCGCGTTCGCAAAGATATCGGTCGTTCTCTTCCTCGTCCGCAACGCACTCGGAACCCAGTCGGTGCCGCCCAATATCGTTCTATATAGCGCAGCATTGATCCTTACCGTCTTCGTTAGCGCGCCGGTTCTTGAGCAAACCTACAACCGCGTGACCGCCCCGCAACTCCGCTACCAAACGTTCGACGACTGGGTGACCGCCACTAAAGAGGGGCTGGAGCCGCTGCGCGGCTATCTGAAGAAGTTCACCACGGAAGAGCAGCGGCGCTTCTTCCTGTCCTCGACCGAGCATGTCTGGCCGGAGGAAATGCGCGGCCGGACCACGGGCGATGATTTGGCAATTCTTGTGCCATCTTTTCTAATCTCGGAGCTCAAGCGTGCCTTCGAGATTGGATTTCTTCTCTACCTTCCCTTTATCACCATCGATCTCATCGTAACGACAATCCTGATGGCCATGGGCATGTCGATGGTCTCCCCAACAGTAATAACCATCCCATTTAAGCTCTTTCTATTCGTGGTCATCGATGGCTGGTCGCGACTGATGCACGGGCTGGTGCTGAGTTATACAACATCGGGAATATGAGCATGAATGAGGCCAGCGTTCTCACTCACATGAGCCAATCGCTCGTGCTGTTTTTGATCTGGGTCCTGCCACCACTCGTAGCAGCGGTGATTGTCGGGCTTGGCATCGGCATCATCCAGGCGGCAACGCAACTCCAGGATCAAACCTTCCCGCTTACCGCGAAGCTTTTGGTCGTTGTGGCGGTGATCGCTTCATTGTTCCCCGTGCTGAGCGCCCCGCTCGTTGAACATGCCAAGCAAATCTTCACTGAGTTTCCCGCGCTCACCGCCGGCTATTAGCGACCCTCACCATGTATGGCTTGTCACCCGCCGAGGCTCAAAGTCTGATCGAGGCGGCTATCGAATTCATTGTTGCAGCCGGCCTTGGTATGGCCCGCGCCCTTGGCATAATGCTGGTCCTTCCTGTATTTACGCGGCCCCCCATTGGCGGGACAATCCGCGGCTGCGTGGCATTTGCGATTGGGCTACCATGCTTGGCGCAAATCAGCGACGGCTTGAAGACGCTAGACCCAGACACACGGCTGGTCATAGTCACGCTCCTTGGTTTGAAGGAGGTGTTTGTTGGCCTGGTGCTCGGCGTCCTGCTCAGTGTCCCGCTATGGAGTATCCAGGCGGTCGGTGAGATCATCGACACCCAACGCGGCGTCACCAGCGAGGTCGTTCCGGCCGATCCCGCAACGCACAGCCAAGCTTCGGCTACGGCTCTCTTTCTCGGCATCACTGCGATTACGATCTTCGTCGCATCGGGAGGCCTGCAGACGATGATCCGCGGCCTTTATGGCAGCTATCAGATCTGGCCCGTCTATCGGATTTTACCCCTCCTGACCGTACAAGCAGCAATGGAATTAATACGGCTGCTCGATTACATCATGCTTAGGACGTTTCTGATCTCTGGGCCCGTGGTCGCTTTCCTACTCCTGGTCGATGTCTCAATCATGATGCTTGGGCGCTTTGCGCCACAATTCAAGATGAATGATCTCTCGCCGACAATCAAGAATGTCGGCTTTGGGATCATGATGGTGACCTACGCCGTCTATCTCGTCGAATATATGAAATCGGAGATCATCCAGTCGAACAGCATGCTTGACTGGTTCGAGAATCTGCTGAAATGAGCGAAACGAGCGAAGAGAAGAAGCTTCCCCCTACTCCCAAGAAGCTTAGCGATGCGCGCAATAAAGGGCAAATCGCTCGAAACGCTGATTTTGTGAGTGCGGTCAGCGCCTGCGCCGGTCTCGGCTATCTCTGGTTAGAGGCCAGTCTAATCCAGGACAAATGGCATGAAGGGCTCCTACTGGTCGACAAGCTGCAGGATCAGCCCTTTGACACCGCCGTCAAGCAGGCCTTGGGTGTCTTGACCGAACTGACTATCGCGACCGTTGGCCCGCTCCTCGGGGCTATCGTCGCTGCGGCCGCTCTAGCCGGATTCCTGGCAAATCGTGGACTAGTCTTTTCCTTGGAGACGATCAAGCCAAAATTAGAGAACATGAATCCCGTCAACGGTCTCAAGCGCATTGCGTCTTTGCGTTCGCTAATCGAGCTTGGGAAGACACTGTTCAAGGTGTTCGCCCTCGGCGCAAGCTTTCTCCTCGTCGTTATCGGCATGTGGAAGACGCTGGTGTATCTGCCAGCCTGTGGCGTGGGCTGTCTCTCCTTTGTCTTCACGGAGCTGAAACTGCTGATTGGAATTGCTGCCGGTGCTTTTTTAATCGGCGGATTGATCGATCTCCTGATCCAGCGCTGGTTGTTCTTGCGCGACATGCGCATGACGGAGACCGAGGCGAAGCGCGAGTCCAAGGAACAGCAAGGTAATCCGGAGTTGAAACGTGAACACCGCCGTCTTGGTCAAGAGGCGGCCAGCGAGCCTCCGCTCGGTCTGCATCGCGCCACACTAATTCTGAGCGGACGGGAGATGCTGGTCGGGCTGCGCTACGTTCGTGGCGAGACCGGTGTGCCAGTCCTGGTTTGCCGCGGCAGAGGCGAAGCCGCTTCACGGCTGCTTGATGAGGCGCGGGCGCTGCGTCTCAGCATCATCGATGACCATGTCTTGGCGCGCCGGCTCATCCGTAACACCAAGCTGGGTGGTTTCGTTCCAGCCCAACATTTCGAGGCTGTCGCCAGAGCACTCTATGCCGCAGGCCAAGTCTAGAGCATCGGACGATTACACGGGCGCATATCCAGCAGCCCTGATGTAGTTCCAGCACTCGTGCGGCTCGAAGAGATCGCAGATGTTGCCGATGGCGCGC
>NZ_QDAH01000104.1 GCF_003075415.1 Microvirga sp. KLBC 81
AACAGCGGTGGAGTCGTCGTTGTTGTTCCAGCCCCAGCCGGCGTTCACACCGGCGTAGAACCCGGTCCAGGTGAAGACCGGAACAGGAGCGAAGACTGGAGCCGGAGCCGCACGCGACGGAAGGTCGGCAGCGGATGCGGCAGAAATACCAGCGGTCGCAATGGCAGTCGCGGCCAGCAGACCGAGAAGACGCGTTTTCATGAGCATTCATCCCTAGTGCGAGGAGTCGCAGGATCAGAGTATGGCTCAGAGAGAGATTCTGGCTATGGTAAAGCTGCAACACCGCCAAGTTTTAAGCCATTTTCGGCCACTTTTAGCAACTCGAACTCTACGTAAGCTTTTCGTTAATACATTGGGGAATTTGACTCGCTGGGAGTTGCGTGCCCTAATCATACTGTTTTCGGAGGAGTCCGAAGGCGAGGAGAGACTGAACCCTGCCCCGCAACGGGCAGGGTTTTTTGCACCGGCAATCGCTTCATAGGGCAGCGCTTTTCGGCCCGGCTTCTACGGCAGGCGAAGGTGTTGGCGACGCGGTCTACAGCCTCGGACGTGAAAAGTGGATTTGCACTTTTGGGACCCATCCGATGCTTTCTCCTACAATGAGAGCATCGTTGAGAGCGGAAAACCGGATCCACTTTTCGCTGACGCGGACCTTCGGGTCACTGACGCGGACCTCCGGTTCCGCACGAGGCGCTAGTCTACGCCTCGATTGGACAGCCATGAAGGTCGATTGTCAGTCTCAATGCTATAATGGATGCGCCTGAGGCGAACGAAGCATAAAAGCCAATCAGGAACATTGAAGCCGACAATAGAGGCCGCTCAACACTCTTCAGGGCGTTTCCTCAGCCTCGCGATTGTACTGGCCCGACCATCTGCAATGTGCGCGTCGCCAGCCACTGCATTCTTCGGGCTGCGCGGAGCAGCTGAACTCTTACGGATCGCATCTGGCTCCCGCTCACTTCGCGACGTCGCAGCTGTTATTTGTTCCGCCTGAACAGCGCAGCTATCAGATGCAATTGCTTGCGCGCGGGCCGCTGCTCGATCTCGACCTGAAACCGCTCAGGGGAAGGTTGTGCTTCTACAGGTGGCTCGATCTCGGGTTCGCCGCGAGGCTCTGGCTCAACGGCAGGTGGCTCCTCGGCCCGCTTGGCCTCAGAGAGCACCTCAATCCGGCCAGGGAAGTCATTCCGGCTTTCATAGCGGACGTAGTCCTGAACACCGGGCCGGATATGGCGCTCGCGGTCGAGGATGACCTCATGCGTGAGTTCGACCACGAACACGTGCCCCTCTGACGTCGGCACATCCACCCGAGTGACCACGCCTTCGAAGAAGCTCTTCATCGCCCCTGGAGGATGGAAGTGGACACGAACCTTATCCCCAACCGCAATGTTCCCCGTCCCCACCTCAACCATTCACCAACGCTCCACTGCGTCGCGGCAGGTGCCGAGAAGCCCACAGTGCTGCCTGGGTGCGGTTCGATACGCCGATCTTGCGCAGGATCATTTTAATGTGGACTTTGACGGTCGCCTCGGCCACATCAAGCTGCCGGGCGATCACCTTGTTGGGCGCTCCTTCCCGTAAACATCTCAGGACTTCCGCCTCCCGCGCCGAGAGCTTGCCCAACTTCATGTCAGATAGGCTTGGCTCTGCCCTATTGTCCTCGAGCGGATGTATCCGCTCCTGCGGTGCGCCATTCAGAATGGAGCCGAGGATGCAAAAGGGCACAACAGCTTCTCCCAGCATCACCAACTCAAGAGATGTGATCAGAACGTCGGGAGGACTGGCTGCGAGACAGAAGCCATCCACACCAGCCTCATGGCCCAGCCGCACGAGGCCAAGATCGACTTGATCCGCCAGGACCACGATCCGCGCCTCAGGGAACTGCTCCTGCACCTGCCTGACCACTTCAAGCACATGACCGGTGCTCCGGCCGGCTTCGATGATGACCAGCGCGGGCTTCACCTCTAGACGCAGGAGCCGTCCTGGACTGAGTGCAGAATCCGCCCCGGCGAGCACAAACGGCGTTCCCTGCAGGATGTGCTGAAGGCCTGAGTGGAGAAGGGGGCTGTCACAGATCAGTGCTGTTGGAACGGCAGCCGCGAGACTGTCGTACACGTCGGCATCTAACGAGCGTCCGTGCACAAGCGTCAGTGTCGTCATTCGCTACCCCCTGTTCGGCTTTCCTTGTGAAGAAAAGTAAACAGGCTGCCGGAGGTTGGTCTGTCTGCGTTCAGACAAAATAAGTTAGCGAATTGTCGCAGTAATGAGCCAGAATGATCATCTACGAGGCTTAACAATATGGGGCACAGACTGGTGCCGCGCCCTCATCGTTGCCGGCGAGCCAACACGGCGGCTTCGGACAGGTTGAGCCTGTCAGGCTACGTCAGTGAGTTTCTGCTGAGGCTTATCCGCCCGCCTGATACGGGCCTGGAATTGTACCTCCACTTGTCCGACGAGCCTCTTTGTATTCACCAAGGCCAATGTCTCAGCCAGGAACAGCCTTCCCGCTGCACACCCGTGTCGTTGCGGTCGTTCTGTGAACACCTATTCGACCTAACGATTGGCCGTGAAAGCAGGTGCCCCTTGATCGCCAAGGGCAACCCAGGCTCTGGCGTTCGTGCTCTCCCGCTTGATATAGGTGTAGCCTGTCTGGCGCCAGGGCAGGACAGCGTCTCGCTTATTGTCGAGGATGAAGTCGCCCCGGTCGGTCAAGACCATGAGCACAGCGTGCCCCTGCCCCTGATCATCGATCACGGCTGCTATCCGCAGGGCACGTTGAGGCAGACCCGCGCGGATCAGCAGCTTCCGCTTCAGAAGCTGGATGTCCTCGCAGTCGCCGAGACCATCATCAGGATAGTCCCAGCGGTCAACCACACCCCAGTGGTCCTGGTCAGTAACCGCCAAGATTGTCGCGTTAACGTGCTCATTGACTTGTTGGAGGATGGCCCAGGCCCTCGGAGTGAGCGCAATCCGCTCTGGCTGCGTACGATTGATCCGACATTCTTGCGGGTGTTTCTGGCAGAACCTGACCCATGCCCATGTTGGAGCAGCACGTCCTAACGCCTGGAGAGGGCCGGTATGTGTCGCCGGGAATGAACTCTCAGCAACAGCTGGGGCTAGTGAACTGAAAAAGACAGTGATTGCAAAAGCGATCCCCCAGGCTCCCACACCGATACGGCGGGCCGCGTTACGAGAACTGGGATGGGTGAGGATCGGATCAGCAGCATCTTCCACAGCCAAGGCTCCGGTCTGGAGCCATTACGATGGGCAATTGCGGTAAACGATACCTTAACGCAGTCCAGGCGATGGCCTCTCGGACCGACCTTTGGTTCACGGGCCCCTTTGCATTGAGTTTGGCCCCCTTAGGTCCGAAACGGGTCAGATGTGCCAGAAGGAGAGTTTCCCTCCTCTCGTGCAGGCTGGTTCCTCCCCGCCTAACCGGCTAGTCGGCAAACCGCTCATCCGGGATCTCGCCGGTCGCAGCGGAATCAGCTTCTGCCGCGGCGGCAGGTGGGGCGTCCTCTAGGATCGCGTCAGAGCGCTCAGACTCCGGATTGAGGAGCTCACGTTCTGCCCTGAGCCAGTGATCTTCCGCATTCCCAGCGCGGCCCTCGCTCTCCCAGATTTCGTAGGCGCGTTGCCGGATTTTGTCCTCCTGGCCCATAGCCATGAGGGCTGCAGAAAGTGTGTCGGACATAACCGTCTCCGATCTCCTGGACCACCGGATCAATGATCAAGCAGGAAAGAGGTTCATCATCAGTTCCTGGAGCCGCCTGAGCCTTCGTGTGCGATCATCCGGACTCAGGTGAGATTGAAGAAGCACTTCCATCGACAGGAAAGGCGTCTCTGTCGAAGGCGTAATGCCTCCGACGCGCCGAAGAGCGCTGACTGTGCAGCGTGGTCTGGATGAGCTCGCCTCTTCAGCGAAATCTTCGCAGCAGGAGTGTTACCGAGTAAGTAGAGGCCCAAAAGAAGGCCCCGGATTTCACCGGGGCCTCCTGTTCCAGACTTAGCGCATCGTGCGGAACAGTGGATCCGGTTTTCCGCTCGAACGATGCGCTGCTCTGGGAATGAGCATCGGATGAGCCCCAAAAGTGCAGGTCCACTTTTCACGTCCGATGCTCGAGCCAGGGAGTTAGAAATCCATGCCGCCCATGCCCCCCATGCCGCCACCGGGCATGGCGGGAGCCGCTTCCTTCTTCGGCAGCTCGGCGACCATGGCCTCGGTGGTGACGAGGAGGCCGGCCACGGATGAGGCGTCCTGCAAGGCGGTGCGAACCACTTTCGCCGGGTCGACAATGCCGGCCTGGACCAGGTCCACGAACTCCTCAGCCTGCGCGTCAAATCCGAAGGTCTCAGACTGAGCGTTGTCGCTGATCTTGCCAACGACGATCGAGCCCTCGACACCGGCATTCTCGGCGATCTGGCGGATCGGAGCCTCCAGCGCCCGCAGCACGATGTTGATGCCGGCCTGGATATCCGGATTGTCGCTCTTCAGCCGCGCCACGGCAGCCTTGGCACGCAGCAGGGCCGTGCCACCGCCGGGGACGATGCCCTCCTCGACCGCGGCCTTGGTGGCGTGGAGTGCATCGTCCACGCGGTCCTTCTTCTCCTTCACCTCGACCTCGGTCGCGCCGCCGACGCGGATCACCGCGACGCCGCCGGCGAGCTTGGCCAGACGCTCCTGCAGCTTCTCCCGGTCGTAGTCCGAGGTGGTCTCCTCGATCTGCGCCTTGATCTGAGCCACGCGAGCCTCGATGTCCTGCCGGTTGCCGGCCCCACCGACGATGGTGGTGTTTTCTTTCTCCACCCGTACGGTCTTGGCCCGCCCCAGCATATCCAGCGTGACGTTCTCGAGCTTGATGCCGAGGTCTTCGGAGATCGTCTGGCCGGCGGTCAGGGTCGCGATGTCCTCGAGCATCGCCTTGCGGCGGTCGCCGAAGCCCGGAGCCTTCACGGCGGCGATCTTCAGGCCGCCCCGCAGCTTGTTGACCACGAGGGTCGCGAGCGCCTCGCCCTCGATATCTTCCGCAATGATCAAGAGAGGCTTGCCGGTCTGCACCACAGCCTCGAGGATCGGCAGCATGGCCTGCAGCGAGGAGAGCTTCTTCTCGTGGATGAGGATGTAGGGGTCCTCGAGCTCGGCAATCATCTTCTCGGCGTTGGTGATGAAGTACGGCGAGAGATAGCCGCGGTCGAACTGCATGCCCTCGACCACATCGAGTTCCGTCGCCGCCGTTTTGGCTTCCTCGACGGTGATCACGCCCTCGTTGCCGACCTTCTGCATGGCCTCGGCCAGCATGCGGCCGACCTCGGCGTCCCCGTTGGCCGAGATCGTGCCGATCTGAGCGATCTCCTCCGATGACGCGACCTTCTTGGCGCGGGCCTGGATGTCCTTGACGGCCTCGGCGACCGCCAGATCGATACCGCGCTTGAGATCCATCGGGTTCATGCCGGCGGCCACCGCCTTGGCGCCCTCGCGCACGATGGCCTGGGCGAGCACCGTCGCTGTGGTCGTGCCGTCGCCTGCCTCAGTGCTGGTCTTGCTTGCCACTTCGCGCACCATCTGGGCGCCCATGTTCTCGAACTTGTCGGCAAGCTCGATCTCCTTGGCCACGGTGACGCCGTCCTTGGTGATGCGCGGAGCGCCGAAGGACTTCTCGATCACCACGTTGCGGCCCTTCGGACCGAGGGTCACCTTCACCGCATCGGCGAGGATGTCGACGCCGCGCAGCATCTTCTCGCGCGCGCCTGCGGAAAACTTGACTTCTTTAGCAGCCATGATTGTTCCTCCTGTTCTGATGGTTCTTGATGGATGCCGCTCAAGCAGCCTTCTGGGCGTCAGCGGACCGTTCGATCACGCCCATGATGTCGGATTCCTTCATGATCAGGAGATCCTGACCGTCGATCCGCACCTCGGTGCCGGACCACTTGCCGAACAGAACACGGTCGCCGGCCTTCACGTCGAGGGCCACGACCTTGCCGGTCTCATCGCGGGCGCCGGGGCCGACGGCGACAACCTCGCCCTCCTGCGGCTTTTCCTTGGCGGTGTCCGGGATGATGATGCCGCCGGCCGTCTTCTCTTCGGCCTCGATGCGGCGGACGACAACACGGTCGTGCAGTGGACGGAACTTCATGAGAATGCCTCCTAGAGCATTGTCAGGGACACTCGGCTATGTCGAGCAATGACTTTAGCACTCGATATATGAGAGTGCTAAAGGAAACTATTAGCTCGGTGCCACGGGTGAGGCAATCTCCTCCTTCTGGAGGAGATGGCCCAGAACCGGTGCCTTATGAGCTGCGTTGACCCGGGACAGCGGCCGACAGGCCGCCTTGGCAGCGAGGTTCAGCAGTGTTGAGTTTCAAAACCGTCGAGGAAGTCTGCGAGAGCAAGAGCATCACCCTTGTCCTTCATCCCGCTATCCGTCGAGCCGTGGAGGATTATGAGGAGAGCTTCTATATCGGCTTACGCTGCTTCCTGAAGGGGGAGTCCGACGGCGTTTTCTTCCTGCCTCTCCAGGACGGTGGGTATGTCCGTCTCGTATTCTCCCAACGCTACTCTTCAGGAGGGCACCCGATCCTGAGGGTTGACCCGCTAACCTCCGAGGGACTGCAGCGGGTCAAGATGGCAATCGACGCTGGGCCTTGAGCTTTGCCGCGGAACCGCCGATCTCCCGCATCGTTTCTGGGGCGCTTTCCCGTTTTACCGGAGTTTGGCTATGGCTGATCAGGAGAACCGCCCCGCCCCGGCTGAATTGGCTGTCGACCACGATCAACCCGCACCCGGTCGCGAAGCCGATATGCAGCTGAAGCCGGACAGCGATCTCTCCAACTACAAGCCGGCCGATAAACTCGTCGGGAAGGTGGCCCTGATTACGGGTGGCGACTCCGTCATTGGTCGCGCCGTCGCAGTCGCCTACGCCATGGAAGGCGCGGATGTGGCGATCGCCTATAACCACAGCGAGGATGACGCAGCCGAGACATGCCGTCTGGTCGAGCATCGTGGGCGACGCTGCCTGTCACTTCTTGGCGATGTCACCGTCAAAGCCGACCGTGGGCGCATCATCGAAGAGACCGTGTCTCGTCTGGGCCGGCTCGACATTCTCGTCAACAATGCTGCTTACTTCGAAGGCGATGGCACGCTGCCCGAGCTTGAGGAGGAAGGTCTACGGCGGGTTTTCGACACAAACATCATCGCTTACATGCTGATGGCGCAGGCTGCGCTGCCACACCTGGAGAAGACCGGCGGATGTATCATCAACACGTCCAGCACAACATCATTGCTCGGCAAGAAGGGCGCTTTGGCTTACTCGAGCTCTAAGGGCGCCGTGAACGTGTTCACCAAGTCGCTTGCAGACGAGCTTGCAGGCAGGGGCGTCCGCGTGAACGCCGTGCTTCCAGGTCCCTTCTGGACCCCTGCCATCGCCACATCGAGCGAGGAGACGGTCAAGAACTTCGGCACGTTTACGATGATGGGTCGCGCCGGCCAGCCGGAGGAGATTGCGCCGGCCTACGTGTTCTTGGCGGCTGACGCATCATTTGTGACAGGAGCGTTGCTCGAGGTCAGTGGCGGCTTCAAATCCGTTGACTAAAGCATCGGACGAGAAAAGTGGAGACCACTTTTGGGATCGATCCGATGCTTCCGCTTTCAAGCAGAGCATCGTTGAAAGCGAAAAACCGGGTCCACTTTTCACTGGCGTGGCCCGTCGGGTCGCTGACGCGGACCTTCGGTTCCGAACGATGCTCTAGCGAGGACGCGGGATGGCGAGCGAAATCGGCCTGGATGGCACCTATCCTCCTCTTGACGTCCTCAAGCCTGTTGGAGACGACGTCTGGATCGTCGACAGCGGGCCCCTGCACGTCCTTGGTTTGACACTGCCCATCAGAATGACGGTGCTGCGTCTGTCCAGCGGCGACCTTTGGCTTCATTCCCCAACGCGATTTACGGAGGAGCTCCGCGCGCAACTCGAGCAGCAGGGGCGCATCACGCATCTGATCGCGCCGGACATTTCGCATTGGTCCTTCCTCCAAGAGTGGCAGAGGAACTGTCCAAATACCCTGACTTGGGCTGCTCCCGGACTGCGGGAGCGCAGGCAGGTGCAGAAGGCTGGGATTCGGATTGACTATATCCTCTCCGATACCTCACCCCCGGAATGGGCTGGTGAGCTGGAACAGATCACCGTCCGTGGGTTAGGCTTCAGCGAGGTGGACTTCTTCCATCATCCAAGCCGAACACTGATCATGACGGATCTGGTTCAGAACCTGGAGACGGGGCGTCTGCCTGCTTTTACGCGGATCATGGCCCGTCTGAATGGTATCGCGGCGCCACGGGGTCGGGCACCGATTTATCTCCGCCTCGCCGTGAAGGCGAACAAACGCGAGGCTGCGAGGGCAGCGACCCGGCTCGTCGAATGGCAGCCGGAGCGAGTGATCTTTAGCCATGGCCGCTGGTTCGAACGAGATGGGACGGAAGCCGTCAAACGATCCCTGGACTGGCTCACAGGCTAAACTGGACTTCGGTCGATTGGGAGCAGGGTGAAGAGCTTTGTCCCGCTGGCCTTCTGCGTATCCGCCTACTGCTTACAGGCTGACAATGGCCACCCAGCGAGAGCGGTATTTCAGGTTTTCGGACCACCCGCGAGCTTGCGTTAGGGTGTCGCGTTTCCACATGGGGACGACGACACCATCTCTGCCCCATTGTCGCACTTTGCGGAGACCCGAAATGGCAGTTCGCCTACCCCAGAACCTCTCGACGGGCCTCCAGCGGGAAACCGGCTGGAGCGTGCTCGATTACGAAATCCGCGAGCAGAAAGCGCAAACGCTGGGGACCTTGAGCAGTCAAGTCGAACAGGCTCTTGCAGCATTACGGGCCTTCGATGCCGATGGGCACGGATCCGACGAGGAGATCCGGCGTCATGCCTTGCTGGACGAGGCCGCCGACCGGGTCTGGGCCTTCATGATCCAGCGGGAGCTGTGCGGGCTCCGGAACTGGGACGCTGTGGTGAAGGATTACGGCATTCCCCGGGAGGTTCTGAATCGGGTTGGGCAAGTCAGGCGCTAGAGCATCGTGCGGAAAAGTGGATCCGGTTTTCGCTGACGCGGATCTCCGGTTCCGCTCTCAACGATGCTCTCATTCAAGGAGAAAGCATCGGACCCAAAAGTGCAAATCCACTTTTCACGTCCGATGCTGTAGAGGCTGTTATGGACCTGGGCTGAGGTCATTTTCGTTTTGGCAGAATGATCTCTGCCCGCAAACCTTACCCCTCTGGTGTGTCTGACGAAGAATGGGCCCTGGTAGCGCCGTATCTAACGCTTCTGCCCGAAGAGGCGGGCCAGCGCGAACACTCCTTGCGGGAGGTGTTCAATGGCCTGCGCTATATCGTCAAGACCGGTGCCCCCTGGCGCTGGATGCCCCATGATCTGCCACCCTGGGCGGCCGTCTATCAGCAGGCGCAACGCTGGCTCAAAGCCGGGTGCTTCGAGCAGTTGGCGCATGATCTTCGCGCGGTGCTGCGCCTGGCCGCCGGATGCAGCGAGGAGCCCTCGGTCGCCGTGCTCGACAGCCGTACCTTATGCTCCACGCCCGAGAGTGGGGCGAGAGCCGGGTACGATGGTGCCAAGCGCCGGAAGGGCTCCAAGTTGCACATGGCGGTGGACACTCTCGGCCACCTTCTGGCAGCTCACGTCACGCCTGCCACGGCGGATGATCGGTCCGAAGTGGGACAGCTGGCCCAGGCTGTGCAGGTCGCCACCGGCGAGAGCGTGGACTTGGCCTATGTCGATCAGGGCTATACGGGTGAGAGGGCCGCGGCGGCAGCCCGCGAGCATGGGATCGAGCTGGAGGTGGTCAAGTTGCCTGAGGCCAAGCGCGGCTTCGTACTGTTGCCGCGCAGATGGGTAGCGGAGCGCACATTTGCCTGGGCCACTCGCTTTCGTCGTCTGGTGCGGGATTACGAGCGATTACCTGAAACTCTCGCAGACCTGCATGTTGTCGCTCTGGTCTGTCTTATGCTGCGACAGGCCGTAAACTACATCGCAGTCCATAACAGTCTCTAAGTGGTGCATCCGGTAAGTCATGCGGCTCTCGGCAGCACGGCGACGCCGGGTGAGCGGCGCGGGCGATGCCGGCGTCGCTTGCCCCAGACAAAGGGATGGCGGTGCGCATTCCAGTAGACCGTGGAGTGGTGGATCGCATCGGTGATCTCCTCCCAAGTCTCGAAGCGCCGGCCGGCAAGAGCCAGCGAGCGCAAGATCTTCCACCAGGGCTCGATCAGGTTGAGATAAGCTGTAGTAGTTGGTATTTGATCGGACAGTCGGCATCAGAGAGTGATCGGATGGAGCCTGTCCGACAGGATCAGGCTGCAATCATTTTCTCCTTTGCCAGCGGCACGGCATTCGAGAAGGTCTGCATCGGCGTCTTGCCAAAGCACCACCGCCCCTAATGTGGCCGCTCCTCATTATAACTCCTCACCCAGGCATCCAGATCGCTCTGCAACTCAGTGATTGAGCCGTAGATCTTCTTGCGGAACGCCACACGACAGAACTCGTCCAGCACCGTCTTGTGAAAGCGCTCAACGATCCCGTTCGTCTGCGGGTTCTTGGTCTTGGTCCTGGAATGATCCACGTCCTCGACGGCCAGATAGAGTTCGTACTCGTGGCGCTCGGGATTGCCACAGTACTCGGTCCCGCGGTCGGTGAGCACCCGACGCAGTTTCACCTCATGGGCATCGAAGAACGGCAGGACGCGGTCGTTCAGCAGGTCGGCGGCGGTGATCGGGGTCTTGCGATCATACAGCTTGGCGAGCGCCACCTTGGTGTAGGTGTCAATGAAGGTCTGCTGATAGATGCGCCCGACCCCTTTCATGTTGCCGACGTAGAACGTGTCTTGCGCTCCACAATAGCCGGGGCATTCGCTCTCGAACTCGCCGTGCGCTTCCTTCTCTGTCTTGGCCTTCTCCAGGGCCGCCACCTGGCTCTCGATGAGGATCAGACCTTCCTGTGCGACCTTCGCCTCCAAGGCTTTGAGCCGCTTCGTCATGGTCTCGAGATCATGGCGCTGCCAGGCCCCGCGCACGCCGGCCGGTGAGATCGAATGACCGCGCTTTCGCACCTCGTCGGCGATGCGGATCTGGCCGAAGGCCGGTTGCTCCAGAGAAAGGTCAATGATGATCGCCTCAATCTCGGGCGGGGTGCGGTTAGCCAGCCGCGGCTTGCGTCGGCTCAGCTCTTGCAGGGCCAGTTCGCCGCCGGTCTCGTAGAGTTCCTTGAACTGATAGAAGCTGTCGCGGGAATAGCCCATCATCTGACAGGCTTGGCTGACATTGCCGAGTTGCTTGGCCAGCTCCAGCAGGCCGACCTTGGCACGGATGATCTTCTGCTCGTTGGTCATGACGGTGTTCCTTGTGAACGCCGAGACCGGGCGCTACGCACCCCGACCACTCCGCGCCCAGCCTCGGCTCAGGCCTCAGCCAATCGACACCGTCTGTCAGATTAAGTTCCAACTACTTCATCCAAAGATAGCTGCTGCGGCCACTGCATCCAGCGAGAACCTGGAGCGACAGGGGAGATCCGTCCGGTCAACAAGCTACTCGGCCTTGCCGCCTGAGCCACCCGTTCGACCGGGTTCATTGTGCCCTATCCGAGTTGCCGCAACAGTGCCCGTCACCCGAGGCAAATCTCGTCCTTTAAGCGATCCCCTATTCCTTGGGATTACTAACACGGAGAGGCGCCAACTACCTCGCAAGCGCAAGGCACACTGATTGTCGCTTAAACAGTCAAGACGATACCCTGCCTCTAAGAATCAGAATATGAGCAGGGCATCATGTCGGCCGAAAGAGCTTTCTTAGCGCAAAATGATTTCAGCAACGCATCTTCAGAGAGAATGATAACCGAACGCGATCTAAAGATACTCTGGATATCGCGCACATTAACAAACATAGATTTCCAGTACGGTGAGGAGATCTTGAACCTTGATCGCAGCGATCTCGAGATCGAGCAGAAGAACTATATCAAGGCTCAATTGCTCCTGAAGTATCGGGAGCGGCGCGCCCCTTACCAGGAGCTCTTGGAGAGCCTCAGAGGGCAGCAACTCCATTAAGAAACCAACAAAAGAGGCCCCATTTTGGGACCTCAGTTTCTCAGAGGAACGGCCAATGCTGTCAGCACAGGCTTAGTTTCGTTCTCCTGAAGAGGACGGTCAACTCACGTATCGTTACGAATCGTAAGTGGTCGTTGTGGAGCGACCACCGCAACTGCCAAAATAGTAGCTGCAAAAAGTCGATAAGGTCACGAATGGAGCCAGCACTACAGCTCCCACGGCAAGGCCAACGATTGCCTTGAGATTACGCACTACAAGGCTCCTTTGTTCAGCCTCAACCGTGCCCCCCATCAGGTTAACCATAGGTTAACCTTGGCAGTGAGGTCCACTGACCGACCGAACGAGCTTACGGGTGGACTGAGATGGTTCTGTCGCAAACCCGGATTCGAGCCGCAAGATCGGAGCGAACCTCAGTCGGTATTCATGCAGCGAGGCGCTCGAACTGTTCTGCGAGCGAGAGATTTGCACAACAGGCATGATGCGCCTGCTGTTTGCGTATCATGTGGACCATCTCAATGCCGCCAAGGATCACCCGGGCGCTGGTCACGATCTGGAAGCCGAGCATCAATCGGATCCGCCTCTTGATGGCACGATGGTCCTGCTCGATCCGATTGTTCAGATAAGCACTTTGCGGGATGCGGATCGTCTTGAGCTTCCGTCGGGATCGGTCCCGCAGCCGATCTGTCGTATCACAGGACACGATTGCTTCGCGGTTGGTCTGGCTGCCATCAATGACGATCCTCTCGGGTCTGCCATGCCGCTTCAGCGCTTGGCGCGGGAACCGTTTGGCAGCAGCCAGATTCCGCTTTTCGCTGAACCAAAATTCGACCGTGTCGCCATTGCTGTCGATGGCCCGGTAAAGGTACATCCGCCGCACGCGAACCTTGATATGCGTTTCATCCACATGCCACCGGCTGGTGACGGCTCGCTTGCAAATGACGGCTCGCTTGCGAAGGTTGAACTGCTCCAGTAATTCAGCCGAGTACCGAGCAACCCATCTGTGCACTGTCGCGTGGTCGACCGAAATGTCTCTCTCGGCCATCATCTCCTCAAGGTTTCTCAGGCTCAAGCCATAAGCCAAATACCACCGGACGCACAGCAGGATTACCGAGCGGTCGAAATGGCGGCCTTTGAACATCTTGCACCTCCGCAGCTTGTCAGAGGCCTAAACCGAACTGAGTTACCGAAGAGTTTGCAACGGTTCCATGCCGCGCCCGGCGGTCATCCAGTTGAGTTCCCCCGGCCGGATTGGCAGTTCGGTTCCAAGCGAGTCCCGGTGCATGATCTCGCCATCGAAAAGATAGGTGACGGTGGACAGGCCGATATGGGGATGGGGCCGCACGTCCATGCCGGATCCGAGCAGGAACTCGGACGGCCCCATCTGGTCGAAGAAGATGAACGGGCCGACCATCTGCCGCTGCGCGGACGGCAGCGCCCGCCGCACCTCGAAGCTGCCGAGATCGCGGGCGCGCGGCACGATCACAGTCTCGATCGCCTCACAGGCGAACTTGTCGCCCGGCTGCGGATCTTCGGCGGGGTTCCAGCTCATGAGATCTTCGCCTTCCCTGCACAGGTGTGATTGTTGCGTCCGCTATCTTCAATCGGTCTCCTCAAGGAACAACAAACGGGAATCATGCCCCCTCCCGCCGTTCGCTCACCCCCCAAGCCCTCAGATGTTCCTCAAGGGCGTTATCCGTATCGGCCGGAACAGAGGGACCACTCCAGGCCGTCGACCCGAATGTGGTACCCGTTCCGTCCCGCCCGACAATTCGCCAGAAATGCAGCGCGGCACTCCGCTCCTTGTGGCCCATCTCGGCGCGTGCTGCATCCGCTTCGGGCCGGGTCGCCTCCCGTAGCCGATAGCGCCGCGATGGGTTGTCAGCAAACCATAGGTCGTCGGGTGTCATATTGCCTCCAGCCAATTCAAGCTCGGCAAGCGCCTCTCGGTCCGCTGCTGGCCGAACGTGCATTCGGTCAGCACATCCCACCGGTGTCGGTAGCTCTATCAGAGAACCAGTATCACGGCCAACCAGCCGAAGAACGGGCGCGTATACCAGAAAATGCCGCTCCAGACGCAGCATACACGCCACTCCAGTATCGTCACCTGCAGGTGCCCACGCATCAAACGTCAGGCATGACGACCATCACGTTCGGACGTGCCAGCTGCCGTCTCAGATCACTGCAATCCTGCGCCCGGAGCCCGTCGAGAAATTCCAAACCCGCACTTACAGGAGAATCGAGGAGATGCACCTCCAATCTCCCGCTCTGCGGCACGGCAGTTGCTATCGTGACCAAGCCGGTTTGTGTCTCCC
Organism: Microvirga sp. KLBC 81; assembly: GCF_003075415.1. Classification (GTDB taxonomy): domain Bacteria; phylum Pseudomonadota; class Alphaproteobacteria; order Rhizobiales; family Beijerinckiaceae; genus Microvirga. The sequence continues at coordinate 14,410 of NZ_QDAH01000104.1, forward strand.
GCTCGATTCTGGCTCCGAGGATGTCGTCGCACTGAAGCCGCAGGATGAACTCCATGGTCATCTCCTCAGTTCGTTCACAACAATCCAGAAAGACTGGGAACGCGCAATGGTTCGATCGGGATCGCGTCACACCAACGGCCGCAGATCTGCCTCGATCTGCTGGCGCCGGCCTTCCAGGAACGGCGGCAGCGAGAGCGTCTCGCCGAGAT
>NZ_QDAH01000105.1 GCF_003075415.1 Microvirga sp. KLBC 81
CGCGGTGGCGAACGGCAGCGTCTGCATGACTTCATTGCAAGTGCTAGCCGCGGTCGGCCGGATGCGGTCCATCTCGATATCATCGGCTCGCCCCGGCTCAGTGCGCAAGCGGCCGGGGCTGGCGGTGGGAACAGGAGCCGTTCGAGAGCCTCGTCGAGCTCCTCCGGTATCGGCTAGGCCAGCCCAGCGAGGCGGGAGCGGCAGAGATAGCTAGGAACGACGCCATTGCTGACCCCCAGCGTGCGGGCGATCAGTCGCTCGCTCAGACCCTGGGCACGTCTCAAGCAAAGAACGTCTCGGATGCGGCGCATGGACAATCTCTGGGTTCGCATCGGGTCCTCTCGCTGGTTGAACGAGGGCTCCCGTAGCCCGCTGGGATTGTCGGCCGAAGCGTCTGGCGCGCGTCAACGGCGCTCACAATCGCCTGAAACGGCTGCTCACGATGCTCTGAAATCCGTGCTCACTATGCGGTGAATTCCGTGCTCACCGTCCCGCGAAATACGCACCGAATATCCTCGATCCGAATCTCTCTGACCTCAATGCGCGCCTTGCCACGGGACACGAGAACGCCGCCGCCCTCTGGCGTGAACTGCGGGATCTCGGCTTTGCCGGCTCCCCCAAGCAGGTCTATCGTTGGCTGGCCGAACGGCTCCCGCAACGACAACAACCCAGAAATGGCGTTCAACTAGCCCGACCCGTGCCGCACCGGACGCCGCGCTTCCTTCGCCCAAGCCGCTTGCATGGCTTCTTGTGCGCCCTCCAGCACCTCTTGATGCGACTGTGGCTGCCGTCCTGGCCCGAACGGCAGGATCGCGAGGCTGCGCTCCTGACCAATCTGGCGCAACGGTTCTACACGCTGGTTCGTCACTGTTGTCGTGAACGTCAGATGCGAAACAGTGCGCAGGCCTCCATCACGGCTCTGACAGCATGGATTGCTGAAGCTCGCTGATCGGGCATCGGGGCTGTCGAAACCTTTGCCGCCGGTCTGGAGCAGGACGGGGCTGCGGTCCGCGCAGCCCTGACACGGCCGTGGAGCAGTGGGCAAGCCGAGGGTCCGATCACGCGTCTCAAACTCCTCAAGCGCTCGGTGTACGGACAAGCCAACTTCGATCTCCTGCGCCGGAGAGTGCTCCGGGCAGCGTAATCCACGCAAAGTGCGAAAGAGAGCCCAAAGCGAGGGAAGATCATTCTGCCCTGATGGATGAAGTCGAAACGGATGTACAGGCCTGCATGAACTTTCCGGCTCAGCACTGGACCAGACTGCACTCGACCAATCCGCTTGAGCGGCTCAATGGCGAGATCAGACGGTGCACGGACGTGGTGGGCGTCTTCCCGAACGCGGCAGCGATCACGCCCTTGGTGGGCGCGATCCTGCTGGAGCAGAACGATGAATGGGCGGTTCAACGCGCCCGCTACATGACCCTGGAAACGATGGCCCCGATCAGAGATGATCTCCGGGTCAGCTTGCCCACCGTGGCAACCTGATCATCCCGGCTCCGGCCGGTAATCGCGGTGATACGCCGCTAGTTACACAACGCCAGGGGCCACGATCGAGTAAAGGCCGTTTTTCGGACTCTCAGCTATTCTCCGGCGGGTCTACGCTATTGAAAGCGCGCGGCCCGCTCCGAACCTAAACGCCGGCAAAAGCAAGTAGAAGTATTAAGCCGACGTTGCCTAAGCAATCGGAATACCGATTTTGAGTGCACCCAAACGATTTTCTTTGGAGCGTGACTTATCTCTGAGTACCAGATGGCTGGCGGCAGGATTTGGATAGTGCGCATAACTTCATTCACAGCGTGGATTGCTTCCATCAAAACAATGGATTTTACAATTCTACCGAACGGCCAGTAGCAAAAGTCAGTTTAGAGACATAGAACTCGGGCATACTAGAATGGCTATCGATCTTAACCCTTCCCCTCGGGAAGAATTCTCAGCTATACGCCGAGCATCAACCGAAGCGCATGTCCATTGCAGCCACGTTCTCCGGAGTGCGCAAAATGCATCGCGCCCGCTCGACACGACAAGCGCCCTCCACGTCGCGGAGGCGATTGCTAGCTACAAACCTTCGTATAGCTTTCCCAAACCATCTTATATCAGCCACTTACCTCCGCACAATTGAGCCAGCCCTCGATCTCGCTTTAGCTTTGCGAAGAATGGGGTGTTGCTGATTGCAGATGCCAAATGCTTCCGTCCCCAGGCCAAATGGACCCCATGTCCATCGCAGTGAAATCGTGCAGAAGATGCAAGGGAAGCCGTTGATGAATCTGGTACGGATGCTTCATGCACCCGATGTAATCTCCATCGTGTATGACAATCAAATAGTCCGCGAACCGATGACGGACATGCTCATTTCGGCGGGCTTCATCCCAGAACTGCGCCAGAGAGCAGAGAAGTTCTTGAAACCCAGCCGCGTTCGGAGTACGTCCCGCTTGATTCCGGACATGCAGTTTCCCCGCGTGACAGGGATTGACCCGTGCGAGCATCTGGTTACATCCAGAAAGGCTATTCCCACTATATTGGTCACGAGCCAATCGGGCGACGACCAGCGGGCGAGGGTGCTGCGAACCGGTGTGTTCTATTACCTGAGCAAGCCATTCAGTGATAGCGAGTTGCCACCGTGCATCAACTCCAGTCCGATATGCCAGACCGCGCGGGAGAGGCGCACATGAATATTGCCTTACCCAACACCACGGGAGTTCTCTCCCGGCGCTTTCAGGTGCGGTGGAGGCTGGCCTGGGAAAACGAGCTGCAACTCTCCGATCACATCGAACTATCCGAGTTCTTTCGAAAGACCTACGGACCGACTGGGGCCTTTAATGCAAAACCCTTCGAAGGCAATCGGAGCTGGGCTGGCGCGAGGCCCGAGCTCCGCGCGATCGGCTACGACTCGAGTGGTGTAGCGGCTCATATGGGCTTTCTGCGCCGCTTCATCAAGGTTGGCGCGGCCGATCTGCTAGTGGCTGAACTAGGATTGTACGCCGTCCGTCCAGATCTTGAAGGGCTCGGACTCAGCCATGCAATCCGCGCCATGCATCCAGTTCTGCAGGATCTGGGCGTCCCATTCGGCTTCGGCACGGTTCGGCACGCGCTGCAGAAGCATGTTGCAAGGCTGGGCCGGCACGGTCTGGCGACCATTGTGTCGGGGGTTCGCGTGCGGTCTACCCATCCAGATGTGTATTTAAACTTGCAGCCCACGCGCGTCGAGGACGTACTCGTCGTGGTTCTACCGATTGGACGCTCGATCGGCGATTGGCCGACAGGTACGATCATTGATCGGAACGGACCAGAATTATGACGCGTATCGAATGCTTATCCGGAGTGGGCAGCGAGTGCGATGACAGCACCGCCGGTCGCAGCGTTTATTTGACGTTTGACGACGGCCCTGATCCACTGTGCACAACCGAGGTCCTCAATGTTTTGGCAGAACACCGGGTGCCGGCAACTTTCTGCGTCATCGGCGCGTACGCGGCAGACCAGCCACAACTCGTCCAGCGCATGATTGCAGAAGGGCACGAGGTCGCAAACCACACTATGAATCACCGGGACTTGTCCAAATGCGGACCTGGCGAAGTACACCATGAACTACTTGAGGCGAACAGGACTATTAGGATGGCATGCCCGCAGGCCCCGATACGGCACATGCGCGCGCCATACGGCGTCTGGACCGAAGAAGTGCTCACTACGTCAGCGAGCGCTGGAATGGCGCCCCTCCACTGGTCGGTAGACCCGCGAGATTGGTCTCGCCCAGGCATCAACGCGATTGTCGATGCAGTGCTCGCGTCCGTCCGGCCGGGCGCAATTGTACTTCTGCACGACGGGTGCCCTCCCGACGAGTTGGGACAAAGTACTCACGCCGGCTTGCGCGACCAGACCGTCATGGCACTGTCCCGTCTCATTCCAGCATTGCACGAGCGCGGATTTGTAATCCGCCCGCTTCCTCAACAGTACTGAACAAAGCGATATCCCATGGACCTGCTTGACACAACTAGCGTTGTCACCATCTCGCTTTATGCGCTGCTCTCGACGGCTTATAAAGGCGCGCAGGCCGTTTATGCTCGCTCAGCCGACGTTTCATCCGCGTCCCAGGAGTTGGCCAGACCCGAGCTTCTGCCAAGCGTGGATGTCATTGTCCCCTGCTTCAACGAGGACCCGCGCACGCTCTCCGAGTGCCTAGCCTCCATTGCAAACCAAGAATACGCTGGAAAGCTAAGGGTCTATGTGGTTGATGACGGCTCTGCAAATCGTGACGCCGTCATACCTGTACACGAAACCTACGCGCGTGATCCGAGATTCAACTTCGTTCTGCTCCGCAAGAATGTTGGAAAGCGCAAGGCGCAAATCGCCGCGATACGCCGCTCATCTGGAGATTTGGTGATCAACGTCGACTCGGACACGAGACTCGCCCCCGACGTCATCATGAAGCTTACACTTAGGATGCAAAATCCAGTGGTCGGCGCGACCATGGGCCAGTTGGCGGCTAGCAACCGGAGCGACACTTGGCTAACCCGACTGATAGATATGGAGTACTGGTTGGCTTGCAACGAGGAGCGCGCGGCACAGGCTCGCTTCGGTGCCGTTATGTGCTGCTGCGGTCCATGTGCTATGTACCGTCGGGCCGCGCTTCTTTCGCTGCTAGACGAGTACGAGACGCAGTTGTTTCGCGGGAAGCCAAGCGACTTCGGCGAGGATCGCCATCTCACGATCCTCATGTTGAAAGCAGGGTTTCGAACGGAGTACGTTTCTGACGCAATTGCAGCAACAGTTGTTCCGGATAAGCTAGGGCCGTATTTGCGCCAACAACTCCGCTGGGCACGGAGCACCTTTCGCGACACGCTGCTTGCTCTGCGTCTGCTGCCGACGCTTAATCGGTATCTCACACTAGATGTAATTGGGCAGAACCTCGGCCCGCTACTTCTCGCCCTGTCATCGCTAACGGCGCTCGCGCAGCTCGCGCTCACCGCCACAGTGCCGTGGTGGACAGCATTGGTGATCGCCTTGATGACTATCGTTCGCTGCAGCGTGGCGGCACTTCGTGCTCGCCAACTTCGATTTCTCGGCTTTGCTCTGCACACACTCATCAACATCTTCCTCTTGCTCCCCCTTAAAGCCTATGCGTTGGCTACATTGAGCAATAGCGATTGGCTGTCGCGCAAGGCGACCAGCCTACCAAGCGGAAATGAACAGCAGGTCATCATCCGAAGCCTAATGGCTGAACCAAACGCTACAGCAGGTCCGGCGATTGCTGAGTCAATTCGTGGGGCGAATCTTTCCCACGGGTCGTCGGGACTGGTGACGTCTGACAGCGTTTGCAGCGGCGAGTAATCTTGCATGTTTATAGGAGGACAGCCGTGGTTCAGGGCAAGCAACATCAGCTATTAGAGCGGGAACTGGCCGCAGACGATCCGTGGCGGCTCGACGGTAATCCGTTTGAGCGCGAGCGTCACGCGCAACTGCTCCGGCTGTCGGTCTCTCAAGGACTGATTACAAATGCTCTTGAGGTCGGGTGCGCGACCGGCGCATTCACGGAAAGACTTGCACCCTACTGTCGTCAGCTCACCGTGATCGATGTCATGCCGCGAGCAATTGCCCGAACCCGCGGACGAATGAAGGAACCGCCGCACATCAACTGGATCGTTTCCGACATTCAACTTTTCTCATCTGACGAGCTCTTTGACCTGATCGTGGTGGCGGAAGTTCTCTATTACCTGGACGACGTGGCGGAGATGCGTGCGGCCATCCGCAACGTGATGCGGCTGCTTGCGCCAGGTGGCCACCTGATTTTCGGATCCGCGCGTGATAGCGTTTGTAGGCGGTGGGGGCATGCAGCTGGTGCTGAGACGGGCATTGTCATCTTGACCGAAACATTGGTCGAGGTTGAGCGCGTGCAGTGCCGGGGAGAGACGGTCGACGAGGACTGCTTGCTCGTCTGCTTTCGGAACCCGAGTCGATCCTTGGTTTAGTCCAACTGACAACCGTGACATGGAGCCACTATGCGCATCTGCGGTATCAAGCTGACACATGACGGGGCGGTCGCTCTTATCGAGGATGGCCGGCTGGTTTTTTGCGTCGAGCAGGAGAAACTTAACAATAATCCGCGGTATCAAGCCATCGACAATCTTGACGCCGTTGTCGTCGCTTTGGCGGAGCACGGTCTGGATCCGCGGGATGTTGATCAGTTCGTCATCGACGGCTGGGACGGGGAGGTCGAGTCGCAATTCCAGGTTCTCAGTGGGGCCGCGCCTATCACTCTCAAAGGAGCGCCGTATGTTGAACGGCATGCTGAGTGCCCTCTGACTTCGGACTGCGGCTTCGGCCTCATGCTCGACGGAAGGCTCTTTCCTTATAGAAGCTATCCGCACGTCACCGGCCATGTGGCCTCCGCGTACTGCACCAGCCCATTTGCCAAGGCCGGACAACCCGCGTTCTGCTTGGTATGGGATGGCTGCATCTTTCCACGTCTCTACTATGTAGAATCCACGGGCGTCCGGTTCATCGAATGCCTGTTTCCGATGATAGGTCATGCCTATGCTGTAGCGGGCCATCACTTCGGACCTTATAGGCAGGCGAACCGGACCAGCTGGGACCTAGGCGTTGCCGGCAAGCTAATGGCTTATATCGCGCTCGGGTCGGTTGATGAGGACATTGTAACGCTGTTTCATGAGCTTTATCAGGAGCACTTTGCAGCCGACACTGAGTCAGCCCGTCGTTACCGCGCGAACATTAGCAGCGAAGAGTCCGCGCTTGCCGCTGTGCATGATTTCTTCCATGCCAGTGCGCTCGGACTAAAAGCCAAACGCCCCGAAGATGTACTTGCATCGTTTCATGTTTTCCTCGAGCGTCTGCTCGTCCGGGGAATGGCTATTGCTTTGCAACGACATTCGCATTGTGCGGGGCCGCGCAATTTATGTATAGGCGGGGGCTGCGGTCTCAACATCAAATGGAACAGTGCACTACGTGCTTCCGGCCTGTTCGATGCTGTCTGGGTGCCGCCCTTTCCGAATGACAGCGGCTCAGCAATTGGCGCCGCTTGTTCCGCACTGGTGGCGGAGAAAGGCTTCATGCCGCTGGAATGGTCGGTCTACAGCGGCACGGCCCTGCTACGCAGCGATGTGCCGCCCGAATGGGAGGCAGCGCCGTGCAGTATGCGTGAACTTGCTACCATCCTCGCGAGCAACAAGCCCGTGGTTTTCCTCGCCGGCCACGCCGAACTCGGACCACGAGCATTGGGTGGCAGAAGCATTCTTGCAGCCGCAACATCGGCCGGAATGAAGGATTATCTGAACGACATCAAGCTTCGTGAACACTTCCGGCCAGTGGCGCCGATATGCCTGGAGGATCGTGCGCCGGACATATTCAGCCCCGGAACGCCGGATCCTTACATGCTTTTCGATCACCAGACACGGGCAGAATGGCGGGACAAGATTCCCGCTGTAGTACACCTCGACGGATCTGCACGATTGCAGACCATTCCTAGAACCTCTCAACACAAAGTCGCCGAGCTTCTCGTTGAGTATGAAAAACTCACCGGCATTCCGCTTCTTTGCAACACGAGTGCCAACCACCATGGACGGGGGTTCTTCCCTGATACCGCTGCAGCCTGCGAGTGGGGGCGGGTTGAACACATATGGTGCGACGGACTGCTGTTGACCAAGCGCGTGCGACTGAGTGACCGTTGGTCCTCGGCGTTCTTCCCGCAGAGATGAGCGCATGTCCAGGATACACATTGACTTTGCCGGCGTAACGAAGTCATACAAAGATAGGATCATTGTCGGTGGATTGTCGTTTACTGTCGGGCCGGGAGAGTGCTTCGGCCTGCTGGGGCCGAACGGCGCGGGCAAAAGCACGATCACGCGTATGGTCCTCGGCATGACACCGCCTGACGCGGGCAAGATCACAGTGCTCGGTGTGCCAGTGCCGGCACGCGCTCGCTTGGCACGCGCGCGCATCGGCGTGGTCCCGCAGTTCGACAACCTTGACCTCGAGCTCACCGTACGCGAGAACCTGTTGGCGTTCGGGCGCTACTTCAGCATGAGCACGCGCGAGGTCGAAGCCGTCATCCCGTCGCTGCTCCAATTTGCCCGTCTTGAGAACAAGGCGGATGCGCGGGTCGCCGAATTATCCGGCGGAATGAAGCGGCGCCTAACGCTCGCGCGTGCACTGATCAACGACCCGCAGCTGTTGGTAATGGACGAGCCGACCACCGGCCTCGATCCGCACGCGCGCCATCTAATATGGGAGCGCCTGCGCTCGCTGTTGGCGCGCGGCAAGACGATAATTTTAACCACTCACTTCATGGAAGAGGCTGAGCGGCTGTGTGACCGGCTGTGTGTGATCGAGGCAGGACGCAAGATCGCTGAAGGCTGCCCTCGGGCACTGATCGACGAGCAGATCGGGTGCCAGGTGATCGAAGTCTACGGCGGCAATCCGCATGAGCTGAGTGCGCTGATCCGGCCATACGCGCAGCGCATCGAGGTGAGTGGCGAAACGCTCTTTTGCTATGCGCCCGATCCCGAGCAGGTGCTCGTGCAGCTGCGCGGACGCACGGGTCTACGCCTGCTGCAACGTCCCCCAAATCTTGAAGACGTCTTCTTGCGGCTGACCGGGCGCGAGATGAAGGACTGAACGATGTGGGAACGTTATGTGGCCGCTCTGCCTGCCAACGTGTGGAACTGGGTCGCGGTATGGCGCCGCAACTATTTGGTGTGGCGGAAGCTCGCACTAGCATCGATTCTCGGGAACCTCGCCGAGCCCATGAGCTCTCTGTTCGGCCTCGGCTTTGGCCTAGGCGTGATGGTCGGTGGTGTTGACGGCACCTCCTATATCGCGTTTCTGGCAGCCGGCATGGTCGCAACAAGCGCGATGATCTCCGCGACCTTTGAAACGATCTATGCAACATTCGCTCGCATGCACGCTCTACGCACCTGGGAAGCGATGCTGTGCACGCAGCTCACCCTCGGCGACATCATTCTCGGTGAATTGGCGTGGGCGGCCACTAAGTCCATTCTGGCCGGGACGGCAATTGCGATTATTGCCGCCATGCTAGGCTATGCGGCGTGGGCATCTGTCCTCTATGCACTGCCTGTCATCGCTCTCACTGGCCTCGCCTTCGCGAGCCTGGCGATGGTCGTCACTGCACTTGCGCCAAGTTACCACTATTTCGTGTTTTACCAGACGCTCATCGTCACGCCTATGCTATATCTGGGCGGCGCGGTCTTTCCGGTCAGCCAACTGCCTGGCGCTTTTCAGCAGGTAGCGGCCTTCCTGCCGCTGACACATTCGGTCGACCTCATTCGTCCGGCAATGCTTGGCCGCCCGGCCGACAGCGTCGGGGTACATATTACTGCGCTTTGCATATATGCGATATCGCCGTTCTTCTTGTCAGCGGCGTTGTTTCGTAGACGCCTGATGCGTTGACGCTACTTACAAGGAGCATGAGATGGAGATGCACGATGGAGTATCGCGAACTGAGCCGCAGCGGCTTGAAGATGAGTGTGCTCGGCTTGAGTACTAAGAGCCGTAGAGATCAGGACACCGAAGCCAAAGCGCGCGCAACCCCAGGGTTCTTCGGTGGAGAGCCCGATGTGCTGAACGCGGCTGCTTCTCGCCACTGCATCCAGCGCCTCTAACAGTTCCAGGAGTTGTGGCTTCACTTCGCGGACGGGCGTTACGCGAGGTTCTTTGAGGTTGGTGATGTCTCACCGGCCTTCGCAGCAGCGAGCGACAGTGTACCGTCCTTTGGTGGCGCGGTCTTGGCTCACACCAAATTGGCCTTCCTGTTACGATGAATGGAGAGTGACATGCTGTGTTTAGGACTGAGCGGCGGGCTAGACAGAATCCATGAAAATTCACCTGCGCTACCGAGCACATTTTTACACGATGGTGCTGCGGTGCTTGTCCGGGACGGCCGGGTAATAGCGGCCGTCGAAGAAGAGCGCTTCAATCGGATCAAACACTCTAATAAGTTCCCGAGCCGTTCGATTCGATACTGCCTTGCATCCGCAGGGATTCAGCTCAGCGACATCGACCGCATCGCGTTCTACGCTACCGAGGCGTATTGCAATGCGATGCTCGAACGCTTGTTCGTTCCCGAGCCCAACTTTTCCATGCCGTTGGATGCGAAACTTGCTATGCATAGGTTACTAGCGCAGGAGTTTGGTACCGAGGTCGATCCGTCGCGCATCTCATTCGTAAGTCACCATCTCGCGCATGCCGTTAGCGCGTTCTCAATGTCGGGATTCGAGCAAAGCCTGATCCTCGCTCTCGATGGCAGTGGCGACTTCCTCTCGGGTCTCGTGGCGGTAGGATCCGGTACCGAAATAACGCAACTCGCGACTATCCCAGAGAATAATTCGCTTGGGCGGTTTTACCTTGAGACGATCCGATATCTCGGTTACGGCTTATTCGATGAATACAAGGTCATGGGTCTTGCACCTTACGGGGATCCCGCTCCCTATCGCGAGCTCTTCGAGCAGTTCTACGAACTCTCAGACAACGGTGGTTACCGCGTCTACCTTGACCGCATTGGTCCGGCGTTGCTCCGCAGCATCCAGGTCAGGCGAAAGGGAATGCCGTTTACGCAGCAGCATCGAGATGTCAGTGCTTCATTGCAGGAGGCGCTGGAGCGGATTGTAATTCACGTTCTCCGGCACTATCGCGAGGCCACAGGAATGAAGCGCCTGTGCCTGGCTGGAGGGGTAGCCCACAACTGCACCATGACCGGCAAGCTGCTGTATTCAGGGCTTTTCGAAGATATCTTTGTGCAACCCGCGGCGCACGATGCTGGTTGCGCTTTAGGGGCTGCACTAATGATGTCTAGCGATCTGGGCCGGCCCGCGCCGCGTGAGCGACTGCAGGAAGTCTATTGGGGGCCTGATCTCGGGACTGACTGCGCCATAGAGCAGGAACTGAATGCATGGGCCGGACACCTCGCCGTTGAACGCAGCGATGACGTGGCAGGCAGAGCAGCCGAGTGGATTTCTAATGGCGCTGTGATCGGCTGGGTGCAGGGGCGTTCGGAGTTCGGGCCACGTGCGCTCGGTAACCGCAGTATTCTTGCCGACCCTAGGCCGGCCGCAAATAAGGACCGGATTAACGCGATGGTCAAAAAGCGCGAGGGCTATCGACCCTTCGCACCGTCGGTGTTAGAGGAGGATGCGCGCGAATTTTTCGACCTCCCGGCCGGAACGGGCGAATTTCCCTTTATGAACTTTGTAGTTCGCGTGCGCGACTCCAAGCGCAGCCTGCTCGGCGCCATCACCCACGTTGACGGTACAGCGAGGCTGCAAACGGTATCTCGCAAAACAAATCCGTCGTACTGGGAAGTTATTGATGCGTTCAAGAAGCGAACGGGCATCCCGATTTTGCTTAATACGTCTTTTAACAACAACGCCGAGCCGATCGTCCAGTCGGTTGCGGACGCGATTGCCACGTTTCTGACGACAGAGCTGGATGGACTTGTGGTCGGGCCATTCCTCGTCAAAAAGCGAGCCGTAACGCTGGAGCACTGGACTTCCCTCGCGGTTTCACTGCCGCGTTATGCGTCCGTCTATCAAGTCCGCGCTTGCACGGCAGGGGATCGCCACGAGACGGTGTGCGAGATTCGTTCTGGCCACTCCAGCCGTGGCAGTGCGCGCATTTCACGTGATTTGTTCGATCTGCTCATGCGGATTGCTGGCGAGGCCGTGCTCGGAGATCTCCTCGATGCAATTACGTTTGATCAGGCCAGGCGTGAAGCTCTCGTCAAGGAGCTGCGAGGATTGTGGGAGCAGCGCCTTGTTCGGCTACATCCCACATATGCTGCTCGCATGCAGCAAGACAGCGATCAAATATTGGGCGAAGCGTAAGAGGCAGTTGTGATTATGGTAGTATCCATTTCTCCAAGTATGCGGAGAAGCTGGCCCCTGGCGGAGATGTATCCGGGGGCTGAGCTTATGGTTGTAGTTCAGAGCGCCGCAACAAAGCAGGCGCAGGTCCACATGACAAGCCGTCGATGCACCGGAATTTCTATTCAGCTTGGTACAGATAGCAGAGCCTTTCGAGGAACTGATGCAATAGAGCGGATTGCCACGCGCCTGGAATTAAGTGCGACGACCGCAACATTTCGACGCGGCAGTGCAGGGGTGGGAGCCGTTGGGGGCCAATCGCCTCCGGTGCGGGGGTACGAAGGGTCTACCAGTCCAACTGGCCAGCACCACGATCGCTGATGATAGCATTGGTCAGGGCTACGTAGAGATTCCGTAACCTCCTGCTTGATGCGGTATTCCAAAACGAGGCGAAGCAAATGCTTGTTAGTGGCTCAATGAAGGATCGGTTCGTTGTTTCTCGACGGCGTACTGGTTTCGGTGATTGCCTGTGGTCGCTGGCGGCAGCTTGGCGTTACGCGCAGCGGACGGGGCGGGCGCTAGCCATCGATTGGCGCGGCTCCTGTTATCTGGACCAACCTTTTACGAACGCCTTTCCGGTGTTCTTCGAGCCAATTCAAGACATTGCTGGCGTACCGGTTATTTGCGATGATCAGATTAATCAGTTCTCATTCCCGGGCCCTTTTTTCCCGCCATGGTGGAATAAGCCCTCCATCGACTGCGTTTATCGCCCTGATGAGCAAATCTTCCGAGAACGAGATGAGCTGAGCCGGCTTTTTCAAACGCAGGATGATAGTGAAGCTAACACCGTGGTCTGCGACGCTTGTTTGATGTGGTGTTGCGATCAGGATGCCGAGCGACAGATTTTTCGGAGTGTCAAACCACGATCTGAAGTTCAAGCCCGTATTGACACCATTTATCGGGAGCATTTTATCGGGCACAGCGTAGTCGGGGTTCACGTTCGGCACGGCAACGGCGAGGATATTATGGGGCACGCGCCCTACTGGGCTGATCCGGAGCTCGCTTTACGGCAGGTATGCACTGCCATTTACAAGGCCAAAGCGCTGCCCCATCCAAGGCCTGTGAAGGTGTTTTTGTGCACGGACAGCGTGTTAGTGCTTGATCAGCTATCGGAACTGCATCCCGACCTTTTCACTGTCCCAAAACGCTTCCAAGCGCATCAGGCAGGGCCATTACATAATGCAGAACTCGGGGTTGACGGCGGTTTTTCTGCTCTCGTCGAGATGTATCTCCTTGGGCGATGCGATACCGTGATCCGTTTTCCGCCGACTAGCGCTTTCACGCGCTACGCCTGCCTCTCCGTGCCACGCATCATTGAGTTCGATTTGAATGATCCGAGCCGGTTGATCTTGATTGCAGAACCGCCCGAGAATTCTCAAACTATATGAAAGTTATAACTCATGCAACAGAGCCCTAATTGCGTGGAGGGAAGATGGATGCCGAATTTTCGGCTAGCGGGCAAGCGCGTCTGGGTCGCCGGCCATCGCGGAATGGTGGGCTCTGCCGTAGTGGGAGCCTTGGCGGGGAGAGATGTAGAAATTCTCACAGTAGATCGAGCCGAGGTCGATTTGCGCCGCCAGAGGGAGGTTGAGGATTGGATGGGGTGGAAACGTCCACAAGCTGTGGTCCTGGCCGCCGCAAAGGTCGGCGGAATCTGGGCTAATGCAACATATCCAGCCGACTTCATCTACGACAACTTAGTAATCGAAACAAACATTATTCATGCTGCCCATAAGGTCAACGTCGAGAAGCTGCTATTTCTTGGTTCGACCTGTATCTATCCTAAGTTTGCGGAGCAGCCTATTAGGGAGGACGCGCTCCTTACAGGAGCGTTAGAGCCTACCAATGAGTGGTATGCCGTTGCCAAGATCGCTGGTCTCAAGCTTGCAGAGGCATATCGCGTCCAGCACGGGCATGACTTCATTTCGGCCATGCCGACCAATCTATATGGCCCCAACGATAATTTCGATCTCGCGAATGGACATGTCTTGCCAGCATTGATGCGCCGCATTCACGAGGCCAAGATCGCGGGGGCCCCGGCCGTAACGATTTGGGGTACGGGCCAGCCACGACGTGAGTTTCTACACGTGGACGATCTTGCGGACGCAGCGGTTTTTCTAATGGAAAACTACTCTGATCGCCTGCATGTCAACGTGGGCACCGGAACCGATATCAGTATCCTTGAACTGGCCGAGATCATTGCTGAGGTGGTTGGGTACGAAGGTCGATTTGACACCGATAGGTCAAAGCCGGACGGTACGCCCCGCAAGGTTACCGATATCAGTCGCCTGCGCACGCTCGGCTGGCAGCCGAAGGTCAATTTTCGTGAAGGGCTTCAGCAAACCTATACTTGGTTTCTCAACAATGAACGGGCGCTCCGTATCGGGTAAAGCTCCGACGAGGACTCATAAAATAAAGTTAGCTCACGCGGTGTTTGTTCTCAGTGGCGAAATTCGTACTAATACGCGACATGTGAGGTCCGGCACGGTGTAGTTACTGTTGATCGGAAAATCACTAACAAGGGCAAGGGGCCCAACTTGCCGCGTC
>NZ_QDAH01000106.1 GCF_003075415.1 Microvirga sp. KLBC 81
CCAGAGAGCATCAGAAACAAGAGGTTTGGCCATGCCAAACCAACGCGCTCACCCCGGTTTTGTTAGGCACTCTTAGTGCCTCGGACGTGAAAAGTGGACTTGCACTTTTGGGTCCGAGGCTCCCTCTCTCAAGCAGCGCATCGTTGGATGCGACCCGAAGGGCCGCGCTAGCGAATAACCGGGTCCCCTTTTCGCTGACGCGGACCTTCGGTTCCGCACGATGCGCTAGGCCTTGGCGAGCGGCGGGATATCTCCGGTGCCGAGATCCCAATAGAGCCCTGCCATCATGGCGAGCGCCTCGCGGGCGATGGCAACCGGCAGATGTTCGTTTGGAGCATGTTGGGAGCAGCCGGGATAGGAATGAGGCACCCAGATTGTCCGCAGTTCCAGGATCTCCGAAAAGATGTCGTTGGGCAGGGAGCCGCCGAGATTGGGCAGAATGGCCGGCTTTTTGCCGGTCGTCTTGGCGAGCGAGTTCACGGCCCAGTGCACCCATGGATCCTCCGGATCGAGCCGGGTGGCATGGAAGATCTCGTCACGGCTCTTGGCGATCTCGACCATGGTGAAGCCGTTCCGGTCGAGATGGCGGCGCAGGGCCGGAAGAACCTCGTCCGGGTCGACGCCAACCACGAAGCGCAACTGGCAGCGGGCCCAGGCGCTCGGCGGAACAGCATTCACGGGGGTTTCGGGGTTGCCGGACTTCATGGCCAACACGTCGAACGAGCACCAGCCGAAAACCTGCTCGGCCGATGTCAGGCCGGGCTCACCCCATTCCGGATCGATGGTGGGGCCGTTGGGCCCACCATCGACCTCGCAATCGGCCAGCACGCGGCGGACCGAGGCCGGAACCTCCTTGGGCACCCATTCATGAATGCGTATCTGGCCGGTCGGGGAAGCAATCGTCGCAATCGCATGGGCGAGCTGAATCGCCGGATCCGACAGCAGGCCGCCCCAATTGCCGGAATGATGGCCGCCGTCACGGGCGTTGATCGACATGTCGAAAGTCACGCCGCCGCGCGAGCCGAGGAAGATCGTCGGCCGCTCCGCGTTGAGGCGAGGGCCGTCGGACGCGATGAGCACATCCGCCTGCAGGAGCTCTTTCTGTTCCTCGCACAACTCTCGCAGGCCCGGGGAGCCCATCTCCTCACCCATTTCGATGAGGTATTTCGCATTGAACCCGAGTTTGCCGCGTGTCTGGAGTACGGCCTTCAAGCCCGCGATATTGATGACGTGTTGACCCTTGTTGTCCACCACGCCGCGACCATACCAGCGGTCGCCGATTTCCGTGAGAGTCCAGGGGGAGAGCCCGTCGCTCCAATCCTTGTCGAGCCCGCGGATGACGTCGCCGTGCCCATAGCCGAGAACGGTCGGCAGAGCTGGGTCTTCGATCCGTTCCGCGAAAAGGAACGGCCCCTTGGCCTTGGGGTGGTGCAAGGTCTTGCACGTGAAGCCAAGGCTTTCCAGGAGCGGGCGCATCTCGCTCTCGATATAAGCCGTGAGCACTTCGGCGCGATCCGGATTTTGACTTTCGGTTGGCATGGCGATCAGGCGCGCAAGATCGGCCTTAAGTGCCCCGGACTCGAAATAGGCTTCAGCCTTTGCAATGGCCGCTTCGCGAGACATTTACGAGTTTTCCCTTTGCTGGAGGAGAGCGGAATGGGCCTGGAGCGGCACCACGTTCTGCGGAACGGATGCGCTCAGTTCAGGATCGTGAAGATGGCAGGCCACGGCGTCGCGGCCGTGCTGCGTGAACCGGGGCACGGTCGTGCTGCATTGGGCTAGCCGCTCGGGGCAGCGCGGATGGAACGGGCATCCGGGCGGCGGATTGAGAGGATCCGGGAAGGCGAGCCCAAGTCCCGTCTCCGGAATGCCAGCGCCGGGTTCGGGCGTCAGGACCGAGGTCAGCAGAGCCTTGGTGTAGGGATGGCGCGGCGCCTTGAAGAGGGCTTCCGTTTCGGCGAGTTCCACCACGCGGCCGAGATACATGACGGCCACACGGGTGGCGATGTGCTCGACCACGGCAAGGTTGTGGCTGATGAACACGTAGGTGAGGCCGAGCTCCCGCCGAAGATCCATCAGCAGATTCAAAATCTGCGACTGAACCGAGACGTCGAGGGCGGAGGTTGGCTCATCGCACACCACGATTTCCGGATTCATCACGAGCGCCCGGGCAATCGCCACGCGCTGGCGCTGGCCGCCCGACAATTCGCGCGGGTAACGGTCGGCGAAGCGCTGGGGCAGGCCGACCTTGTCGAGAATGTCGAGGGTCCGCTTACGCCGTTCGGCTGCGTTGCCGATGCCGTGGACTTCAAGCGGCAGGGACACGATGGACGCGACGGTGCGGCGGGGATTGAGCGAGGAATAGGGGTCCTGGAAGACCGGCTGCACGCGCCGCGCCATGCCTTTGCGGCCAAGTGAGTTGATGTCCTGGCCGTCGAGGGTGATCTGGCCCGCCGTCGGTGGCAGGAGGCCGAGCAGCATGCGGGCGAGGGTGGATTTTCCGCAGCCCGACTCCCCCACGATGCCGAGCACTTCGCCTTTGCGGATATCCAGGTTGATGCCGTTGACGGCGTGCAATGTGCGCCGTGCCTTGAACATCCCCTGGCTGACGCCGAAGGAGCGGGTGAGGCCTTGAGCTTCAAGAAGCGCCGTCATGCTGCGTTCTCCAGAATGCAGCGCCACCTCTGGCCATTCTTGGTTTCATGGACCGGTGGTGCTTGGGTGCAGATGGACTGGGTCCGGCTGCAACGGTCGCGGAAGCTGCAGCCGCGAATGTCGCCGACAAGCGAAGGCACCACGCCGGGAATGACGCCCAGTCGACCGCCCGGCACCGTGCGTCCCGGTACGGGAATGCAGTCGATCAGCCCCTGCGTGTAGGGATGCTGCGGGTTTCGGAATAGCGACGCGGTCGGCCCTTCCTCGACGACCTGGCCCGCATACATGACAGCAACGCGATCCGCGATCCGGGCCACGATACCGAGATCATGGGTGATCAAGAGCATTGCGATGCCGAGTTCGCGCTGCAGATCCGCCAGAAGGCGCAGGATCTGGGCTTGGATCGTCACGTCGAGAGCGGTGGTGGGCTCGTCGGCGATCAGGAGTTCAGGTCCGCACATCAGCGCCATGGCGATCATGACGCGCTGGCGCAGGCCGCCGGAGAGCTGGTGCGGATATTGACCAAGGCGCTCGGCCGCTGACGCGATGCCGACCTTGCCGAGCAGGAAAACGGCGCGCTCGCGGGCCTCCGCATCGCTCGCGTTTTTGTGCTGGCGATACGCCTCAACGAGTTGATTGCCGATGGTGTAGGCGGGGTTAAGGGCAGTCATCGGCTCCTGGAAGATCATCGCCATGCGGTTGCCGCGTAAGCCATTGATCTGCCGCTTGGATGCCTTGGAAAGATCCTCTCCTGCAAAGGCAAGGCGGCGCGCATTGCGCTTCGCGGCCTTTGGCAGGAGGTCCATGATCGCCAGGGACGTCATGGATTTTCCGCACCCGGATTCTCCCACGAGACAGAGCGTCTCGCCGCGCTTGACGGAGAAGGAGATGTCGCGGACCGCATGCAAGATGCCGCGGGGAGTGGAGATGTCGACGTTCAGGCCGTCGACCTCAAGGATCGTGTCGTTCATGGGTTAGGCCCGTCCTTCCGGTGAGATCACGTCGCGCAGGCCGTCGCCCGCGAGATTGATGGCAAAGATCAGCAGCGCGAGCGCCGATCCGGGAATGGCGATGAGCCAGAACGAGAAGAACATGTAGGCCTTTGCCTCGGAGATCATGAGACCCCACGAGGGTAGGGGAGGCTGAACGCCGAGACCCAAGAAGGAGAGCGCTGCTTCGAGCAGAATGGCGCTCGCCGCCTCCAGGGTCGCGACGACAATCAGATGCGGGACGATGTTGGGCAGCACCTCCCGCACGATGATGCGAGTGGTCGACGCC
Source organism: Microvirga sp. KLBC 81 (assembly GCF_003075415.1). Taxonomy (GTDB): domain Bacteria; phylum Pseudomonadota; class Alphaproteobacteria; order Rhizobiales; family Beijerinckiaceae; genus Microvirga. The sequence goes on from NZ_QDAH01000106.1 coordinate 3,934, forward strand.
CCTGCGGCTTCCGCAGCCGCCACATAGTCTAGAGAGCGAACCTGTTGCGTCGCGCTTCGCATCACCACGGCGAAGCGGTCCCATTTGAGGAGGCCGAGCACGAGGATCACGATCCACAGGGAGCCGCCGACCATGGCCACGACGGCGAGCGCCACCAGAATGACCGGCATGGACAGCCGGGTCGTGACCAGGAAGGTCACGGCTAGATCGACCTTGCCGCCGAAATAGCCCGCGAGAAGGCCCATTGTCGTGCCGATTACGCCGGAGATGAGCACGACGCTCACGCCAATCAGAAGTGAGATGCGGGCACCATAGAGAATACGGGACAGATAATCGCGGCCTAATTGATCGGTGCCGAGCGGATGCAGCCAGGATCCCTTCTGGTACCAGACGGGCGGCACATTACGCAGAGCAAGATTCTGGGCATAAGGGTCGTGCGGAGCAATCAGCGGAGCCAGGAGCGCCAGTGCGACGATCACAGCGAGGATGCCAGCGCCGATGACGAAAGCCTTTTGGCCCAGAAAGCGGCGAACAAGCCGCATGGTGGGAGAGGGCTCGGGAACATTGGGAATGGAGAGAGCGAGATCGGTCATGTCAGGCCACCCGGATGCGCGGATCGAGCCACGCGTTGGCAATGTCGGAGGCAAGCGTCAGAAGCACGTAGACCACCGACAGGAGCAGAACGATGATCTGCATCACCGGGAAGTCCTTGTAGGTGATGCTCTGGTAGGCGAGATAGCCGAGCCCATCGAGAGCGAAGATGGTCTCGATCACGACGGAGCCGCCGAGGAGAAACCCGAGCTGCACGGCCGTCAGCGCCACCACAGGCACCACGGCGTTGCGCAGTGCGTGCTTGAAGACGATCTTTCCTGCAGGCAGCCCCTTCGCGCGTGCGGTGCGGATGTAATCTGCGGAAAGCACTTCGATCATGCCAGCCCGGATCAGACGCATGAAAGCGGGAGCCACGTAATATCCAAGGGCAATGGTCGGCATGATGAAATGCAGCCATGTGGCCGAACCGGAAACCGGAAGCCACCGCAGCGTGATCGAGAAGATCATCACCAGGATCAGTGCGAAGAAGAAGTTCGGCAGCGCCTGTCCGATCACCGCGATGGCAAGCGCCAGCCGGTCGATCCAGGTATTCGTATAGACCGCCGCCAACACGCCGAGAGGGATCGAGATCAGCAGCGCGAATCCAAGCGCCAGGATGCCGAGGAGGATCGTTGTCGGCAGCTTGTCGAGAACGAGCTTGCTGACGTCGGTCTTGAAATAGATCGATGTGCCGAAATCACCCCTCAGGGTCTGCCATAGCCAGTCGGCATATTGGACCAACAGAGGCCGATCGAGGCCATAGGTCTGGCGGATGATGGCAAGGTCTTCTTCCCGCGCACCCTCACCGGCGATGGCTATTGCGATGTCACCTGAAAGGCGCAGGAGAAAGAAGGCGATTGCCGATACAGCAAGCGCGACGAGAAGCGCCAAGCCCAAACGTTTGAGAATATAGCCGATCACGGCATTGCTCCGTGTTGCTCGAATGATAGGCCGCTCGCTTATCCAGACCGCGAAACGACAGCCGGAACTTTGGAATGGCTTCGCGCAGGCGCGCATGGCGCGTTTCACCGCAACAAAAACGCTCGCCTGTGGCCAAGAGGATGTTCCGTGTGGAACGGCCCTTCGCAGGCCGTTCCATCAAGATCGATCGCTTACTTCCAGGACATTTCCCAGAACCGCGGCATCTCGTCAGGATAAGCCTTGAAGGACAGATCTGACGTGGCGACGTAATAGACCGGCAGCGAGTACAACGGCACCGCATAGGCCTTGTCAGCAATGATCTTCAGGGCCTCACGATAGGAGGTCTTGCGGACCTGTGGGTCGACCGAAGTGTCGCCCTTGGTCAGGAGATCGCGCACCTGCGGATCGCGGGTGATGTCCTCCGAACGGAAGGCGAAATAGTTCGACGTCGCGGCGGAGACGTCATTTACGGAGAACGAGCCCCAGGTCTGGTGCGTCAGCATGGCCTTGCCGCCGGCGACGATCTCGCGCATAGCGGCATATTGCAGGAACCGCAGATTGGTTTTGATGCCGACAGCCTGAAGATAGCCGATCAGCGCTTCGGTCTGGTTGCGCTCACGGTAGGCCACGATATCGAGCTCAAGCCCGTTGGGGTAGCCCGCCTCGGCCAGAAGCTGCTTCGCCTTGGCTGGGTCGTAGGCATAGCGCGGTGCTCCCTCATCGGTACAGCCGAACTGCGACGGGAAGCAGATGGTGTTGAGGACACGTGAGCCTGCGCCGACAATGGACTTCACCATGCCATCACGGTCGATGGCATGGATGATGGCCTTGCGCACCCGCTCATCCTTGAGAGCCGGATTCGGCGTCCCCTCGAGGGTGTTCATCTGCATGAACACGATGCGCATGGTCTCGCCAGAAACAACCTGGAGGGTCGGAACGGCCTCGAGCTGCTCCGCCTGATCCTTCGGCACATGCATGATGAAGTCGACGCCGCCGGAAATGGCTTCCGCCATTTGCGTCTGACGATCCGGAATGAAGCGGATATCGATCTTCGCGATTTTCGGCTGCGGCTTCGGGGAGCTCTTGAAGTAGTCGGGGTTCTTCTCAAGGGTGATCGACTTGCCCGGTACGTACTTCGTTACCTTGTAGGGGCCTGAGCCGATCGGCTTGTCGTTTTGTCCTTTCGGACCGACCTTCTCGTAATACTCGTTCGGATGGATCACCACCGGTCCCGCGAGATATTCGATGGCGGCCGGGAAAACCTGCTTGGTCGTGATGCGGACCTTGTACTTATCCAGCTTCTCGGCCTTCTCGATCCAGCTGACATTAGCCTGGGTGACGATCTTGTTCTCGGGCTTGGCGATGAAGTTCATCGTGTAGACGACATCGTCCGCATCGAACTCCTCGCCATTGTGGAATTTCACGCCTTGGCGCAGATCGAACTCAAGCGTGCGATCATCGATCTGGCGCCAGGCCGTCGCAAGCTGGCCCTTGTATTCGTTGGTGTTGGGGTCTCGGTAAACGAGCGTATCCCAAACGTGCTGGCCGATGATGACGCCGATGCGAACGTTGTTGAAGAACGGATCGACGCTCTCCGGAGCCTGATCATAGGCGAAATGAATGGTGTCGTCGGCCTTGCCTGCGAAGGCAACGCTTACGAACACGCTGGTCAGCAGCGCCGTAGAGGCAAGGCTTAAAGCGGCAGCCTTTCGAAGAAGGGTCATTGTCAGTCCTCTGGAGCTATATTGTTGTTTTGTTTCAAAAACTGTCCAGCCGGCGTCGCGATTCGTTAGGCCTCTACGCTGGAAGCTTTCCAAACTTGCCAAGACTTTCCTCTTGCTTCCATAAGAATGATTCGAAAGGATCGTTGCCTTTACGGCAACGGGGTGTCTGAATGAACCAATCCGCCTTGCGCTACTTTCTGGAAGTGGCGCGAACAGGCTCGGTGAATGCGGCGGCCGATCGATTGAGGGTCGCGGCTTCAGCCGTCAGCCGACAAGTCGCGAAGCTTGAGGACGAGTTAGGGGCTTCCCTGTTCGAGCGACGCTCTCGCGGCATGGTCCTCACACAAGCCGGACGGCTGCTGGCGTCCTATGCTCAAAGGACTGCTCTCGAGAGCGATCAGATCGTCAATGAGATCCGGGAACTCAGCAGTGCCGGTCGCGGTCTGATCCGGCTCGGGATTACCGAGGGGCTCGCCGTCAGCTTCATTCCGGAGATGATCCATGCCTTCCGGCTCGACCGGCCGCACCTCCTCTTCAATATCAAGGTTTTCCCACCCGCTGGCGTGGTCAAGGCCGTTCAGGAGGGAGAGGTGGATGTCGGCGTCACATTTTCCGTGAAACCGGAAGGAGGGGTGAAGATTCAGTGGCAGCAGGCGATGCCATCCTATGCCATTGCGAGCACGAACCATCCTTTGATCAGGCGGGGGAGGGTAGAGATCTCCGAACTGCTCAAATATCCGATCGCTATTCTCGATGATGCGGCGACGATCAGGCAGGTGCTCGACATGTATTGCGCCAGCAAAGGTGTTTCGCTCGAGCCCGTTGCAACCTCAACGAACATCGCGAGCCTTCTGACCCTCTGCAGGCTCGGCGCTGCCGTGACCTTTTCAGCCTACATCTCCGTCCGGATGGCTGTGAGAGACGGACATGTCGCCATCGTTCCCTTCAACGAGGCCAGATTTCTTGAACGAAATCTCCAAATCCAGACTATGCTCGGTCGAACCTTGACTCAGACAACTATGGATTTCATCAGCTTCCTTGTGTCCGAGCTGGAGAAGCCGGAGGCGACATATCCAATCTCACCTGAGGGAGGGGCAGCGTGACGAGTGTTGTCTGATGTTGTTTGCCCGGCTCAGGGATGCGAATTGAAAACCGGAGCTCCAGGCTGATAGGAATGCAGCTCGTTTGATGGTGAGCGAGCTTTGCATCGCGCTTACGCGTATCCGGGATGGCCAAGCGCTGGAGGCGATCGCGCGGGCGAAGCGGCAGATCTCTAACTTGTTCAGAGCTCCATTGGCCGTCCGACATTTGCAATGTCGGACGGCTTTTATTCTTCTTCTGCGTAGTACTTGGCTGCTTTTGCCGCTTCATTCCGGATGATGCGCGCCAAGTCGCGGGCCATACCGGGCGTTAGGCTCGCCTTCACGGCGCGCTTGGTCTGGACATCCTCGCCGCTGATCAGGACGCCACGTCGCTTGCGCGCGACCTTGAGGCTGATTTCGTCCTCACCGGTTCCAAACATGGCCTTCTTGCCGACGGTGTCCTTCGCCTCGGCGATCTCAAGCAGCGCGTCGGCAATCTGCTCGGCCTGTACGGGAGTCATGGTCGGAAAGCTGAAGTCCTTCACGGTGAACCAGACGCGGCCCTCGACGGCGGTGACTTCAAAGTTAGGGAGAATATCAGGGAGGCGTTCGGCGGCGATTTCGGCGTTGATCCAGCGCTCGATCAATTCGGTGATCGTGATGCCTTCGGCCTCGGCGAAGGTGCGCAACTGCGCGATGCGCTCGGCGGGCAGAATGATGGTGCTGGCGATCCTTTCCCGTTTCGGGGTGGTCATGGGACCCTCATGGCTATTGCTACAGGGTGGGTCATGCAGACCAAGCCGTCAAATGGGAAGAACGCCTGATCTTCCGAGAGGTGCCTCTTTGAGAGGCGGCTCAGCCTCGCCTGATAGCCTCGAGAAGGAGTTGTCGTTGGGCACGCGACCCTAACTGGGGCTCCTAAGCAGTCCTGACCTGCGCTGCCAGCCGGCGGCAGGGCTACCTCTGCGAGTAGAACACCTCATCCGCCCAGCGGTCATAGAGGTGTTGGATGGTGAGATAGGCCTCGTAGGCACGGTCGTAACGGTGGGCCGCCGTAAAGCGCTCTCTCAGGGCGCGCAGGCGCTCAAGCCGATGACTCCACTGAGCTTGACGTTCGCGTGACATGGTCCCTCTCCAGTCAAAGGGATGTCAGAGCCCGATCTTACTCCTGCCGCCTTAACAAACCCTGTAGCAAGGTGGATAATCCTAGTGGCGCGCTTGGATTAACTCTCTTGGGGTGATCTCCAGCCTCCCTGAGGGGCGTTCCGTCATCTCTGCCGACCGTGGGCGAAGGTTCGAGGTTCTCGTCGCGTAAGCGACGAAAGGATGCGCTCTAATATTCTTTGCCGCCGTCCTGCGACAGGTGCAGGATCATGGCCTGTGAAGGTTCAGTGAGACGATCGGAAGCCAGATGCATCCTTGCCTTGCTGTGTTTGAACGCGCACCAGTCAGCCCGTGCAGATGATCCGGGGTACTTTGATACATAAAATCTGTTTTATTGATTGGTATCCGGCGAGGTTCGCATTCCCTTGGGCCGCTTGAGGACTTAAGGGCAGGGTGAAGTTTCGAAGCTGGGTGGCCGCTCCCCCAGCGTTTCTAAAGCATCGGACCCAAAAGTGGATTGCACTCTTGGGTCCGGTGTTTCCTCTTTCAAGCAGAGCATCGTTCGGGGCGGAAACCGGATCCCCTTTTCGCTGACGCGGCCCTTCGGGTCACGGGCGTGGCCCTTCGGGTCGCTGACGCGGACCTTCGGTTCCGCACGAGGCGCGAAGTTCAATGCGCCATCAGCACGGGGACCGTCATCGACGCGAGGATGGTTCGGGTCGTGCCGCCCAGCACGATTTCCCGCAGCCGCGAATGGCCATACGCGCCCATCACGATCAAATCTGCGCTTTCGTCCGCGGCATAGGATACAAGGGTGTTGGCAATATCCACATCCCCGCTCGTAAGCGTCTTTGCTTCAGCCTTGATCCCGTGCCGAGTCAGATGCCGTGCCATAGTTTCGGCTGACGCGTGCGACCCCCCTCTCGAGTGTGAGTTTGACACTGTCACAACCTCTACCCGGTCGGCCGTCTGGAGGAGCGGCAGGGCATCCGCGATGGCGCGGGCCGCTGGGCGCCCCTCGTCCCACGCGACGAGCACGGTCCTAAGCTGTGGGGGCACATGGATGTAAGGCACGATCAACGCTGGCCGCCCTGACCCGAAGAGCACAGGCTCGATAAGGTCGGAGGTGTCGGGCCTCCCAGGGTTCGGTTGCTCGAGAACGGTGGCGTCGAAATACCGCGCGAGACGACTGACCTCTCGGCCGAGGTCTCCGCTCGGGGCCTCGAGCATCAGCGTCTCCACGGTGACATCCGTCTGCTTGGCGCTCTCTTGGAAGGCATCAAGCGCTCTGCGCGCGGCATTCTCGACGTCTTCCCGAATGCGGGAAAGGATGTCGCCTGGCATCTCCGCCGAGACCACGGGGGGCAGGGCGGGGCTGACCGCAGGCGAAGCGACAGTCAATCTTGCGCTACACAGGTTGGCCAGCCACAATGCATGGTAGTTGCCGGCTTCGGCGCCTTCGCGGGTCAATAGCAGCAAGTCTTTGAAGGCCATATCCGCCTCCTCTGATCAAGGCGGGGAGTGGAGGGCAGTTGCAGTCCTCCAAACAAACGCAATTATAGCACGAACACGAACGGAGACCTATTCTCCAGTTGCGGCAATGCGATGGCCGAGCTTCCGTAGTCCTACGGCGCTGAAGCGTCATAGCGCTGACCTCTTGAAACTCCCCCACACAGTTCCGAGGTATATTTGTGCGGAGGTTCTATCCCGCTGGTCTCCCCGACCACCCTCCGCGACTTAGCCCCGTTCAGGCAGATCCCAACGGGGCTTTTTCCTGCCCTAGCACCCGCATCACCCGAGTTTCCGTCCAGTCCTTGCCCCGGGCAGTCTTGATGTGTCGCTCGTTCAAGACGGCCGCAATCTGCCGGAGGGAAATGGCACCACTAGACCATTGTGCGGAACCGAAGGTCCGCGTCAGCGAAAAGTGGATCCGGTTTTCCGCTCTCAACGATGCTCTCATTGAAGGAGAAAGCATCGGACCCAAAAGTGTAAATCCACTTTTCACGTCCGAGGCTGTAGCCCGGATGTCCTCCACGATTGGCCCTATGTCCGCTGCACGGGAGAGAAATGACTATGGACGTCAACCCGCAATGGATCACCTTGATCTCGGCTTCCACCGCGATGATCACGTCGAGTAGACTCCAGGCGGCCGACTCCTTCCGCCGTCCTTCTGCCTGACAGGCATGGGCGCCCTTGTCCTTTCCATCGCGAAGAAAGTCTCCCATGGATCCTATTGCATCCGCTGCGGCCAGAGCGTGCCAGCTATAAGGCAACGAGTTTTTCATCGTTCCTCGCCGAGTGTATATCCGGAAGGAGCTCAGTGATGGCTGTCGGAATGCGATCATGCGAGGAACTGGGGCGTCTGGACATCGGTCCATCCCTACGCACGCGGGTGAATGGTTGGCGCATTGCATTGGCCGCTGGATGTCTGGTCGCCTCATTGATTGCTCGTACCCCCGTCGAGGCCGACGAGTTCGATCCTCTTGTCGCCTATGAGGAAGCGAGAGTTCTCAACGATCAATGGCAGGCTTGCGCCGCCTCCTTCGTAAGGAAACGGCTCCGATCCCAGCAGACGGCAGAGCGGCTTGCGGAGCGGGCACTTGATCGATGCCGGGTACGACAAAGTCGGTTGAGCCGCTTCCTAACTGGGAGAATCGGAAGAAAAGAAGCCAGCAGCGTCATGGCGCTCCTGCGTGAGAAATACCGATCCGGCCTGGTTGCAGCCATCATGGAACTGCGGGCGCGTGATTAGCCCTGCTCGGCTGCCCGCTTGAGAGCGTCGCGATGCGACGCTGAGCCTGGCATTCTTGTATGAAGGCCCGGAAGTGGCACAAAGCCGAAGTAGACCACACGTCCGCGCTCACGCGGTGAACGGACTTTACGCAAACATCATGCGTCCACGGTGAGACCAGGCCGGGGAGATGCTGCAAGTATCGGCGGAACGCGATGAGATCATCGCTGCGCCTGCTCCATTTGCGCCGCAAAGGAGAAGAGTGTGGTCTCGTCTCGAAAACGCGCGATGGCCTGCACGCCAACCGGCAATCCCTTGGAGGTCCAGTGCAGCGGCAGGCCGGCAGCCGGCTGAGCGGTCATGCTCCAGATGGGTGAGAACGGCATGAACCTGAAAGTGCGATCTGCTGCCTGTCGGAGGAGAAGCCCGCAGTGCAGGTACTGGCTGACTTCCAGGCGAGCTGCTACAGCATTTTTCGGTGAAGCGGGTCCGGTTCACCGTCAAAAAATGCGGCCCAGCAAAGAACAGAGCTGATTCCTTGCCAATGGAATCAGCTCTAAGCCCTGTAAGGTGGCCTCAAGCCCTTTGGCTCGAAGTTCTCCGTGCCTGACAGGAGGGCTCACCAGCGTAGGCGTGGGCAAGAGGTCATAGGTTTCAAAGAAGGTCGCAATTTGCCTGGTGGCTCGATGCAGCCGTTCGAGCGGTTGTCGGCTCGGCCAAGATGCCGAGGCTCGGTCACCTCTTGGTGCTGCCGAGGATAATCAGACCAGCGGCCTGAAAGCAACGAACCATTTCGCTGTCTTGTGGTGGTATTCAACCACGCCAGATCCGATTGCTTGGTTAAATCATTCGCAACCAGAGCAGCCATTGTGTCCGCTCTGGTGAGTTACGGCTGTGGCGGCTCAGTTGGTACAGGTGCCGTACCTGATACAGCACCTGTACCGGGTGTGTTTCCCGTGGCGGAGGGCGTAGACAGTTGCTGACGTGCCTCGGCAAGCCGACCCTGCGCATCAGCGAGGTCTTGTCGGGTTGCCTGAAGGCGTCCTTCCAGCTCTGCTATCTCTCTGTTTCGAGCAGCCAAGTCGTCCGTTGCCTTAGCAAGCTGGGCTTGAAGATCGTTCTGTTGCCGGGTGGCTTGGTTCTGGATCTCAGTCAGCTCCCTCGTGAGACGCTCTCGCTCGGTCCGCAGGTTGGAAAGGTCCGTCTGGGCGGAGGCCTGCTCCCCACGCACCTGCTGGAGCTGCTGCTCCGCCTGCGGTAGCTGATTTTGGAGTTCCGACAGGCGCTGTGAGAGCGCCGTGATGCTGCGGCTCAGCTCGGCAGTGCGTTGCTCATTGGCCTGCAGGCTTTGCTGGGCAGCGGCGGTCTGGGACTGGACCTCGGTTCGGGCTTGTGTGAGTTGCGTCAGTTGCTGCTGCTGAGCTTGGATGTCCTGCAGGATGGCGCTGAGCTGTGCCTGAGCCTGGTCACGCGCTTGCGAGACTTGGGTGAGTTGCTGCTGCGTTGCCTGGAGGGACTGCTGCAGGGTGTCGAGCTGAGTTTGGAGCTGCTCACGAGATTGAGCTGCCTGGGTGAGCTGCTTCTGCGAAGCCTGGGTGGTTTGCTGCAGAGTATTGAGCTGGGCCTGGGTTTGGTCACGGGCCTGTGTGATCCGGGACAACTGCTGCTCGGTGCCTGCGATCCTGGTCTGCAAATCCGCCAACGTTGCTCCGGCGCGCTGCTGCTCGTCGAGCTGTCGCTGTAGGGCAACCTGCGCCTGCTGCATGCGGCTCGTTTCGGCTTGGGCCTCCTGTAGCTGGCTAGAGGAGGAGAGCCAGATGCTGAGAGCCAGAAGCCAGCCCAACACGGCAGCGCCAGCCAGCACCAGAGACAAGGGTCGCTTCAGCTCAGCGCGGTAATCGACTGGCATGATGATCCTCCTTCGCGTTGGCCGCATAGTCTAACGCAGAACGATTATCAGCGTTGCTTTGCGTTGGGCATGTGTCGATCCGCTTTCGCCGTGCGTAGCGATTGGGCGAAGGTGTCTTGATGGCACTGAGCTGAAGCAGACCCAACGTCCGCTCAAGAAGGGAATACCAGACGTACTCGAAAGGTAGAGGATTTCCTGGTCTGACCGAGGTCGTGTGAAAACGCGATGTCGGACTGTCCGTGATGGCCGCTGTTTGCGTATGCAGCCCCGGCCGGCATG
>NZ_QDAH01000107.1 GCF_003075415.1 Microvirga sp. KLBC 81
GGCTAACTTGGTGCTCACCATGTGTAGCGGCAATGCCTCATCTGGTGCAGATGCAAGAGCAATACAAAGACAACGGCTCTTATGGGGAGGTTGCTCAGTATTACTATAAGAGCGGTAACAAGGATCGCGCGATTGAGCTGGTCGAGCTGGCGCTGAAATCGGTCGACCGTCCGGAGCCAATGCAGGACGAACTGAAACAGCACTACGAGCCGCTGTTGCTCCAGGCCCTGCCCAACTACAAGAGTGTGAAGACTTGTTACGGAATTTTTGTTCGGCTCCGAAAACAAGTGTGCTGAAAGTGCCAAAGCGCAGCTGCCGGAGGAGGAAAATGTTCTGCTCAGTCGCATCAGCAAGTTGCAATAGTTCAACTTAAACGCTTCGCTTTGCGAGAAAGCGAGGAAAGGGAGTTAGTGATGAATATCGAAACAATCGGCAGCCTGTCCAGTTCCAATACTGGATGCAGTTCCACACTCAACAATGCGAGATCTTTAGTCAATGTCAATAATGAATGGGATCCGCTCGAAGAGGTTCTTGTAGGAACGGCGATTGGAGCGCAGGTGCCCAAGGGCGACAAAGGTCTCTTTGCGATCCGCTATTCAGAATATGAAAGTATTAATGCGATGCCTACTGGGCCTCGAAGCACCCGCATTATCGAGGAAACTGAAGAGGATCTTGACGCGATTATCCATGCGCTGATCGCGCAAGGCGTCACCGTACGTCGCCCGGCACCAACGGATCATTCGGCCGGGTTCAAAACTCCCGACTGGGAGGCCGACGGGATGTATAATTATTGCCCACACGACATTATGCTCCCAATTGGCAATACTATCGTAGAAACCCCGATGTCGATGAGATTCCGGTTCTTCGAGCCTTTCGCCTATAAAGATCTTCTTATAGAATATATGAAAAGTGGTGCGCGCTGGATTTCGGCACCAAAGCCACAGCTGCTCGACTCCATGTACAATGCGACGGACCCCGAACAATCTGCACTGCTTGAGCATGAGCCGGTGTTTGATGCAGCGAATTGCCTCCGCATTGGGCGAGACATTCTGTATCAGGTCTCGGACACGGGAAATAAACTTGGTGCTGAGTGGTTGCAGAGCACTCTAGGGGATGACTACCGAGTTCACCCGTGCGACGATCTTTACGCTGCGACGCATATCGACACGACCATTTCTCTGTTGCGACCAAGCCTCGTATTGGTGAATCCTAGCCGGATTAGCGAGAGGAACCTACCATCAATTTTCAAAAAATGGGATGTTCTCTACGCACCTGATCCAGTAGATATCGGCTACGCCGAGGTTGCATATGGATCGGCATGGATATTCTCGATGAACTTGCTGATGGTCGACCCCAACCTCGCCATGGTTGATAAGAGCCAGACGCCGCTGATAAATCTCCTTGAAAAGCACAAGATCGACTGCATCCCCCTACAGCTGCGGCATGCGCGAACGCTGAGTGACGGTTTCCATTGCGTAACCCTGGATGTGCGCAGGACTGGCTCTCTGGAAGACTGTAGCTGACGCAACAACCTCTCTAGTGGGCGCTGAATAAGAGCTTCCGCACTGCCGGCGCAAAGCAACCTGTCACACTCCTCGTTATGAACAGCGTCAAATAGAATTTATCCGGAGTTCCATATCAATGGATGCCCAAGCACCTATCCAGCACCGATACGACGATGTTGTCGAGAAAATCGCCGATTACGCACTAAGTGATACTGTCTTTTCTCAGGATGCATACGATCTCGCAGGATACTGTTTGTTGGACACGATCGGGTGCGGGGTACGCTCGCTTCAGTTTCCAGATTGTATCAGATTACTTGGGCCGCAAGTTCCCGGACTCGAAATTAAAATGGGCGCACGCGTCCCAGGAACAAACTATCGGCTTGATCCTGTTACAGCCGCTTTCACAATAGGCGTGATGAACCGGTGGCTAGAATTTAACGATACTTGGCTGGCTGCAGAGTGGGGACATCCTTCCGACAATCTTGGAGCCATTCTCGGCCTCTCTGATTGGCTATCACGGGAAAAGCTGGCTCGTGGCGCGAGTACTATATCAATGCAAGAGGTCTTGGATAGCCTCATACGCGCGTACGAAATACAGGGGGTTCTATGCCTACAAAACGCTTTTAATAGGTTGGGTATCGATCACGTGATTTTTGTCAAAATCGCATCCACGGCAATATCCTGTCGTCTACTCGGCTTAGACAAGGAGCAAACGTTAGCCGCCGTTTCAAACGCATTTATTGATGGACATGCGCTGCGCACTTATCGGCACGCCCCGAATGCTGGCACCCGGAAATCTTGGGCAGCGGGAGATGCGACCAGCAGGGGCGTTAGGCTTGCACTGATTTCTGCCACCGGAGAGATGGGGTATAGGCAAGCTCTAACTACTCCAAAGTGGGGCTTCTATGATGCCATGTTCGGAGGAGCTGAACTTCGTATTCCTTCACCATTTGGTCAAATGGTGATAGAAAATATTCTCTTCAAAGTTCCATATCCCGCAGAGTACCACGCACAGACCGCCGTTGAAGCGGCAATTAAGGCGCATCATATTCTCGGCTCTCTAGGCAGAGCTCAAAGCGAAATCGCATCAGTGGTTGTACTAACACAGCGACCTGCTATCACGATCATTGACAAGAAAGGGCCCCTGAACAATGCTGCCGACCGCGACCACTGCATGCAGTATATGGTAGCCGTCGCCCTTCTTTTCGGGGAATTGAAATCTATCCACTTCGAGGACGCATTCGCAACGGATGGTCGAATTGATTGGCTGAGAACGCGCATCAAGTGCCAGGAAAACCCCGACTTTACAGCAGCTTACTACGATGTAAGCAAACGCTCAATCGGGAATACGCTGCAGATCACGCTGAACGACGGAAGTCAAATTGACGATATCACTATCGAGTACCCCATTGGCCACAAGCATAGACGCCATGAGGCGCTGCCGCTGTTAGTCGAGAAATTTAGGGAGAACACTCAGCATGTGTTTTGCGAAACACGTGTGGAGGAGATGATTTCGACAGTACTCGATGTGCAGGTGCTTGCCCAACTTTCAGTTCCTGCCTTCATGGAGCTGTTCGAAAATTCATCATTCAAACGCCCTGATGCGAGGTTATTTGGATGAGACGCGTTCTCCTCGTAGGTTGCGGATCTGAGATTGGTGTCAATTTGCTTTTACTCAACTGTCCAGAAAGAGACGGTTTCACAATTGACACTGTGATTACAAATTCGCCGGCGGTGGATGCAAGGTATCCTTCGCTGACAGCAATTCATGGAATTTACGCACGTGCGCTCCTCGCCCAACCGGCTCTTGCGGGAGGATGCGAGATCGTCTCAGAGAGCGTTCTTTCATTCTTTGGACGCAAGATAAGTTTCCACTTTTTGAACGCACACTACGACCCCTTCGATGAGCTTGGCCGCTTTGACGCCACGATACTTGCTACATCCAAGCAAGATGCGGAATCAGTTGAACTGAATGCCAAGCTTAGAGATATTTCGGACATGGTGCTCGGTGTGGCAGAATCCGATCGTGCGCCGAGCATCTATCCTTGCTTATTAGGTATTGACAAGACCGCCTTGCCGAGGTCGCCGAACATTGCTTCAGACGGTCTATACTGTATCGGCTCCTGCCAGACTAATGGCATGCACGCCTCGCTGCGCGTTGTAATTTTGGCTATAGCGGGCCTCGGTTTTGATGCGCGTTCAATAGTATCTGTCGAGACTGACATAGTTCATCCAGACACCCCGACCGGCCGTTTGGGTACCAAGTCCTTTGAGGGCCGGCTTCAAGACTGCCGTGACAATCTTCGTCCAAGCTTCTCTCAAATTACAAAAAGTATAAAGAAAGTCATGCCTTGGGCCTCCATGCTCAATACGGTCTCGCTGAGGGCGCCGGTTCATGCGCCTGGGTATCAGATTAATCGGTTTATTGTGCGCGACGACGGCAAACTTACACGGGACAGAATCTTGAAAGCCTGCGAAGCCTCATACACCAAACATCCAAACATCGTGAAAGCGACCGATCTTCCTCTTGGCAGCAAGGCTTATGCGTTTGAGGCTAGGTGCGCCACGATTCTAGCAGACGACAACCATTTGCTCTTGCACCGCCCCGCGTATTTGGCCACGCAGGGGCTTGTCCAGATTACCCTACAGTCCTTTGTAAGCAACACCATCGGCTATTCCGCAAATGTCCTGTCGGCTGTTTCGTATGCCCTTACGGAGAAGAGCAATGCAGAGTGTTTTCCCTAAGCACACGGGCAAGCCTTGGAGTGCCCCAAATTACTACCCTACCGCCGGGATCGATTTGCCCCTTGTGGCGCAGACCGGGCCATCTAAGATGGCAGATGGAAGTTGCAAAAGAACTGTGGTCAAGCGCTCAGCCCATGACGTCGAAATCTTGCCGTCAGGGATTGTGGTGAAAATTGCTCGAGAGCCTCTCAATAATGCTAAATTAATTCGAGAAATGCGCGCGATAGATGCGCTCCACACGAAATTCCCAGACAGTATTGTGCCGATTTTAAGCCGTGGAGAAATTCTCGGTCGCAGATACTACATGATGGAGAGGCAGCAAGGTCGTTCTTTGTCAGAGATCGTTTTCTCGCAGGACGTCTCTCTCGTCGAAAAGTGCTCCACAGTTGAACAGGCGTTGCAGTTTGTAGTCGATCTCGTTACCCGCGAACGATCGCATCTTACAGTTTCCGCGTTACGGTACCAAGACATTTTGAAGCGAGAATCAGACGAGATTCGCGCGCAGGTCAGAGGAGATATGCTTCTTCGAACGCGGTTCGTTATCGAAGAGACGGAGATGGCGTATACTATAGGTGAACTGTTGAACTATTACTTAGTTACAGTCAGCGATATACCGGTCAAGCAAGCTCCCGTAAGCCATCAGAACTACCATTTTGGCAACATCATACAATTGGACAATGGCCGGGGATTTCGACTAATAGATCCTGATACTTCTCTTCCTGCTATTGATCCGCTGTTCGGTTTGGCACGATTTGCGTTCTCTTACTGGCACGAGCTCGCTACGGAGCATTCAACACTGGTCCAACGGACGGCGACGCAGGACAGCCTTATCCTCAGCTTGCCGAACAGATGCTACAGGCAACTGGTTTCTGCGGTTCCAGAATTGATGCAAACACGGGTATTCGAGAATTTGTTTTCGCCATATGATATATGCTTGTTTCACGCCTTGCTATTCTATTGTTTCATCAGAAGTGTACGTATCAATTGGGAAGATTCCACACTTTCCGATAGATTCTCGGACCACGATGTTACGGCGCAAGAAATTATATCTGCTGGTTGTTTGACGTTTTTCGGAAGCGTCGGGTTGAGCAGCCTTTGAGATTTTGCCCAATGCACCGAAGTAAACGTCGCTAGCTGTGAGTTCTGATCAGGTTGCTCCGGCGAGAGCCTGAGCCGGTGTTCGTCGGCCGAGACTACCATGCGGGCGCTGCCGATTGTACCAGGCGAGCCACCGCGACAGGTCGGCGGCTCGGGCCTGCGATGAACTGAACGGGATCGCATAGGCCCATTCCCGCAGAAGCGTCTGGATGAAGCGCTCGTACGCATCCGCCGAAGACCGCGGAATCTTCGGTCGTGGCGTGGTGGGGGGGTAAGCACTTGGTGTGCGCCCTCTTGTGAGAGCGCTGTTTGCGCGTGACGTTCTGACCTTAAGGCTAGCTTTAAGGTCAGTAGGTCGATGCAGATCGAGGTTCTCGGCACAGAGCGCCGGCGCCGCTGGAGCGTAAGCGGTGTTCTAACCCCACCTTACGTTTGCATGTGTGAGGGGCGAGACTGACGATCTCTGATTTGGGATCGTTTTGTGTCGATGCTTGACCATATGCTTGAGCCGCCGCGGCCCGTGCGGCGTCTGGAAGTGATCACCGGAGCCGGCGGACGCCGGCGCTGGTCAGCTAATGAGAAGACGCGGATCCTGGAGGAAGCGATGGCGCCGGGCGCGGTGGTGTCCGAAGTGGCCCGCCGCAACGGCATGTCGCCCCAGCACCTGTTCACCTGGCGTCGTCAGGCCAAGCGCGAGGCTGACAATCATCCGCTGGCCTTTACCCCAGTTGTTGTCAGCCCTGACACGCCGCAGTCCACCCCGGCTGCCTGTCGTGAAGCCGTGATCGAGATTGCCGTGGAGGGCGCCGTCATTCGCGTCCCACGCGGGGTCGATGGAGCAACATTGGCCGTCGTCCTGCAAACGCTCAAGAGCCTGCGATGATCGGACCGACCGGTACTGTCCGCGTTCTGGTGGCGACCAAGCCCGTCGACTTCCGCAAAGGAGCCGAGGGGCTCGCTGCGCTCGTGCGCGAGACCATGGGGGCGGATCCATTCTCCGGGGCCGTTTACGTGTTCCGGGCCAAGCGCACGGATCGGATCAAACTCATCTTCTGGGATGGCACGGGTGTTTGTCTGATGGCCAAGAGGTTGGAGGATGGCGAGTTCCGCTGGCCCAAGATCCAGGACGGCGCCCTTCACCTGTCGGCAGCGCAGCTCTCGGCTCTGCTCGAAGGTTTGGAGTGGCGCCGCGTGCATGAGGCGCGCCAGACCACAGTGCCCTCGGCAGCAAGTTGATCGAGACCTCGCGTCAAACCCCTCGCGTCACGGCGCGAAGCATGATTCACTGCGCTTCGTGACCACCGCAACGCCTGCTTTGCCCAACGATCCCGACTTGTTCAAGGCGATGCTCTTGGCCGAGCGGGCCGAGAGCGAGCGGCTGCGCCAGATCATCAAGGAACTGCAGCGTCATCGCTTCGGCCGCCGGGCCGAGACCCTGCCCGAAGATCAGCTGCTGCTCGCACTCGAAGAGGTCGAGCAGGTCGAAGCCGCTGAGCATGCGCACAGCGAGATGGAACGGCCGGACCGGCGTGCGACTCGCGCGGCGCATCGGCGCCGCAACCGCGGCTCCCTGCCGGCGCACCTGCCGCGGATCGAGAGCGTCGTGGAGATCGACGATCTATCCTGCCCCTGCTGTTCTGGTCCCCTGCACCGGATCGGCGAGGATGTCTCTGAACGGCTCGATATCGTGCCGGCGCAGTTCCGGGTTCTGGTGACGCGTCGGCCCAAATACGCCTGCCGCCGCTGTGAGGATGTGGTCGTGCAAGCGCCGGCTCCGGCACGCCTGATCGAGGGTGGACTGCCCACCGAAGCCACCGTAGCGCACGTGCTTGTTGGGAAGTACGCCGATCATCTTCCTCTCTACCGACAGGCTCAGATTTACGCCCGCCAGGGCATCAACCTGGATCGCTCGACCCTGGCTGATTGGGTCGGCCGCGCCGCCTTTCTGCTGCGGCCCGTGCAGGAGCGTTTGTTCGCGAAGCTCAAAACCTCCGGCAAGCTCTTTGCCGACGAGACCACCGCACCCGTGCTGGACCCCGGCCGCGGGCGAACCAAAACGGGTCAGCTGTTTGCTTATGCGCGGGATGATCGCCCCTGGGGCGGCACCGACCCGCCCGGCGTCGTCTACATGTATGCGCCGGATCGCAAAGCCGAGCGGCCGATTGCGCATCTTTCGGGCTTTGCGGGCGTGCTGCAGGTGGACGGCTATGGCGGCTACAAGGTGCTGGCCGGACGCAGCCAGGTGACGCTCGCGTTTTGCTGGGCCCATGTACGCCGACGCTTTTACGAACTGGCCGCGGCCGGTCCGGCGCCGATTGCGAGCGAGGCGCTCACGCGCATCGCCGAGTTGTACACCATCGAGAGCAAGATCCGCGGATGCACCCCTGAGGAGCGTCGCGCGATCCGACAGGAGTGCAGCCGGCCGGTACTTGATGAGCTTGAGCCGTGGCTGCGATCCAGGCTCGCGCTCATCAGCCAGAAGTCGAAACTGGCCGAGGCGATCCGCTATGCGCTCTCGCGTTGGGAGGGGCTGACGCGGTTTGTCGATGACGGTCGAGTTGAGATCGACTCCAATGTGGTCGAGCGCTCGATGCGACCCATTGCCCTCAGTCGCAAGAATGCTTTGTTCGCCGGGTCCGATGGTGGCGCGGAGCATTGGGCGGTGATCGCGTCGCTGACCGAGACCTGCAAGCTGATTGGCGTCGAGCCCTATGGCTATCTGGCCGATGTGATCACCCGCATTGTCCAGGGGCATCCCAACAGCCGCCTCGATGAGTTGCTGCCGTGGGCCTATTCCGCCGCGCAAGATCTCAGGGCCGTGGCCTGAAGACACCGCTTACGCTGGAGCTTTCAGGACAAACTCCAGATCGTGGAAGAGACACTGCAACCAGCCGTGACGGTGACTGAAGTTGCCCGCCGCCATGGGCTTGCGCCGAGCGTCGTCTTCACCTGGCGCCGTCTGGCCCGCGAAGGGCGACTTGGCGACGCCGGTCCTGTCTTCATGCCGGTCGAGATCACGCCCGTCCTCGCACAGACCCCACCGGCAGCATCCCCACCGCGGCGCACCGGTGTGATCGAGATCGTCCTGGGTCGCGGGCGACGTATTCGCGTGGATCGCGAAGTCGATGCCGAGGCGCTGCGGCGGGTCTTGCAGGTGGTGGAGAGCCTGCCATGATCCCGGTCCCCACCGGTGTGCGCGTGTGGCTGGCCACCGGGCACACCGACATGCGAAAGGGCTTCGGCGGCCTGTCCCTGCTCGTGCAGGAGACGCTCAAGCGTGATCCACATTCCGGCAACCTGTTTGTCTTCCGTGGACGCAGAGGCGATCTGATCAAGGTGCTCTGGTACGACAGACAGGGCTTGTGCTTGTTCTCCAAGCGGATCGATCGGGGTCGTTTTCTGTGGCCCTCGCCGGCAGATGGCACCGTGTCGATTTCCACTGCGCAGTTGGGCTATCTGCTCGAGGGTATCGACTGGCGCAATCCCCAGCAAACCTGGCGCCCGACCGCGGCCGGATGAGCAACCAAGCCGTGCAAAGCAACGCTGTCGTGGCAGACTCGAAGCGTGGCAAATCACTCCGATCCGCTTCCCGCCAGTCTCGCTGACGCTCACGCGATGATCCGCGCCGAGCGCGCCGCACGTCTGGCGGCGGAAGCCCGCGCGGGCGATCTGGAGATCGCTCGGGCTGCGTTGGAGGTGGCCCGGCTTGAGGCCACGCAAGCGCACGCCGCCCGCTATGCCCTGGAGCTGGAGATCGAGCGGCTGAAGCTGCAGATCGCCAAGTTGCGCCGCCAGCACTTTGGCACTTCATCGGAGCGCAGTACCCGTCTCGAGCAGCTCTTGCTGGCCCTGGAGGATTTGGAGGAGAGCGCCGCCCACTTGGACGCCGAGGCCGAGGCCAGGGATGCCGCCGCGGCGCCGGAGGCACCCAAGTGGACGGTCGAGGAATTGGAGCGGACCAAGCCCGCCCGCAGGGCCTTGCCCGGGCACCTGCCGCGCCGGCGCATGGTCATTCCCGGCCCGACCGCCTGCGCCTGCTGCGGTGGCGGCTTGCGCAAGCTCGGAGAGGTGGTGACCGAGACCCTGGAGCGCATCCCGGCACGTTGGGTCGTGGTGCAAACCGTGCGCGAGAAGTTCAGCTGTGCGGCGTGCGAGACGATCACCGAGATGCCCGCACCCTTCTATGCCATTCCGCGCGGCCGCGCCGGCCCGCATCTTTGGGCCGAGATTACGGTCGGCAAGTTCGGGCTGCATCTGCCGCTGACGCGCCAGAGCACAGTGTTTGCCCAGGAGGGCGTCGATCTGGATGTCTCGACCCTGTGCGACTGGATCGGTGCGGTCGCGGTTGCAACCCAGCCGTTGAGCGCGCTGATCGCTGGCCATGTGATGAAGGCTGAGCGGCTGCATGCCGACGACACACCGGTGCCGGTGCTGGCCAAGGGCCAGACCAAGACCGGCCGGCTCTGGACGGTGGTGCGCGATGATCGGCCCTTTGGCGGCAGCGATCCGCCGGCTGCCATCTACTATTACTCTGCGGATCGCAAGGGTGAGCATCCGCAGTCTTTTCTGAAGAGCTACAGCGGGATTCTGCAGGCGGATGCCTATTCCGGCTTCCGGCAGCTGTATGAACCAGGGCGCGTGACCGGGGCGGCGAGCGAGGCGGCGTGCTGGGCGCATGCCCGGCGGAAGTTCTTCGAACTGGCTGAGTTGAAGAAAGGGCCGATCGCGATCGAGGCAGTCAAGCGCATGGACGCCCTGTTTGCGATCGAGCGCGCGATCAACGGCCGACCGCCTGACGAGCGACGCTCTGTCCGTGCGGCTCAGTCGAAACCTCTTGTTGATGATCTCGAGAGTTGGTTGCGGGTTCAGCGTGGACGGCTGTCGCCCAAGAGCGAGACGGCCAAAGCTATCGCCTACATGCTGCGGCGCTGGCCTTCGTTCGCGCTCTTACTTGAGGACGGGCGGGTCTGCCTATCGAACAATGCGGCCGAGCGGGCGATCCGCGGGATTGCGGTCGGGCGCCGGAACTGGACGTTTGCCGGCTCGGATGTCGGCGGGCATCGGGCGGCGGCACTGTACACGCTGATCGAGACCTGCAAGCTCAATGAGGTCGACCCGCGCGCCTGGCTGGCGGACGTGCTGGCGCGGTTGCCGGAGCATCCAGCCAAACGCCTCGACGAGCTGCTGCCCTGGAACTGGAAAGCACCGCGCCACCAGCAGGCCGCAGCCTGAGGCTCAGGGCTTTCGCGTGAACAAGGTCTTGAAGAGCTCTTCGGCCTTCTGCAGTCCCTCGTCGGTGAGCACGACGGATTTGGCCTTGTTGGCCGGATCGGCGATGAGGCCCTTCCGGTAGAGCCGATCGGTCACGGCCCAATCAAAGCTCTTCCAGGCCCGGCATCCATCGTGCAGCGTCAGCCACATCAGGGCGAGAACCGCCTCGTCGATCTTGTCGTGATCGATCTCCATGCGCCCACTTTACCACGCCGCAGT
Source organism: Microvirga sp. KLBC 81 (assembly GCF_003075415.1). Lineage (GTDB taxonomy): Bacteria > Pseudomonadota > Alphaproteobacteria > Rhizobiales > Beijerinckiaceae > Microvirga. The sequence goes on from NZ_QDAH01000107.1 coordinate 10,839, forward strand.
CGATAATTCCGCGGTCCTCGGCGGATGCATACTGGGGGGTAGCGTCCCGAGACGTGGTGTAGGAGCAGGCCACCGATGAGGTGGTCATCGCCAATCTTCGGTTAGAGTTCGGGTTACGACACCTGACCCTTCAACCTGGAGATGACGATGACCGAGGAGAGAATGGCCCTGATCGAGCTGATCGAAAAGGGGGCCGATGCCGATCTCATCCGCGCCATGCTAGCCTTTGCGGCCGAGCGCCTGATGAACCTGGAAGTCGAGGCCCTCACCGGTGCTCCCGCCGGCGGGGACCGTCGGAATTTCCGTGTAAGGGCCGGGTTCATCATCCCAGCCTGAAGCGGCCTTCGAAGAGAATGGCGAATTGCGCTTTGGCCATTCCCCACTCCCGTGGCGGCATCTTCCACTCTTTCTGCGCCTGCCTCAAGACCAGAAACAATAGCTTGATCGCACTCTCATCCGTGGGAAAGTGCCCTCTGGCTTGGACAGCCCGGCGCAATTTGGCATTCAGCGCCTCAATGGCGTTGGTCGTGTACATGAGCCGGCGCACCTCCTCCGGAAAGGCGAAGAACGGGATCACCGCTGTCCAGCTCCGCCGCCACGCGGCTGTGATCGCCTCGTACTGGCGGCCCCAAACCGACTGCGCAAACGCCTCCAGGGCGGTCTGGCCGGCCTCGGCATCCTTGGCCCGGTAGATCTCCTTCAAGGCCGCTGCGACAGCTCTCCGGTCTTTGTAGGACCCGAAGGCCAGCGAGGTACGGATCAGATGAACGATGCAGGTCTGGACCTGGGCTTCGGGGAACACCGCCGTGATCGCCTCGGGAAAGCCCTTCAGGCCATCAACGACTGCAATCAGCACATCCTCGACCCCGCGGGTCTTGAGTTCGTTCATCACCCGCAGCCAGCTCCCTCGCGCTGCTCGACCCATAAGCCGAGGATCTCCTTGGCGCCATCGGGCCGCACGCCGAGCGCCAGGTAGACGGCCTTGTTGCGCACCATGCCCTCATCGCGCACCTTCACCCGGATGGCGTCGCAGAAGACCAGCGGGTCGAGCGCCTCCAGAGGGCGGTTCTGCCACTCGGTGATCTCCTCCAGGACCGCATCGGTGACGGCACTGACCAGATCCGGCGAGACCTCAATCCCGTAGAGATCGCGCAGATGGCCTTGGATCTCGCGCACGCTCATGCCGCGGGCGTACATCGACACGATCTTCTCATCGAAACCGGGAAAGCGCCGTTGGTATTTGGCAATCAGCTGCGGATCGAAGGTCGCCAGGCGATCGCGCGGGATCTCCAGGTCGATCTTGCCGGTGTCGGTGAGCACACTCTTGCGGTCATAGCCATTGCGGGTGTTGCCAGCCTCGCTCTCCTGATCGAGATGGTGATCCATCTCAGCATTCAGCGCCCGCTCGGCCAAAGCCTTCTTCAGCTCGTCGAGCAGTCCATCCTTGGCAAACGCGGATTTGGCGTCAGCACCGGCCAGCAGCTGATCGAGCAGGTGGTCGGGAATCCGGGGTTCCTTGCGGCGTGCCATCCGATGTCTCCTTCTAGATCATCGTACGGCCCCACACGAAATTCCTGATCGTCCCACCTCTCGTGGAGGAGATCGTCCTCGCCGACCAGGTCGGGCTTGATGTGTTCGGCCTCGGTGAGCACCATCGGCCCGACTATGCAGTTTCAGCACCCGCTGTAGCATTAGTAGCCGCAGCGACCCAGACGAAGCACATTCGCCTGACGAGCGCCGTGACGGTGCTGAGCTCCGACGACCCAATCCGCGTGTTTCAGCAGTTCGCCACCCTCGACAATCTCACCCAAGGACACGCCGAGATCATGGCCAGCCGTGGCTCCTTCATCGAGTCCTTTCCGCTCTTCGGCTACGAACTTGATGACTACGACACGATCTTTGCCGAGAAGCTGCAACTCCTGATGCAGCTCAACGAAAGCGAGCGCGTCAGCTGGCCAGGCGGGCAGCACACATCGCGGATCGCGGCGTTTACCCACGGCCTTATCAGGAGAAGCTGCCGCTCTGGATCGCGGTGGGCGGAACACCCCAGTGCATTGCTCGTGCGGGGGTGCTCAATCTGCCGCTGGCTCTCGCCATCATCGGAGGCGAACCGGCGCGTTTCGCCCCCTCTTCGACCTCTACCGACAGGCAGCCCAACGGGCAGGCCACGATCCGGCAGCCCTGAAAACATCGATCAACGCGCACGGCTTTGTCGCCAGCACTGCGCAAGATGCCGCCGACACCTTCTATGCCCCGCAAGCGGAGGTGATGAACCGGATTGGGCGGGAGCGCGGCTGGCCTTCAACACGCCGCGCGCAGTTCGACGCTGCACGGGGCAACGCGGCGCGCTCTTGGTCGGAAGCCCTGCGGAGGTGACGGACAAAATTCTGGCGGCGCATGAGATCTTCCGGTTCGACCGCTTCTTGATCCAGATGGCTATCGGCGTGATGGACCATGCCAAGCTCATGTGGGCGATCGAAATCCTCGGAACGAGGGTGGCGCCGGAGGTGCGAAAGGCACTCCGATCATAGTGACAAGCCGCATGAGCAGCTCTGTGGGAACCGGCAAGAGGCGGCATGGGAGGTGTGGACGGCATGCACTTCTAAGTCCAACCGCCAAATGGGTGCTGCCACCTATTGTAGCGGTTGTGGATGGTGATGGCCGGACCATAATACGGCGCCACATCGTTGCAGCGGCAGCCGGCCCTGAGCACGTGCAGAATGCCAGCGGAGCGGATCCAAGCCGAACTGGGCCGTTTGTAGAACGCGGTGGAGCACTACCTGAAAACGGCTTTGACCTCAAACTGGGGAGCCAACAGGTCCACGCCTGCACGTGCATGCCTCAGAGGATCGGCGGCGACTGGAAGCAAAGCTGTTGCTCTGGACGTGGAACCAACACCGGCAGCGCTGTTTATTGAGGTGGAAGTGCATTTTCGGTCGTCCTCGGTCTCAATCGAGAAAGCACATTACCTCTCTGGGTGTAACGACGAACGATGTCTTCATCAGGCGCTTGGACTGTGCGGGTGCGCAGATATAGTCAGAAATGCTCAGCTCTCGCAAGAATTGCGTTGCTCTTCTTCGCCTCATTGGGACTGTTCGGGAACGACGCTGGCGCCGAAAGCAGAGACAACTCGTACATGCGAGATCAAAGGATCGGGTCACCGAAGAGCAGGCCAAAGATATCGAACGGCGGTTGGAGGAGCATGAAGCTCCCATTGATACTAGGCCGGTCCCCAATTTCGACCGTACGTCCGGAGCAGGCCAGGGCACATTTCCGCTTCCTGACTCCTTTGTTCGTCGAGATGGTCTAATCACAAATGACAAATTCTGCCTGAGCCGCTTTGGACAGCTTAAGCTGAACTGGTGGCGATTG
>NZ_QDAH01000108.1 GCF_003075415.1 Microvirga sp. KLBC 81
GGGGCAGCCGTTAAGAGGGTCCCCTCCGGAAGGCGGCGATGAAGCCAATCGACAGCCGTGCACGTCGAGCCGAGACCACGGGCGACATGACATTGTCACCGGAACCGCTGACGGATTGGGTTGATGCGCGGGAGAGTAGGGAGATGCAGCCCATCTCCTATGCTCGACATCAATTCCTGCCCGAGATCATCCGGCATGCGGTCTGGCTTTATTTGCACTTCACGCTCAGCTGAGGAAAACACCCGACACAGTGCGGCGCACCCGATCATTGAAGCCCTCAGCTGAGTTGATGTGAACCCGACCGCGGGCATATTCGCGAGCGGAATGGGAGACGGTGTCATGGGCCGCGAAGGCGCTGCCTATAATGGCACGAATGCTTCCAATCATCGCTCATCAAATGAGCCCTGGGATCAACAGCCTCCGTGAGCACCCGGTTGGCCTCGGACTCCGATAGATCTTCGATAACCGTGGCATGCGCCTCTCTAGGCGAGGCATCAATGCTCAGATCCGGCGGTCTCTGCACGACCACAAGTGCCGGTGTTTTCAAGGTTTTGGACTCGCTTTCGCTTCCACGACCGGGCGGCGATCGGTGCATCTCCCGCCGCGGCTTGCCACCACGATAGAAGCCGTCGATCTCGACCGTCCCATCCAAGGCCTGCTCGCGCCCGACCATCAGGCGCAAGACATGGCCCATGCGCCAGGCTGTCGGCTGGCTCACACCGAGCGCTTCGGCCAGCGGATGGAGGAGATGCCCTTGTCCGACTGCAGCATCAGCCACAGGCCGGGGAGCCAAGTCCGTAGGGGCAGCTTGGTGGCGTGCAGAGCTGTTCATATTGTGACCGTGAACTGAAACCGGCAGGTGTCGCTTGAGCATTGATAGAGCCCGGGCCGTTCTCGCCTCCCGCTCTCCCCGGCTGTCAAGGCAATGGAGCGGCGATATTGTGTGCGTCAAGTTCTGCAAAGCCGGGCGGCCGGTCAGGTTGGTTAGGCGGCTTCGCGAAGCTGATCCTTTTCGTGCTCCCTCAGGTCGTCCATGTTGAGATAGCGGTGCGCTTCGAGCCAGTTCTCATGGGTCTCGACCGCCAGTGCCCGCACCAGCCGGCAGCATGAGGCCGCATTCGGGAAGATCCGCACCACGTAGGTGCGCCGGCGGATCTCCTCGTTCAGGCGCTCAAGCATGTTGGTGCTCTTGAGGTGCTTATGATGCTGACTCGGCAAGCGGTAGAAGGTCAGCGTCTCCTCAATCGTCTCGTCAGCCCAGACGACCAGGCGCGGGTAGCGCGTCTCCCACTTGGCAATCCAGGCGGCCAGATCCCGTCGGGCCTCCTCGACCGAGCGGCGATCGTAGAGCCAGCGCAACTCCTGCAGGCAGTCATCATCGGCCTTGCGCGGCAGGTGATCGAGGGCGTTCCTGAGGAAGTGCACGTAGCACCGCTGGTAGGCTGCTTCGGACAGCACCTTGCGGATTGCCGCTCTCAAACCGGCATGATCGTCCGCCACCACCAGCTCTACCCCGGACAGCCCGCGCTCGCGCAGGCCCTGGAGAAAGGTTTTCCAGGCGGACTGGCTTTCCCGGTTGGCCATCTCGACGCCGAGGATCTAGCGCCGCCCGTCCCAGTCGATGCCGACCGCAATCAGCACCGCCTGCGAGGTGACGAGGCCGCCCTCGCGCCCCTTCTCGTAACGGGCTCCAGGATCAGGTACGGGAACGCCTCCTCGAGCCGGCGCGAGGCGAACTGGGCCAGGCTGTCATCGAGGCGCTTGCTGATCGTGGAGATCGCTGAGGCCGAAAAGCTGTGGCCGCACAGCTCCTCGGTGATCGCCGTGACCTTGCGGGTGGAGACGCCCGGCACGTACATCTCGGCGAGCGTGGCCACCGGCGCCTGCTCGGAGCGCTGATAGCGCTCGAACAGCTCGGTGGAGAAGCGCCCGCCGCGGTCCTGCGGCATCGGCAGCTCGAGCTTGCCCACCCAGGTGACCAGCGTGCGGCTGTAGTAGCCCGAGCGGTAGCCGAGCCGGGCTGCGGTGCGCTCGCCTTTCTCGGCCTGGAGCGCATCGCTCATCTCGGCCTCGAGCATCTCCTGCAAAGCGGGGCGCACGATCTCGCGCAGCCCGTCCGGGTTATGGCTCAGAAGCTCCTTGATGGCAGCGGCGACAGCTTTATCCTTGGTGCTGGTCATGGTGGGGCTCCTCTCGGAGGGCGTGACGTCGAACATCACCATCCTGCCATGACCGCCCCACTCAGGCGATTTGCAGAACCTTCACTACACTACTCATTGAACGGACAAGTGCTTGGCAAGAATTGTCGTGACCGGTTCAATGGTGGCAGGGTGCGACCGGAGGAGAAGATATCCTCGGCAGCTTGCTCGCTATGTCTCCCGGAAACGCAGACTACTGTGGGTAGGATTGCCTTATTGTCATTTTAGCGGCCGTGTCGCCGATCCGCTGCCGGAGAGCCGTGGTCACCTGAGGAACGTCCAGCACTTCCTGGGCCACCCGGTGGCCGCGCTCGAACAGCGAGGCAGAGTCGGCCCTGAGCTCTTCCGGCAGCCAAGCGATTGCGTCGCCAACGGGCTGCTGCTGTGTCGCCATCGGGAAGGGCGTCATCTCAAGCATGACCCGATAAAAGGCAGACGCCGGGTGAAGGGCCATCCCTTCCTTGGCGAGTTCGGCATGAAGATTCGCTGCGATCCGAATGCCCTCTGGGTCGAGATCGCCGGCGTACTCAATCCTGTTCGCCTGGCATGCGCTGAGGGCACGGCGCAGGGATAGGGCCGAGATCGTCCGTTTGGTCACCCGATTGCCGCCGCCCCAAAGGACGGAACGATAGACACTCAGTTCTCGGTTCAAACTGGCGATCAGGTCGTAGGCATGGGCATTTTCGACAATGAGGACGGTCGTACTTGCGGCCGCAGCATCCTCCCGTACGAGGGGGAGGTCGGGATTGTAGGCACCGATCAGGGATAGGGGCGCTTGGCCACAGATCGTATTCCCTTCGATGAGGCCAAGCCGGTCAAACGCTTTCTCGTCATTGAGGATCTGGGCGCTCCGGATGCGATACGGCACCATGCGGTCCCATGGCCCTCGGTTCCGGGCGAAATGGTCATTGATTGCCACGAGAGCATCACGTTTCGCACTGGCTTGAATCCGCGACGCGAACGCGAACTCAGGCGTCCAAGCCGCTTCCGACCGTTGTTTCCGCTCCTTCGGGACCGCCCTTAGGGAAATCTGGTGGGGCAGGGGAGGAACCGTTGACCGGTCCCAAGCCTCCTTGTTGCGGATCGAAGGAAGCCGGATCGATCCGTTGCCCTGCAGGTCTTCCAATGCCGTTCGCAGGCGCCTTGGGAGCTGCTTGTCGCTCTCCAGGAACAAGCACCGTGCACAGACGAGGAGCTCGGCTCGGATGACCGTCTGGCGCCTGCCCTTTCGCAGCTCGGCAAGAAGCCGGATCGCATCAGACATCATGCCGCCTCTGGCAGCGGCTTGCGCTGATAATCCACCGGTCGAACATGGATCTCAGAGCCATCCGGCGTTCTAAACCGGCCCATCACGACGTGGTACGGGAACATCTCATGGACATTGTGATCGATGACACCCGTATAGGCGATGATCTGCACATCCATCGCCTTCAGGACAGAGAGAGTGCTCCTCCAGAGATCCGGACTCGTGAGGGCTCCGAGAGGGTTATCAAGGATCAGCACGGCACAGCGCCGCATCGGCTTTCTGAGAGCCTTGGCCCGCAGGCGCGCGATGCCGGCAAAGAACATCATGCCGACCGACATCTTCTCGCCGCCGCTGTGGGTCATTTTGTTATACGGGTCATATTGGCCGTCAACGAGCGTGGGTTTGAGAACCTGAGTTCCCATGTCGCTGCCTGTAAGCTTCAGCATGAGATCGACCAGAAGATGGGCTCCATCCCTCGGAGTCCGCTGATCCCGAGCCATCTCCAGAATGACAGTCGCCATAACACGGTCCCGGGCTTCCTGCGGGATGTCGACGACCCCGGTCCGGAACCTCACGATGGCCTTTCCAGGTTGGACGGGCGAATCGTCCGGAATGCGCACATTCATGACATCACGAAGCATCCTGAAGCCTTGTCCGACGAACCGCTTGAGAAGATCCGTCAGGAGATCGATCTGCCGATGAAGGTTTTCGACGTCATCCTTGATGCTTGCAATCCGGTCGAAGACAAGCCCCTCCAACTCATCGCCGCTCTGGAGCAGGGCCTCAAGGGAAGACGTCCTGATGTTCTCGGCAACCATTGGATCGACACTCTTGAAGGTGTCGGACGTCACCTGCTTCAGGATCGATTGGGAAATTTCGGTGGCATCCTCCTTCCACTTCCGGGCCGCCTCGATCGCCCGGTCCCTGTGCTCCACCATCTCCTTGAAGTGTTTCATTTCGGCGCCGAGGTCGGCAATGGCGTGTCCGTCGGGAAGGATGTGAGCGAACCCTGCCGGTAGGTTATCGGACCAATCCTTGACACGTGTCCGTTGCGTCCTCAGATCGCTGATCAGGAGCGCCACGGCCTTTTCTTTTTCGTCGATTGCCTCACGGCGCCTTAGCTGTGCAGCGGCCTCGGCGCCGAACGCTTGGGCTGCGACCTGTGCGTCCTCCGGGTTTTCATAGGGAAGGTCTGGATAGCGTGAGATTTTCCGTTCTTGCCGGAACTTGTCGTGGGCGGTTTCGACCTCGTGCAGAGCCCTAAATGCGGCCCTGACCTCCGCGTCGTGACTGGCTAGTCTCTTCCTGGCCCGTTCGGTCAGATCGTCGAGGACATGAGCCTCTGGCAGGAAACGCATGCCATCCTGCCGGGTGATACCCTCGCGGTTACAGAAGTCGGCAATTTCGGATTGGATGGCTTCCAAGTTCTCAACCAGGGAGGATTCCCGTACGGTCAGGCCCGGATCGATGCCGCTCCGCTTGCGGTCAAGATCTTCCTTCTGACGCACCCAGGAGGCCTCCGCATCCTCAACAGCGAGATCAGGAACCTCCGCGGGCGTAGCGGCATCGCCCAACCGGACCAACTTGGCGTCGATCTCTTTAAGAGACACACCCAGTTTGACCGAACGCTCGAAGGCCGTCCGCTCGATAGCTGCCCATTCGGCAATCCGGTGCTCAACGACTTCCAGCTGCTCCTTGATCCCGCTGATCTCCGCATAGATCTCGGCGAGGCGTTCTCGAGCCGTAGCGGCCTTTGCCTCGATATCGCGAAGTCGCAGGAGGTGCTTGAGAGCCTGCCGCCTGTCCTCCGTTTTCCGCTCGTACTCGCGCACGGCATCCTGAAGCTCGCCGACCGTCTGGGTCCTCTGGGCAATTTCCTGCCGGACCTGGTCGGCTTCTCCTGTCAGATGTTCAATCCGCGTCTCCGCCGCATCGAGGGCCGCTCGTTGATCATCGACCCAGCGCGGTCCGTAGGTTCTCATCCAAGTCTCGACCAGAGCGCCGATCCGGACGAAAGCCTCAGCCTCGATCCTGAGGCGATTCCCCTCGGCACTCAGGCGCTGCCGCTCGGTGGCGGTATCCTCGGCCAATCGGACAGCTGAGGATCGAACCCAGGCTGCATCATCCTGCGGCCCCACAATGATCCGTTCAGGATCCTGATCCGGCACGACATCCCGGGCGACGGAAATGGCAACGTGAGAAAGGATGTCCGGCGTCTCTCGCTCCAGGATCGCCGTGGCCTTGGCAAGGTCGGCCGCAGTGGGAACAACGATGTCCAGGCGCAAAGGATCGGCGTCGACGATCGCGCGGGCCTTCGTCGGATCCAGGACGGTCTGGGAGAGCCAGAAGCCGCCCGCCTTGGCCTCCCGGAGCCCGGCACGGTGAAGCGCCTCCAAGATGCGCTGGGCGTCAGGCCGATCAAAGGCCACCCCGTAGGCTTCGACCGCCTTTGCCATGTCCTCCTTGCGTCTGAGGACAATTTCACCGGCAAGGATTTCCCGCTGCAGGTCTTCGGCGCGCTCCCGCAGCGTTTCCTGAAGTCGCGGCAATCCTGGGTCAACCGGCCCTTCGAGAAAGCGGGTAACCTCCTCGGACATGTTACATTGCGCCCGAAGGTGCTCTTCGCCTCGCAGAGCTTCCTGGATCTGGGTCTTGCGTTGGCGGGCTTCCTCGATCTTGGCGTGAAGCTCGCCGCTCACGTTCTCAAGGGAGGCGATGGCCTCGCGCTCTCGGACAATCGCCCCAGACCACTCGCTCAGCGCAATTCGGGCTGCTTCTTCCTCCGCCTGGATCCGTTTGATCGCGCCGGTGGCCGTTTCGCTCTCCTGCAGATGCCCGTCCGCGATCCGTTCGGAACGGGCCCGCTCTGCTTCGGCCACGTCACTCTCGGAGCGTACCTTTTGCCCCTCAAGATCCTGCCGGCGTTTTACCAGGGCACGGGACGCGTTGCGAGACTGCTCCATCTCTGCGTTGGCATTCTGCCTTTCACTGTCCGCTGCCTGGCGTTGATCCTGAAGGGAAACCTTCCGTCGGCAGAGGATCGCGATCAGAACGCCGCGGGCACGGGCCTCGGACTCAATGAATGGCCGTAGACCTTCTTCCTGCTCCTGAAGCTTGTTTCGAACGTCCCGGAGATCCTCCGCGGTCTTAGCCTCTCTCGCCAGAAGACGAACAAGGCCAAGAGCTGCGATCTCCCGCTTGACAGTGGTAACGGCGCCGATAGCGCGCTCATGCCGTTCTGCGGCATCGGCACAGGTCAGTTTGTAGAAGGTCGACCACGAGCCTTCGCCCTGTCCTTGCATTTCCTCGTAGCGTTCGGAGGCATTTTCTCGTTCGAGCGTGAGGTGATCGATCGTCTGAAGGCCTTGCTGGATCTGCCCGTCGAGTTCGAACTCGGTTGCCCGCATCCGGGCGACGATCCGTCCCATGGAAACGGTCGAATCCTCCCGTTGTTTCATGGCGCTGTTGTATTCTCGGGCCGCTCTGCTGAAACGGCTGGCGTTGTCATGCAGAACGGTCAGCTGCTCCATTGCCGCCTGTCGGGGCTCCATCGATCGGATCTTTGCGATCCCTTGCGAAAAATGTTCGTAGTGGGAGGCAAGTTCGTCTTCCTCGAACAGGCTTCCCGTGAGCGCTGTCAGGAATTCCCGCTCGGTGCGGTATGAGAAGAAGCCCATGTCGCCATTGCTCTCGCGGCGATTGACGTCGACCAGCATTCCGAGCAGCCGCAGGTCGATGCCATGGCTGGCTGCCATTTTCTGCCAGCGGTCCTGACGGTCTTCATGATCGAAAACGATATCGCCGCGCCCGCGCATGTGCTTGATCCAGGCCTGGATGTCCCTGTGCGAACGAAGTTCCGGATAGGCACCTTCCTCTCCGGAACCCGGCAGGGTCGCGAGCACGTCGGCGGTGACCAGATCGGGCAGGGGCTCGATCACAAAGAAGTCACGCCTGAATTGTCCTTTCCCCTCGGCTTCGCGCCGGGTAACGACATAGCCCACGATGACGATCCTGTCCGCTGTCGCCGTGCTCGGGACGATGAACTCCATCGCGACCATGCCGGGCAGGCCATCCTCACTGAAGTAGTCGGAGAAATAGCGCGCCTGTCCGCCGTCGGAGTCCTCCTTTGCGATGGCCGGCAGGAAGCGGCGGAGCGACGGCTCGAAGGTGGCCAGTCCCAACGAAATGTCGGTTGTCTTGCCGCCGCCGTTCTCGAGCTCCATGATCGTGAACGGCTCAAGGCCGATCTCCGGCTTGAAAATCTTCTGAATCTGAGGCGGACGCCAGGACGTCGCCTGCCCGACGTTGCACAGGTAAATGCGACGGATATGGCTCATGAACCCGACTCCTGCTGCGACTGGCTGTATTCACGGGCGACGGCGTAGAAATGAGGGACAATGCTCTCGCGCATGGCGGCGGGGAGCTTGCGGGTCGGGTAGACCCGTTTGTCGTCGGTGCTCATGTACTTGAGGTATCCCCAGTCGACCATCAGAGCGATGGCGAGGGCAATGACCCCTTCCACGGTATCCGGCTTGCGGCTTCGGGTCTTTCCGGATGGATCGGGCTCCACCTCGCGAATGTCGAGAATCCCGCGCCAGAGCTGCTCCGCCGGCCGGTCATCGCTTTCCATCGTCGCGATGGATTTGCAGGCATCCACGAAATCCTGTGCAATCTCCAAGGTGCTCCTCGGCGGCGGCAGGTGCTTTGGATCCTCGACCGTGTCCGAGGTCGGATAGAAGCATGCCGCGACAAACGGAATTCCAGCCGCGATCGCACCCCTGATCAGGGGAGAGGCTTGCGACCAGCGCGGGATTTTCGAGAGCGACTGGGTCAGGCGGCAATCCTTTTCGGCGACATAGAGGAGGCCAAAGGGGGCTTCGCAGGAAAGCACGCGAATGTCCTTTGCCCGCGCGACATCGTTGACGCAAGCCTGCATCTGACCGTCGTCCTGATAGCGGTGGACCAGGGCTTGGTAGGCGGGATCCGATGGTCCGCCGGGGTGCAGAAGCGCACTGTCCACGAGCCGAACGGCCGCCTCGAACGCTGAAATGGCTCCCACCTCGTCTCTGGTAAGACTCATGATGTTCTCCGGAGCGGAAATACCAGGCGCTTTCCCTCGAAAAGATCATTCTCGAATTGGCCGTCGATGACAACGTCGCGGCGGGCCTTCCGGGCGCCCATCCCGTACAGTCCATACAAAAGCATGCCGGCAACACGCCGGACTCTGATGCTGGAGGCACGAGCGTCGATGCGGGCGAAGATGTCGTCCATTGTGAGATCGCCGGGTTCCGCGAGAACCCTCGCGACGATCTGTTGGGCCTCATCCCGTTCTTCGGCGGAGAAGGATGACAACGACCCAACAGGCTGATCGGCGACCTGCCGCATTCGGTCCGGCACGATGTCCTGTTCGACCTGATCCCGCAGGGCCACCAGAAGACGGTCCAGATCGAAGAACCTGATCGGATCAATCGGTGCCATGGTCCGAAGGATGCCGGGAATGGTCCGGTCCATTGCCTCGACTGACATGGTTAACAATGACGTCGCGACTTCCTTCGGGTCCGGGAGGTGAGCCCTCCGCCGAAACCGGAAAGCTGCCGCCTGGGCATCCATGAACTTCTGATGGGCTGAGTTGAGTTCCTTCAGGAGGAGGTTGATCGCATTTCGCTCCTCTTCAAGATCTTCCATGAACTGATCGAGACGGGTTGCGGTTTCCGTCTCCTGGACCTCGCCTCTGCGTTCGATCACGATCTCTCGAAGCCGCTCATGATCGGTGATCCGCTTCTCAAGATGGGATCGTGCGTCTTCGACGGGCGCTTGAAGGTCAGCCTGCCAGGACACCGCCCTCGCATTCGTCAAAAGATCCGAGATCAGATGTCGAATCCGCAAATAGATGCGCCGGGCGAGGCCGCGGGCCTCACGCGAGATCCGTTCAGCTCTTTCCATCTGGCCATGCCGGATGGCCTCTTCGACGAGTTTATGGAGCGCTCCTTGAAGGTCGCGATCAAGGTCGTGGTCGGCCAGCGCCCCATAGACTAGGACTGCTTCGTCGCTGACGCGATAGCGGTATTCGCCGCTCTGGGATCGTGTATACTCAAGATAACGGAATCGGAGTTTCTCGATCGTTCGGCTGATCGGATCGAAGACATTGACCTCGAACCGTTTATCGACGTCTTTGGATCGTTGGTTTTCGAGAATCTGGAGCGTCAGCGTCGCAAGCTGTACCAGGACAGGGTGACTGATATCAGGCCATTGCTCAAACACGGCCTCGGCAATCATGCCCCGAAGCTGCGAATTCGTCGGTCCGTCGTCGAAGGTATTCAACAGGGCGACGTCACGGATGAGACGCAGGCCGATGCGGTAGCCATCCAGTTCCATTTTGTGTTCGGATGCGACCTTGGAAAGACTATACTCGAGATCCGCCAAGGGCTGAACATAACGCAGTCCTGCCGCCCGACGCTTCAGATCGAGGCTCGCAGCCGGTGTGTCGCGTCGAGCCGCGCCCCTGGCAGCCATTAGGTCATCAGACCATGCGGCTGGGCTTTCGACGGGCAGCTCTTGAGGGGATGCCCGCGAGCCAAAATAGGCGAGCAGGTCTTCTTGAATGGCGGCTGTGCTCGCCTGCCCCTCTAGATGAAGGTCACTTCGATCATCCATGGTTCCAAACCGTCCTGGTGAGGAGGTCGCGCCCCGTAACAGCGTCTAAGATGCTATATCGGCAACGCGGCGATCCGAAGCATTATTTCCTGACTTGCAGGATTCTGCTCTGTTGGATTGGGCGGAAGCGACGGTCATCGAGCAACTCCTGCGAGTTTCACATGTGGTCGGTCTCAGGGTATCCTTCGGCTCGATTGAGGACCATCCAGTCAATGGAAGACACAAATTTTTTTCGTCGGGGCGAGCGCCAAATCCGGGAGAGATATCGCTTTATTAACGATATGTTGGCGTGGACGGGTGCGGTTCGAAGCGCTGATCTCAGGGAGGAGTTCGCGATCTCCCCACAGCAAGCCTCGATTGATCTGCGAGGATTTGCGCAGGAAACGCCCGGCATCACCTACGATGAAGGCCGCAAATGCTGGGTTCGCGATCAAGCCTTCGACCCTTCGGCGGCGGGGGACCTTGAGGAATTTCTAAGCCGATATCCGAGCATGCGCCATCGCCTCGGCTTTGAAGAATTAATCCTTCCGTGGCAATCCGCATCGGCTAGCATCGTGCAGACCTTGATGGCGTCCCGTCTGGGCCGAATTCCTGCCTTGATCGAGTATCAATCGATCACCAGCGATATGCCAACGAAGCGTGTTGTCTGCCCTCATACGTTCGTGGTCGATCACTTGATCATGCGGTTCAGGGCATATTGCCGAAAGGCTGCCGCGTTTCGCGACTTTCGCGTCAGTCGTGTCCGATCTGCATCCCTGATCAATGATCAGGGATGGGTGGATGGGGCTGCTGATCGGGAGTGGTTTGAGTTTGTCGAAGTCAGGATTGCACCCCATCCCGACCTGACTCCATCGCAAGCGATGATCACGATGGATGAAATCGGCCTGCCGGTCTTTGGCGGAACAGTGAGGATTCGCAAGGCCATCCTTCTTTATCTGCTGGATGGTCTTGGTTTGCTTGAGGCCGTTCAAGCCGGGCACGGAAGGCCGGATAAGTTCGCTCGCTATGTCTGTGAAAACCCAGGTGAGCTGATGCTCTTCTTGCCGAAGCGTGCGTGAACGGTACAAACGAGCCACCCACTAGCCCATCCAAGCAGAACGCTACGGCGACTGTCTAAGGTGCCCCTGTACAGAGCCAGAACCTGCCATCACAGCCATGACTGATCCCCACACCGTGAGAAAGCGGACCTCGTGGAATACAAGGGCTATCAGATCGGAGAGCATGAGGTCTCCTGAGGCAGCCCGTGAGAGGCCCCCTCCAAAAGGCGGCATCAAGCCCGATCAGCGGCAGTGCAATGAGAGCCAGGGTTACGGACGGCATCGTTGCCCCACAATCCCTTATGCTCTCGTTCACACCGGAATCTTGCTGGCTATCGTGGTCGCAGCTTCCGGGCTGAATCCGACCTCCATCAGTTCCCCCTCAAGGTCATCAAGACTGCAGGGCTCAAGGGTGATCGACGCTCCGGAGCCGTCCCGTTTGAAGTCGGAGTTGTCGCCATCCTCCTCTTCCAGCACGCCGGGATAGTCATCAACGGAGGTGGTCGTGACCCGAACGGGTGGACCCTCATCCTCGTTTCCGTCGGCCGCCTCATAGCTCTGGTACACCTGCACGGTAACTAGGCGGCCCTCAATCTCGTCCTCGAAGACCGTCTGCCATTCGTCCATGTTCCCCTCCTGGATCATGTGCCGGGCCATGCTCCGCCGACTGTAGGGTTCGTTTGGCTGGAGGGGCGCAAATTACCGCTCCCAGACCCACAGTTTGTTACCTATAGGGCTGTAGTGCTGCAATGCTGTGACATGCAACTGCGATGGTATCAGAGCGTCGTTTCACTATTGCATTCCATCGCAGTCACTCCCACATATCTTATTGCGGAGGCTAGCCCGCAACCCTTGACCGCCTCCGTAGACTTCAGCCCCGTTCAGACAGATCCCGACGGGGCTTTTTCATGGCCCATGATCCGCATCACCTGTGTTGGCGCCCAGTCCTTGCGTCGGGACGTCTTGATGTGCCGCGCATTCAGAGCGGCCGCAACCTGGCGCAGGGACGTGGCGCCGCTCGCCTGGATATCAGCCGCCCGCCTCTTGGCCATGGTACTGTCAAGCTGGCGGGAGATGGCGGTCTGTGGCACGGTCTTGGACATGAGCACGACGTCCAATCCGTACCGCAGCTACCGTTTACCGGCTGAGATCATCAGCCAGGCCGTCTGATTGGATCACAGCTTCGGCCTGAGCCTGCGCGAGGTCGAACTGATCCTCGCGGCACGAGGGATCGTGGTCAGTGACGAGACCATCCGCGAATAGGGCCTGCGCTTCGGGCGGGCTTATGCCAACACACTCAAGTGGCGCCGGCCGCAATCAGGTGATCAATGGTTCATGGACAAGGTGTTTGTGCGTATCCGCGGCAAACTCCACGACCTCTGGAGAGCCGTTGATCAGCAGGGAAACGTGCTCGATGTGCTGGTCCAGAGCCGCCGCAACCAGAATGCCGCCAGGCGCTTCTTTCGCAAGCTGCTGAAGGGCTTGCGCTACGTGCCCAGGATTGTCGTGACCGATAAACTCGGATCCGATGGCGCGGCCGAACGCGAAATCCTACCGAGTGTTGAACATCGGCTAAGCCGCTCTTTGAACAATCACTGTGAGGTGTCGCGCCCACCGATCCGAAACCGTGAGCGCCCCATGAGGCGGTTCACATCAGCCCGGCATGCCCAGCAGTTTCTCGCCACGCACACTCCGGTCAATAATCCCTTCCAACTCCGCAGTCACTGTCTCTCCGCCGATGAGTACCGCGCCGCCCGCGATCGCGCCTTCCCCACTTGTCGCGATGCGACAGCGACTGATCTCGTCGTTTGACTTGAATTGGCTTGGCGGCCGCGCCATCGGCACCTATCTCTATCCGGCCTCAGGTTAACAGTACCACCTCCGCCAAGCATTGGCAGCTTATTGTAGAGGCAAGAAGCTGATCTCATGCTTCTGACGAACGGCATTAACACGTCAGAAGGTGTTCCGGAGATAGTCAGAACGCAGGACTATTTCAGATCAGAGCCTGAAAGCAACAATCGATTTGAATGTTGACGTTCGCCGACCAAGCTCGTAGGCCCCCCGTCTTTGCCAAGTTCATAACCAGCGTATGAGATGAAGCGGAATCCAAAACCCTTCTCTGTCGAGATCAAGAAATCCCGCGGTCCCAACCAACGTCATCAACTCCTGTCAAGACGCCTGTTTGAGATGGTACCGGTCGAGACCACACAGGTCTTTCAGAAGGAACAGCTGCAAGCAGTGGCTGAACCGGCGGCCGCCCCGCGCATTCTGCCGAGCATCGTTGAGCCGGTGTGGCGTAACTCCGAGGCCGCTGAGCCTGTCCGTCGCACGCGCCGTTCGGGATCAAAGGCCGATCAGGGTCAGAGCGAGCTTGATCTGAATCCGCTCGCCGCTGATGGCACGAAGGACGCGCCCGCAGAAACGTCCGTGATCCTCGACGCCGTGTCGCAGATGGACGCTGGTGTCGTTGAAGACGCCGCAGTACCTGTGCATGGAGTTATTTCGGAATGTGGGTGATGACGGTGTGAGCAGGGCGACGTATCGAGGCGGGTGTCGAGCCTGCCAGAACCTCTTCAAGAAGAGCGATACGTCATGACCGAGACTACC
>NZ_QDAH01000109.1 GCF_003075415.1 Microvirga sp. KLBC 81
CGTCCACAGTCTCCATTGCGGACACAGACTCCATCACTGCTTCATCAATGAAAAGGTGCGGAGATTTGCGCGCTTACGGAACGCCGAGAGAAAGAGCGCGGTCACAATGGCAGTAACGGTCACCAATAGAGCTTTAGTAATCATGCTGGCCTCATGTTGAGTCACGACGCTGACGAACTTATTTGCGTGCGGCCCGCTGGCTTCCGCGATGGAGGGAAAGATCGCCAGATCGAGGGACTTGAATGTCAGACTGGCGGCGAAGAAGCGGAGGCCACCCTCAGTGGCAACGACGATGCCGGCTGTGACGTCACCGACTTCGATAACATGCGTGGTATGTGTCGTGGCGCAGGTCTCCTGCCGCCAGCAATGCGACTGGCAGTGATGCGAGTTTTCATGGAAGGAGTGGCGGAATGTTTTTAGACGCGATACCAGTCGCGGCCGCCGCGAACCCGACGCGCCAAGCGCCGCAGGACGAAACTCAGCAACGGGACCATCATGACCGCGATCCTTCATGTGGATCACGAGACACATCGGGCGCATCGTGACACTTTAGCGTTTGTTCTCGCGGCGCAATCTGTGCACTTCAAATCACCGCGGCTGTTCGCGCGATGCGTTCGTTCAAACAGCATGGTCAGGTTGGGTTCACCCTCTCGCCATGTCAACGAGAATATTCTTGTAAAAGATCGTGACACGAAAAGCCTGTCTGTTTGCGGAGCCCCTTAAGCTCAGGAGAAAGGCTCTCCACACAGAAGCTTCATGTCGAGATTCCCACTGCAATAGATAAAACGTTCTTCGTCTGGAAAGGCAGGAGCTGGCTCCTGGTCAACGCCAGTTTTGCTGAAGGCGCTTATTTGTCCCGAGGCCGGTCAGGCTTTAATAACATGTGCAGTCATACAGCCGTCGCGTTCCCTATAAAGCCGAACTTCTCCGGAAGATCAGTTTTTAGATGAATCTTTGCTCCTTCCGCTATGATCTTTGGAGGATCAGTTGATTGCTGTTCTGTCCGGCTTGGTGAATGATCCAGTTGTGTCTGGCAGCGTCTTGAATGACATCCTGCACCAGGCTGCGAATTCCCGACCAGGAGCGAATCCATGCCGACAGATCGTCAACTCGAGATGGGCTTTATGCTGCATGGCGTCGGCAGAGTATGAGGCCCTCGGCTGCACCTCCGCAACCATGCGCTCGCGTCGATCAAGCGATGCAGGTCCCGTCATCCAGGTTGAACTCCCTGCGCCGCCAGCGCGATCGCCCTAGTCGATCCCAAGGACGACCGCCCCACCTGTCAGGCCCGCCCCAACGGCTGACAAGAGCAAGCGTTCGCCGGACGCGAAGGGGCGCTCCTGGTTGGCAAGTGACAGGGACAAGGGGATGGTAGCAGCTGACGAGTTTCCGAATTCCCCAATCGTGCACACCGTCTTGTTGCTCGCAAGACCGATCTGGTCGCAGACCGCATCGATAATCCGGACATTGGCTTGGTGCGGCACGAAGCGATGAATGTCCGCCGCCGTGAGCCCTGCGCGCTCCATCGCCCGGACAGAACATTGCGTCATCATGCGGACGGCATGGGTGAACACCGCTCTGCCATCGCGCATGGTCATCAATAGTTCGCGCGGATCCATGCCTGCGGCAAACGGCCGTCTGCTGCCGCCTGCAGGGATCGAGATCAGATCGTAGTGGTTTCCCTCTGAAGCGAGATCCACGCCAAGGATCCCGGCATTCGGCGCGCGCGATGGAGCGAGGACGATTGCGCCAGCTGCATCCGCGAACATGACTGCGCTGGCCCGTTCCTCCATGTTGATGCGGCGGCTCAAGATATTGGCGGCCACGATAAGGGCGGGTTTGCCGTGTGTCCTCACAAAGCCGTCGCCCAGCGTCAACGCATAGAGGAACCCTGAGCAGGCTCCGGCGAGATCGACGGCTGCCGAATGGGACAAGCCGAGTTGGTGGGCCAGCAAGGGCGCGGAAGGCGGTAAGAGATGATCTGGCGTCGATGTGGCAAGAAGCGTCAATGCCACCTCATGGCGCGCGATACCCGCGTCTTCGAGCGCGGCGGCGGCGGCTTTCGCCGCAAGGTCGGTCAGCGCTTCGTCAGGAGCCGCCCAACGCCGTGTCCTAATACCGGTTCGGCGTTCGATCCAGCCGGATTCAAGACCCAGGCGGGTCTCGATTTCAGCATTCTCGACGCGCCTTTCCGGCACGTGGTGACCAAAGCCGGCGGCGCGGCTTGAGCGCCAAATGGTCATGGCCTGACCGTCACGACCGTGGAGCCGGCTTCATCGATCGCGACGTAGGCCCGGTCGAGATCGTCGGCCGTCACGCAGTAGGGAGGCATCAGATAAATGACGTTGCCGAGCGGACGAATGAGAAGATCTCTTTGGCGAAAGAATGCTCTTAGCCGTGGACCGACCTCGGAAAGATATCCGGACGCCGCGACATCGAGATCGAACGCCGCGATGGTGCCCGCTTGGCGAACATTGACAAAACGCGGATCAGACCGGAACTGTGCCAGCCTTTCCCGATGCATCCGCGCCAATGCCCCGATTCGCGTCGCGACTGGCTCATCTTGCCAGATGCCGAGATTGGCCAGCGCTGCCGCGCAGGCGATCGGGTTGGCCGTGTAGGAGCTCGAATGGAAGAACATCCGGCTCCGATCGTGGGACAGATGGGCGTCGAAGATCTCAGTCGAACAAAGCGTCGCAGCCAGCGGCAACGCACCTCCGGTCATGCCCTTTGACGTACACAGGATGTCCGGTGTGATGCCGGCCTGTTCGCACGCAAAAAGTGTACCGGTTCGTCCCCAGCCGGTCATCACCTCATCGGCGATCAGCAGGGTCTGGTGCTGCTCGGCTATCCGCTTCAGCTCGGTCAGCAGATGCGGTGGATACATCCGCATGCCGCCGGCGCCGAGCACCAGCGGCTCGACCAGCAGAGCCGCGATCTGGCCGCTGCGGCAGAATTGCTCGAATGCATCGAGTGTATCCTGTTCGCAGCCGGGTTCGGGAAAGGGAATGGTGTCGACGTCGAAGAGCAGCGGTCCATAGGCCGCGTTGAAGACGCCGCGCGCGCCGGTGGACATCGTGCCGACGGTGTCGCCGTGGTAGCTGTGTTCCATGACGACGATGCGCGAACGCGGAGCGCCGCCATTGTAGAAGAAACCCAACGCCATCTTCAGGGCGACTTCCACTGAGGTCGAACCGCTGTCGGAAAAGAACACATGGGCGAGGCCCGGCGGGGCGAGCCTGATCAGTCCTTTCGCCAGCTCTTCCGCCGGCTCGTGGGTATATTCGGCGAAGATGACTTGATCGAATCTCTCGCAAGCGACCCGAATCGCGTCCATGATGGCCGGGTGACGATGGCCGTGAGTGATTACCCACCAGGACGAAATCGCATCGAAAATCGCGCGCCCGTCCTCATCGATGAGATAGGCACCCTCCGTCCTGGCGATTCTCTTGGCAACGGGATCGAGCAGGTGCTGGGTAAAGGGACGCCAGACCGGAGATGGCTGAAGGCGGAGCATCACACGCACCTTTCCTGAAACTGGGACACATCAAAATGCCTGCGGAAGCTCTCGCGCAGCGCGTCAGGGGTTAGCGGATCAAGCCGAGGCAGCCGGCCGAGACTTGGGACGCCGCCCATCTCGGCGATGATTTGTTGCGTGTCCGGTTGCGCGTCACCGATGAAGGCGACGCCGAGGACCGGGATCTGGCGGCGGCGCATCGCCTCGAGCGACAGCAGCGTGTGATTGATCGTTCCGAGCCCGGTCCGGGCGCAAAGGATGACGGGAAGCCGCCAGCGCGCGAAGACATCCGCGAAAACCTCGCGCTGCGTCAGGGGCACGAGCAGGCCGCCGGCGCCCTCGATGATGAGGGGCGAAGTTGTTTTGGGCGGGTGAAGTGCCTCGGGGCGGAGCGCCAGGCCGTCGATTTGCGCCGCCAGATGCGGCGAAGCAGGCGTCTTGAGGCGCCAGGTCTCGGGAAGAATGCGCTGTGGCGGAAGGCGGCCGAGCCGGCGGACGGTCTCGCTGTCGGTCTCTTCGTCAAGACCTGCCTGGATCGGCTTCCAGTAGCAGGCGCCCAGCGCATCGGCCAGAGCGGCTGAAAACACCGTCTTGCCGACGCCCGTGTCGGTGGCGGTGACGACGAAGCGCAGGCTCATGGCCTCTCCTCCGCCATGACTTGGGCCAATCGCTCAACCATGCGGGCGATCGTTGGAGCATCGACGTTGAGCGTGATGGCAATGCGCAGGCGCGCGGTGCCCTTCGGCACCGTGGGCGGACGGATCGCGCGAATGTCGAACCCGTCTGCCTGCATCCGTTCGGCGATCCGCATGGCGCGGCGGTTGTCGCCGATGACAACAGGCAGAATTTGCGAGCCGCTGCCTGCAAAACCGAGACGATCGGCGACGAGTCTGTTGGCGAAAGCGACCAGATCCTGAAGCTTCTCCCGCCGCTCTGGCTCCGCCGCCACGACGTTCAGCGCCTGGCGGACACTTGCAGCCTGCAGCGGCGACGGCGCCGTCGCATAGATGAAGGGGCTGGCCCGATTGACGAGATAATCGCAGAGCACCCGGCTGGCGCCGACGAGCGCGCCGGATGCGCCGAGGGCCTTGCCGCAGGTATGCAGCACCACGACATTCTCACGTCCTTCCAGCTCCGCCGCCAAGCCACGCCCCCCGGCGCCGTGGACTCCGGTGGCATGAGCCTCGTCGATGACAAGAAAGCCATCGTGCCGGTTGGCCAGTTCGGCCAAATCCGGCAAGGGCGCCTTATCGCCGTCCATGGAATAGAGGCTCTCGACGATGATCCAGGGGTGTCCCGTTCCGCCGGCTTTGCGCCATCGGCTAATGGCGTCATCGAACGCGTCCGCATTGTTGTGCGGCACGGAAATAGCCTCGGCTCTCCCCGCCGCCATCCCGGCATGCGCGCTCGCATGAACCAGCGCGTCATGGACGACAATGTCGCCGCGTTGCGGCAGGATCGATAAAACGGCGAGATTGGCCGCATAGCCGCTCCCGAAATAGAGCATCCGTTCGGATCGGAAGAACGCGGCGGCTTCGGCTTCCAGGGCTTCATGCTCCGCATGATTGCCGCGCAGAAGGCGCGATCCGCCCGCGCCGATCGGGACACCGCGTTCGAGCGCGGCGATCGCACCGGCGGTCAGACACGGCGATCCGGCAAGAGCGAGATAATCGTTCGAGGTGAAATCGATGCCACCCGGTCCGGTCAGGACGCGCCACCGCCCCTTCTGCTGCAGCTGCCTCAGCTTCGTTTCGTAGCGGGCCAGCCGGTCAGGCATCATGCAGCCTCCGGTGCCACGGGCGTCAGGCCGAGGCGGCGCAGCAGGGTAGAATCCTGGTCGTCGCCCGGATTGGCGGCGGTCAGCAGCGTGTCGCCGACGAAGATTGAATTGGCCCCGGCGAAGAAGCACAAGGCCTGCATCTCGTCCGTCATGGCCGTCCGTCCCGCGCTCAACCGGACATGGGACCGTGGCATGAGAATGCGGGCGAGCGCCACGCTCCGGACGAATTCGATCGAGTCGACCGGCGCCGCATCGGCTAGCTTCGTCCCTGGCATGGGGATGAGCAGGTTGAGCGGCACACTCTCTGGCGGCGTAGGCAGATTCGCCAGCGTCACCAGCATGTCGATGCGATCGTCCGCGGTCTCGCCCATGCCGAGGATGCCGCCGGAGCAGACCTTGATGCCGGCCTGGCGAACATGCCCCAGCGTTTCGAGGCGATCCTCGAAGCGGCGCGTGGTGACGATTTCCTGATAGAAGCGCTCGGAAGTATCGATGTTGTGGTTGTAGTAGTCGAGGCCTGCATCGGCGAGCCTCTCCGCTTGCGCAGGCGTCAGCATGCCGAGCGTCATGCAGGTTTCGAGGCCGAGCGCCTTCACGCCCTGCACCATGGCGACGACCATGTCCATGTCGCGCGGCTTAGGGCTGCGCCAGGCCGCTCCCATGCAATAGCGGGTGGCGCCGCCCTCCTTGGCCTTGCGCGCCTCGGCGATGACGCGCTCGACCTCCATGAGCTTCGACGCTTTGAGTCCGGTCGCGTGGTGCGCCGACTGATTGCAATAGCCGCAGTCTTCCGGGCATCCGCCGGTCTTGATGCTGAGCAACTTGCTGAGCTGCACGCGGTTGGGATCGAAGTTCGCGCGGTGCACCGTTTGGGCCCGGAACAGAAGATCGTTGAACGGCATCGCGTAGAGTTCGCGAGCGCCATCGAGCGTCCAAGGCCTGGTCTCTTCAACATGTGTCAGTCGCGGATTGGTCGATGGTGCTGGCATCAGGTCCTCTCTCGACAACCACGGCCCAGGCAATTGCGGCGCGGGCAGTTTGCCAAATCATAGATAATCTACTATTGCGCATCGTGTTGGGTGCACTATACGCATGATCATCACCGATGCACCCGAAATTTTCATAGATTATCTATGAGGACAGCATGGCTGAGACTATTGCGGAGCGGATTGCGCGCGTTTTGGGCGAGAGGATCGTCTCTGGCGAGCTCGCTCCCGGAACTCCTCTTCGTCAGGATCGCGTCGCCGAAGAATTCGATGCGAGTCACGTTCCCGCACGCGAAGCCTTCCAGCGCCTTCGCGCTCAAGGCTTGGTCATCAGCGAACCGCGTCGAGGGATGCGGGTGGCCGCCCTGGATTCCAAATCGGTGCAGGAGATCGTTGAAATCCGCGCCGCCCTCGAGACGCTGGCGCTCACCTTCGCGGCTCCAAGGCTCAACGCGGCTTGCTTCGAAAGGATCGAGCGGGCTCTCGTCGCCGGGGATCAGGCTCAGACCATGACCGAATGGGAGCAAGCCAATCGAACATTCCACCGCGAACTCGTCGCCCCTTGCGCGATGCCCAGGCTGCTGTCCATGCTGGATGACCTTCAGCTGGCCAATTCCCGCATCATTTTTTCCGCAACCCGTTCTGCTGGCTGGCAGCCGGGCTCAAGCCTCGCACATTGGCAAATCTTTGGCGCGTTGAGAAAGCGCGAGTTCGGAAAGGCAACGACACTCCTCCAAGCGCACATTCGCGGCCTGGAGCGCGCGACGGGAACCGGCGAGGCGGATCACTAGCGGGTGCTGAAAGTCTGCACTTAGCTAGGGGATGTCACGGGAACTCTCGATCAGGGCTTCTGCCTTATGATCTGAGATATAAACCAAATCTGTCGGTTCTGTCGCATGAATGACGACCGAGATGCTCCTATCTTGCGGCTCCATTCCGGGTTTGCGACAGAACCTTGGTGGATTGCTCGGCCGGTTGCTAAGCCAGAATTCTGCGTTTTCCTTGGCAGCGAGCGAACTGCCCCAATGTGATCGTCACTCTGCGGCATGGATACCGCCACGAAGGCCGAACCGATGCTGGAAAATGAATGCCGCAAGGAAGGTGACGGCCATGAGCAGCACAATGGTCGGAGCGGGGGCGCTGTCGATGAAAAAGCTGAGATAGACGCCGGCGAATGATGCCGCCACGGCGACCAGCGCCGACACGACCAGCATCGTTCCGAACCGCTTCGTCAGCAGAAACGCCACGGCGCCCGGCATGATCAGCAGGGCGATGGTCAGGATGATGCCGGTTGAGGCGAGGGCCCCCACAATCGTCAGAGAGAGCAGCGAAAGAAAGCCGTAGTGCAAAAGCCGCACCGGCAGGCCCATGGCCTGGGCCTGCTGCGGATCGAAGGCATGAAGCAGCAGATCCCGCCACTTCATGGCAATGATGACTAGCACGACCGCGGCGATGATCCCGCTCTGCAAAAGGTCCGGCCAATCCACGCCGAGCATGTCACCAAAGAGAATGTGGTCGAGATGCACCTCCGTCTCGACCTTGGTGTAGAGCACGATGCCAAGGCCGAACATGCCGGAGAACACGATGCCCATGACCGTATCCTCCTTGATGCGGCTGTTCTCCTTCAGATAGCCGGTGGCGAGCGCGCAGATCATGCCGGACACGAACGCTCCTACCGCCAGGGGCAGGCCTGCGATGTAGGACAGGACGACACCGGGCAGCACCGCATGCGAGATTGCGTCTCCCATCAGTGACCAGCCCTTGAGCACCAGGAAGCACGACAGCAATGACGTCGGCACCGCGACGAGCATGGCGATCACGAGGGCTTCGCGCATGAACGGAAAGGCGAAGGGCGGGGCAAGCGTGTCGAGCAGGCTGATCATGGACTCATTCCCGATGCCATCCGCATGCGCCGGCGGGCGGCGAGCAGCCCATGCTTGGGCGCCAGGAAGAACGCGGTCAGGAAGACCAGCGTCTGCAGGACGATGATGATGCCGCCGGTGGCGCCATCGAGGAAATAGCTGAGATAGGCGCCGATGCCGCTTGAGAGCGCGCCGACCGCCACGCTGATCATGATCAGTCGCGGGAAGCGGTCGGTCAGGAGATAGGCCGTGGCGCCGGGCGTCACCACCATCGCGATCACCAGGAAGGCGCCGACCGTCTGCAGCGCTGCGACCGTGCAGGCGCTGAGCAGGGTGACGAACAGGACTTTCAGAGCCGTGGGATTGAGGCCAACCGAGCGGGCATGGTTCTCGTCAAAGAAGGTGACGAGAAGGTCTTTCCACTTCACCAGCAGAATGGCGAGAGACACGCCCGCAATGATGACGAGCTGCAGCGTATCTTCAGGCGTGACCGCCAAAATGTTGCCGAGGACAATCGTCTGGATGTTCACGGAGGTGGGTGACAGCGACACCATGAACAGCCCGAGCCCGAAGAACGAGGTGAAGATCAGCCCGATGATGGCGTCTTCCTTGAGCTTCGTGCGCTGGTTCAGGAAGAGCATGGCGCCGGCCGCCAGTCCGCCCGAGAGGAAAGCCCCGACGGAGAAGGGCAGGCCGAGCATGTAGGCGCCGGCGACGCCCGGGACGATGGAGTGCGAGAGCGCATCGCCGATCAACGACCAGCCCTTGAGCATCAGGTAGGCGGAGAGAAAGGCGCAGACCGCCCCGACGAGGGCGCTCACCCACATGGCGTTGATCATGTAGTCGTAGAAAAACGGCTCAAGGAGCTGGGGCATCGGGCGTGCTTGCTCCCTGTGACGGCGCGGTGGCGGTTGCATCCTTGGCTTCATCCGAGGCCTTGTCGCCGTAGATGACCAGCGGCCGCTCGTCGTCGGAGATGACGTCCACCGAAGAGACCCCGGCGCGAAGACTGGCGTCAAATACGAAGTGCCGGAGCACGCCGCCGAACGCTTTTTCCAGATTGGCCTGCGTGAACACCTCCTCCGTCAGCCCTGCGGCGAGCACGGTCCGGTTCAGCAGAACCGCGCGGTCGCAGAATTCGGGCACGCTGCCGAGATTGTGCGTCGAGACCAGGATCACCCGGCCTTCGTCGCGAAGCCCGCGCAGCAGCGCGACGATGGCTTCCTCCGTCGTGACGTCGACTCCGGTGAACGGCTCGTCAAGGAGAATGACATGGGCGTCCTGGGCCAGCGCCCGCGCCAGGAAGACCCGCTTTTTCTGGCCGCCCGAGAGCTCGCCGATCTGGCGCTTCCGGAAGGTCGCCATCCCGACGCGTTCCAGCGCCGCGTCCACGGCTTCGCGATCCTGGCGCCGGGGCAGGCGCAGCAGGTTCATGTGGCCATAGCGGCCCATCATCACCACGTCCTCGACCAGAACGGGGAAGTTCCAGTCGACATCCTCGCTCTGGGGCACGTAGGCGACGACACTGCTCTTGAGTGCCTGGGCAACGGATCCGCCGAGGATCGAGATCGTTCCGGGCGAGACGGGGACAAAGCCCATGACGGCTTTGAACAGGGTCGACTTGCCGCTGCCGTTGACCCCGACGAGGGCCGTGATGGTGCTGCGCGGGATCGCAAAGCTCACGTCGCGAAGGGCCGTATGACCATTGCGGTAGGTGACCGTTGCGCCGCTCACGGTGAGACCCGCAACCGCAGAACCGGAATAAGGACCGCCTCTTTGCAGGGGAGCGTTCATTCGGTGAGCCCCTTGGCAATGGTCTCCGAGGTGACGCGCAGGAGATCGAGATAGGTCGGCACCGGACCCGAGGCGTCGCTCAGGGAATCGACATAGAGGATGCCCCCGTACTTGGCGCCGGTCTCGCGGGCGACCTGCTTGGCCGGATCGGGCGAGACGGTGCTCTCCGAGAACACAGCCGGGATGGCGTTGGCGCGCACCGCATCGATAACCTTGCGCACCTGCCGCGGCGTGCCCTGCTGGTCGGCGTTGATCGGCCAGAGATAAAGCTCCTTCAGGCCGAAGTCGCGGGCGAGATAGCTGAACGCGCCCTCGCTGGTCACGAGCCAGCGCCGCTGCTCGGGGATCGCCGCCAGGGTCGACCGGATCGGGGCGACAGTCGCCTGGATCTTCGCCTTGTAGGCCTCCGCGTTAGCCCGGTAGGTCTCAGTATTCCTGGGGTCGTGTTTGACGAGCGCGTCGCGGATGTTGTCGACATAGATGAGGGCGTCACTGGGGGACATCCAGGCATGAGGATTGGGCTTGCCCGTGTAGGGGCCCTCCTGGATCCCCATCGGCTTCACACCCTCGGACACGACGACGCTGGGAACCTCCTTCAAATTGCGGAGGAACTTCTCGAACCAGAGTTCGAGATTGAGGCCGTTCCACAGGATGAGCTTAGCATCCTGCGCCCGCAGAATGTCGCCGGGCGTCGGCTGGTAATTGTGGATCTCCGCTCCAGGCTTGGTGATCGACTCCACAATGGCCGCGTCGCCGGCCACGTTCTGGGCCATATCGGCGATGATCGTGAAGGTCGTGACGACCTTAAACCTGTCATCGGCGGCCTGAGCCGGCGACGCGACGGCGAAGCCCAGGGTTGCAAGGCCGAACAAAAGGGCAGCGAACTTCATCATCATCTCTCCAGTAGCCATCTAGGCAGTTAATGCAATTGCAAATCATTTGCAACACGCCAGTGGGGCGAAGTGGCATTTGGAGGCCCAAGAAGGCCCTGTTCAGGAACCGGACGCCGGCGAACGTGCAAAGGGAGCATGAGAAAGTGTGGGGCTGGGAGCGTCCAGATAGGACAACACCGCACTGAATAGATCGCGTTGGCTCCAGCCATGCCTTCGCTATTGGGACGGTAGATCTACCGGGAGCGTGGTACCATGCCTCAGATTCGGGCTCATTGACGCGCAGGCGTTGAAAGGCGGACTAGCTGCCCACGTGGAAGTCCATCATACTTGCTTTCAGCAACGACCTAGGTGCGGAGCATAGGCCCGATGATCGAGACCCATCAGAGGATCGACGTCCATACGATGGCTTTGGTGCGAGAGTTTGCAGAGCACCACGGCTGCTCAGTCGAAGTTGCGTTGAAGTTCCTGCTCAAAACAGGACGCTACCCTCAAAAGGCCGGTGAAGACGATGAGGCCTACGCGGCTCGACTCGACGATTTGCCGGATCCAGTGATCGTCGAATATCGAGTGTTTGAGCCTGCGAATGACGTTTGATGTCTCGCTGTCAAAGTGCGGAGCGGGTGGAAATTTCTACGCGATCTGGGCGGTCGCGTCCAAGTTGGTGTTCCGAGTGTGCCAGGGGGGCAGGCCCGCGCTCAGATGTCACCGCGGCCACGTCCGGCCTACTCTTGCCTCACTAGGCTGGTACACGCGTCAAGATGTTTAAGGAGAATGGGTTTGCAAAGACCGGCCGTCGGGCGTTTTGAGTATGATCGTGCTGAACTTTGGGCCGATGGTATCATCCATGGACTCGGCCTCGTTCTTGGACTTGGTGCCGTTGCAGTGCTTGTGGCTGCGATACTGCCCAACTCATCGCCTTTGGACCTAATCCCAGTGCTGATCTATAGCGTCGCTATGATAGCGGCGCTGGTGATCTCGGCAGCCTACAACATGTGGCCGATCTCGCCTGTGAAATGGTGGCTTCGCCGCTTCGACCATGCTGCAATCTATGTCCTGATTGCAGGCACCTATACGCCATTCCTCACGCGCATGAGTGGCGCAATCATGCCGCTGGTTCTCATGATTGTTGTCTGGGCAACCTCTCTGGTCGGGATCATTCTCAAGATCGCGCTGCCTGGGCGCTTCGATCGGCTGTCGATCGGGCTCTACCTCCTGCTCGGCTGGAGCGGGATTGTCCTGTGGGATCACATTTTCGCACTCCCGAGCACAACGCTCTGGCTGCTTGGAGCCGGCGCGTTGCTTTACACTGCCGGCGTGCTCTTCCATGTGTGGGATAGCCTCCGCTTTCAAAACGCGATCTGGCACACTTTCGTACTGATGGCGACTGCATGCCACTACGGTGCTGTGCTCTCCTCGTTTGTAATGGCACCGGACGCATGACGAACGGGCTGGAGTCTCTGGTTCATCTTGAGTGTCCGTTTGCCGTACTGGCTTAAAGTCAGTACGCTGAGGGTCTATTGCTGATCCAAAACGGACTGCGCCAAGACTGTCCAAAAAACAAGACGCAAGACGTTTACCCAGCGCTGGGCGAGCCATGGACCGCAATTGCGCGCTCCGATCCGGTATGTCACTCAATGATCTCGCGGCTGCACACTTGTTGACACTCAGATGAGAGGAACGCGATGAGAACTCAGCAGGACCGAGTTGGCGCGGCGGTCATGGCCGGACAAGCTGTCTACACCCGACGGACGCTCGATCTTTACGATGTGGTAGTGCTCGGCCTGTCCAACGCGCTGATCTGGAAGTGCCCGACCAGACGCCTTTTCGGTCACTATAATGAGTATATATCCGACAGGCATCTGGATGTTGGTGTCGGCACAGGCTGGTTTCTCGACCACTGCCGGTTTCCAACAGACAGGGCCGACATCACCTTGCTCGACCTCAATCCAGTCTGCCTCGAGCGGGCCTCAGCTCGCATCGAGCGTTACGCCCCCAAGATCGTACGAGCCAATGTGCTTGAACCGGTTGAGCTCGAGACAGGTCCCTTTGACTCCATTGGCCTCAATTATCTCCTTCATTGCCTGCCGGGTGCCTTGGAGCAGAAGGCAGTGGTCTTTGACCATCTCAAGCCGTTTCTTGCTCCCGGCGGGGTTGTGTTCGGCTCAACTCTTCTGGCGGAGGGCGTCGAGCGCTCCGGGATGGCTCGGGCGCTGATGCGCTTCTACAACGCGAAGGGGATCTTCTCGAACCAGCAGGACAGCGTCGAGACCTTGCGTCGTGAATTGGCCATTCGGTTTGAGCAGGTGAGGGTGGAGATTGTCGGGTGTGCCGCTCTGTTCGCAGCTCGGTAAAGTTGTCCTGCCCGCAATGATATCCTCGCCGGCAGCATCTGGCTGGACTTGCTTCGGGAAAACGGAGAGCACTTCAATGACCCAGGAGGATCTCCATGCCCCAAGCCTATCAACGCTTTACCAAAGAGTTTCAGGATGAGGCCGTTCGGCTTGCTCTGACGAGCGGCCGCAGCCGGCGTGAGGTCGCCGCGGATCTCGGCGTCGGCCTGTCGACCCTGCGCCACTGGATTGATCGTCGCCGCGAGCGCGAGATCGACGATCCGCCCGCGGAGCGCCAGGAGGACATGGCGGCCGAGCTGAAACGGCTGCGGCGCGAGAACGAGATCCTGCGCCAGGAGCGGGAGATCCTGAAGAAGGCGACCGCTAATGGCATGGACCGGCCGTGCTCCCGGGTGGAGCATAAGAGGACGGGATTAACCCGCAGCCACGGAGCCATGCC
>NZ_QDAH01000110.1 GCF_003075415.1 Microvirga sp. KLBC 81
ACGCTCAGGTTGATGTCGCGCAGCACGTGAAACTCGCCATACCACTTGTGTACGTCGATCATCTGCACGGCGGCCTCTTCGGGAAACGCCGAGGTTGCCGGAGTTGAAGCTCTGATGGATGTGCTCAGCAAAGGCGTAACCTCCTCAAGCCGGGATGTTCTTCCAGTCGGTCCGAGCGTGCATTTCCGCCAGACGTCAGACAACAGGCAACAACAAGACCAGTGTGGTGTCAAGTGCTGATGGAAACAAAAACGTAGGAAATGCGCTGGCCGTGACAGTCGCCTCGAAATCACGCACCGAGTGACAGGAAATCAGCCTTGAGTGTAAGACCGTTGGTAAATTGATCGCGGCCACACCATGACGGGAACCTTAAGCATTTTAAGGTCGGGGAGCTCGTCACGGGGTATGAATCTTTCTGGGAAGCCAGCGAACCCTGCTGCCCCTATCCGCAGTCGCCCCCCTCATCTTCTGAGGCCAGGTGTCAGCCTCCTCTCAGGCAGCGCTTTGGAGAAGCTGCCTGATGGCCGGCTCAAGTTCTGCAGCGGGCCGGATGGTTGGCGGGAACTCCAGCGTTCGATCCTCCGGCCAGGCGATGGTGTGGGCCCCCGCCGCAAGGGCAGCCTGCGCTCCGGTTGGGCTATCCTCAATCGCGAGACACTGATGCGTCCTGACTCCCAGCAGCATCGCTGCCCGCTCATAGGGTTCAGGATCGGGCTTGCCGCGCACCACGTCGTTGATCGACACCGAGACGAAGCCGGGCTCTTCCAGTCCCAGCACCCGGATGTTGGCGTTCACCACGATCCGGTCGGAGTTCGAGACGAGAGCCTGACGGAGGCCCAACCGCTCGAACATCCGCCAGGCCTCCAGTGCGCCGGGCCTCACCGCGATCTCCGCCGCATGGGCCGTGTAGTAGCTGTATTTCAGCCGGCGCCATTGGTCGAAGCTCATGGACAGGCCAAAGGTCTGCCGGCATTTCTCGTAGACGACCTTGGCGGCCCGGCCGACGATCTCATGATGAAACTCGTCGGGAATCTCCACTCCTTCCGTCGCCACGGCATGGCGAAGGGCTCGAAAGTGCATGGATTCGCTCAGCAGCAGGGTGCCATCGATGTCCCACAGCACAGCGCGGAACGGATGGTTTCCTTGCCCAACTTGATTTCTGCGTTCGTTCGTCATTGGACCAGTTCCTCCGTCGGATCGTTAGCCGCGATCATTTGCACCAGCGGCAACATCATCCATGCTACTGCCTCAAGCGCAAGCGAGCCTCCCCGTTCCCTCGGCTCGGGCAAGAGCCGAGGGAACGGGCTATCAATAGGATGGGCTGGATGTGATGTCCTGAAATAGCGCTTGCTTGGGGTGACGATATCTCAGCGACTGTTCTCAAATGCGTCCTCAGGTCAGGCGAAAGTCTTCAAAGGGGTTGGAATCGGCTTTTCAGCGTGGCCGTGTCGAGGTCCGCTTTTCGCCCGATCCGGATGTTCGTTGTGGATCGGTTGACGGGCTTCGAACTTACGGGCGAGTCGATGCAAATTCGGGAGCAGGGCCAAACCAGAACCCAGCAAAGAAGAGAGCTGATTCCATGCCAATGGAAGCGGCTCTAGCGCATCGTGCGGAAAAGTGGACCCGGTTTTCCGCCATCAACGATGCGCTATTCAAGAAAGGGAGCATCGGATGGATCCCAAAAGTGCAAGTCCACTTTTGGGTCCGATGCTCTAGGCTCAAGCATGACTTGGTGCGACGACCGGAGCGGAAGATACAGGCTTCTGTCACAGGATCAGCACTTCGCTTCCCGTCGATATACTCCGCGACCCAGTGCGCCTTCAATCTAAGACGCCGCTTGATCTTCCGCTTCATTCTTCGCCTAGAAGCTGGAGGAGCTGCCTGACCAGCCCCGGCACATCCTGACGGAGACTGGGGTCGGCTATAGGCTCCAGACCAATGCGGATTTGCCGGAGAAGAGGTCGGGGCTGCGGCCGGAGGCCGAATGAGGCTGCCACTCCACCTGTCGGCTAGGGCCTTGACCCCGGCTCTACAGGTAGTTTCCGGCTCCCTTTGCTTCTCGCTTACGGATTGCGCAGGACTACAGCATCGGACGTGAAAAGAGGATTTGCACTTTTGGGACCCATCCGATGCTTTCTCCTACAATGAGAGCATCGTTGAGTGCGGAAAACCGGATCCACTTTTCGCTGACGCGGACCTTCGGTTCCGCACGATGCTCTAAGACTTGGCTCATAGCCCTAGGCCGAACATTCCCTTTATTGCCAGAGCGCTTCTCGTTTGGATGCTCACCGCTTTGACGGCATGCCCAGCGCAGAGCCGAAGCGCGGCGGGGTGAGGATCATCGTTAGATCAACACTTTAGAGCCGCTTCCACTTGCGTGGAATCGGCTCCCTTCTTTGCTCAGCCGCATTTTTGAACGGCGAACCGGATCCACTTCGCCGAAAAATGCTCTAGCACTCCTGCGCCTATGTCAGATCACCGAAATCGAAGAATTCAGGAGATCGGTCACGAGCATATGCCCCGGCGCGTGAGTGATGCAGAATTCGGGTCGGATGTTCGCGATGACAGATTGAGGTGTGACCCCGCAGGCCCAGAAGACCGGGATTTCACCCTCGCGGATCTCAACTGCGTCGCCATAATCTGGCTTGTTGATATCGGCGATGCCAATCAGCGAAGGATCCCCCAGGTGCACCGGAGCGCCATGAACTGAGGGGAAGCGCGATGTAACCTGCACTGCGCGGATGGCATCGGCTGCCCTCAGTGGGCGCATGGATACGACGAGAGGTCCTGAAAAAGGCCCCGTTGCAACAGTAGGCACATTCGTCCGATACATAGGGACGTTGCAACCCTGCTCGATATGGCGCACCGGCAAGCCATCGGCCAGCATGGCCTCTTCGAAGGAGAACGAGCAGCCGATCAGGAATGCGACCAGCTTGTCGCTCCACAGGTCCCGAATGTCGATGGGCTCCGCCACTAACTCGCCGTTCCGCCATACCCGATAGCGAGGCACGTCAGTACGAATATCAATATCCCACCCCAAATCGGGAAGTGAGGGATCGCCCGTTTCAGATACCGCAATGAGCGGGCACGGCTTGGGGTTGCGCTGGCAGAAGCGCAGGAAGTCGTGCGCCAGGTCCTCCGGCAGGATGGCGAGATTGGCCTGAACATGCCCCGGAGCGAGGTTCGCGGTCGGGCCGGTCAGGATCCCTGCCCGTGCATCCAAGCGGACTTGGTAGGCGGCATCAGTGTCGATCGTTACAGACATTATCCAGTCCTTCTGCCAGCGAGCGTTTTACGCCTGCTTTTGCGAGTGCAGCGCTTCCACTGCCATGCCGATAGCAAGAATCCTGCGGTCAGCGCCGGCAGGTCCTGCGATCATCAATCCCACCGGAGCCTCTCCGGGTGTGTGGCACGGAACGGACAGGGCGGCTCCGTCGAGAAAGTTGATGAAAGTGGGATTGCGCAGGATCAGGCCGTTGGCGGCAAAGTAGGCATCGTCACTCGCCTCGAGCTTCGCAATGGCAGGCGCGACGATCGGAACGGTCGGGAGAACTAACGCGTCGTAGCCTTCGATCCGCGCCTCCACGCCGGCCCTCCAGGCTTTGCGCGCAGCGAGCAGGTCGAGGTAGTCGGCGGCGGAAATGTCCTTGCCCCGCCGGATGCGTGAGACGACCCGCGGATCGTAGCGGTCGCCCGCCCGTTCGATCAGGTCCCGGTGCCACGTCCAGGCTTCGGATGCCGTGAAGCCGCCATTGGCGTTGAGGGACGCAAGGCCGGCGAATTCCGGGACGGCGATCTCGTCAATCCTTGCGCCCGCCGCCGAAAGGCTCGAGAGCGTCACCTCGAAGGCCTGTGCGACGTCCTTGTCCATCCCATCGAGCGCCAGGGTCGTGGGAACCGCGAACCGGAGTCTGCCGAGGTCGGCCGGCTGCGGAAGGGCCTCCTCGTCGCCAGCCAGGATTGCATCGAGAGTCGCGCAGCATGCGACGGATGGGGCAATGGCGCCGATCGAGTCGAGGCTGAATGAGAGCGGCAGAACTCCGGTCAGGGGCACTCGCGCGGCCGTTGGCTTGAACCCCACCAGGCCGCAAAGCGCTGCGGGAATGCGGACCGAGCCACCCGTATCGGACCCGATCCCCGCGACGGCCATTCCGTCGGTCACCGACACCGCCGCGCCCGATGACGAGCCTCCTGGAATACGCCCGGTCTTGCGATCCCAGGGATTACGCGGAACATCATAGTGCGGATTGAGACCGAGCCCCGAATAGGCGAACTCGGTCATGTTGGTGCGGCCGACGATGACGGCGCCTGCGGCGCGCAGGCGCTTGATCACCGTCGCGTCTTCCGCAGCAGGGCGTTCCCCCTCCCGAGCGACGGATCCCGCCATAGTGACTTCGCCGGCGACATCGAACAGATCCTTGATCGAAATCGGCAGGCCGTCGATCGACGAGCGGACCAGTCCGGCCTGGCGCAGGATATCGGAAGCCTGAGCGGCGGCACGGGCCGCTTCGCGATAGAGCCGCGTGAAGACGCGCGTGCCCTCCCCGGCGGGATCCGATGCGCGTGTAAGCGCCTCCTCCGTCAGAGCGAGTGATGTCGTGCGGCCCTCTGTGAGCGCCAGCTGCTGTTCTTTTACCGTCGAAATCATGTCTCACCCACCATCGTATCTGGCCGCGCCGAAAGCCGGATCAAGCGACCTCCGGCAGTACCTCGATGTCATAGCTATGACTCAAGGTGCGTCCGCGACGCGGATCGAACAGTTCCATCGTGAATGAAGCCGCGGGCCGAATGCCACCCTTGGCCCCAACCGTTCCGCAGATCATGCCCACGCCCTCGGGAAGCGTGGCCTCGCCAACGAACCCGGAGATCAGCTCAAGTGGCGGCCGGAGCGAGGCGAGGGTGCCCTCCTGGTAGAGCACCCGTTCGCCATTCTCCTGAATGTACGAGCGGATGACGAGTTCGTCCCAGTATTCGGCGACGTCAGCATAACGCCATGCCTCGGCAGCAACCGGCTTTGCGCAGACCTGCTTCGACAGGGCGACGCTGTGCGTCTCGAGCTTACGGTCTGTGTGGTCGGAGGCGATGCTGACATAGAGCTCACCGTCAGCCCGGAAAACGAAGGTTTCCACCTCTCCCGAGGACTGGTCGCCCACAACCTGGATACGTGAAGCCTGGGTCAGCTGGTTTTCCGCGACACGGTAATAAAGCGGTACGGAACTCGGCCGCGGGACGCCAATGGCGAACAGCTCCTCGATGTGATGCTCGATGGCATGCTGGTCACGCCCAGCCCACCCCGCAACGACAAGCGAAGAGATTTCGACGTCGATCCTGCGCGAACCGGACAGGGTTTCTGCTTTGAAGGAAAGTTTCATGGTGAAAATCCACAACAGGTTGAAAAGGTTCGGTTGAGTGTGAGCACTTAACTGAAGACGCTCGGAAGCCAGAGTGCGAGGCCTGGGAAGAACGCCAGCAGAGCGAGCAGAATGAACATTGCCAGGACGAAGGGCAGCGAACCTGTAATGACGGCACCCATTGACCCGCTCTTGCGAAGGCTTTGCACGACGAAGAGATTGAGCCCC
Organism: Microvirga sp. KLBC 81; assembly: GCF_003075415.1. Taxonomy (GTDB): domain Bacteria; phylum Pseudomonadota; class Alphaproteobacteria; order Rhizobiales; family Beijerinckiaceae; genus Microvirga. The sequence continues at coordinate 5,580 of NZ_QDAH01000110.1, forward strand.
ACGGGTGGTGTAATCAGAGCTGCCTCGACCAGGACGATGATCACGATGCCGAGCCAGATCGGATCGTAACCGAGAGCGATCATGATCGGCGCAACGATCGGGATGGTGGTGATCATCATGGAGAGCGTCTCCATGAAGCAGCCGAGCACCAGGTAAAAGATGATGATGATCAATAGCATCCATCCGGGCGAAACTCCGAGACCCGTGATCGAGCTGGTGATTGCGTCTGTGAGACCTGTGGCCGACATGATGAAGTTCAGGAAGGCCGCGCCGATCACGATCAGCATGATCATCGCGGTAGCCTTCATCGTGCCTTCGATGGACTCGCGCAGCATTGTCCAGGTCAACCGGCGGAACCATGCTGCGAGGATAAAGGCGCCTGTCACGCCGAGAGCCGCAGCTTCCGTCGGCGTGGCAAGACCGGCATAGATCGAGCCCACGACGAGAAAGAAGATTCCAAGAGGTGGTGCAAGATGGACCAGGCTCTTGAAACGCTCGCCCCAGGTGGCATGAATTTTGTGACCGCCCCAAGATGGCTTTGCGATACAGCCGACCACAATCACCAGCATGAACAGACCAGCTAGCATAAAGCCAGGGATGATGCCCGCGAGATAGAGCCTAGGAACGGAAGAGTTGGTGAGAACGCCGTAGATCACGAGATTGATCGACGGCGGAATGAGGATGCCGAGCGTACCGCCCGCTGCGAGACTGCCGAGAAAGAGCGGCTCATTGTAGCCATACCGCTTGATCTGCGGGATCGCGACGGTGCCGACGGTGGCTGCGGTAGCGACGCTCGATCCAGATGTTGCCGAGAACAAGGTCGAGGCGCCGATATTCGCATGCATTAGGCCGCCAGGCAGCCATGAGAGCCAGAGGCTCATGGCACTGTACATTCGCTCAGCGAATCCGGCCCGCAGCAGAATCTCTCCCAACAGAATGAAGAGAGGCACCGCCACCATCAAGAATTCATTGTTCGTGCTCCATGCCAACTCGCCAACGGCGCGTGTCAGGGGCAGCATGGAATACAGTGGATCCAGGACTAACCCGAGCACGCCGAGAGCAGCGCCGACAGGAATGCTCAGTCCGATCAGAACGAGGAGAAGGATGAGTGCAGTGGCAACCATATCGCCTTACCCCTTAACCATGCGCTCGCCCGCGGCGGCTTCTTCTTCGGCTTCTTCTTGAGTCGAGCGAACGCCCGCAATGGCTTTAACGTCGTCAATCCTACCCGTGACGAGCGCAACAGACGCCCGCACCAGCATGAGAGCCAGCACCAGGCACATCCAGATCAGCCCCAACAGCCAGAGACCCTGCGGAATATAGAGGGGGGTTGCGAGGGGTGTGTTAGCAGCGGAGTTCTGTATCCAAGACGCGGCGGCAACGTCATAGGCATAATAGGTCAGCATCATCATGAAAATGCCGAGCGCCACGAGGGAGAGCCAATCCAGCACGGCCGACAGGCGAACAGGCAGATACTGATAAAGCACGTCGACGCGCACATTCGCCCGTTGGAGGGTCGCAAAGGCGAATGCCCATGAAGTGCTGATCGCGAACGCATAGCTCGACAGCTCATCGGCGCCGCCGGTAGTGAAGCCAAAGAATTTACGGGCGAGAACGTCAAAGGAGATCAGCAGCACGCTGCCGATCGTGAGAGCACCGCCGAACCATACGGCCCAGCGTGACAAATGCTCAGCTGCGCGGCTCAAGCCGCCAAGAAAGGAAGGGCGTATGATCTGCGCCATGAGAATACCTTTGTCGGCGCATGAGCGCGCCGCATTGGATCAGAGGATGATCGGCCAAAAGGCACGAAACGACGCGTCGGTCTTGCAACCGGTCCGACGCGTCGCATTAGATTATTTGGAGGCTGTGACGCTCAGCGTCTTACCGATCGTGTCGTTGAAGCTCTTCACACAATCGGCCGAGCAGCGCGCCGCCCACTTCGGCAAAATGGATTCCTGGAGAACCTTCTTCAGAAGCGCACGATCAGCATCGGTCGGCTGGACCAGCTTCATCTTTCCCTTCACGGGCAGAGTGCAGGCTGCGGCGCCCGTGTTGCAGTCATAACCCTGTTGGGTCTGCTCGTCGGCAGCCTTCCAGATGTCGTCCATCAGAGTCTTGATGTTGGTTTGGATGAACTCCTGAACCTTCGGATCGAGCTTGTCCCAAGCGGCCTGATTGACGGCGTGGATCTGCTGGTTCCAGTTGATCGGGAGCGCGTAGAGGTGGGTCGAGACTTCATACCACTTGGCAGAATAGCCAGAGAGCGAGCCAGTGATGGCACAATCAACGACCTTGTTCTGCAGGGCGGGAACCACTTCGCCGAACGCCATCGTCACGCTCGCGCCGCCGAAAGCTTCTACGAACTCGGCTTGGGTACGGCTGCTTGTGCGAACCTTCTTGCCTTTCAGATCGGCGAGGCCATTCACCTCAGCATTGCAGAACAAAACCTGCGCCGGATAAGTTGATATTCCTAGAAGCTTTACCCGAGAACCTTCACCGTAGAACTTGCCGTAAACCGGCTCGAAGGCCTCAGTCACCGCGCGCGCCGTCTTCACGTCGGGCGCAAGGCCAGCCAGATCGATCGCTTCATTGATCGGGTTGTCGCTGGCGAAGTAGGAAAGAGTCGCTGTACCGAACTGGATGACACCCTGTGACATCAGGCGGAGAATCTCAGGCCCCTTGAGGCCCATCTCATTGAAGCCTTTGATCTCCGCAGTGACTTGTCCGTTCGAGCGCTCGGGAATTGTCTTTGTCCAGAACGGCTTCTCGAAGTCATTGTAAGCGGTGAGATTGCTGAGGCCTCCGACAATTTGGAGTTTGGTTTTCGGCAGATCCTGAGCCAGAGCCGCACCAGACAGGCTCAGCAGGGCAGCGGCTCCGACGGCATAAACGATTCTTTTCATGATGTGTCATCCTCTGGTCTAGTCTTGAAGCTGAGCGAAGACACATTCAGGTCGGGTCGAAGCGCGTACGTCCGTTTCCGGCTTTCAGGATCTCCCAGGCGATCACTAAAAGATCCATGTCGTCAAAGTGCGCCTTGCGTACGCTACCTAGCTGTCGTTCCTCAGCCTGGTCACATTGCATCCTAGGAACCTTTAGCTTGTCTATTCGTATGTTTTGATGGGGGGTATAAGCGTTATTTATATCCCTTGGGTGCCCTGCCCTCAGTGCGGACAGCAACATCCCGGGCGAGTTCGGCAAGTGAGCGCATGGGGCGACTTTCAAGTCCATCGATCCAACTCGCGGTAAAGCTGAGATCTGGAAGTGGATCACTCTCCACATCAAGGATCTGCAGTTCGCCAGAAGCAAGCTCCCGCTCAAGGAACACCGGCGTGATCACGGCGGTTCCAATACCATCTAACGCCATGCGCACAATCATCGAAACCGAGGCACTACCGTACATCCGTGGCGTCTTCACGCCAGCACGCATGAGCATATCACGCACTACTCGGTAAGGACTGCTGTTGGACGGATGAGTGATGATGGGTCGGCTTGCAATATGTTCTAGCGTTACCCTCGAGTTCCTCAGTTGCAGTTTCGGACTGGCGACCCACGAGAGCGAATAAGTGCACAGCGGAAGGTTCTCGACCCGCTCCTCAAGAACAGGGCCCATCAGGAACGCGATATCGATTTGCCGGGACATCAGGTGAGAGCGAAGCACATGCGTACTGTCGACCTCAATCTCCAAGACAAGCGCCGGATATGCGCTGTGCACTTCCTCGATGAACTTGGACAGCCAAGTCTGCACAATCGTTTCCGCGACGCCGATCCGAATTGTGCCGCTCATCACGTTCTGATCCTGGGCAGCTTTCAGCATATCGCGCCGCGCTTGCATCATGCGCTCAGCATGCGAGAGCATTTCCTGTCCTTTTGCCGTAAGCGTCACGCCTCGCACGTCCCGCTCGAACAGGCGTACCCCGAGTGCGGCTTCCAACGAAGCAATACGCTGTGATACGGCAGGCTGCGTCGTCCCGAGTTTTTCAGACGCCGCCCTTAGGCTACCGAGTGCAGCAGCCCAAAAGAATGTTTCAATGTTTCTAAAGTCGATCATCAGAGGTTTGTTCAGCAATCTCAGGCAGCTTCTGTCGCGATCACCATACCCGGAGTGACTGCGGTTCGCGATGCAGTCCGTGCAGCGTCCGGCAACGCAGCACAGGAGCCTTGTTCTCAATTGAACAAAACAGCCTTATGGCTCAGGAGCAGAATCCTGTCGCCCTGCCACACCGCTTCAGCTCTTGCGGATCTTGGATGGGCTGCTGCTTCCCCTTTGAAAGCCCCAGAACGCTTAGTCCACTCGAGCTATTCCGACACTTTCGCCATCACCGCCCAAAGGAGTGAATTGTGAGCCGTCTTTTCGAGCCAATGCAGATCGGTGATCTTCACCTGGACAACAGGATCGCCATCGCGCCTATGTGCCAGTACTCCGCAGAAGGAGGCGTCCCCAACGACTGGCACTTGATCCACCTCGGGCATCTTGCCCTATCGGGCGCAGGTCTGCTGATTCTCGAAGCCACGGCAGTCTCGCCGCAGGGCAGGATTTCGCCGTACGATCTCGGTCTCTATTCCAATGAAACAGAGGAGGCTTTCACACGTCTGCTGAAGGCGATCAGGTTGCACTCCGCCATTCCGCTCGCTCTTCAGCTTGCCCATGCCGGTCGAAAGGCTTCAAGCCGAGCTCCATGGGAGGGCGGCACCCAAATCCGTCCCAACGAGCCGTTGGGTTGGGAGACAGAGGCGCCGTCGGCTCTACCACATGCTGAGGGCGAAAGTGTACCTCTCGCTCTCGACAGAGATGGGCTCAAGCGCGTCCGTGACGATTTCGTGAATGCCGCACGCCGGGCAGCAAGACTTGGCTTCGATGCCATCGAGATCCATGGAGCTCACGGCTATCTGCTCCACCAGTTCCTTTCGCCGATCGCGAACGAGCGCGAGGACGAATACGGCGGCAGCCTCGAAAACCGGATGCGCTTCCCACTTGAGATTTTCGATGCTGTTCGTGACGCTTTTCCCGCAAATCGGCCGGTCTGGGTACGGGTTTCCGCCACTGATTGGGTTCCCAGTGGCTGGGATATCGAGGGAACAATCGCCTTTGCAAAGGCTCTTCAGAACCGAGGTTGCGCTGCCATCCACGTGTCCACCGGAGGAGTTTCTCCAGCACAGGCAATCAAGCTCGAACCAGGCTATCAGGTACCTTATGCGAAGCGAGTAAAGGCTGAAACCGGTTTGCCAACAATTGCCGTTGGGCTGATCACCGAACCTGAGCAAGCAGAAACCATCATTGGTAGTGAGGAAGCAGACATGGTCTCCCTCGGACGCGCTATGTTGTACAATCCACGCTGGCCCTGGCATGCTGCCGCTAGGCTCGGTGCCCAGGTAAATGCACCCAAGCAATACTGGCGCTCGCAGCCCCGCGAGCAGAAGGACCTCTTTAAGAACACCAGATACGGACAGCGATGAAGGGCTTTCCGGTAGCCCGATGACGCGAAAGCCGGAATGATCAGATCCCGGCTCGGTTCCTTAAGCGCCAGCGCCGTAGCGCAATCAATGAAGCGTTCCACCCGATGCTCACGGCCAAGGCCAGGATCAGCGCCACGACGGCACCCAAGCGCATCGCCCACAGATGCAGCAGGCTCAGCGCGCCTACGAAACCGAGCATCCCGGGCACTCCATTGGCCACCACGGATGCCGCCGCTGCACCGCCTATACGAGGCTGCAAAATCAGAGCCATGCTGATCAGGACCACTGGAGCCAAAGCTGCCGCGGCAGCAATTGAGGGACCGAACACCCTACCCGCGACGAGCGTCACGCCGACGACACTCATAACCAAGGCGGCACGGAACGGAACGTCCCATGCGCGCTTCTTTGAGGCAACCCGTACACCGGCAGCGGAAAACCTTCGCGCGAGCGGGATAGCGAGAGCATACACCGCCATGTTCAGCGCAAGCGCACCACCAAGAGACCATTGCGCTTTGAGAATGATCGCTATGGAAATGGCCCAGATACTCAAGGCAGAGCCGACACTCGCCAAAACGCCAAACCGTTGGGCGGCTGCAGCATAGACAACCATGTAGACGACCGTCGCTGCGGAGACGGGCAGGCCGACCAGGGCGCTGGCTGCGATGAAATCGGAGCCATGATCAACCGCCAGAAACGCATAGGCCGGCCCCGCCGAAATGGGCAAGGTCACAATCATAGCGCCCAGGAAAGGACCGCTCCGCTCCACCACCAGAGAGGCTGCGACCACAATCGCCGCGCTAGTCAGCATCTTCATGATGAGCAGCGCCCAGAATAAAAAGTCCAAAATCACCGACCTTCAAAATAGCTTGCCTAGAGAGCCCCACGCCGTCCGAGCGCTAGGGGCCATGAGACAGTCAGGCTTCTCCGTCCTTCTCCAACTGACATGATCATGCCAACCAAGTAGTGTGGTGAAGGTTCTGCAAATCGCCTGAGCGGGGCGGTCATGGCAGGATGGTGATGTTCAACGTCACGCCCTCCGAGAGGAGCCCCACCATGACCACCATCAAGGATAAACCGGCCGCTGCCGCCATCAAGGACCTTCTGAACCACAGCCCAGATGGGCTGCGCGAGATCGTCCGTGCGGTCATGCAGGAGATGCTCGAGGCCGAGATGACCGATGCGCTCCAGGCCGAGAAGGGCGAGCGCACCCCAGCCCGCCTCGGGTGCCGCAGGACCGGGACGGCCGCTTCTCGACCGAGCTGTTCGAGCGCTATCAGCGCTCCGAGCAGGCGCTCGTCGCCACCCTGGCCGAGATGGACGTCCAGGGTGTGTCCACCCGCAAGGTCAAGGCCATCACCGAGGAGCTGTGCGGCCACAGCTTCTCGGCCTCGGCGATCTCGGCCATCAACCAGCGCCTTGACGAGAGCCTGGCCCAGTTCGCCTCACGCCGGCTCGAGGAGCCGTTCCCGTACCTGATCCTGGAGCCCGCTCCGAAAAGGTGCGCGAGGGCGGCATCGTCACCTCGCAGGCCGTGCTGATCGCGGTGGGCATCGACTGGGACGGGCGGCGCCAGATCCTCGGCGTCGAGATGGCCAATCGGGAAAGCCAGTCCGCGTGGCGGAGCTTTCTGCTGGGCCTGCGCGAGCGCGGCCTCTCAGGCGTGGAGCTGGGGGTGGCGGACGATCATGCCGGCCTGCGGGCAGCGATCCGCGAAGTGCTGGGCGAGGCAGCCTATCAGCGCTGCTATGTGCACTTCCTGCGGAATGCCCTCGATCATCTGCCGCGCAAGGCCGATGACGACTGCCTGCAGGAGCTGCGCTGGCTCTACGACCGGCGCTCGGTCGAGGAGGCCCGGCGGGATCTGGCCGCCTGGATTGCCAAATGGGAGGGGCGCTATCCGCGCCTGGTGGCCTGGGCCGAGGAGACGATCGAGGAGACGCTCACCTTCTACCGGCTGCCGCGCCAGCACCACAAGCACCTCAAGAGCACCAACATGCTCGAACGCCTCAATGAGGAGATCAGGAGGCGCACTTACGTGGTGCGGATCTTCCCCAATGCGGCGTCATGCTGTCGGCTGGTGCGGGCCCTGGCGGTGGAGACGCACGAGAACTGGCTCGAGGCGCATCGCTACCTCAACATGGACGACCTGAAGGAGCACAAGAAGGATCAACTCCGCGAAGCCGCTTAGCCAGCCTGCGTGGCCGCCCCGCTTTGCAGAACTTGACGCACACAATCGCCAACCAGAAGCAAAGTATCAGGAAGCCAGCTCCAATCATTGTGGCTTTAACAATGTCACAGGGCAGGAGTCAAAGATGCACCTGCTCACGTTACGTCCTGATACAGATCTCTTTATCTGCTTGGCGCACTAGCACTACTTTGGCACTCCCATCATTGAGCCAAGGGTGAAGCGGGCCCGACAGATTGGACATCGCAGGCGCATGG
>NZ_QDAH01000111.1 GCF_003075415.1 Microvirga sp. KLBC 81
ACGACGCCGCTGCCGAGAACGAGAACGTGCATGGTTTGTGATCCTCAGGAATGGATGTACTGACGGTGGTAGCGTGATCCCAAACTGGTGAGCAGCTCGTAGCCGATCGTGCCAGCCTTCCGCGCGAGGGCATCGAGGTCCTGGCCGGGATCGATCAGAGCTCTTGGCGGTACGGTCGCAAACTTACTTTCTACTTGCCTATGCTAGCGGAAGCGCCGGCCCCAGCGCCGTAGAATCAATGGCTTAGCACCGCCGCATCAATTGAAAACGACACTCTCCAGAAGCAGTGGACAGCCTCAAAAATCCGCAACCCTGCCCCATGCAGAGGCGCTTAGGCGTTCAGGCCGGTAGGGGCGTGGATCCACGATCGGTGGTTTACCCGTAATCAGGTCCGCAATGAGGTGGCCAGCCCCTGGTCCAATGCCGAAACCATGACCGCTGAAGCCGGCCGCCAGAATGAAGCCCGGAATACTCTCAACCTCGCCGATGGCAGGCACCCCGTCGGGCGTGCTGTCAATATATCCGGCCCATACGTTGGATATGGCCATTGGCCGCAAGCCTGGCATGAGGTCGCAAGCTCTCAAGTGGGTTAAGCGGATCTGCTTCATGTCAGGCTTAGGATCGAGGATGCGGACTTTTTCCATCGGAGTCACTGCATCCAACCGCCATTTACGCAGAGTCTCATGTCCTTGACGCCATCCTTCCAGCCCTCCGGGCGCAAGGCTGCGCCACCGCCGCGCGAACATCGGAATGAACTCGCGAAGGAAACGGAGTTGCTGTGGTGTTGGATCGACGCGCGCCCGACCGCTGATTGCAAGGGTATACCCGCCGTTGCGGCGCCGGGTCATTGAGATTTCTGCAGTATGTAATGCGTCGGGCAGATCGTTGGCGCCCGGTGCGACGGCCATGATCGAGGCTCGTATCGACGCCTGCGGAAAGCGAATGCCGAGCTGGTGACAGAAGGAAGACGCCCAGGCGCCGCCGGCCATGACGGCGACCCGTGTGCGTATGGTGCCCTTTTCCGTCACAACTGCGCTAACGCGGCCGGCGCTCACTTCAATGCCCCGTGCGGCGCAATTCTGATGTACGGTCCCGCCGGCCGACATAATGGCCCGTGCTGTAACGGGAACGGCTCGGGACGGGTCGGCCGTGCCATCACTTGGTGAGAAGACACCCCCCTTCCAAACACGACCGGTGGCTCGGCCACGTTCCGTTGCTTCCTGCTGACTCAGCATATGAGTGGTGACGCCGACTGTCCGGGCGAAATCGCGCCATTTTGCCCAACCGGCCAGTTCGCTCTCATTTTGGGATAGATACAGGAGCCCGCAACGGCGGAAACCGGGGTCCTCTCCGGTTTCCTCGGCCAACTTCTCCCACAAATCGAGACTCTTTGTTGCCATGGGCAACTCGCGTGCGTCACGGTTCTGCTGGCGACACCAGCCCCAGTTCCGACTGGACTGTTCCGCACCGACAAGCCCCTTCTCCACCAGCGCGACCTTCACGCCGCGTCGGGCCAGATAGTACGCTGTGAAGACGCCGACCACACCGCCGCCGATGACGACGACGTCCGCCTCCTGCGGGAGATCGGGCGTTGTTTCAATATGTATGAGCGGCACTGACATGGCAGGTCTCCCGTCGTTTGGCGAGATCATAAGGGATTGCCCGCGGACCTATGCCCTGCAACGACACAGTGCAACGGAATCTCATGCTGTTCATACAAGGAATGACAGGCGATTGTTGTGGAGGACATCGATGACAATCGGCTTCGGGCAACCCATAAGGCGATTGCACGGCCAAGACCATTTACCCACACAAGCTCGTTCAGCCTCAGGAGCTGTTACACAGGCAACACACGAGCGCCCACAGACGGGAGATTGCGGTGACGGCCAAAACCGGCATAATTCGGGAATATGAGATCGAGAATGCGCGGATACCAATGAAGCTCGACCGTATTGATCTGAAGATACTTTCAGAGTTGCAGAAGAACGGGCGCATCACCAATGTCGAGCTGGCAGAACTCGTCAATCTCTCACCCAGCCCCTGTCTGATGCGGGTCAAGAAACTTCAAACCGAAGGGTACATCGCCGGTTACTCGGCTCAAATCGATGTTTCCAAACTTGGCCAAACCCTGACCGTCTTCACGGAGATCACGCTCAAGAACCATCGTCAAACCGACTTTGCGCGCTTTCTCGCAACCGTCGATAAGATCGACGAGGTCATAGAGTGCCACCTTATTTCGGGCGGCTACGATTATCTGATGAAGTTCGTCACCTCCAGTATCGCAGAGTATCAGACGATTATGGAACGTCTCATCGATTTGGATGTCGGCATTGACAAATACTTCAGTTTCGTGGTGCTGAAGTCCCCGATCGTCAAAACGCACCTGCCACTCGACAAGATCTTCGAAGCCTGAACAAGGCCCTTCCGTTCCCTTCATCGTCTCGAATAGGCCTGCAGGAGTGCCGGGTCCTGCTCCAGGCTGTCGAGCCAACCCGTGTCGAGCTTCGGCACGGATGCAAACAACAGGCGGGAATAGGGGTGACTGGCCTCGCCGCCCATGGCATCCGGGTTTAATTGCTCGATCTTTTCACCGGCATACATCACCGCCACTTCGTCGCAGATCGCCCTGACTGTCGAAAGATCGTGACTGATGAAAAGATACGATAGGGAGAGTTCGCGCTGAAGCTCCTTGAGGAGCTCAATGATGGCGGCCCCAACGACGGTATCCAGTGCTGAGGTGATCTCATCGCAAAGAATGAGCTTGGCGTCAGCCGCTAAGGCGCGTGCCAGATTGATACGCTGCTTTTGTCCACCTGACAGCTCGCCCGGCCTCCGATAGCGCAAAGCGCGTGGCAAGCGAACCATGTCGAGCAGGTGATCGACCCGTGCCTCAAGCTGCTTGCCGCCTATCCCATGATAAAAAATCAACGGGCGAGCCAGGATATCGGCAATCGATTTCGCCGGATTGAGTGCGGTGTCGGCGGATTGAAAGACGATCTGTATTTCGCGTAACTCATTGCGGCTGCGTTTGCGCAGATCCGGATCAAGCGGCTTGCCCTCGAACAGGATCTGGCCTTGCGCAGCAGGCAAAATCCCGGCGATCACGCGCGCCAGAGTTGATTTTCCACACCCCGACTCGCCGATGATTCCAAGATTCTTTCCACGAGGAAGCTCGAAGCTGACCTTGTTGATCACCCGCAGCGATGGCATTCTGGCATTGCCGATCTTGCCATACCCGGCCACAATGTCCTTGACGACGAGAAGCGGCGCCTCGGGCTCATTGCGCCCGCCAGCGATCGGGACGCGCGGGGCCGGCTCGAAGGCGTCGAGCAACTCTCGCGTGTAGGGATGTTGCGGACGCTGCACGATATCTGTGGTCAGGCCGACTTCCTGGATTTCTCCGTTCTTCAAAACGATGATGCGGTCGGCAATCTGCGCGACGACCGCGAGGTCGTGCGAGACATAGACGCCGGCTATTGCGCCTTTCTTCATCACCGACTTGAACGCACGAAGTACCTCGACCTGCGTCGTCACGTCGAGGGCAGTTGTTGGCTCGTCGAAGATCACGAGCTTCGGATCACCAATCAGGGCCATCGCCGCCGAAAGGCGTTGCAACTGGCCACCGGATACCTGATGCGGGTAGCGGTCGCCGATCGTATCGGGATCAGGCAAGGCCAGTGCCCGAAAGAGCTCAACTGCCTTCTCGCGCGCCTGCTCAATCGGCATCAAATGGTGGATCTTCGTCACCTCGATGACTTGGTCCATGATCCTGTGGGCAGGATTGAAGGAGGCGGCAGCGCTCTGCGGAACGTAGGATACTTCGGTGCCACGCTTGCTCGCGCGTTTGCGCTCCGGCAACGCGGAAATCTCCTGTCCGGCCAGCTTGACGCTGCCCTCGACAATGCGGCATCCCGAGCGTGTATACCCCATCAGGGTCAGTGCGATCGTCGTCTTGCCGGAGCCACTTTCACCTATAAGAGCGACAATCTCTCCTTCGGCGATATCGAAGGAAACGTTGCGGATGATTTCAACCGTACGGCCTGAATCCGTCTTTGCACTGACCCGCAGGTTGCGGACTTCGACAAGATTGCTCATGACTCGCTCCGGTCTCGGATCTTCTGGGGCAGATTGTCGATCAGCAAATTGACGCTGATGGTTAGACTGGCGATTGCGATCGATGGAAAGATCACTGCCGGCGCCGCGAACGACAGCCCGCCGATATTCTCCTTAACCAAGGCGCCCCAGTCGGCGAATGGCGGCTGCACGCCAAGACCCAGAAAGGACATGCTCGACAGCAAAAGCACGATGAACACGAATCGCAGCCCAAAATCGGCCAGAACTGGGCCAATGATGCCAGGGAGGATCTCGGAGCGGATCAAATAGCCCAGCCCCTCGCCCCGGGCGCGGGCGACCGTCACATAGTCCATTGTATTGATATTCACAGCCAGCGCACGCGCAATGCGGTAGCAACCGGGCGTGTAGATGATGGCCAAGGTCACGATGAGGATCGGGATCGACGAGCCAACGGCAGCCACGATGACGAGCGCCAGGATCTTGCTCGGGATGGAGGTGAGGGCATCGAGCGTCCGGCTCAGCACAGTGTCGAGCCATCCGCCGATCACCGCGGCTGTCATTCCCAGTGTGACGCCGCACAAACAGGCCAGGCAAACGGCAGCGAGCGAGATGCCGACCGTATAGCGCGCGCCGAGCAGGATGCGCGAGAGCATGTCACGTCCAAGATAATCCGTCCCCAACGGAAATTCGGCAGTCATCGGGCCGAAGAAGTCGAAGTCGACGATATCTCCGACCGGATGTGGGGCGATGAACGGCGCGAAGATGGCGACGAGGATCCATGCGACAATAATGAGAAACGATATCACGCCGACAAGGGGAAACCGGTATCCGAAGCGTGGCAGCCTGGTTTTCCGCGGTTTCGGCAGGGAAAGGGTCATGGTCATTGAAGCCTCGGATTTGAGATGATGGCAACGAGGTCGGCAATGGTGATGAGAAGCAGGTAGGCCAGGCAGAAGATCATCGCGCAGCTCTGGATCAGCGGCAGGTCACGGGTCGAAACCGCGTCGAGCATGAGCTTCGCAATCCCAGGATAGTTGAAGATCGTTTCGACAATGATCACCCCACCCAACAGGTAAGAAAGTGACAGAGCCACGGCATTGACGATCGGGCCGAGCGCGTTCGGCAGCGCGTGGCGGAGGACCATGCGCCGGCGCGATGCACCCTTCAGAAGGGCCATTTCAACATAAGGGGTGTTGAGTGTTTCGAGCACGGCGGCGCGGCTCATGCGGATCATTTGCGCGGAAACGACGAAGCTCAGCGTGATCACCGGCATAGCAAAGGCCTTCAGCAAGCCGCCGATTGATGTGACCTCATTGGCCATGGAAAGCGCAGGCAGCCAGCCGAGATAGACTGCAAAAACGATGACGGCGATCGTTGCAACCATGAACTCGGGCACAGAGATCACCGAGATCGTGAAGATCGACACGATGCGGTCGTAGAGTGTCCCTCGCTTGATGGCGGCCGTGATACCAAGGGCCAGCGCAATGGGAACCGAGATCACCGCCGTTACCCCGGCCAGCTTCAACGAGTTGGCGAGCCGCCCGCCAATAAGGTCGGCAATTGGCAGCTTGTTGACGTAGGAAACGCCGAAATCGCCCGTGAACAACTCTCCGAGCCAGTAGATAAAGCGCAGGAAAGACGGCTGATCGAGGTTCATGGCTGTGCGCAGCCCAGCCACCGCTTCGGGCGTCGCGGCTTGGCCGAGGAGAACTTCCGCAACGTCCCCTGGCAGCATCTCGGTCGCGAAGAAGATCGTGAAAGCGACGAAGAGCAGCGTCAAGAATGCGATGACTAGGCGTTTTGCGGCGAGTCTAAGTATGAGTGAGTTCATGGGCGACATCCGCTGATGCATGATAGTGCCTCGAGTCGGACGCGCAGACTTCATTCTGCGCGTCCAAGTCAGATCAACTCTTTAAGCCTCAAGCCAGGCATGTTCCGCGAAAGTGTAACCCATCATGCCGCCAAGCGGATTGGGGGTGAGCCCCTTCAGCTTGGGCGAAATAGCATCGACATTCGACATGAAGACAGGAATGACCGTGCCTGCCCCATTGGAGATCATGGCCTGCATTTCGCCATAGATCTGCTTGCGCTTAGCCTCGTCGAGGAGTCCGCGTGCTTCGAGCAGCATGCTGTCAAACTTCTCCGACTTATAGCCCGTCTCGTTCCAGGCCGCGTCGGACTTATAGAGCAGCGAGAAAAGGATGTCGGGTGTCGGACGTGCGTTGATATTGCCGAAGTGGACGGCATCCTTGAGCCAGTGATTGGACCAGTAGCCGTCGGATGGGACGCGGTTGATCGCCACCTTGAGACCGATCTTGGACGCCGCCTGCTGCACCACCACCGCATAATCCAGCGAGGAGTTTGCCGCCTCGGCGGCCGTGATCCGGATCTCCTGGCCGAGCACACCGGCCTTTGCGAAGAGGGACTTAGCCCGTTCCGGATCAAACTCGCGCTGCTTCAGTTCGGCATTGTGATACTTGTTCGTGTCCGGAATCGGATGATCATTGGCGATCTCGGCCAGTCCGCGCAGGACCGATTTCTTGATGACGTCGCGGTTGATGAGGTATTTGAAGCCTTCCGCAACCCCCTGCTTGTCGCCGGGTGCCATGTCCAGGCGAACATTCAGGTTGGTGTAGCTACCGAGTTTCGAGATGAACAGGTGGGCCGCCGGGTTGTTCTCGAGCACGCGCAGAGAGCGCGGGTTGAGGTTGGCGGCGAGTTGGATGTCGCCGGAGAGCAGCGCGTTCATGCGCGCCGTCTCGTCCGCGATCGCGAAGAACTCAAACCCTTCGAGGTTCGCCTTCCGCTCCTTCCAGTAATTCTCGTTGCGTGCCGCGATTGAACGCACCCCTGGCTGGAATTCCTTCAAGATGAATGGTCCGGTGCCATTGCCCTTCGAGAAGTCAGTCGTACCGTCGGCAACGATCATGAAATGATGTAGCGCGAGGATCGTTGGAAGATCGGCATTCGGTGCTTGAAGCGTGATCTCAGCCGTCTGATCATCAACAGACTTCACTTGGACGATCTGCTTGGCGAGCGCATTGACCTTCGAGCCAACAGCTGGATCCAGGTGACGGTTGAGCGAAAACACGACATCGGCCGACGTTAGGCTCTTTCCATTATGGAAGGTTACACCCTTACGCAGTTTGACGATCCAGACCTTGGCGTCATTGCTTTCAATGCTCTCAGCCAACTCCATCGTCGTTTCGCCGGCACCGTTGAGGAAGGTGAGACGATTGTACAAGGCAGAACAACGAACATAGTCGGTGGCGTTCGATGCTTTCGCCGGGTCGAGCGTATCCGCGGTCGAGGCGGAGAAGCCCGCAGCCTTGATGAAGCCGCCCTTCACAGGCTCGGCGGCAACAGCCGCCGTCGCGCATCCGAGAATGGTAGCGCCGGTGGTCGCAGCGACCCCGCCCATGAACATCATCTGCAGAAGTTCCCGGCGACTTGCACCGCGACGAATGGCATTTTCGACCATCGCATCGTCGGAAGCAGTCCAGTTAGCAATCTTGTCGCTCATAGCAGTTCCCTTTTTATCTAGTGGCTGACTTCTGGTTATTTTTGTTGGCCTCCTCGGCGTAATCTTAAAAATCTCAGGCTGACCCAGCTCCGCTACCGATACGGATTAGTTTGGCGGCTATTCCGCGGCGATTGCGCTGAATCGTGGATGGCTCACGGCACAAAATTGCGAATATGACGCGTCGGCAACATTTGTGCCACGAGGTTGCCGGCTATAAACCCACTCATCCCGCCATCGCCGCACGAACATCCGGATCCTCCAGCGTCTGATCGAGCGTCATCCGCGTGCGATCGATAATTCTGTCGATGTCATCATCTGTGCAGCAGAGTGGTGGAGCGTAACCGATAACGCCGTTGGCGAAGGCGCGGATCACGAGTCCGTTCTCCCAGGCTCTGTCGAAGATCCGACGTGAGGGATCTGCCGCTGCCGGCAGCGGCGTCTTGCGTTGTTTGTCGGTCACGAGTTCGATGGCCGCTAACATGCCGCGCCCCCGGACATCGCCAACCAGCGGGTGGTCAGCGAGGGACTGCAGACCAGCCATCAGGCGCTTGCCTGCTCGAACGCCGTTCTCCAGCAACCCGTTTTCGTAGAGGCTCAGGCACTCCAGCCCGACCGCGGCGCTCACAGGGTGTGCCGAGTAGGTGTAGCCGTGGCCGATCGCCGCCATGCCGGCGCCGTCAGCGATGGTGTTGTAGACCCTGTCGGACATGAAGACGGCACCCATCGGCACGTAGCCCGAGGTTAGCCCTTTGGCAGTGGTCATGAAATCAGGCACGATTTCGTCTTCGAGGCATGCGAACAGGGGGCCGGTCCGTCCAAAGCCCGTAATCACCTCGTCTGCCACGAACAGAATATCGAGCTCACGGCAAACGTCGCGCATGGCCTTCATCCAGCCCTTCGGCGGCACCAGAACGCCACCAGACCCCTGGATTGGCTCGACATAGAAGGCGGCCACGCGCTCAGCGCCCAATTCGTTCACCTTGGCTCGCAGCGCCGCCACGGAAGCATCGATGATGGCCTGAGGCTCCGAGCCGACCGGATTGCGATAGGCGTAGTGCGACGGGATCTTATGCTGCCAATCATACGGCACCCCGAATCCCGTGTGGAACACCGGCAGCGCCGTCAGGCCAGAGCCGGCCGTTGAGGACCCATGGTAGCCCTGCTCGACCGAGATGAACTGATCTTTCTTGGGGGTGCCCTTGGCGTGGTAGTAATAGCGGATGAAGCGGATGGTGCTGTCGACGGCGTCCGATCCGCCAAGAGTGAAATAGATGTGGTTGAGGTCACCTGGCGCACGGTCGGCAAGCTCTGCGGCCAGGCGGATCGCCGGTTCCGAACCCAGTCCGAAGTACCCGGTCGCATAGGGGAGCTCGCGCATCTGGCGGGTTGCGGCCTCCACGATGCTGTCTTGGCCGTACCCGGCATTGACGCACCAAAGGCCCGCGAAGCCATCGACCAAGGTGTGCCCGGTCGAATCCGTCACCGATGCCCCCCTGCCGGATTTCAGGACGCGCACGCCTCTTGTCTCATGCCCGCGATAGGAGGCAACGGGATGGACCAGGTGGGCGCGATCAAGCTCGATCAGTGAATTGTTCAGCATGTTAGTCTCCAACTTAACCCAGCGCCTGGTTGACCAGTGCATAGGTACGGGATGATGTTTCGGCTCGCTCCAGCTTGCGACCGCGTTGCATCGGTATGCCACCGCCGACGCGAGCGAGCCCGCGCCCGATGAGCCAGGGACCAAGCCCGGTGGACAGTTCGGTGTCGAGGCGGACGAACTCCCCTTCATGGTGCGCGAGCAGGAAGTCGATCAGGTCCTTGGCCTGTTGGCTGCTCGCTGCAACGACCGGTCCGATGACGAGGCCGCGACCGAAGGCGCGCAACCCCGCAAATGCCACGACCTCTCCCTGTTCCCGGATGACTGCGAACTGGGCCGCTTGCCGAAGAACGCTCATGAGCTTGCTACGATCAAGATTGCAGGCTGCGCGATCGAGTGCACACATCCTCCCATGCTCATCGTCGCGCGCCCAGAACACATTTGCCGGGGCCTCGACCTTCAGAGCTTGCCCCTGATGCTGGACGATCTCGCCAACCGCAACGAAACCGAGTTTTTTATAAAGTGGCAGGCCCTCCGTTGTCGCGACGAGCCGGCAGTTGCGCGCGCCAGCCTTTTCCAGCGCGGCATCCATCAGCTTCCGGCCAAGTCCGCACCCCCGCATGGCCGCATCCACAATCACCATGTTGATCGCAGCGGCATCAGAGCCGAAAGGCGTCATCATGGTCGTTGCGACAACACGGCCATCGTGCAGCGCCACGATGCCCTCGCTGACCGACAACACCAACTCCCAATCCTTGCGGCGATGAGGCCAGCCCGCCTCGCGCGAGAGCAGGACGGCTCCGTCCAGATGTTCGGTCTCCATCGCTTCCAGCGAGATCTGTTCTGCAGTCATTCCGTTTTCCGCGTCGGGTTTCGTGTCGCCTTATGAATAGACCAGGCCCAGAAGCAGCTCCTCCTGACTCCAGCGCCTGATCAATGCTTTTGCGCTTTCTGTGGCCCCCACTTCCGCATCTTATGCCGCTCGCGCAACACTACGGGCCGATGCCGTGGGCTTCCGCCCCTAACGGCGAGTGCTTCTGGAAAACTCTCTGCCGCACCCGTCATCCAATACGGAACATTCTGCTTTCCGTCGGACCGAATGCGGTGATTAGTCCGCAAGGAGGGTCCCTATGATGCGTGTAGGTCGGCATGCGGTGCCGGCGTCATTGCAAGGATTAATCTCATGAGCCAGTTTCGGCCGAAATACATCACCTTCGACTGCTACGGCACGCTGACCAACTTCGACATGGCCGGCGCGGCAAAGAGAGTCTATGGCTCGCGGCTGTCCCCCGCTGCGATGGCACAGTTCATCAAGGATTTCGCGGCCTACCGGCTGGACGAGGTCCTCGGTGCCTGGAAGCCCTACGCCGAGGTCGTGCACAGTTCCGTCGAGCGCACCTGCAAGCGCAACGGTGTCGCATTTCGACCGGAGGATGCCCAGCGCATTTATAAAGAGGTGCCGACATGGGGTCCGCACCCGGATGTCCCGGCGGGTTTGGCCAAGGTTGCCAAGGAGATTCCGCTGGTGATCCTTTCGAACTCCATGAACAGCCTGATCATGTCGAACGTGGAGAAGCTTGGTGCACCCTTCCACATGGTCATCACGGCGGAGGAAGCGGGTGCCTACAAGCCGCAGATGAAGGGCTTCGAGTATATGCTCGACAAGCTCGGCTGCGGACCCGAAGACATCACCCACGTTTCCTCCTCCTTCCGCTATGACCTGATGACTGCCTATGACATGGGTATAAAGAGCAAGGTCTGGGTGAACCGCGGCCACGAGCCTGCTAACTCCTTCTATGAGTACACGGAGATCAAGGACATCTCGGGCTTGGCTGGCGCAGTGGGTCTGTAATAAGGAACCGGCAAGATGCAGTTCAAGTCTTACTGGCACGACACCGCGCCTCCATTTATAAGAGCGGAGCAGGGGCCTGCCGAAGGACATTATGACGTCGCCATCGTCGGTGGCGGTTTCACGGGTCTTTCTGCTGCGCTGCATCTTGCCAAGGCTGGCGTGCGTGTCGCCGTTCTGGAGGGCGGAACGGTTGGCTCCGGCGCGTCCGGGCGAAACGGCGGTCACCTCAACAACGGCATCGCCCACAGCTACCTGGCCGCCAAAGCGCATCTTGGGGCGGATCGTGCGAAGGCGCTCTACCGCGCCTTTGACGATTCGATTGACTCGATCGAACGCATCGTCAGGGAAGAGACGATTGACTGCGCCTTTCGTCGTTCCGGCAAGCTGAAACTCGCGTCAAAGCCGGCGCATATGGATGCACTGGCCCGCAACTTCGAGGTTCTTCACCGGGAGGTGGACCCAGACACGGCGCTGTTGCGCCGCGAAGACCTTGCCGCCGAGGTTGGATCGGACGCATTCCACGGCGCGATGCTCTCGCGAAAGAGCGCTATGATGCATATGGGGCGGTACGTCACGGGGCTCGCCACGGCAGCTACCCGTTATGGAGCCACCATTTACGAGAATGCGCTTGTCACGCAACGCCGTCAAAGCGACGGCCGAACCGAACTTGTGACCCCCCGCGGCACCGTTGCGGCCAATACAGTCATATTGGCAACCGGGGCCTATACGACGGAGAACTTCCCGTATTTTCGCCGCCGGATCATTCCCGTCGCGAGCTTCATCATCGCCACAAGGCCGCTGAGCGAGAGCGAGATCGCCGCGACCATGCCGGGCAACCGCACCTACGTGACGTCGATGAATATCGGCAATTATTTCCGTCTGGCCGCGGACCGACGCATGATCTTCGGGGGCCGAGCGCGCTTTTCTGCCACGTCCGACCAAAGATCCGACGCCAAGAGCGGTGAGATCCTGCGCGCCAGCCTCGCAAGGCTCTTCCCGCATTTGGCCCGGGTGGAGATCGATTACTGCTGGGGAGGTCTTGTCGACATGACACAGGATCGGTTCCCACGCGCCGGTTTCGCCGATGGCGTGTGGTTTGCCATGGGTTATTCGGGCCACGGCGCGCAGATGTCGACACAAATGGGCATACTGCTCGCCGACGCGATCATGGGCAAAACCGATCGCAACCCGGTCAATGGCCTCGAATGGCCGACCATTGCCGGGTACTCCGGCAAGCCATGGTTCCTGCCGATGGTCGGCCTCTACTACAAGATGCTCGACAAGATCCAGTGAGTGGGCCCCGACGATGAGAGCAATTGAGAAAGGCGGCTTGTGCCGCCTTTCTCATATTTTCTCATATATTGCGTGCTGCGGGCGTCGACACCGCCTGACAGAGATGATCTTCCGGCGCACCGCGCCGGCCTAGAGCAACGGCAGTTCTGACGGAATCGTTGGGGCTATGCGGTGTGGCGGCTTCGTGATTCACTCATCTTGGCTCTC
>NZ_QDAH01000112.1 GCF_003075415.1 Microvirga sp. KLBC 81
CCCAATTCGTAAGCGAGATAGCGGACGGCGCTCTCCAGTGCCGCCTTCACGGGGCCCATCAGGTTGTAGTTAGGCACCACCTTGTTGGCGCCGTGATAGCTCATCGCCAGGAGCGTTCCGCCCTCGGTCATTAACGGCTCGGCGAGCCGCGCCATGCGAATGAACGAATGGCAGGAGATGTCCATCGCCACCTTGAACCCCTCGCCCGAGCTGTCGACGAGGCGCCCCTGCAAATCCTCCTTCGGCGCGAACGCGATGGAATGCAGCGCGATATCGAGGCTGCCCCAGGTCCCGCGGATCTGCTGGAAGACGGCCTCGAGTTCCCCGTTTCGTCCCACGTCGCAAGGCACAAAAATCGAGGCCCCGAGCTCCTGGGCGAGAGGCTCGACATAAGACCGCGCCTTCTCGTTGAGGTAGGTGACCGCGAGTTCGGCCCCGAGCTGGCGGAAGACACGGGCGCAGCCGTAGGCAATCGAATGCTCGTTGGCGATGCCGATGACGAGGGCGCGCTTGCCGTGCAGGACCTTCGACTCGATGGCGACTTTGGGGAGTTCGGTCGGTTGATCGTTCATGATCTTGCCCTCGTGCGTCGGTTGTCGCTGGTTCGACGGGCGGTGCCCGGTCCCGCCACCGCCTTGGGCCGGTCCTTGGACTGGTTCTCCGGCAGCGTCACCGTGATCGGCCTGTGCTTCGAGTTGTCATCGGCCCCGTCTTCGGAGAGGAGGCGCCGGATCTCGTCCAGCAGCGTGATCTGCTTGTCATTGGCCTCGATCTGGCCCTCCAGGCGGTCGAGCAGATTGAGGAGCCTGCGCCGGTCCGCGGAGGTTCGCAGGAGCTTCGGAAGCGCCATGAGCGCCTTCACCGGCTCGAAGTCGACGATGTAGGACTGCTCGCGGATGATCTCGCGGGCGGCCTCCGCCGGCATGTCGAGGAGGCCGATGTCCTTGCCGACAAGCTCGCGCGCCCGTTTCATGGCCGAAAGCCGCCGCCGCCCGGTGCCGGCCTTCATCAGCAGGAGCGCCGCACGGACGATGGCTTGCGTTGGGTCGCCCTCCTCAATGTGCGCCAGCGCCTCCTTGACGAGGGGGGTATTCCGAATGTCGATGGGCTCCTCCGCGACGGCCGTCCGCTCGTCCGCCGCCATGCCGATGCTGGCCGGGCCATAGGCGCGGAAGAAGGTGTTCTCCACCGCCGCGTCGCGCAGGTCGCGATAGAGGTCCCACGAGGCGGACGTCATGGCAGCCGTCCAGCGCTCCATCGCCGCCATCGGGCCCTCGTTGTCGCCCGGCGCCCGGTTTGCCCGGACCAAGTCAGCCATGCCCTTGAGCGGCCACAGGAACGGGTTGAGATCCGACACCGCCCAGCGCTGCGCCCGTTGCGGATGCATGGCCCGCCCCATGGCTGCTCCGGTCGGCGTCACCATCGCCGAAACGACCGGATGGACGAAGGTCTCGTAGGCGGAAGCGAGTGCCTCGGAAGTCGCCTCGACCGTCCTGAAGGGCATCTCGTCCTTACGGCCGTATTTTTGCAGGATCTGCAGGTCCTCGACCCGCCGCTCGGTCAGTATCACGTCATAGCGCACGCTCCCGTTCGTCTTCTGCTCCTCGACCTGCATGCCGTAGAGGCCCGGCGGCAGATGCTCGATGTACTCGATCAGGTCGACGATCTGCGTGTGCTCGCGCTTGGCGACAGCGCCTGAGACGAAGATGCCGAGATGGCCGACGCTCTTGTGCATCAGGCCGACAATGACCTGTCCGTTCGCCTTGAGGGCCTCGGTGGTCGGGTAGATGTCCGCCACCCAGTTGAACGCCTGCTGCGGCGGCGTGATGTTGTCGCCAAGCGACGCGAACAGGATAATCGGTGACTTGATCGCCCGCAGGTCGAAGGCTCGTCCCTCCGACCATTCAGCCTCGCCTTCCGCGAGGTTGTTCCCGACGAACAAGTTCTCGACGATCCACCTGATTTCTTGGCGGTCCATCAGGAAGAACCCGCCCCACCAGCGCTCGAATTCGAGGAAGCGCTCCGGCTCGGTGTCGATCTTCGAGAAGAGCGTGTAGTACTTGTCGAAGTAGGTGTTGGCGGGGTTGAGATACTCGAAGTTCTCGACCAAGTGGGCCCCGTCGAACGTGCCGGCGCCAAGATCGCTGGCCAGGAGCGCGGGCCAGGTGCCGCCGAGGATGCCGCCCGCATAGCGCATCGGGTTCTCGCCGTCGTTGCCGGCCCAGTAGGACATCGGAGCGCCATTGATGACGATAGGACCGACGAGGTCCGGTTCGATGGCGCCGACGAGCATGGAGGCCCACCCGCCCTGGCAGTTGCCGATCACGACCGGCTTGCGGGTCTTCGGATGGTGCTCGCCGACGATGCGGAGGAACTCAGCCTCGGCGCGCGAGACGTCCGCAAGCGTCTGCCCGGGCACCGGCTCGGGGAAGAAGATCACGCAGTAGACCGGGTGCCCCGCCTTGAGCGCCACCCCAACCTGCGAGTCCTGCTTGAACCCACCGATCCCCGGCCCGTGCCCGGCCCGCGGGTCGATGATGACGAAGGGGCGTCGCTCCGGGTCGGTCTCGACGCCGTTCGGCGGGATGATGCGCACGAGGGCGTAGTTGGCGGGCCGCTCGAAGGTGCGGGCGTCTGCGATGGTCTCCCAGTCGAAATCCAGCAGCGGCGGCTTGCCGGCCTTCTCGTGCTCGACCCAATTGTTGCCGCGCTGGCGCAGGGTGTCCCAGAACAGGATGGAGCGCTGCGTGAAGTCAAGCCAATAGGCGCCGACATCACGCCAGAGGTCGAGAGGCGAGGCCGAACGGATGGACCCATCCCTCAGCGGATCACCTGCGGCCTTCACCGCGTCGAGGTAACGCTGCACTGCGTTTGTGCACCGCTCCTGATAGACCTCGGTGACCTTCCTTTGCACGCCGGCGAGTTCGGTCAGCCGTGTCTGCAGACCCTGTTCATCGGCATCGGTCTTGGATTCGATCCGTTGCATGGCTGTTACCCTCCAGGGGCGATTTGCCTTACCGCTTGGTTTCGCCCCACTTGAGGAAGAAACCGACATCGCCCGGCAGGCCGCCCGGCCACTCGATGATCATCGCGCTCAGCCTGAAGCCTGCATTCTTCAGCTGATCACGCCATAACTCGAAGGCCTGACGCGGACGTCCGGTGAGAGTGTCGGGCCAAGTCGGATCCGAGTTGTTGATCGCGCGGCCATGGTCGGTGCACAGCGCGTTGGGGAACCGCATCACCATCAGCTCGGTCTGGCCGCGCTCCGCCGCCGCCCGCAGCTTTGACTTCAGCGGTTGCAGGATTTCCTTCAGGCGCTCAGGTGTCAGGTCGATGGGCTCGGCCATTCGCTTGATCAGGTCCTGGCGCGCCTTCTCGGCGCGGTCCATGCCGTCGACCGACTTGGTGGCTTTCGCCATCTGCATCTCGGTCATGTAGGTCCGCAGATCAGCGGCCGACATGAACGTCTCGTCCGCAAGCTCCTGCTGGGCTTTCTCGTCCGGCTTTGTCTTCAGGGTTTCCATGACATCGATCTCCCTGTTCAGATTGCGAGTTTGGTTTGCGCGCCGCCGAGCACGCTGCGCGTCTGCCGTGCGATCACCAGTTCCTCGTTGGTGGGAATGACCCACGCCGTGGATCCGGATCCGGAAGAAATCCGCGGGTCTCCGGCGCGGTTGGCGGCCTCATCGAGGGTGAGTCCGGCCCAGGCGAGGCCGGCGATCACCTCGGCGCGGGTCGCCACATCGTTTTCGCCAATGCCGGCCGTGAAGACGAGCCCGTCGAGTCCGCCAAGCGCGGCCACCAGCGATCCGATTTCCCGCGTGATGCGGTAGACGAACAGGTCGATGGCGCGTTTGGCATCGGCGTTCGTCGCCGCCTTCGAGCGCAGAACCCGCATGTCGTTCGAGATGCCGGAAACCCCGAGCAGTCCGGACTTGGTGTAAAGCACGCGCTCGGCTTCCTCCGGACTGAGCTTCATTTCCCGGAGCATGAAGAAGACGACACCGGCATCGACGGCACCGCAGCGGGTTCCCATCGGAAGACCGTCAAGAGCGGAGAAACCCATGGTTGTCGCGATGCTGACACCGTCTTTGAGGGCGCACAGGCTCGCGCCGTTGCCGAGATGCGCGACGACCACCCTGCCCCCGGCAAGGCGTGGATCGTAGTCCTTCAGCACGGACGAGATGTAATCGTAGGAGAGGCCGTGAAAGCCGTAGCGCCGCACGCCGCGCTCGCGCATCTCGCGCGGGAGGGCGAACAAGCTCGCGATCTCGGATTGTGTCTGGTGGAAGGCGGTGTCGAAACAGGCAACCTGCGGCATCCCCGGCAGACGGCGACGGACGATCCGGATCGGCTCAAGATTGTGGGGCTGGTGCAATGGCGCGAGCGGCACCAGTGCCTCAAGACTCTGAATGACGGCTTCGTCGACCAGAACCGGGCGTGTAAAGGCCTCTCCGCCATGAACGACCCGGTGCCCAATGGCTGCGAGCTCGCGGCCTTCCTGATGCTGGCGCAGCCACGAGACGAGGTGCATCAACGCCTGTTCGTGCCCGAACCGGTCGTCGGAGCCCCACGTCATCTCGTCGAGGACTGAGCCGCTCGTGTCCTTGACCAGGAAATGCGCCGATCCCCCCAACCCTTCATAGAGGCCTTTCCAGACCAGCCGCGGCGCCGCGCCGTCCAGCATGTCGAAAACCTGGAACTTGAGGCTCGATGACCCAGCGTTGAGGACGATGAGGACGGGCGTCATGGCTCAGACCTCCGGCATGGAGAGCTTCTTGCGCTGCGCTTCGGCGACGAGCGAGGCCACGGCACAGGACGCCAGCCGGGTAATGGTCGAGTCGGCCCGGCTCGTGAGGATCACCGGCACGCGGGCTCCGAGCACGATGCCGGCTGCATCGGCGTCGGCCAGGAAGGTCAGGCTCTTGGCGAGCATGTTGCCGGCTTCGAGATCCGGGACTACGAGCACGTTGGCCTGCCCGGCCACCGGCGACTGGATCTTCTTGATCGTCGCAGCGCCAAGATCGATGGCATTGTCGAGCGCTAAGGGACCGTCGAGGATGCCGCCCGTGATCTGCCCGCGGTCCGCCATCTTGCACAACGCCGCGGCCTCGATGGTCGAGGGCACCTTCGGGTTCACGGTCTCCATCGCCGACAGGATCGCCACCCGCACCGGCTCGACCCGCAGCGCACGGGCGAGATCGATCGCGTTCTGGACGATGTGGATCTTGTCCTCCAGCGTCGGCGCGATGTTGACGGCGGCGTCGGTGATGATGAGCGCGGTCTCGTGGCCGGGAACGTCCATGACGAAGCAGTGGCTGATCCGGCGCGCCGTGCGCAGGCCGCCTTCGCGGCGGACCACCGCGCCCATGAGTTCGTCCGTGTGCAGGCTTCCCTTCATCAGGGCCTCCGCCTGCCCGGACCTAACGAGATTGACGGCTTCTTCCGCCGCCGCATGGCTGTGCGGCGCGTCGACGATGCGCATCCTTGAGATGTCCTTGCCAAGCGCCTTCGCGGCGGCCGCGATCTTGGCTTGGGGCCCGACCAGAATCGGCTCGATCAGCCCAAGTTCGACCGCCTCGTGCACCGCTCCGATAGACGCTGCATCACAGGGATGGACCACGGCCACCTTCAATTTCGGAAGGGACCGGGCCGTTTCGACGAGCCGGTCGTACTTGTCGTGCCGTCGTTGGCCGTGCTGGGACGTGCCCTGGGCTGGAACTGCAACCGTCATGATCGCCTCCACGCGCTGCTCCCGATGGACGGTCGCAATGGACCGCCAGGATGCCGCCGGGTTGGCGAGGGGCTAGCAGGAACGCCACCCATGCCCAGTTTCGCGACCGTCCGGCTTGCTTGCAGACACAAGTATGACCCTTCGGGCATCCGCTGCTTGACCGGTTGAGCCAACGTTTTGACAGTTTAGGACTGCCCAGAGGGAAATGAGCGATGATCCCGCCTTGCCTCCGCCGCAGATCAGGGCGACGAAGCGGCCGGCCTCGTCCTGAAGGGAACAAATGGCTCGTGCTCTCTACCCACTGGATGATCGGATCAGAAAAGTTTGTCCGCACAAAGAGGGGGGCTGCCGGACTCCCGATCCGCACGAAGGCGGCGCGGTTTGCGAGGCCGCGCTTTCCGGGCATAGGGATGGGTGGCTCGCCACGCCGACGGCGTCTGCCCGGACCAGCGCCGAAAGGCGCGGGTGAAGGCGCTCGGCTCGGAGTATCGCAGGACTACCGCGACCTGACTCAACGCCATGTCGGTGTTTTGCAGCAGCTTGCACGCGATCTCGAAGCGGACTTCGTTGGCGACCTGCCGGAACGCCAGACCTTCGGTGCGCAGGTGCCGAGTCAAGGTGCGGCGGTGCATCGAGAAGGCACGGGCGACCGTAGCGGCTGAACAGGTGTCCCGTAGAAGTTCAGTTCGAAGCAAGCGGCGCAGATCCCTAGTGAAGGGGCTGGCGACGGGGGCAGAGTGTAGTCCGTCTGCCCTGCGGGTGGATGGCATCTCCATCGCTCCCTCCCCTTTCCCGACAGACCTACCGTTGCCGAACCGCTCCCATCATATCCGCTCCCCATCCGCG
Organism: Microvirga sp. KLBC 81; assembly: GCF_003075415.1. GTDB lineage: Bacteria > Pseudomonadota > Alphaproteobacteria > Rhizobiales > Beijerinckiaceae > Microvirga. The sequence goes on from NZ_QDAH01000112.1 coordinate 6,581, forward strand.
TGCTTGACCGTTTGGGACTTTCTCTTGACAATTGAGGAAGCCAAACGGGACGCCCGACTAGGCGCCCTCCTCGGGCGGGGCTCCCTTGACGAGCTTGAGAGCCTGTCGGGCGGCGGCGGGCTCGGCCTCGTCGCGGCCTGCCACCTGAACGGTGGGGAACGCGAACTTGATCCCGTTCTGGTCAAAGGCCGTCTTGAGCATTGCGTACGCCCTGCGACGGATCACGAACTGCTCGCCCGGGCGCGTCATCATCTTCATGCGCAGCTGGATGGCGAACTCGCCGAATTGCTCCACCCCCTGCATCTTGAGCGGCTCGATGATGTTGGATGCGAATTCCGGATCGGCCGCCAGCTCCTTGCCGACCTGCTTGATGACCTTCTTCGTCTTGTCGAGGTCCGTATCATAGGTGACGTTGATGGTCATCTTGTCGATGACCCAGTCGCGGCTCATGTTCTCCACTGCCCCAAGCTGCCCGTACGGGACCGTGAAGACAGGACCGCGATGGTGCCGCAGCTTCACGGAGCGGAATCCAAGTTTTTCCACGGTGCCCTTATAGCTGCCGCTCTGGATGTACTCGCCGACCCGGAAGGCATCGTCGAGCAGATAAAAGATCCCGCTGATGACGTCCCTGACCAGCGTCTGCGAGCCGAAGCCGACGGCGACGCCGAAAATCCCCGCGCCCGCGATCAGGGGGCCGATGTCCACCCCCAGCGACGAGAGGGTCATCAGCACGGCCACAGCGGCCAGGACGATGAAGGCGGCCATCCGGAACATCGGCAGCAAGGTCCGGATCCGCGCTTGGCTCAAGGCGGCCTCGCTGCCCGGAGGAGCCTCGGCCTGCAGACTCGACAGACGCCGATCGATGTGCGTCTTCACAATCTGCCAGATGAGGTCCGCAACGAGCAGGATGACAATGCTGCTGAGCGCACCGCGAACCAGCCGGGTCACGACCGTGTCGCGGCTGGTCAGCTCGACCAGATCGATGTTCCAGACCCAGGCCAGGAACAAAGCGGCCGCGACGATCAGGAGCGCCCGGATGCCCCGATCCAGGTAAACGGCACCCAGCTCGTGATGGTTGGCGGCCTCCGCGCCCCCCGGCGGCCGCAGCAGGTGACGGGCGGACCGCTGGGTGATCTTCACCGCTTGGGGCAGCACGACGGCGACGACTAAGAGCCAGAACAGACCCATCAGGCCGACGACCCACAATCCCCACAGCAGGACCAGGTAGAGCGACAGCAGCCACGTCCCGAGGACATGGTGGCGAGGAGTATGCTCAGCCGCCTCTGGCACAAGGGTGGGAGAAGGTGGCCATCGCCAAACGGCCTCGACCGCCAGCACCAGAAGGCCGAGCCCCAGGACGTACGCAACGAGCCTGCGTCCGTCGGGCGAGAACCCGAGGGTATGCACGAGCTCGACGGTCGCCCAGCCGAACGCGAACCAGCCGACGAACAGCACAATGCGGCGGTACCAGAACCGGGCCGCCCCGTCGGCCATGGGAACGACGCGCAGGGCTTCAGGATCGTGTTGGCCCACCGCCCGGGGCGAGAGCAGGATCCGGCCGCCAAGGAGAGCGAACCGCAGCAGGAGCGCCGCAAACAGATAGGCGAGCACGATCCGCCTGATCAGGGGTGGCCAATCGAAGACGAGAAACGCGCCGATGCTCCCGATCCCGAAGATCGCCACATGGGCCAGACCGAACGCTAGGCGCCAAACTGTCATCCGCACGCGCTCAGCCACCGTCTCCATTGGACGGGAGATGCTGCGGTCGCGCGCGGAGGCCGTGGCCTTCCGGAAGAGCCACTCGGCCCCAGCGCCGAGGCCGAGAAAGCCGAGCACGAGGAGAATGACATCAAGGAGGGATCGGCTCTGAAGCTCCTTCGACAGCTGATCGGCGGCCCGCCCGACCTCCTGAGGAAGACGGGGCACCGCCGCCACGAGGGAGCCAAGATGCGTCCGCAGCGCCTCGACCCGTGTCGCCATCATCTCGGAACCCATGCCTTGCGGTTCGGAGGACGTGGGCTCGCTTGGGGACGCCGTCTGCCTCTGCTGGTCAATCCATGTCCGGGTGGCAGGATCGTCCAGAAGCCGCAGAAGTTCCTGAACCTGCGGCGGGGGAGCCGCCGGAGCCGAGGCGGTCTGTGCGCCAGCTGGTTCGGCTCTCGCCAGAATCGCGATTAGGAACACGAGGCCCCACAAGCCCACGACCCACGACCGGAATTGTGTTGCCTTCACGGTCCGCTCCAATGAGAGTTGGCTACGGGCAGCGGTAGACGATCTGCCCATAGGAGTTCACGACCTGCTGGCAGCCGGGAGCGGCATAGTAGTATGTGCCTGCCGCCGCAGCGGCTCCGGCTGCCGTCCCGTAGGCGACGGCCCGGCGGGTGGTCCGGCGGGCCACGCCGGCATAACTCATCGGTGTCGCGGGGCGACCCACCCTCGCCTCCGCCCGGCTGATGAACGAGCCGGACGGAATGGGCCCACCACCGCTCCAGAGGAGAGCCGCGCTGCCAGCCAGCAATGCGAGTACAGTAAGACCTGCTTGTTTCGGGATGTTCATTTGGGGCCTCCGGGAACGACGCCCGCTGGAATTTCGTCGATGTCGTTGAGGAGGGTGATCGCGACGCCGGTCGAGCCAGTCGGCGGCTTGAACGCGAAGGCGTCCGGCGCTGGGCTGGCACCGGTCTTCCATTCCCTGAGCCGCAGCGTGTACTGGGGCGCGGCGCCGACCGCCTTGCTCGTGATGACGTATTTGCGCGGCACCGGCCGGTCACCGACCTCGACCCATATCTGCCAGTCGGTGTCGAGATTGCGGAAGGCGAGATGCTCGCACTCGACGCCCTCGACGACGCCGCGGCCAATGTGCTTGGCTTCCAGCACTCCTGCCATCAGTTCCTCGTAGGGCTTCGACAGCAGGAGATCCGCGCCGGGAATTTCGAGTGGCGCCTCGGTCCGGAGCCTGTCGACGACCTCATCGAAGGTACCGGCTCCCGGAACCTGGGCGAACCGGTTGCCGCCGCGGTCGAAGACCGTCACGTTGGACCCATCCGAGATGAGTTCCACCTCGGCGTAGCCGCCGATGCGGCTGACGCGGAACTTGTTCGGACGGCTCATGGTGACCTCGCCTGAGGCGCTGAACTGGATCTTCTCTACGGCCGGGCTCACCACCTCGACGTCGGTATCGTACTTCAGGGACAAGTTGTCCTGACGGCTGACGTAGTCCGACATGGCCTTTAGGATGTTCTGGGCTGCCCCCTCTTCCGCCCATGCGGCGGGCGCAGGAACACCCATAATGGCCATGGCGGCGAGAAGGCCCAGCGCCGGCCCTGTGAGCACGGCGCCTGGACGCAAACAAATCCTTCGGTTCATAGTGTGATCCTCCCTGGATTTCCCGGGAGTGAAGCAGCGGGACCACCCGCGCTCACCCCGCGGGATCAACAGCCCGCAGGATCACTCTAGGCTTCCCAGGGGCCCACGCTTGACCGGCGGGGACAATCCCTTGACAGTTTTGGCCGCCAGCGCGTCAGCCCGCGTGGCCTTCACCGCGCCACGCGGTCGGCGTCTGGCCCGACCAGCGCCGGAAGGCGCGGGTAAACGCGCTCGCCTCGGAATAGCCCAGCGCCGCCGCGATCTGCCCCAACGGCACCTCGGTATCCTGCAGCAGCTGGCGTGCGATCTCGAACCGGATCTCGTTCGTGATCGCCCGATATCCCATGCCGCTGCCCTGCAGGCGACGGCTCAGGGTGCGCCGGTGCATCGCCAGCAGAGCGGCGATGTCGTCCGCCGAGCAGCGTTTGCTCGTCAGCCGGGTGCGCAGCAGCCGCCGGATATCGTCCGAAAGGGCGGAGCCCTGGGTGCCCTTGATCTGCTGGATCCGCTCCTCCAGCAGAGCCCTCACCATGGGATCGGCACCGTCGATCCGGCGATCCAGATCACTGGTCGGGAAGAGGATGACGGCCGTCTCCTGATTGAATCGGACGGGAGCCCGGAAGTGGCGCAGATAGGGCTCCTGATCCGCTGGTGCGACTCGGGGCAAGAGCACCTCGATGGGGTTCCAGGCGTGGCCGCACAGGGCGCGCAGGGCGTTGACCGCTACGGCAAGGGATCCGTCCGAGATCTGATCCGCGCTCTCGGCCTTGGGCTGGTAGACCGAGAAGGTGAACAGGGCCGTGTCTCCGATGGTCGTCAGCGACGGGACGGCCCCCCGGTTCTGAATGCTCAGGTTGGACACAAGTGCGCGCATGGCATCGCCCACCGTCTCCGAGTGACGCATCAGGCGACCGACTATGCCCAGCGACAGGATCGTGGCGCGCCGTCCGACCAGAAGCCCGAAATGCGGGCAGCCCGTGCGGGCCACGCACAGGGCGAGCAGCCGGCCCAAAGCGGCATGCGGGATGACGTTCGAGCCATCGTCAAAGAGGCACGGATCGAGCCCCGCCTCGCGAATGACCGGATCGGGATCGATGCCGAAATCGCGCAGGGTCGGGGCGATCTCCTTGGCGACCCCCAGGTGGATGTAGCCGGGCGGCAGCGTCCGTCCGGGTCCCGCCAAAACCGTTGGCGGGGTCAGTGTGGAGTTCCCTCGGCCGGTACTCGTGGACGGAGGCACGATGCTTTTGATCATCGTCATGGCCGCCTCGCCAGATTCTAAAGAGTCACTCGAAAGCTAAAGGGTCTCGCGCAACTGCACGGTGTGAAATCGCACGGTGGGCGTAATCAGACGCGTTGTTGAGAACCAATACTTCTTGGATACTCGCGCAGCTTAACCACCGATTGGGGCCATTTCACGGAGGTTGCCTCCCATGTCCGTTTGGTCAAGGGCCTGTCCCAAAGCGTCAAGCCAGCTGGTCCGATTAGTGTTCTCTTAGAAATATTGGTCATTTCTGAGTCTTTCACCACCGCCTTCCCCATCCTATAAACTGCTGGGCTTGTGAGGGACCCTCAACTGGGCAGAATTCTGGCAGAAGTTTCGAGTGAGCTTGGATCTGCGATGGTTCGACGCTCGTCCTCTGCGGCGGCAAGGCAGATTTGAGAGCTGCTGTCCTGATTAGGCGCACCAGAAGCCGCACTTGAATGGCCCACAGAAAATCAAGCAGGCTGGTTTAGTGCGTTATTTCCAAAACGGAGAAGCGCCATGGTCTATCGCCTTGCCGTTGTTGCTGTTTGCCTACAAGTGATCTGCTCAGCCGCTCTCGGGCTTGAGACCCCAACCGTCTGGCGGGATCCGGATACCGGCTGCGCCTATCTGCTTACACCTCAGGGCGGCGTCTCCCCTCGCTTTCGGCGCGATGGTGCACCGGACTGCCCTGATGCCAGTGCACCCTCTCGCTTTGTTGACGAGGCTATGCGCGGGCTCTCAGAAGGACTCGAGACATTGCAGCGGGAGATGGAGCGCCTGCGGGAACGCTTCCGCGGTAAAGCACCAGCTGAGCGGCTGGAGGAGAAAACCTGAGTGCTTTCGGCGTGATCAAGTGGAACTCCGCAGAAGCTCCGCCGTTGTCTCGGCCCAAAGACCAGGTGAACGCTCATGAGCCAGCAGAATACCGCCTACACCGGCACGATCCGGCACCGTGCCGAGGACGACCTGTTCCATTTCGACCGGGCTCGGGCTCCCAAGCCCACAGAGTGCGACACAGGCCAGCTCAGCGCCAAAGTCTCGGCACGGCACTGGGTCAGCAGTATGCGCCCGCGCTGGCTGGTCAGCCCGGCTCAACCCCTTGTTCGCCCCCGCTGCGAGGGGTGACAGGCCTTTAGCCTGTTGATAGCGAGCAATTCGGCCGCGTTCTGTTGATGATGCGTCCCGGTCTCAGTCATTCTGAAAGGTGTGGGGCAGAAGCCGTTCGAAGCGGTTTCGCGTAATCGCATAGCACTCGCAGA
>NZ_QDAH01000113.1 GCF_003075415.1 Microvirga sp. KLBC 81
CCACTTGGCCTTCACGACACTCGGATGCGCACTCATCTGCTTCAATCAATGCAAGCGGTTTTGTTAGATGCTCTAAGGGCCTACACGCGGGAGACGGTCATTGCCGAAAAGTTCCAGGCGATGGTCGTGCTGGGACGCGCGAACAGTCGAATGAAGGACTTCTACGACATTTGGATTCTCAGCCGGTCGTTCAGCTTTGACGATGACAGGCTGGCGCGTGCGATCGCAGCCACATTCGCGCGGCGCGAGACGCAGATTCCTGAAAACCTGCCAGATGCCTTGACGCTGGCTTTTGCAGCGGACGAACAGAAGCAGCAGCAATGGCGCGTCTTCATCGAGGACGTTGCACATAATCCGGGCAATCTCGCAAACGTCGTGCGAGACATCGCCAATTTCCTGATGCCTCATGCGGCCTCAGCAGCAAGGTTGGGTCAATGAGCGATTTGATTTTGACTGCTGGGTTGTGAAGCGCGGAGAAGGCTGTCGCTCTGACTGGTTATACGCCCCATAAGCATGTTCCAAACCCGATCGAGCCGAACTTCACTGCTCCGAAGCGCGTGTCAAACCTGATGTTTGGGCCGCTTGCGCTTGCGGCAGCGGTCGCCAAGGCGGCGGCAAATCGGGACGATGCGCCGGGGGCTGTATTGGACGCATTGCAACGAAGCACGTTGCCGATGCTGGAGACGACGGTCGACGTTCAGATTATCGACCGATTTTCAGTACTTGGCCGATACGGAGAGGACCTTCCTCGCGGCGCGTATCGGTAGAGGGATAACTGATCTATATATGAATGCCTTGGGGTACACGTGGCGGGCAAACGCCGCTTGTCTGTCTTCGGCACTCGACCCCCACGCCGACTTCATCTATGAGGGCGGCAATGTCGGTGGAATCGATCCGAAGTGCGACGGGCGCCAAGCCATCGGTCTCCTCTCGGTCAGGAGTTGCCGGGACGGAGTTGGTCAGGGTTGCACAGCCCCGGCAGTCCCGGTCCAGAGAGCTCATCAGGGCCTCTTGGGACGTGCGATAGCCCAGGCATTTGCGCGGGCTCGCATTGAGCCGATTACAGATCTCACGCAGAGCCTCCTCCGGCAAAGCGGCAATGTCGGTGTCCCGTAACAGGAAGCGCCGGACCCGGCCATTGGTGTTCTCGACCGAACCCTTCTGCCAGGGCGCCTGCGGCTTGCAGAAGTAGCTGTCTATGCCGAGCTTCTGCTTGAGCAATGGGTAATAGGCAAACTCCGTACCGCGGTCGAAAGTGATCGATAGACGCGCCGTCTCCGGCAGGACCTTCAACTTCTCGATCATGCCGGTCATGACGCTGGTCGAGTTGCGATCCGGGTTGCGGGTCGGGATCGTGTAACGGCTTTGGCGCTCGACGAGAGAAGTGAGGTTGTGCTTTCCCAGATCCTTGCGGAACATCATCAGATCACCTTCCCAGTGGCCAAAGCTGGTACGGCCTGCAATCTCTGCCGGGCGCTGCTCGATGGTGTTGCCCGCCGGAATGAAGAGACCGCGAGGTTTGCGCTGGTAGCGCGCCCGCCGCCGGCGCCGTGCCATCGGCAGATCATGGTCCAGCTCGAGCTTTTGCCCCTGGGCGCTGTAGACGAACCGGTAGATCGTCTCATGCGACAGCCGTTCAGGCGCCCTGGATGTCCGCAGGCGGCCAGCGATCTGCTCTGGTGACCATCCAGCTTTGAGGCGGTCCATGACGTAGACCGCAAGCACCGGTTTGCGGGAGAGTTTGCCCAGACGCTGCCGCCGGGCCCGGGCCTGCATGTCGGCGGCCACATGGAGATAGCCGCCATACAACGGCTCTTCATCGTGAACCCAGTTCTGCATGATCTCGCGGTAGGTGGTCGAACGATGCCGCTGCAGGCGTTCAGCAATCACGCCGATCGGGATCTTGGCCGCGTGCACGCGGGCGATCTCACGGCGGTCGGCCAGGCTCAGGTGGATGTAGGGCAGGGTCATTCAACCTCCGGGTGCGAACCCTTTGTTTGTAACGGAATTCGCACTTCAGAATAGAATCTACCCCGCCTACAAGAGGTGTTCGCATAAGGAACCTATTGGCAAGAAGTCTGCGACCTGACGCTGAAGGCTGCACCGGATGAGCTGAAGGTGCCGAACCGGTTGGTTTCGCGAGAGGCCATTACCAGAGCCGCGTCTCTGTTCCGAGCGTGCCATGATGCCTTAACGGTTAAGTCATCAGGGCGGCACTATCCTGAGCCTCATTGATGCCAGTCTGGTGAGCAACGTCGGCCCGACCACTCTGAGCAGAAAGTCGGTTGCGCAGCCATAGCGGTTTTGTGGCAGGAGTTCCGATGATCCAGACATTTGCACCCAAGCGCCCCAACTGGCAGCGGGTCATGATAACCGTTTTAGGCCTCGGTGCTGCTGCGGGATGGAGCATGTTTGCCGTCGCGGGCCACTCCGCCGCCGAAACCGAACGTCAGCTGCGGGAGCAGGTTGCCGATCTTCGAGCCGGTTAAATGCGGCTCCTGTCAGAGCGGGATCAGCTTCAGAGCGCCGCCACTTCGCTCGAGGACGTGGTTGAGCGGGATTTCGCGGTTCAGGGTCTCATAGAGGTCGTAGCCGTCCATGCAGATGACGCACTTGCCGCGACCGAGTGCTGCGAGTCCTTCGTCGGTGAAGCCGCTGTTGCTAACGAACGGGCCACGCGTCCAGGCAGCTTTCTGTTCGATCTTGCCATGAAAGGTGTGGAGCTCGGCGACACCCATTGGTTTGCCGTGCCACTTTGCCTCAACAAGGTAAGTCTGTAAGTCTCGTTGCCGAACTGGAAGCTGCCGCCGATCTGCTCGCCATTCAGCCGGAAGGGCTCCCGCGGCGCTGTACGTGTCGAACAAGTCGCGCAGGAACTTCTCAAAGGCATAGCCTCGGGCATACGCTTCCAACGACGTCATGGCGAGTAGATCGCTCTTAAGTTGATCCAGCTTTTCGCAGTTGAACGCTGGCGTGGGCCGCAGTGTCGGCGCCTGGGAGCAATCCGGCCGGCCTTCAGGCCGATTGATCAGGGAGAGGCGGCCGTGGGCATCGTGAACTTTGTCGGCCTGGCCAGTTCGCTGTCGCAAGGCCTCCCGATATTCCCAAAGGGCATTTAGTGTTCGGGTGACGGTCGGCGTGTCGACGGTTCGAAGGAAGGAGCACAAACGTTTGGCCTTGGAGCCGCCCTCGCGTGCATAGACTGGATCATTGATGTCGATGTTGAGCTCTTCGGCGGAAAGCTGCGCGAAGGTGCGATCGGAGAAGTTGAGGACGTAGCCGCTCCCCATGTCGAACACTGCATCGAGAAACATCATGTCGATGGAGCGAATGTTGCTCATGTCGCGCTCTCGCGCAAAGGGTTGACGGTTTCGACACCAGGGAAGTTCTTTTCCTTGTCGTTAACGACAAGACAGCTGTTGGCCTCCGCTACCGCGCCTGCTTATGCCCATTATTGTGGGTTCTCTCGGAGCAAGTCGGGATCACTGCATCGCCGGGGCTGGTTCCATGAAGGCTCCATCCCACATCGCCCGACTTTCTATTCCAAGCCTTTCCGGTGTTCTCAAGGAGAGCTCCTTTGCAATCATCGACGGAGCATAGACTTGCGTGTCAGGAGCGACTGCCCCTCGGCGTTCTCACTACAATGCTGTGCGCATCAGGCTTGTCGAGCGATAACGTGCCACCCGTAATTCCTCGTAACGAACACCGAATGATGGGGTGAGTTGGGCCAAGAGGGTTTCTTCGATAGAAGATAGTTCAGCACCGATGCCGGGGATCCCGGGCTGCGGTCGGCCTTGCGGATGATGCCTGCAATCAATTGCAGCGAGTTGAACAATCTCATCAGCATGGGCTCATCGGCGACTAAATCATTCAGAACCTTTGCGAGGATCGCTTCTGCGTTGATGGCGGAGCCATGAGACTCCCTGTTCGGCCGCCGGTATGCCAACCACAAACTCGGCTTGACGCAGGCGACATAGCAGGCGTGACCCGGGTCTAATTTCCCATGATGCTGCGGAAAATAGGAACTTAGGTCTGGCTCGGACACGTCAGGCGCAGGATGCTTGCCACCAGATGCTTGCCACCACAAGAGCCTGAATCTACGCTTGTGAGGTCGATCCTGACCGAACGAAGGAGCCACCATGCGTCGAACGACCGGGTGAAGGTTCCTTCTCTGGACCAGGATCGAGCGGGAACGTGATTCGCTGCACGCTCCCACCCAGTAGCAAGACAGAGGGAAGACTTTCGTGGCGACAGGAACTGTGAAGTGGTTCAATGAACAGAAGGGCTATGGCTTCATCCAGCCGGATGGCGGAGGCAAGGATGTGTTCGTGCATATCAGCGCTGTCGAGCGCGCCGGATTGCGCGGCTTGGCTGAAGGCCAGAAGATCTCGTACGAGGTTCAGGCCGACCGCCGCACAGGCAAAGAGGCTGCGGTCGATCTCAGGACTGCCTGATGGAACGGGACGCGGGATCATCCATGCCCTTTCATCCTGAGCCGCTCCGAAACGGAGCGGCTTTTCGTTGTCAAGGGACATACCACTCCAATCGACTCTCGACGCCGCGGATCCTGATGGTTGTCGCCGTGTCGATCCGCGATCACGCCAAAGAGCGAGAATGTGAACCAGGTCCGGTACATTCAGAAGATCAGGACTCTGATCCAGCGGATTGCGCCAGGATCTACTCAGGATGCAGGCGTGGGCGCATCACTGCCTCTGCAAAAAGATCAAGAGGAAATGCCTTTGGAACGTAATGACCGCGGTGTAGCCAACTTCCTCAAGGCGGAAGCCTCATCGCCTTCACGGGTAGTCTCAGTCGATGACATGAGTGCCGCGAGGCTTCCGCCTCTCACCCAATCTGAATCTCCGAGGCGTGCTGCCGGCATGAATGCTTCCCTCGATGTCCTGAATGAGCAAATGCTCACTCTGGTTGAGGTTGTTTCGGCTCAGGAGAAGGACATCAAAGCGCTCAAGATGCGGTGTCAGCAACTCGAGGAGCGTGATCAGGCTGTCATGGTCGCATTCACGACCTTCTTTCATGTTCTTGCGGCCGGGCGTGTCGCGAAGCTGGAGGATATCGCCGCCATTCTTCACAACATCATCAAAGTGGCGCAACGCGAAGCCTATCGGCAGGAGTCCATTCGTTTTCTCGAGGCGCTCGCGAGCATGCTTCGTGAGCAATCCGGTTCAGGAACGACCGAGGCGCCGATGCACGACGGACCCCGACCCGAGAGCAAGGATTGATGCCGGACAAGGGGCGGATTGCGCTTGACGGCATCGGGTCTGAAAGTGCCGGATTTCTCCAGCCCCTGTAGTCGTTGATTAACCATGCGGGCGCAGTGTTTTCCCACTGCCGGCATAGCGCCGCTGGCCGACTTGTTCAGGAGATAAGGCAAATGGTGGAGACGGCACTCGCTGAAGGGATCGAGAAGCGGCGAGAGGCCATTCAGGCCGTCGTGTCCCGGATTGAGCGGGGAAGCACTGAAGTCGACCTGCATGACCTGCAGACCCTTCTTGTTGATGTGACTGGAGGGAGCAGGCGGGACCCTGGCATCGAGATGGCTGCCGATGACCTGTTCGCGGCTGCGGCGGCCGTCGTGACCGACAGAAACAGCAACTCTCAACCTATAGCACGAAAGCTCCGCCTGCTGCGTGACGCAGGCCTTCGCCTCCAGCACAGGCTTGCCGGTGCCGCCGAACGGGCCGGACAGAGGCACTGAGAGACGCCGCAACGGCGGCATCCGGATCGAACGTAGGATCCGCCTCTGGAAGTTGCCGTTTGGGGTCGGACAACGAATCCGGATTGTCTCAGGTTGGGGAACGTCAGCCGAGGCCGCATGAATGGCCGTCGCGAAGGTCGCAGCCTTCGCGCAAACCACAGTGACGATTGCTCCGGAAGAATGCGCCCACACGGACATCCAGGGCTGCCGCCGACGTGTTCGGGCCCGTCTCACGCGCTTGACCGCCGGCCGGAAAAGCGCCGGTCGAAGCGGGCGGTTGCTCTTTGAGAGGCTCTCCACTATCAAACATGTCCCACATCCCGAATACGCCCGGACGGCCTCGTGGCGGAGTGGTGACGCAGAGGACTGCAAATCCTTGCACCCCGGTTCGATTCCGGGCGAGGCCTCCACCTTTCCGACGAGCACCTGACACTCCGACGATCATGGCGCCAAGTAGATGCGCTGAGATGCCCGGCTCCATATCGATCTTGTATCCGACTCCTGGCATCAGCATATGAAGCACGATTGACGCAGAGCTTTGCACAGAGGGGATATGGACCCGCGCTATCCGCCCCATCCGGGCATCAGATTGATCCGGATGCCTCGCTGGGCCGCCGCCCTGGTGCTGATTGCTGCCGTCTCGCTGGGCCTTTTGCTGATCGTCCTGGCCGCAGGACTTGCGCTGATCCTCATCCCTGCGGCCATCATCACCGGCATGATCCTGCGGTGGCGCCTTCGCCGCAGGATGGCGCAAGCCCGCCGAGCAGGGGAGATTATCGACGTTGAGTACCGCATCATTGAGCGGGAGCGGTAACCGTCTCTTCCGGGACAGAATGGTCCCGAGCGCTGTCCAGAATCGGGGACAGGGCGCCGTGGACCCGCTTCAGCCGGAGGGCATATCCGGCTCTTGTTTTCAGGAGCACCCCATACGATGTCACGGGGTCCTGACGGTGAAACCGGTCCGATGACAATTCATTTCCCCTTCGACAACACCTATGCCCGCCTGCCGGAGCGCTTCTTCGCGCGCATGGCGCCCACCTCGGTCAGGGCTCCGAGGCTCATCCGGCTGAACCGGGATCTCGCCCTGCAACTCCGCCTCGACCCGGATCGCCTCTCCGGTCCCGAAGGGCTTGAGCTTCTGTCCGGTAACCGCGTTCCGGATGCGGCTGAGCCTATTGCCATGGCCTATGCCGGCCATCAGTTCGGACAGTTCGTGCCGCAGCTCGGCGACGGCCGTGCCATCCTCCTCGGCGAAGTGGTTGATCGAGACGGCATCCGCCGGGACATTCAGCTCAAAGGTTCAGGCCCGACACCGTTCTCGCGCCGCGGCGACGGACGAGCGGCGGTGGGGCCTGTGCTGCGCGAGTATCTTGTCAGCGAGGCGATGGCGGCGCTCGGGCTGCCGACAACGCGTGCGCTTGCCGCCGCGTTGACCGGCGAGACGGTTGTCCGTGAGACGCGGCTTCCCGGGGCGGTTCTGACGCGGGTGGCTTCGAGCCATGTCCGGGTCGGCACATTCCAGTTCTTCGCCGTCCGCCAGGACGTGGAGGGATTGCGCCTCCTCGCGGACTACGTCATCGGACGGCACTACCCACAGGCCGCCGAGAGTGACCGGCCCTATCGGGCTCTCCTGGACCAGGTGATCGCCGCCCAGGCAAACCTCATTGCCCGTTGGCTGCACATCGGCTTCATCCACGGAGTGATGAACACCGACAACATGTCTATTGCCGGCGAGACCATCGACTATGGCCCGTGCGCGTTCATGGACGCCTATGATCCCGCCACAGTCTTCAGCTCCATCGACCAGCAGGGCCGCTACGCCTATGGCAACCAGCCGCGCATCGGCCTCTGGAACCTGACGCGGCTGGCCGAGGCGCTTCTGCCGCTCCTGTCCGAGGATGAGGAGAAGGCCGTCGCCGAGGCGAATGAAGCACTCGTCGCTTATTCAGGCAAATTCGAAGCGGCCTATCATGCAGGGCTCCGGCACAAGCTCGGGCTGCTGACGAAGCGCGAGGAGGACCCGACGCTCGCCGGAGACCTTCTGAAGGCAATGGCTGAGAACCAGGCCGACTTTACCCTGACCTTCCGGCGGCTGAGCGATGCCGCCGCCGGACCCGAAGCGGACGAGGCCGTCCGAAGCCTGTTCATCAACCCGCTGGCTTACGATGCCTGGGCCGCCCGCTGGCGGGAGCGGTTGAGCCATGAGCCGCAAGACGGCGCAACCCGCCAGGCTGCCATGCGAGTCGTCAATCCGGCTTATATCCCTCGCAATCATCACGTGGAGGCAGTGATTCAAGCTGCGGTGGAGCGGGACGACTTTGCTCCCTTCGAGGAGCTTCTGATGGTTCTCTCGCAGCCCTACGAGGATCAGCCGGCGTTTGCTCACTACGCCGAACCGCCGGAGCCGCACGAGCGTGTCTACCGGACCTTCTGCGGGACCTGAGGCGGCAAAGGGCCCACTCTTTGGGGCGTGGCCTTTGGCAGGTCAGGCCGATCTGGACCGGGGAAGCTTCCGCGGCCGGTGCTCCGTCCGCGAAACTTGTCAGCCTGTCCCGGGGCCGAGGCGTCTCGGACGCATCGCGAGACGGCGATGGGAGATCAGGCCGATGCCCCCGAGCGGAGCCCAGCGCGTCCAACGGGATTCAGGTCCCCAATGCCATTGCGCATGTGGGGTCACGCCGAGGCGTCGGCCCTGCTCACCGGCATCGACGCCGATCGGCACTTCAACGACGTCCTGACCCGCCCAGTCATGGCTGTGATACCGGATCTCCCGCCGGCAGTGAGGGCAACGCGACGCGAGAGCATTTCTGAGCGGCCATGGATTGTCCGCGAGGTCGGGAAGAACCGCTCGAGCCCTGGCATAAGCGTCGCCATAGCCCGTCATCGCCTGGGCCGCCTCAAGGCCGAGCGGCATCCTCCGCAGCGTTTCGGCCCTGTAGGCGAGGAGGACCGTCTTTCGGCAGGTACGGTGCCAACACTGATCCTTGTGGAGAACGAGCATGATGATCCCGTGCCGGCCGTTCCCAGACCAGTGCAGCTGCCCGCTGAGCGCGCCGGAGACGAATTCGGGGATGGCGAGCGATAAGCCGTCGATCTGCACCTGCGCCTCCGGCCGGCCGTGCCGATCCTTCCCGACCGTGGTTTTGAAGGCCGGCAGATACGGATCGGGCTCGCGCCAATAGCGGTGCAGGGCCGCGGGCTCGTGAGCGACCAGCCAGAGGGCGCGAATGCCTGAAGCGGCATAGCGCTCCTGCCGCTGACGGTAGGCTTCCTCGCCCTGGAGCTGGACCTGGGCCTCGACGGCGACGGTCCAGGCTTTTCCGGGCCGGCGGCACAGGACATCCGCCCGCCAGTCATGGCCGTCAGGCGTGGTCCCGGATTGCTCCGGGAGAGCATCCCAGCCTGCGGCCCGGGCGCCGATCAGGCTCTGGGCTTTGATGGAGAGATGGAGATCGCTCTCCTTTGCTCCTGTCGTCGGTTGTCCGGGAGGATGAGCGAAGAACCGTGTTCCGAGGCGTGAGACCTTGGGAATGGCCCGTCCTTTCCCATGCGGCATCCACGCGTCGCGGTTCCGCGCCGATCTCAGTTGCTCCCATTGGTGATCGGATAGCAGAGGAGCAACAAGCGGCTCCCCTGAGTGGGTGTAGGCGAGCAGGGGCATGACGCGGCTTGTACCACCTCCAGGAGTCCGTAGCGCATGGGATTTTCAAGCTCCGCAGGCATCGGCAGCATGCTGGTACCGGCCCCGCCCTCCGCGGACATTCCCCTCCGATACAATCCCGAGAGCGGAAGCGTGTGAGCGCGAACAGCACCGGAAACGCGGCCTTTGACGCTTGATTGACCTTCTGCTGCCGGACAACGCCCTATGAAGGTCGGATCCGGTCAAGGGCTGGCCATCCATTCCCGCAGTTTCGTCCAGCGCCGCTTCATCTGCCCGCCTCTGACCGCCATAGCCACAGCCTTCCTCTGGCCAACCAAGACGACCAGGCGTTTGCCTCGGGTGACGCCGGTGTAGAGCAGGTTGCGGGCCAGCATCGTGAAATGCTGCGTGACGACCGGGATGATGACGGCGGGATACTCCGAGCCTTGCGACTTGTGGATCGTGGTGGCGTAGGCGGGCACCAGCGTGTCGAGTTCACCGAACGGGTAGGACACCTCCCGCCCATCGAACGCCGCGATCAGTGCCCCCTCTTCATCGTCGATCCGGACGACAGTTCCAAGATCGCCGTTGAAGACCTCCCGGTCGTAGTCGTTCTGAGTTTCCATCACGCGGTCTCCCGGCGAAAAGCGCCAGCCGAACCGCTCCACCTTGGCAGGAGGATTGGGATTGAGCACCTCCTGAAGCTGGATGTTGAGGTTACGCGCACCCAGCACGCCCCGGTTCATCGGGCAGAGCACCTGAATGTCCTTCATCGGATCAAGCCCGAACCGGCGCGGCATGCGCTCCTTGATCATCTGGATGATCTTCGGCACGCCCTCTTCGGGATCAGTGATCTCGACGAAGTAGAAGTCACTTTGCTCGCTCGCCTTCGGCGGTTCGGGCATTTGGCCCTTGTTGATACGGTGGGCGTTCACCACGATCCGGCTTTCCGCCGCTTGCCGGAATACCTCGGTCAGGCGAGCCACGGGCACGCGCTCTGAGGCGATGATATCGGCCAGTACCTGCCCTGATCCGACGGAGGGCAACTGGTCCACGTCGCCCACCAGCAGCAAGCCCGCATGGGGCGGAACCGCCTTGGTGAGCGCATTCATCAGCGGCACGTCGACCATGGAGGTCTCGTCCACCACCAGCAGATCGCAATCAAGCGGGTTCTCCTCATTGCGCGAGAAGCCGCCGTGCTTCGGATCGATCTCCAGCAGCCGGTGGATGGTCTTGGCCTCCAGCCCGGTCTGCTCGGTCATGCGCTTGGCGGCCCGTCCGGTCGGTGCCGCCAGCGCCACCCGGACACCCTTCGCGACAAGCAGGCGCAAGATCGTGTCGAGCAGGGTCGTCTTGCCGACACCTGGGCCACCGGTCACCACCGCCACCTTTGAGCCGAGCACCAGTTTCAGAGCCTCGCGTTGCGAGGCTGCCAGGGTCTTGTTCGTGCGGCCCTCCACCCACGGGACAGCCTTGTCGAGGTCAATCTCCGGCCAGGGCGGCGGGCCGGAGGCTCTCTCGATCAGCCGGGAGGCGATGGCCTGCTCGGCCAGGTAGAGCCCCTTGAGAAACAGGCAGGTCTCGTCCCCGATCGTATCCGAGACGATCTCGCCCTTGGACAGCTCCTCGACCACGGCTGTGCGGATCAGGGCCTCATCCACCTCGAGCAGCTGCTCGGCCAGGCGGGTGAGGGCCTCGACCGGCAGAGCGCAGTGTCCTTCGTCGGTAGCGGTCTGAAGTGCAAACGAGATACCCGCCCGGATCCGCTGCGGCGCGGTCTTTTCCATTCCGAGCTTGGCTGCGATGGCATCCGCCGTCCGGAAGCCGATGCCGCGTACGTCCTTCGCGAGACGGTATGGGTCCTCGGTCATGACCTGAACGGCCTCATAGCCGTAGGTCTTGAAGATGCGCACCGCCCGGGCCGTGCCAACCCCATGCGCGTGCAGGAAGATCATGATCTCCCGCACGGCCTTCTGCTCGGCCCAGCCCGCCACAATCTTCGAGGCTCGCCAGGGGCCAATGCCCTGCACCTCGGTCAGGCGCTCGGGTTGGGCCTCAATAATCTCGAAGGTGTCCTCGCCGAAGGCCGCCACGATCCGCTTGGCCATGGCCGGCCCGATGCCGCGCATCTGCCCCGAGGCAAGATACTTCTCGATCCCCTCTGCCCCGGTCGGCGGGGTGGTCTTGAGCACTTCGGCCTTGAACTGAAGCCCGTGGGTGCGGTCGCTGATCCACAGGCCGCTCGCCGTGATCCACTCGCCGGCCGAAACCGCCGGGGTGTGGCCGACCACGGTGATGAGGTCGCCCTTGCCCCGGGTATGGACTTTCAGGACGGCAAACCCGTTTTCGGGATTGTGGAAGGTGATGCGCTCGATCGAGCCTGCGAGCGTCTCAAGGACCGGCCTCTGATCCACTTGTGAGGGTCGAATCATCTGGTTCATGGTGCCTGCCGGGTACTGTTCCCGGCCTCTCCGAACTGTATCGCTGGATGGCACCGCTGACGAGGATGCACTCCGTCCTGAGCGGCAAATGTTCTCTGTTTGTTTCGTGGCTTTTTTGCGGCGATTCGGATTGACACCAGCGCCGTCCATGGGAATCCCGAAGCCGCCTGCAATGTCCGAGGGCAAGGGCAAAAGCCGGGTGCGAGGAAGGTTCTGCCCGGTTTCCACAGGCAACAGAAAAGATGGTTAACAGCCAGCTAACGACGCCGTACCCCGGGATTGGATGCGGACCGGGAGGTTGGAATGGAGAGTGGATCGTAAGCGGTGTTTTCAGGCCACGGCCTTGAGGTCTTGCGCGACCGCATAGGACCACGGCAGCAGGTCATCAAG
>NZ_QDAH01000114.1 GCF_003075415.1 Microvirga sp. KLBC 81
CCCCCGGCCATGATGGTCATGCCATCCTTCACAAGCCCAGCCAGCGCAGACCGCGCATCGCTGTAAACCTTATTCATCAACGATTCCTCCTAGGGCTATGCCTGCCCCTTAAGGTCTTGGAATGAGATCAGGTCGCACCCTGCAACTTGGCCTCAATTTAGACAATCCCTTCCAATGGATATATGAGAACAATGGATTATTCGGCCCCGCCGCCCACAGGCTGCTGATCAGCCATCCCTTGCGAGGCGGGGCACAAGGATTAAACACTACACTCATGTCTCGCCGCGTCGTCTTTTTCATTGCGTTGATTGCGTTTGCCCTCATCGGGGCGGCCGCAGCTCCCTGGACCCTCAGGGAGAACGGCCTCTCGTCTGCTCTCTCCGACCATATGAGGGAGCGCTATGGCCTCGATCTGACGGTCGAAGGGCGCAGCGTCTTCGCCGTGCTTCCCATTCCCCGGGTCAAGTTCGAAAATGTGACAATCCGCTTCCCCAACCAAGCGCTTACGGCCGAAGGCGGAATCCTGCGGGGTGAGATCCGCGTGCTCCCCCTCCTGCTCGGACGGGTCGAGCTTTCCGATTTCGAGCTGAGCGACAGCAAGATCACGGCCTCCGCCCAAGCGCTGCAGGACGTGAAATGGGCCGAGGTTTTCCAGAGCCGGTCCAAGGCCCTGCATGCCCGCCGCCTGATCCTCAACAGCTCCTCCATCCATTGGACCGACCTGAAGGACGCGGATCTCGATGTCGCGGAACTCGTGATCCGCTGGGTGGGCGAGAACGAGCCCCTGACGGTCTATGGCAACGGCCTGTGGCGGGATGCGCGAGTGGTGATCGAGGAGGCCTCTGTTCATCCTGACCGGCTTGCTTCCGGCGATATCAGCCCGGTCGAGCTGACCATCGCCGCACCCGCGGCCCGTCTGAGCCTGAGAGGTGAAGCGCAGCTTGGCCTCAATCCCGGCATGACGGGCGAAGGCTCCATTGAAGCCACCTCCGTGCGCGACTTCACCCGCTGGAGCGGCGTGAAGCTGCCCTTCGGCTCCCTGATCCAGGCCTTCTCGGTCAAGGGCGACTTCTCCATGGACCGCCGGCGCCTGTCCTGGCCCTCGGTGGCTGTCGCGCTGGGCAGCGACAAGCTGGAGGGCACGATGGCGGTTCACTTCGATACCGAACGCCCCGTCATCACAGGCACCCTCGCAGCGGAGGACCTGAACCTTTCTGATTTCTTCGCGCCCTTCGCTCAGGCCCGCACTTCATCTGGCTCCTGGAGCGAGGAGAACCTCGATCTCGCGCATGTCACGGGCAGCGATCTCGATCTGCGTCTCTCGGCGGCGTCGGCCCGCCTGGGACGCCTGCGTGTCGAGGACATGGCCGCCAGCGTTCTCGTGCGCCCTGGCGAGATCGAAGCCTCCATCGGACGTGCCGGCTTCCATGACGGCAGCCTGAAAGGCCGCCTGTCGCTGACCACCGTCGATGGCCAGACCGAATTCAAGAGCCAGGGCACCTTCTCAGGCGTGGAAATCGGACCCTTCTTGAGCAGCGTCGGCCAGTCACGCTGGATCACGGGCCGATCTCAGGGACAATTCACGTTCGAGGGCAAGGGACAGAACCCGATCGAAGTGGTCCAACAGGCGCAAGGCCGCAGCTCGATCACTGTTCGGAAGGGCGAACTGGTGGGTCTTGCCTTGGGAGATGCCCTGAAGCGCGTCGAGAAGCACCCTCTTCTCGCCTCCCTCAACTGGAAGGGTGGCCGCACGCCGTTCCAGGAAGCACAAGCGCAGATCGTTATCCAAGGTGGCGTCGGCGAGGTGGCGGAGGCCAAGCTCACATCAACCGAAGTCGTGGCCGAGCTCAAGGGCCAGGTGCTGATGGTGGACCGCACCCTCAACCTGAAGGCGGAGGTCTCGGCAGCGGGGACCAAATCGCCGCCCGCCATCGCCTTTGACATCGACGGCGGGTGGGACAACATCAGCGTCATGCCAAATACCCGCTCCCTGATCGAGCGGTCGGGTGCTGCGAAGCCCCTTCTCCCCGTCCGTGTGGCCCCGAACGAACAGGGGCCGCAGGCGACCGCTCATTGAGCGTTGCGTCGGGAGCGCAGCACCGAGCGCTTGCTGATCAAGGTGGCTGAAATCACGCCGAGCGTCACGAGACCGATGAGGATGGTCGAAGCGGCGTTGATCTCCGGCGACAGGCCCAGCCGGACCTGGCTGTAGATCTTGATCGGCAGCGTCGTCGCGCCCGGACCCGTGTTGAAGCTCGCGATCACGAGGTCATCGAGCGACAGGGTAAAGGCAAGCAGGAAGCCTGCGACGATGGACGGCGCGATCAGCGGCAGCGTCACGGCGAAGAATGTGCGCAGCGGCGGAGCGCCGAGATCCATTGCTGCTTCTTCCAGCGAACGGTCGAAGGTCATGAGACGCGACTGCACCACCACCGTAACGAAGCACATGGTCAGCGTGGTGTGAGCGAGCATGATCGTCCAAAAGCCGCGGTCGAGATCAACGGCGACGAAGAACAGGAGCAGCGACAGGCCGGTGATGACCTCCGGCATGACCATGGGCGCATAGACCATGCCGGTGAACAGCGTGCGGCCCGGGAAGCGCCCATAGCGCGTGAGCGCCAGGGCCGCGAGCGTGCCGAGCACGGTGGCCATGCTGGCTGAGAGCAGCGCGATGCGCAGCGTCACCCAGGCCGCTTCCATCAGCGCCTCGTTGCGGAAAAGCGCCGCATACCATTGTGTCGAGAACCCGCCCCAGACGGTGACGAGCCGTGAGCCGTTGAAGGAATAGACGACAAGCAGCAGGATCGGCAGGTAAAGGAACGCAAATCCCAACACCAGCGACGTGACATTGAAGAGGCTCAGGCGCCGGTTCATGGCCGCGTCTCCACGCGCCGTGCCTCCACGTCGCGATAGATCACGATGGGCGCGACAAGGATGATGAGGAGCAGGATGGCAACCGCGGAGGCCAGCGGCCAATCGCGGTTGGAGAAGAACTCGCTCCAGAGCTGACGGCCGATCATGAGCGTTTCAGACCCGCCCAGCAGGTCCGGGATCACGAACTCGCCCACGGCCGGGATGAAGCAGAGAAGCGAGCCTGCGATGATGCCCGGCATCGCGAGCGGCACGGTGATCGTCCAGAATGAGCGCCAGGGCGTGGAGCCGAGATCGAGGGCTGCTTCGAGCAGCGTGTCGTCCATCTTCTCCAGCGTCGCGTAAAGCGGCAGCACCATGAAGGGCAGATAGGCGTACACAATGCCGATATAGACGGCCCATTCCGTGTTGAGGATTCCGATGGGCTCGGAGATGAGACCGAGGCTCATGAGTCCTTGAGTGAGCAGCCCTTCAGGCTTCAGGATTGCGATCCACGCATAGATGCGAATGAGAAAGCTCGTCCAGAACGGCAGGATGACGAGTGCAACCAGCAGCGAACGGTGCCGCTCCGGCGCGCGCGCCATGCCGTAGGCAATGGGAAAGCCCACGAGCAGCAGCAGAATCGTCGAGACCGCCGCGATACGCACTGACGAGAGCGTTGCCCGGAAGTAGAGATCGTCGTCGACCAGAAGCTCGAAGTTCTCAAGATCGAGCGCGCTGAAGAAGGCTGCGATATCGCTCCACTCGAAAACCGGTTTGTAGGGCGGCTGAGCGATGGCGGTATCCGACAGGCTGATCTTGAGCACGATCAGGAACGGCACGAGGAAGAACACGCCAAGCCAGAGATACGGCACGGCAGGCACCAAAGCCGCACTCAGTCTCTTCGTGAAAGAACGCTCCTTCATGGCTATTCCGCCAGGATCACCGCCGCACCCGGCGCGAAGGTGACATAGACCTGCTCGTCCCAGTCGATGGGGTTTTCCACGAAGCGGGACACGTTTGCGCAGGAAACGCGGAGGATCTCGCCGGTGGCGAGCCTGATCCGGTAGACAGTCCAGTCGCCGAGATAGCCGATATCCCATACCTCGCCGGTGAGTACGTTCACGGCCTCGGGGCCCGGCTTCTCGCGCCGCACGACCATCTTCTCGGGGCGTACCGCAATCGCTACGGCTTGACCGGAATGCAGCACCTCGTCGGGATCGTCGATGGTGAGCGGCACCTCGGCGGAAGCGGTCTTCACGCGCCAGAGGCCGTTCTCCTGGCCCATCACATGGCCTTCGAGAATGTTCACGTCGCCGACGAATTCCGCGATGAAGCGGGTCTTCGGCTGTTCGTAGATCTCGCCGGGGGTAGCAACCTGCACGATGCGGCCGTGGTCCATGACCGCGATGCGGTCAGCCATGGTCATGGCCTCTTCCTGATCGTGGGTGACGACCACGAAAGTCATGTGCAGATCGTGCTGAATGTCCATCAGCTCGAACTGGGTTTCCTCACGCAGCTTCTTGTCGAGAGCGCCGAGCGGCTCGTCGAGGAGCAGCACCTTGGGCTTCTTGGCGAGAGCGCGGGCCAGTGCCACGCGCTGGCGTTGGCCGCCGGAGAGCTGGCTCGGATAGCGTTTCGCGAGCTTTTCGAGCTGGACGAGGCGCAGCATCTCTTCCACACGCGCGGCAATCTCGGACTTCAGCAAGCCATCCTGCTTCAGGCCGAAGGCGATGTTCTTCTCCACGCTCATGTGCGGGAAGAGCGCGTAGGACTGGAACATCATGTTCACAGGCCGCCGATAGGGCGGAACGCCGGCGAGATCCTGCCCGGCGAGGGTGATGCGCCCCTCGGTTGGATATTCAAAGCCCGCGAGCATCCGCATGAGGGTCGTCTTGCCGCAGCCGGAAGGGCCGAGCAGGCAGAAGAACTCACCCTCGAAGATATCGAGTGTCAGGTGATCGACCGCCACGACCTCGCCGAACCGCTTCGTTACGCTCTCGAAGCGGATCAGCGGCTTGGCATTGGGATCGGCCCAGGGAGCGAAAGTGCGGCGCACGGCGCCGACGGAAGCGGACTGGCGGAGTGGCGGAGGCAAGATTTTTGAACTTCACCTAAGCGAGAAAACCTGCCGCGCAAGCTATGATGATCGAGCCGGGAGAACAACAGATTTAAGCCCGGCACTCCCCATCCTTTCTATGGTTACGCTGGAACAACCATCGTCCCTCCTCGTTCCGGAAGCATCGGCAGAAGGAGCTTCCAGATGCCCGACACACCCGATACCAAGCACGACCCAATCTCCAGCGGCAGCCCTAAGGCCCATTCGCCCGGTCGCAAGGGCGGCAATCCCGTTCAGAATGCGGAAAAGTGGGGCGGCGGATCGAAAGGATCGAAAGGTCCGACAACCTCCACCGACAAGCACAATCCCAATTCCAGCGCAAAGTCTTAAACAGCCGGAGATTGGCGCCTACCGCTTGGAAAGACGCGGGGCAACTGCGATGACCAAGGAGGTTCGCCATGAGCACGAACGGTCTCGAAGTCTTTGATAAAACTCTTCACACGACAAACACCTGGCTCAAGGAGATCATGCAGGTTCTGGGCCCGGACCGGCACGTCGCCTGGCATGCGCTGGGGTCTGTTCTGCACGCCCTACGCGACCGGATCCCTCTGGAGCTGTCCGCGCATCTCAGTGCGGAATTGCCGCTTCTTGTGCGCGGACTCTTCTATGATCGGTGGCGTCCTGCGACAGCACCCGAGCGCTATCGTTCGCTCGACGAGTTTCTCCAGCGTGTCGCTGAAGACCTTGGCCCGACCAGACCCTTTGACCCGCAGGATGCAGCTCAAGCCGTGTTTACTGTCCTATCCCGGCATCTTCCGGAGGGGCAGGTGGAAAAAGTGCGGCATGCCTTGCCGGAAGACGTTCGGGCCATCTGGCCTGAGCGAGCTTTGCTCGGAGACAGGACCCGAGTCGAACTCGAAATCGACGAGAACCGTCTCGCCAGGGAAGCTTAAGCCATCGAACGCGAGCCATGGAGGGATGTCATGAAGCCCGGCACGGAACAGAGGCCCGATGTTGCGGGCGGCCTGGACAAAGCGCAACCAGGAGAAGGCCACCTTCCTCAGCTCGAGAC
This sequence comes from Microvirga sp. KLBC 81, assembly GCF_003075415.1. GTDB lineage: Bacteria > Pseudomonadota > Alphaproteobacteria > Rhizobiales > Beijerinckiaceae > Microvirga. The sequence continues at coordinate 5,982 of NZ_QDAH01000114.1, forward strand.
CGAGCGACAGGCAGAGTGGCATGTCAAAGATGGCAGCCTCTTTGTTCTGCGCCTTGATCGCGCCACCAGCGAATGGTCCGGCGAGCAGAGGGGCATGGATGGCGCGGCCAGCAGCAATCCTCTCTCGCCGCATGAAGTCTCTCTCATGGCTCGCGCCCATGATCTACGCTTCAAGGATGGAACGCGGGCAGGTTAGTAAGCGTAGCTGAAGGAATGAGACCAGAGCAGCATGCGCTTGAGGAGAGCTTTTATCGCGAATGCGCCCGGCTGCTCGATGCGGTGCATACCTACAAGCCCTGGATTGGACGTCCGCCGAACCGCTGGAACAACCGGCATCCCGGCAACGGCCGCTTTCCGGGCTTCGGCACTATTCGCCTCTATGCGCCGAACCACATCCATGTCTCGCTGCGCCAGCCCGTGATCCTGAACCGGGTCTGCCGGTCGGTGGAGGAGGTCTATGGCCTTCTGCGCCGCCTCAAGCTGAAATCGCCCAAGCAATAAAAAAAGCCCGGCTTGAAGCCGGGCTGAAGTTGTTTGGAGGTTAGTCTCAGGAGGGTCGTCTCAGTGACCGCCGGCACCGGCGGGTGCCGCACGCGGTTTCTTGACGAAGGGCAAGGCGAGGACCAGCCCCAGGAACAGCACGGTCAGCAGCAGGAAAACGTCCGCGAAGGACATGACCATGGCTTCGCGCCTAACCATGTTGGACAGGGTCTTGATCGCAGCCGAGCTCGCATCGGTGCCGAGAGACTGGAACTTCAGGGTCATGGAGTTCAGCGTCTCGACCGCCGTGGAGCGGCCCCAGTTCACGTTCTCGCGCAACCGCTGGAGATGAAGATCCAGGCGGTTGTTGAGAATCGTGTTGATGAGCGCCAGGCCCACCGCACCGCCTAAGTTGCGGGTGAGATTGTAGAGGCCCGACGCGTTCTTGATGCGCTCCGGAGGCAATGTGCCGAGCGCGATGTTGTTGATCGGGACCATGCAGATCATGAGACCGATGCCGCGGAAGATCTGAGGCAGTAAAAGCTCCCAGAAATCCCAGTCCTTAGTGAGCCCGCTCATCATCCATGTGCCGAAGGCAAAGGCGGCAAAGCCGATACCCATCATGACGCGCGGGTCCATCTTGCGGGACAAAAAGCCCGCCACCGGTGCCATCAGGAACATGCAGGCACCCGACACGAACATGGTCTCGCCGATCTGCAGGGACGAGTAGCCCCGCACGCGGCCGAGATAGACCGGGTAGAGATAGGTCAGCCCGTAGAGGCCGATGCCCATCACGAAGCTGAAGGACGAACCCGCGAGGAAGTTGCGATCGGCAAACGCATGCAGATCCACAATGGGCTGCTTCGCCGTGAACGCCCGGTAGAAGAAGCCAAGCGCACCGACAACACAGACGATGGTGAGGATGAGCACCGCCTCGTCCTGGAACCAGTCGTTGTTCGGCCCCTCTTCCAGCACGTATTCGAGGCTCCCGAGAAAGGCCGCCATGAAGCCGAGACCCGACCAGTCGAAGCTCTTGAAGAGTTCGAGATTGGGCTCGTCGAAGTCGACCAGGAGATACGTTGAGACTGTCACGAAGATGCCGGGCACGATGTTCACGAGGAACAGCCAGTGCCAGGAGAACAGGTCGGTGAGGTAGCCGCCGAGTGTCGGGCCGATCGTGGGCGCGAGCGTCGCCACGAGGCCGATGAGCGGCGAGATCACGGGCCGCTTCTCCGGCGGGAAGACGGTGAAGGCTGACGCGAAGACGGTCGGGATCATGCCGCCGCCAATGAAGCCCTGCAGCGCACGGTAGACGATCATCTGCTCGATATTCGTGGCCGTCGCGCACAGGAAGCTCATGAGCGTGAAGCCGCCTGCGGAGATGACGAACATCCAGCGTGTCGAGAGCACGCGTGAAAGCGTCCCTGAAAGCGGGATCATGATCACTTCCGCGATCAGGTAGCTCGTCTGCACCCACGAGATTTCATCCGAAGATGCGGAGAGACCCGCCTGGATCTCGGCGAGCGACGCCGAGACGATCTGGATGTCCAGGATCGCCATGAACATGCCGAAGACCATGCAGAAGAACGCAAAGGTCTTGCGCGGACTTACCTGCGCAGACTTTGCGGCCGGCATGGCAGCCTTCGGATTGTTCGATATGGCGGCGGAAGCGGCCATGGGGGCTTTGCTCGTTCCTTATTGCTTCAGGCTGGCTGTCTTGGACGCTTCAGCCGAGGTACGCGTGTCCACATCGACGACAACCGACAGGCCGGGACGCAGCAGGCCCTGCTGTGCAACCTCGGGGCTGACAGACACGCGCACGGGCACGCGCTGCACGATCTTGGTGAAGTTGCCGGTGGCGTTCTCGGGCGGCAGCAGGCTGAACACCGCGCCGGAGGCGGGCGACACGCTTTCCACCGTGCCGACGATGTCCGCATCCGGGAAGGCATCGACCTCGATCTTCACCTTCTGGCCCGGCTTCAGATGAGCGAGCTGGGTTTCCTTGAAGTTCGCATCCACATGCACGCTGGTGAGCGGCACGAGAGCGGCCAGGCGCGCGCCCGGCTGCACAAAGGTGCCAACCTCGACGGCCTTGTTGCCGATCACGCCATCGGCCGGCGCACGGATTTCCGTGAAGGAAAGATCGCGCTCAGCCTTCTCGACGCCTGTCTGCAGCTCGGCCGCAACACGGCGCGCCTCGGTCTGCTGGGCTGAGAGAACGTCGATATTCGCCTTGGCGGCCGCGAGAGCGGCTTGAGCGCTCTTTACGTTGGCCTCTGCGCGATCGCTGGCGGCCTTGGCGTTCTCAAGAGCTGCGCGGCTGGTGTAGTCGGAACGGGCAAGCTGCTGCTGGCGAGCATAATCGCTGGCAGCGCGCTCAGCCTCCGCCTTGGCGGCAGCCACCTGCGCGTCGGCCTGAGCCACCGAGGCACGGCCTGCGTCGATCTGACGGCCGATGCGCTCGATGGAGCTCTGCTGTGTGGCGAGCTTGTCCTTGGCCGATTGCAGGCCAAAGCGGTAATCGCCATCGTCTATCTTGGCGATCAGGTCGCCGGCCCTGACGCTCTGGTTGTTGATAACGGCCACGGAGGAGACGTATCCGGACACCTTGGCCGAGAGGATCGTGATGTCGGCCTGCACATAGGCATCATCGGTCGAGACCATGAAGCGCCCTTCGGTCCACCAGTGAAAACCCTCGTAGCCGCCGAACGCCAGAGCGCTCAATAGCAGAGCCATGATCACCGGCTTCTTGCGCGACTTCGCCTTGGCGGGCGCAGCTTCCTGGAGCGGACCCTGCTCCGCTTCGGGAGACTGGGCAGGCTGTCGATCCATGGCGGGCGCGGGAGCCCCCTTTCCGCCCTGTTCGAACTCTTCACGGTAAGCCATGCCAACCCTCTATCGACAACGCAAACTGCCCGAACCAGAAAGTTTCGAGGTGTTCTTGCGGCATTGAACTATAATGACTAGGTAGATACATATGATTTGACCGAACCGTTCGGTCAATAGGCCGGAGGTGACAAAACGCACATGAGCGACCTGAAAGATATCGCTCGCGCAACAGCCGCCGCTCCCAGCGGCTCTCTCTCGGCAGAAGAGAGCGCGGAGGGTGTCAAGCGTCGCCAGATTTTGGAGGGTGCCCGTCAGGTTTTTCTGGCGAGCGGTTTCGATGGCGCCAGCATGGGCGAGATCGCGAAGGCGGCCGGTGTCTCCAAGGGCACGCTCTATGTGTACTTCGACAGCAAGGAGAGCCTGTTTGCGGCACTGACCAAGGAAGAAAAGCAGGGCTTAGCGGAGGTCCTCTTCAAGCTCGACGCTGATGACCCGGACGTGCGCTCCGTGCTCACCCGGCTTGGCCATACTTACCTGACCCGCATGGGCACGCCGGAGCATATCTCCTCGATCCGCATGGTGATCGGCGCTGCGGAGAAATTCCCTGCCCTTGGCCAAGCCTTCTATGAAGCCGGCCCCTGCCAGGGCATAGCCCGCCTCGCCGCCTATTTTGATCGCCAAGTCCAGGCTGGGCGCCTGTCGGTCGAGGACACCAGCGTGGCCGCCCAACACTTTCTTGATCTCTGCGTCTCTGGCCTGATGCGCCGCCAGCTCTTCGCCGTCGGCGGTCCGCCGACGCAGGAAGAGATCAAGACAAACGTGGAGAACGCCGTCCGCGTATTCTTCGCAGCCTATGGGCCACAGGCAGGGCAACGCTAACGCCTCTTGGGACCTCTAAGAGAGGCCCCGACCTAAAGCATCGGATCGATCCGATGCTCCCTTTTGGTGGCGCATCGTTGCTGGCGGAAAACCGGGCCCACTTTTCCACACGATGCTCTAGCGAGACGCCGGATCAGTAACCTGTCCGCTCCGGGGATGGGCAGATCTCAGATGCTCGAAGGGATCGCCCATTTCCGATCAGGGCATGACGATGACTTTGTAGCCGAGGAGACGGGCGATGGGCGCGAGCGTTGCGAAGAGCAGCTTCTGCACCCAAACCGGCGGACCGGCCACATAGAAGTGATCCTTGAAGGTATGAAGGGTTAGCGCCATCAGCAGGAAGCTGGGTTCTCCCTTGGCGCCGAACCATTCGGTGTGGTTTTGCGCGATGGTCGCGAAATTCAGGAAGAAACGCAGCTGATGCTGCGCCGGCGTGAAGCGGATGACCACCACGGTGTCGCCCTCATAGGCGTTGCGGAAAAAATGCGGCTTCCCGGCAGGAACGGTGATCGTCTCACCGGGCCGGAGCTCATGAATCTTGCCGTCAAGGGAGACGTTCAGCAGGCCGGACTGGACTGTGAACGTCTCGTCCGTCTTGGGATGAATGTGGGCCATCGCATTGCCGCCACCGGAGCCTCCCGGTCCCAGACGGACCTCGAATTCGGCCGCCTCTCCACTCTCGAGCGTGGTGAAGACAAAGGTCTCGTGATTGAAGGCATTCACCAGGGTCAGTCCTGGTGTGAACGAAAACGAATCCATCGTAACCCCTCGATGCGCGTTTCGAAGGCGCTCAGTGTCTTGCCGACCTTCGGATCGCAGTTTTTCCGACGTTATTACGTGTCTCTTATGAGGCGATATCCTCGCAGAATCAAGGGCGGCTATGCGTTTGCTTGTCCCTGGACGCGTCGACCAGCCCCCGCCCCTTGCATAGGTCAGAAAGCCGGGCGCATCGGGCCCTTTCAGGTTTTCGGGAATTCCTCGGTTCCGCCGGGGACGCGCCTCAGGCGCACAAGGTGCGAGCCATCTGCATCCCCCTGCGAGAATGCACGTCTCGTCCTTCGTACCCTCTCTAGTGATCCGCTCGCATGGCCTCGGCGACACGGGCCTTCAGAACCTCCGGCTGGCGCAGGATCAGGGCGCCGCGGGTACGCTCGATCAGGCCTTCCTGGGTCAGCATCGAAAACTCACGCGTGATCTGCTCGCGGCGGCAGCCGATGCGGGCGGCGACGATGTGGTGGAAGGGTGGCGGGGTAATGACCCGCTCGACACCCTTATCTCCGCGCGGCACGGAGAGGCGTAGCAACTCCGAATAAAGCCGGTGCCTTAGATCAAGAACCGTCTGTTCCATGAACTTGGCGTTCAGCTCGCGGAGTCGCGAGGCCATAAGGCAGAAGAGGCGCTCGGCGACAGGCCGGTTCGCGAAAAGCAGTTCCTTGAAGACAGCCGCTGGCATTACGCAGGCTTCGCCTCTCGTGAGCGCCGTGACGTTCGCGGAACGCTTGATGCCGTCGAGGGCAGCCAGTTCGCCGAAGACCTCTCCTGGCTTCATCTCGTTGAGGATCACCTCCCTGCCCGAGGCGGTGCGCATGAGCACCCGCACTTCGCCCGAGAGGAGGAAATAGACGTCGGTGGAGAGTTCGTCAAAGTCGACGATCACCTCATCCGGATCGAAGCGGCGCCAGTTGGACCGCGCCTCGAAGGGGGCGAGATCGATCTCGAGTCCTTTGAACAAATGAACATTGGCAAGCCGCGCCATGTCTCTCCCCCGACCGCAAACCTTCGCTAGAACTATACCATAGCGCCCGTACAAGTAGAGCTAAAGCCCTGCTTATCAGGCTTTAACCGTCCGGTCATTCGCAAGCCCCGCCTTACCAAGACTATTGCGGGTATCCACCACGAGCCGGGCATGCTCTGCGATCAGGCGGTAATCGACCTGGTCATGGTCGGTGGCGATCA
>NZ_QDAH01000115.1 GCF_003075415.1 Microvirga sp. KLBC 81
CCTCGATGAAGCGCGTCATCTTGGCCTCCCACGTCGGAGAGCAAGTCTACCAAATCAGCCTGTTTCCACACAGCCTCGAGTGGTAAGCGGACCTTCCTTCGACTCTCCTGTGCGGAACTGAGAGCACAATTCCGAGAAGGCTTGCGTGGGCGGCGTTTGTGAAACACCGAAGTAGGCCGACGAGACGGTGGCGAGGGCAGCAAGGCCTGTGAGGTCGTAGCAGCTGAAGTCCTGCTGAGTTTGATCTGGCGCAACGTAAATTGAACGCCGGTATCGTAAGCAATCCTATCCGGCTCTGTTCCTCAGGCTGGAACCTTGAGCGCCCTGTACAGGGCGCTTTTTATCCTTCGAAGAACGTCGACTCCCATTGAGCCTGTCTTCTACGGGTCGCCATGTGAGGAAAGCATAACTGTTTTTTATTACGCGGTCTGCCAACGCGCGAACTGCATTTCTATATGCTTCGTTTCGACAAGAGCAAGGATAGCTAGCCATGATGGCTGGTTAAGGATTGGGACTTTCCATATTCGTCACCGACATCCAATTGAAAATCCATGCTTACAAACTGTACCGTGAAACGGCGCGCGAGTTGTCGCAGCTCTCCGATCATGAGCTGGCTGATCTTGGCATCTCCCGTTTCCAGATAGCCAGTGTCGCCCATCAATTTGTCATGAAGAGCAGGCTGCCGGAAGCCACGGTGAGGTGATCCTTCCAAAGGCAAATCGGCTGCCTGGATAGGGGCTATCGCCGTCACGATGTTCAAACGACTTCCCAGGCCTTCGACTCCTCGGATCGAAAGAGCGCATCAAGAACCCGCATGTTCATGATCGCATCCGCCATCGGAAATTCGAGGCTGCTCCCCTCCAAGATCGCGCGGGAGAATGCATCGCCCTGGCGTTGATATTGGTCAGTGGGGGGAAACTCTTCCGTCTCTGCCCCGCCGCCGATCAGATCTCGCCCATCGTCGATCATCAGGCGAGTCGGCTGGTCGCGCCTTGGGTTGAAAGGCACCTGAATCTCCAGCCGCCCCCTTGTGCCTGCAATCTGCACCCGCTGGGTTGGCACAAGCTGCGTTGCGCAGGTGAAGGCCAGATGCCGCCCACTCGGAAACTCGGCCAGCCCGCTCGCAAGACGGTCCGTTCGCATGGCAGGATCCCGGTCGAACACACCAATCACGCGCTCCGGATCCGCGCCGAAGATGTAGCGGGCGGTCGCGATCGCGTAGCATCCCACATCGTAGAGGCCGCCGCCGCCGATCCCCGGCTGGTTACGGATATTGTCAGGGTCGGTGAGATGATACGAGAAGAACGTATGGATTGCTCGGACATCGCCGAGGCGACCGCTCCGTACGATCTCCCGCGCCCGCTGCCATTGCGGATGGAAGCGGACCATGAAGGCCTCGGCAACGAGCTTGCCGCTCTTCTTCTGAGCCGCTTCGATCTGCTGCGCCTCCTCGGCATTCAGCGCAATCGGCTTCTCGCACAGGACATGCTTGCCCGCATCCAGCGCCTTGATGGTGAGGGGGGCGTGAAGGTGGTTAGGCAGAGGATTGTAGATGACATCGATCTCCGGATCGGCCAGCAACGCCTCATAGGAGTCATAGGCCTTCGGAAGACCGAATTCCGCTGCGGCGTCTTGCGCCCGATTTCGGTCACGGGACGCAATCGCCACCACATCCGTCAACTCGCCGCCTTTCAGGGCCGAGATCACCTGCTCACGGGCAATCTTGGCGACGCCCAAAATTCCCCATCTGACTTTCTTCGACACGCGAGTTCCTTCCCAAGTGTGTTCCAAAATGTTTCGTCCCAATTCAAGACAGCGCTACCGTTCGTAGAGCTCCAGCGGAAGGCCGTCGGGATCGGCAAAGAAAACGAAGCGCTTACCCGTATGCTCGTCGAGCCGGATCGGCTCGACCACAACATCGTGGCTTTGCAGGTGCTCGATGACGGGCTCGAGCGCCGCGACTGAAAAGGCGAGATGGCGCAACCCGCACGCCTCCGGCCGCGTTGGCCGCGCCGGAGGCGACGGGAACGAGAAGAGTTCGACCTGGGACGTGCCCACCTGCAGATCACACTTCCAGGACTGCCGTTCCGCGCGCCAGACCTCGCGGATGATCGGGAGTCCCAGGATCTCGGCATAAAAATGCTTCGAGCGCTCATAATCCGAGCAGATGATCGCAACGTGGTGAACGGCCTCCAGCATCAGTCTCTCCTGTCACGGTTGGAACCGGTCACCACAGCAGCGCCTCTCTGTGTCCGGCGGGAGGCCCGGGTCGGATCAGGCGAACCGCCCCGGACGGAACGTTGCGAGCAAAGGATGCGGCACCCCTGTCACGATCTCATCCGCCAAAAGCTCACCTGCGATGAGACCCAGCGTCGCTCCGCTGTGGCTGAAAGCGACATGGTAGCCGGAGATTCCGGGCAACTCGCCGAAGACCGGCTCTCCATCTCCTGGGATGGGCTTCGGGCCGACGCCATAAGAATCGAGAACGAGGTTCGGGTTGCCTTCGAGAACCGCCGATGCCTCGGCGAGAAGACCCTGAACGGTTGAGTCCTTCACCTCGTAGGTGTCGTCCGGACGCCGGACGACTTCCTCTTCCGACCAGGCGGAGTCGAGCACGAGCGAGCCCGTGGGCGTGGGTCGCACGGCGACGCGGGGCGTGTTGAGAACGGCCCGCAAGGCGACATCGATGGGCTTCGTCTTGACGAGAAGCGAAATCGGGGTTGCGTCAGCGATGTGGCATCCGATCTCGGCCACGATCTTCGGCACGGCGGCTCCGGCGGCGAGCAGCACCGCATCGGCCGCAATGCGCCTGCCGTCGGCAGTCACGATCCCGGTTGCGCGTCCACCGGTGACATCGACGGAGGCGCGTCCCGCATGGGTTATGACTTCACCACCGAGCGCAGAAAACTCCTCGATCAGCACGCCGATCAGCGACGGAAGATCGACCCATCCTTCGCCCGGATTGAAGATGGCTCCTTGGCGTGTGATGGCCCGCGCATCGACGCCCGGCGTCACCACCGCAACTTGATCGGCCGCCAGAAGTTGAGCGTCGTAGCCGATGCTCCGCTCGTGAGCGTAGACCTTCGCGATCTCGTTCGACTCGTCGTCGGAATCCCAGGTGAGACCACCGTCGAAGCGCAGCCACGCCGCATTGGGATGCTTCACCGCCAAGGTCCGGTAGCGGTCGATTCCGACCATGCGCAACTGGTGGTATTCGGCGGATCGCATGCGTGAGGAGTTCAGCCAGGAGAGTGAGCGGCCCGAGGCCTCGCTCGCGAGGGCGCACTCGGTCACCAGGATCACACTGACACCGCGGCGGGCAAGTTGCACGGCCGATGATACGCCGAAGATTCCGCCGCCGATGACAGCGACGCGGGAAACACGGGATGGGGAGTTCATATGAGGTTCCTTATTGAAGGTTCGTGCTTGCTCCGCCACGCGCTAGGCATAGCGGAGCGGATTGCAGGGGCTACAGGACCTGCGACAGGAAGCGCTTGAGGCGCGAGCTGTGCGGATTGTCGAACAGTTCCTCGGGACGTCCGACCTCGACCACCCTGCCCTCGTCCATGAACACGACCTGATCAGCCACCTTGCGAGCGAAGTTCATCTCATGGGTGACGACCACCATGGTCATCCCCTCCTCGCCAAGTTTGGCCATGAGCTGCAGAACGCCTTTGACCAGTTCCGGATCGAGAGCGCTTGTCACCTCGTCAAACAGCATCACCTCAGGGTTCATGGCCAAGGCGCGCGCAATGGCGACGCGCTGCTGCTGTCCACCGGACAGATGTGAAGGCCGGTGGTGCATGCGCTCGGCCAGTCCGACCTCGGCGAGACGAGCCGCGGCGATCTTATAGGCTTCGTCTTTCGGCATGCGCTTCACCTTCCGAAGCGCCAGAGCGACGTTACCGAGTGCCGTATGGTCAGGGAACAGGTTGAACTGCTGGAAGACCATGCCGACGCGGCGGCGCAGATGCTCGGGCTTGAACTTGAAGATGCTGTCACCATCCAGCAAAATGTCGCCACCTGAGGGTTCTACGAGACGGTTAAGGCAGCGCAAGAGGGTGGACTTGCCCGATCCCGACGGACCGATGATGCACGTCACCGTACCGGGCCTGATCGTGAGATTGATGCCGTGAAGGACCTTCAGGGCGCCATAGGCCATGCTCAGATCAGAGACCTCCAGGCTGCCTCCCTGATAACGCACCGGCTCCGCAGAATTGCTTGCGAGAGATGGGCTGGCAGGCAGGTGTTTATCTCCGGAAGTCAGAGCCCCTGTCGCGCCTGAGACAATCCCAGCCTCTTCCATTTCGCTGACCTCTTTAAGGCCGCTGGTGACAACGGTCGGACGTTTGCCGGTCCGCAGTCGGTAATCGATATAGTTGACGAAATGCGTGAGCGGGACGGTGATCACAAGATAGAAGATGCCGGCAAGCAGCAGCGGAGACAGGTTGCCGGTGACAACCGCAGCATCCTGACCCACGCGGAAGAGCTCGCGTTCCGAGGCCAGCAGGCCCAGGAAGTAGACCAAGCTCGAATCCTTCACGTTGCCGATGAACTGGTTCACGAGCGCCGGCAGGACACGGCGCACGCCCTGCGGGATGACCACCAGGCGCATGCCCTGAGCGTAACTCATGCTGAGCGCGCGCGAGGCATCCATCTGTCCCCGCTCGACGCTCTGAATGCCCGAGCGGAAGATCTCGCCGATATAGGCACCTGCAATGAGACTCAGGGCAATGATCCCGAGCGGGTAAGGCGACGGTCCGAACAGGTCCCGTCCTATCCGCGCGAAACCCTGCCCGATGAGCAGAATGGTCACGATGGCAGGCAGACCACGAAACACATCGGTGTAGATGCGCGCCGGTATTCTCAGCCATTTGGAGTGGGAGATTCCCATCACGGCCAGGATCATGCCGATGACGGTGCCAAGGATGGTCGAGGCCACGGCAAGAATGAGCGTGTTCTTGAGCCCGACCGCGATCATGTTCGGCAGCACTTCCGCCATCGACTCCCAATCGAGGAAGCTTCGGCGCAGATTTTCCAGCCAGTTCATCAGTTCTGTTCCCTCTGCCTCCTCGGTTCGGGCTTGGCTGGAGCAGCCAGGAATCTGCTCCAGCCAAGGAACGCGGGAGATCTTTCAGGCCGTTATGACTTCGGCAGGTACTGGTCAGGCATCGGCGTGCCCGGGAACCACTTCTCGTGGAGCCGCTTCCAGGTGCCGTCCTGCATGGCTTCACGCAGGCCCTTGTTCAGCGCCTCCCGGAAGGCGTCATTGCCCTTCCTCACAACAAAACCGGCCGGTGCATCGAAGGACGGAACGTTGATGGCGATCCGAAGGCTCTTGTAGCGCTCGGCCTGCTGCTTCGCCGCCTCGTAATCAAAGAAGTGGGCGTCGATCGTCCCGTTGTTGAGAGCCGAAATAGCGGCGTTGTTGTCAGGAAACTTCACGAGATCCGACTTGGTGAAATTCTTCGTCGCATAGATCTCCTGGAGAGTTCCCTGGATGACGCCGAGGCGCTTGCCTGCCAGATCGGCCTCCGTCTTGATCTTCTCGTCGGCCGTGATGACCGAGAGATATCCGGCGAGATAGCCGTCGGAGAAGTCCACGGTCTTCTTGCGGGCTTCCGTCGTGCCGATTGCCGCGACAGCGACATCGAACCGTCCGTTGGCCACGGAGGGCATCAGGGCCGAGAAGTCTTGCCCGGTGAACGTGACCTGATCCTTATTGAACCCGATCCGGCGGGCGACATCGAGGAAGAGTTCGATATCAAACCCTGAGAACTCGCCATTCTTATCAACGAAAACGTACGGTCTGGCGTCACCCATCGTTCCGACACTGATCCGGGTCGGGTCGATGAGGTTGTAGGGATTGGCTTTCCCGGTCTGTGCGACAGCTGCGCCGCCGAAGGCCATTCCGAGCGTCAGCGCGGCGGAGGCCGCAACTTTCGCGAAAGACTTGTACCATTGTGCAGTATTCATCGTCGTTCCTCAGTCTGAAAGATGCGTTCGATTCTGTTCTTGTTTTTGAGCATGCCTGACGCATGCCGGTGCGGATCGTTGTGGCTGTGCGTTGTGTCAGGACCTCCCCTCTTGCGTGTCGAACGGTCCCAGGTCAGGCCCGGGACTCGATGTACCGAGGCCGGTAGGCCGGCGCTCGATCTTGGCCGCGGAGAAACCGGTTCGGATCCACGAAAGCGAGATCGATGAATGGTTCCTCGCCGCAGGCGATCTGGGCGATGATCTCGCCGATGCCGCTGGCGTGCTTGAATGCGTGGCCGCTGCATCCTCCGCCGACAATCAGACGCGGATCGTCATAGGGGCGGCCGATCTGGAAGTGGCCGTCTGGAGAATGAGTGACCATGCAGGTTGTCGTCAGAACCGGAACCGGATTGAGACCCGGAAGCGCCTTCGACACCAGTTCGGACACGAGCCTCCAATCGGCAGGGGAAATGCCGCGATCGACCGTATCGGGATCGACCTCGCGGAAATTCGGGTCCCTGTCGGGACCGACTTTGACAGCAAAGCCATCTCCCGATCCGTGGCCCCAGATCCAATTGTTGGTGTCGACGGCGCGAATGAAGGTCGGGAAGCTCTCGAGCCTGAATGACGGATCGTTCCTGTCGGCGGGCTCGAACCACATCATCGGCGTGCGCAAAGGCGTCAGCGGAAGCTCCGGCATGAGCTTGCTCAGCCATGCTCCGGTGGTGACAACCACCTGCGCCACCGTGAAGCGACGTGTGGGTGTGGTCACAACAACGCCGCCGTCGATCAGCTCGATGTCCGTGACCTTCGTGTCGGTGTAGATCGTGGCGCCAGCTGCCCGCGCGGCATCAACGGCCGCGACAATGCCGGCTTCCGGATGCACGACGCCGGCTTCTGGGTCCCAGATGCCGACGTGATCTGGCTCCAAGTTCTGGTGCTGGGGGAAGCGCCGCTGAAGTTCTTCCCGGGTCAGCCGGACAACAGGCAGGTCGTGGGCCGTCGCCGCCGCCAGCGTACCGGCAATGACTTCGCTGTCCTCGGGACCGATCATCACGGCGCCCGTGTCGCGAATGACAGAGGTTCCGGACTTTTCCTGCAGCGTCGTCCAGAGCTCGCGGGAGCGGCGGGCAAGCGGCACGAGATTAGGGTGCTCCAGGCAGGCCACGCGAAACACGCGGGTCTTGCCATGGGATGAGCCCAGCACGTGGCCCGGATGGTAGCGCTCAATGCCGATGACCTTCAGCCCGCGCTCCGCGAGACGCCAAGCAGCATTGGCGCCCATGGCTCCCAATCCGACGACCGCGATATCCGCATCGAATTCACTTGGCCGCATCTGCTCTTCCATTCCTGCCAGAAAGACACTAGATTGCCTTATGAGACCGGTCTCAAAGCTATTGATACCGGTCTCACCTGTCAACCTCCTATTTGGCTTGACGAGCAACCCATCGACTGCCTAGGTCCTGAAACCATGGAACACAGCGGCACCCACAAGCGATCGGTTACGGTCCAGGACGTTGCGCGGAGAGCCGGCGTCTCAAAGGCGACGGCCGCCAGAGTCCTGGGCGGGTACGGAGTCACGAGTGACGCCGTGAAGGCCAAGGTTCTCGCGGCCTCGAAGGAGCTTGGCTATCAGCCGAATGAACTGGCCCGCAGCATCTCGACGGGCCGGTCAGGCACCATCGGAGTCATCGTCGGCGATATCGAGAACCCCTATTTCGGACTGGCTGTCCGGGGCATCAGCGATGCGGCTTCGGCCGCAGGATTCGATGTGATCCTGGCCAATTCCGGAGAGGAGATTGAGAAGGAGCGCGACGCCGTGAGGGTACTCACGGGCAAGAGGGTCGACGGCCTGATCGTCACTCCGGCCCGGACGTCTGAAACGCGTCACCTTCAGGAGGTCCACCAATCAGGCCGCCCGCTGGTCCTGCTGGATCGCGCGGTTCCCGGTTTGAATGTCGACATGGTGGTCTGCGACGACAAGGACGCGGCCTCGGCAGCCACCTGGCTTCTCATCCGGGCCGGTCACCGGCGGATTGCCTATATCTCTGCGGTTGCTTCCGACGATCCCATCTACAAGAGTCGCGATCAGATCGACACATCGACCGTCATGGAGCGTATCGACGGATTTCTGGACGCAAGTCGCCAGGCAGGCATTGAGAGGCCCGAACGCTTCATCCGTCTCGGCGCCACGGGTTCCGCGGCGTCGCGCAAGATCGTCACTGATCTTCTCAACCTTCCCGAGCGCCCTACCGCGATCCTAGCCTCCGACAACCTGGTCGCGCTCGAGGTTTTCAAGACTATCCGCGGTCTTGGGTTGTCGCTCCCAGACGACGTGTCGCTCATTGCATTTCATGATGCGGATTGGACGAGTGTGACGTCTCCGCCCGTCACCGTAATCGCGCAGCCAATCTACGACCTAGGGCTGGAAAGCGCCAGGATCCTGATCGAGCGGATTCGTGGAACGGCTGCTGCGCCGCGGCAGGTCGTCGTGAAGACGACGCTGATCGAGCGCCAGTCGACCGGAGCGCCGGCCGACGAGGCGCCGCCATCCCGGCGTGCGCGCGCAAGCAAACGCATCGCGAGCTAAATGCCAGCTTAGGTCATTCGAAGGCGCGCAGGCTTCGCTCATTCGATGCCCTTGAGAGCCGGAATGTGGCTGACATCGACTGCCATCGCAGCGGCATGGCCGGTCGCGCCGATGCGCGTGCAGGTCTCAGCCGCTGCCTGCACCGCAGCGCTCAAAGTCTCCTGCGGCGCCTCACCACGCAGAAGGCCGATCAGCGTGCGTGCGATGAACGTGTCTCCCGCCCCGAGGGTGTCGACGACCTTGACAGGCACGGCGGCTGTCTCGAACACGTCATCCCCCGTGCCAAGAAGAGCGCCGTTTTCTCCACGCGTGACGAGGCACCATTGTGCTCCCGCCGCCAGGGTCTGACGCAGCAATGCTATCGCATCGGCACGATCCAAATCGCCCCCCGACAGAGACGCGAGGAAGCAGAGTGGAGCGACCGATTCGCGATGAGCGCCGTCACGGCGCGTGGAAAAGTCGTAGGACAGACGGGCCGCGGCGGAGAAGCGCTTGAGATCGACGTCGAGTCCGCTGGATTGCCCGATGTGAACCGCGTCGAAGGAACGGACGAATTCGATGTCGTCATCGTCCGGCCGGAAGATCGATACGCCGAGATCGAATGTCAAAAAGACCCGGTCACCGTTCTGATGACCAATGATGCAATAGCCTGTCGGCCCCGGAAGCACCCGGAGCCGCTCGGTAATGACGCCCTCCTCCGCAAGCGCCGCCCGGATGAGGTCGCCCGCGGCATCTTGCCCGACGGCTCCGACATAGGCGGAGGCGGCACCGAAGCGGTGCGCAAAGATCGAGACGTTGAGGCAACTGCCGCCCGGGAACATCTGGCCGGTGGACTGGTAGCAATCAACGACATTGTCCCCAACGGCAATGATTCTTGTCATGGGCTGCTGTTCCCGAGGATGCACGTGCAAGGACGCTGCTGCGTTTTGCTCCCCTTGTCAAAGGTCTGGCAAAGCACCGGAGCCATGTGGTTCCACAGGTTGGCGCGCCCGGCATCTGCCGCATCGCGAGCTTGGCAACATAGGGACTGGATTGACATGTCTGTCCTTTTCCGGAACGATGAGACATCATAAGACATCATATTAGTTGTGGCGACGGAAGTCATCTCCCTTCCGATCATCAGACAGGCCAATTTCGAGAGGCAAGGATCGACAATGAACGATAGGCAAACCGAGCTAAAGGCCGATATCAAGGCTTCCCTTGAGGATCTGGCCGGCAAGACGATCAACCACGTCTTCTTCGTCGCCTGTGGCGGCTCCTTGGCGGTGATGCATCCGGCCAAATATCTCCTCGACCGCCAATCTGCAGCGCTGACGTCCGATTGCTACAACAGCGACGAGTTCGTTCACCGCTCTCCGCGCACGCTCGGCGTCAACTCCCTCGTCGTGCTTTGCTCGATGACCGGAACCACGAGAGAGACGCTCCGTGCCGCCGAGCACGCCCGCGCGAAGGGCGCGACCACGATCGGGCTGAGCCAGGACCTCGATTCTCCGCTCGCCAAGGCAGTGGACCACGCCGTCCGGTTCGAGGCGCCCTACACGACGGGTGTGCCCATCGACGCGATCGACAGCAACTACTCCTGCCTCTACCAGATCGTCATGGGTCTGGTTCGGATCTATGACGGCACTGACAAGCTGAGGCCATTGCTGGCGAGCCTCGGCAATCTCCAGGCCGCAATCGATCGAGCCCACCAGACCTATGCAGGGCTGTTCGAGCAATTCGCTCCTCGTTTCAAGGATGAGTCGGTCATTTACACCGTTGCAAGCGGCGCCAACTATGGAGCGGCCTACTCCTATGCGATCTGCGTCCTGATGGAGATGCAATGGATCAACTCGCAAGCCATTCACGCCAACGAGTTCTTCCACGGTCCGTTCGAGGTTCTGGATAAGGGCAAAGCCTTCATCATGATGCTGGGATTGGACGAAACCCGCCCGCTCGAGGAGCGGGCCAAAGGCTTTCTCGAACGTTTCGGATCCTCCGAGAAGATCATGGTGCTCGACGCCAGGGAGCTGGACCTGTCCGGCATCGACGATGAATTCAAGGGCAACGTCGTGCCGCTGATCTTTTTCGACACCTTATGGAAATTCGCCTACAAGCTGGCCGATCTTCGGCAACACGCCATGCTCGAAGGGCGTCGCTACATGAAGAAGATCAGCTATTGAGATCCGCGCTGCGCCTCCGTAACACAGGGCGCAGCGCACACCACGCCCGACCTCAATCAATTCATACCCGCTCGCTTAGGGATAACCCGATACTTATAGCTGCGGCAGCCGGAAACGAGAACTTGTCCAACCCGGCGCGATCTGCTTTGAGGGATTGGGTCGCCACCCACAGCCGGCAACGGATGACGCCCATCCGTCAAAGACGAGCGGACGCCATGAAGGTTGAGTATGACAACCTGACTCCTCTCTACGATCAGGTGAGACATCTGCTTCTCCGGGACATCAAGGAGGGACGGTTTCAGCGCGGCAGCTATCTGCCTGCCGAGCCGGACCTGTGTGAGCATTACGCAGTCAGCAGAATTACTCTGCGCAGAGCCGTTCAGGAGCTCTGCTCAGACGGCTATCTCAAGCGGGTGCATGGTAGAGGAACCCTCGTCACCGAGCCCAAGGTCGAACAGACCCTCGTGTCGCTCTCCGGGTTTACGGAATCGCTGACGAGCAGCGGACATAAGGTGCGCTATGCCGTGTTGGACAGCGCGGCTCAGGCATCTTCGAACGATGTGAAAGAACGCCTAAAGGCGACAGGGAGCGATCAGCTCGTCGGGATTCGCCGGCTGCTGCTCGTCGACGGCCGCCCCTTGACGCTTGAGGAACTGTACTTTCTCCGAAGCCGGTATGGGCGGGTGGCGGAGCCGGTGTCCAAGGGAGGATCATTCAACCAGGCCCTGAAGTCCCTTTATGGCGAGGAGCCAAAGGCGGCCGAGCGGGCGATCAACGTGGACTTCCCGTCTGCCGCGGAATGTGAGCTCCTGGCCTGCACGGCGTCGCAGCCTGTGTACCGCATCGAGAAGCTCGTTCTCGGCAAGGGGCGAAAGCCGATCTCGTTCTCAGTTCTGATCACGCCTTGCGACCGGGTGACATACTCAATCTCCTCTTGAGGAGGACGCTCCGCAGTCGCTACAGCATCGGACCCACAAGTGGATTCCACTTTGGGGATCGATCCGATGCTTCCTCTTTCAAGCCGAGCATCGTTGAAAGCGACCCAAAGGGCCGCGCTAGCGAATAACCGGGTCCCCTTTTCCGCACGATGCTCTAACGGTAGGATGCGCGCATTGTCCGCTTTGGTCAAACTCGGACATTTCCACGTTCTCTAGAGCATCGGGCATTCAGACGAATCCGTATCCGGCGGCGGTGAAATAGTTGCGGCACGCCTCAGGCTCAACGAGA
>NZ_QDAH01000116.1 GCF_003075415.1 Microvirga sp. KLBC 81
AACACGCCCGACGAGTTCTTCAGGAACCCGCAGCACGAGCGCACCAGGCTCTTCCTGTCCCAGATCCTGCACTGAGCCCTGTAACTCAACTCGCCGGAGCGGCGATAGCGCCGCGCCCTGAACCAACAGGCACCAAGTTCAACAAGAAAGAACAGACGATCCACAACGTCTGCGCCAACCCAAAACCTTAACGAGGAACACACTCACATGCTGCCCAAGTTGCAACATCTATCCAAGACCCTCCTGACTGCCGTCGCTGGCTGCCTTATTGCCGGAGCCGCTCAGGCACAGGATCTGCCGCCCGTCCCACAGGACATCCTCTCCAAAGGGGTGCTTCGCGTCGGCGTGAAGTGCGACTCGCCGCCCTTCGGCTCTCTCGATCCCAGCGGAAAACCCGTTGGCATTGAGGTATCGATGGCCCGGCGCATTGCCGAATTCGCATTCGGCTCGCCGGACAAAGTGGACCTCCAGTGCGTCACCTCCGAGGCGCGCATTCCCTCTCTCAACGGTCAGAAGATCGACATCATCCTTGCGACACTCGGCAAGTTCCCCGAGCGGCAGAAGGTGATCGATTTCACCGAGTACTATATGTGGGGCACAAGCAATGTCATGGTGCCCAAGGGCAGTCCGGCCACGAAGCTCGCGGAGCTCAAGGACAAGAACATCTGCATCGTCAAGGGCGGCTCGCAGGCCAAGTGGCTCAACGAGAACATTCCTGGCATCAAGCTGACACAGCTTAATACGACATCCGACTGCATCCAGGCTCTCCGTCAGGGACGCGTCGATGGGTTTGTCGGTGACGGAGGTCTGGTGTGGTCCCTCAGCTCCAACTATCCCGAACTCCGCGTAATCGAGGAGGGACTGGACCTGGGCTTCAACGCCATCGGGCTTCGCAAGGGAGAGAAGGAACTTCAGGCATTCCTTGACGCTGCCCTGATCAAGATGAAGAAAGAAGGCTATTACGAAAAGATCATTCCGGAATTCGTCAATAATCCGGTTGTTCTGCGCGAGACGCTGAAATCCTTCCAGACTCAGCCTCCTGCTCCTCCCAGAACCTGAGACTGCTCACGCCGGCGATGCAGGCAAGCATCGCCGGCATCCGCCATTCTGCTGGACCCACCGCCGGTTCCCTTCCAAGCAAGGCTGGGCTGCTCATGTTTAGTAACTTTGATTGGATCTACATCTACGAGACGTTACCCAGGCTCATTGATGGCCTTTACATGACGCTGCTCGTCAGTGGCGTCTCGATCGTCCTGTCTCTTCTCATCGGATTGGTGGGAGCCTATTTCCGCAGTGGCAGCATTCGCGTCCTGTCGAAGATCGTCGTCGGTTATGTCGAGTTCATCCGCGGGACGCCGTTTCTGGTCCAGATCTTCTTCATCTTCTACGGTCTGCCCAACATCGGGATTGTCCTCTCGACATTCTGGTCGGGCGTCGCCGCTCTGACCCTGTGGGCCAGCGCCTTCCACATCGAGAGCTTCCGCGCGGGACTCGCGACCATCAGTTCCGGCGTCAAGGACGCATCGGCCTCGCTTGGCCTGAGGCGCTGGCATCACGCCGCTTTCATCGTTCTCCCAATCGCCTTGAGGGCGGCGCTCCCGTCGACGCTCAATACTGTCGTCGCAACCCTGAAGAATTCGGCTTACCTGCAGACCATCGGGCTTGCTGAACTCACCTTCGTGGCGGTTGAACGCAATGCCTATGAGTTCCGCACACTGGAAATGTTCGCCACGATCTGCGTGATCTATCTCGCCTGCGTGTTAATCGTCTCAGCCCTGGGGCACCGGCTTGAGCATCGGCTCGACCGTCCCTACGTCAGGAACTAAGCCGATGGTGCTCATCCAATACAGTCAATTTCTGGCGACTGGCCTCGTTTGGACGATGCTGCTCGCCTCTGTCGTCACGATCCTGGCGACGGTCATCGCGATCGTATTTACTTTTGGGGTCGTGCGCCGCAACTTTATCGTCCGCAAAGCCACCTTCGCGGTCATAGAAGTATTACGCGACATTCCCCTCATCGTTACGGTGCTGTTCACCTATTTCGTGCTCCCCGTGCTCGGGATATCGCTCAATCCGTTCTGGTCGGCTGCCATCAGCATCTCACTCTGGGGTGGAGCAAATGGCGCGAACATCATCCGGGCCGGGCTCGCCAGCGTGACGAAGGATCAAAGAGAGGCAGCCGCTTCTCTCGGCCTGCGTTCGTGGAAGGCGATGATCCTGGTCATCCTGCCTCAGGCGATGCGCGTGATCCTGCCGCCTTACGTGGGCCTCATCACCTCCCTGGTTCAGGCCACGTCCTTGGGCGCCGTCGTCGGCGTGCATGAACTTCTTCGCTCCGGTCAAATTTTGATTGAGCAGACGACGATCTCACAAGGAGGAAGCCCCGCCTTCTTGATCTACAGCTCGATCCTCGTGGTCTACTTCGTCATCTGCTGGGCGATTTCTGCTGGCGGTGCCGTGCTGGAGCGGTACTTCAACCGAGCGTATGCTATTCCCCGTCAATTGGCCACGGCGGAAGGTAAGGCTCCTGAAGCACCGGCGCTTGCCACCATTGAGATTCGCACCTGATCCGGAGGAGCAATCTCATGTCCCCCTATGAACTTGAACAAGAGTTCGCCGAGCTGCTGGCGGGCTCGACACCAGAGATCCCGTCTAAGGCTGAGTTCATCGCGGCCGAACACCTGGTCGACCTTGTCGGCGTTGCTCTGGCGGCGGTCGATGAACCAGCCTTCCACTCGCTTCTGCGGGTTTATCCTCCCTCAGCGGCAGGGGATGGGTCTGCCCGGGCTTGGGGGACAGGGATCAACCTCGCCCGCCGCGACGCCGCTCTGGTGAACGGCTTTGCCGGACACTTTCACGACTTCGATGACGATGAAACCGAGCTGGCAATGGCCCACGTCACCGTCACGGCTTTGACGGCCGCGCTGACGGCCGCTGACAGCCGGCCCGGCACATCCGGACGACAGCTGTTGCGGGCCTACATCCTGGGGTTTGAGGCCGCCACGTGTCTCGGCCGCCTCATCAATCCGCTCCATTACAAGAGCGGATGGCATGCCAGCGCCACTCTTGGCGTCTTTGCCGCGGCAGCCGCCAGCGGACACATCCTCGGCCTGACCCCGAATGCCATGCGCCATGCTCTCGGAATGGCGGCATCGTTTGCAGGTGGCCTTCGCAGCAACTTCGGCAGCGATACTAAACCCCTGCAAGTGGGACATGCCGTTGCTCAGGGTGTTCTGGCCAGCGAACTCGCCGCCGAGGGGCTCACCTCGACACCGGGCAGTCTGCTCGGGCCGAAGGGCTATGTCAGCTTCTACGGAGATGGGGCGGATGCCTCCGCTGTACTAGCTGCCTTCGGGGCTCCGTTTGACCTGATCGGATCCGGTCTGACGATCAAGGCGTTTCCTTGCTGCACGGCAGCCCATACCGCTGTCGATGGCCTGCTGTCGCTGCAGGCAGAACAGGGATTCAAGGCTGCCGAGATTGAGCACATCGTCTGCTGGGTTGATCCAGCCGTGCCGAACATCCTGGTTTATGATCGCCCGACAACAGGGACCGAGGCCAAGTTCAGTCTGCCCTTCTGCCTGGCCGCGGCAGCGGTCTTCGGCCGCCTCAACGTCACTGAATTTTCGGACGAGACGGTGGTTCACCCAGATGTCTGGGCGCTGATGGACCGAATTGCAGTGCAGACCGATCCCGGTTTGCCGAAGGGCGACAGTGGCATTTCAGTGTCCTCTCGCCTCAGCGTGACATTGCGCGATGGCACTCGCATGGAGCGCTTCACCGAATGTGTGCCCGGCAGTTCCAGTCGCCGTCTGGATCGCACCCGGCTGTTCAAGAAATTCCAGGCCTGCACGATCAACGTCCTTGGGTCAGGACAGACGAAGGCGGCCTTTGACGCCCTGTTGAAGATCGCAGAGGTGGAGGATTGCCGCAATCTTCTCGACCTCATCTGCGGTCAGCCAGCCATCCACCGGATTGAACAAGAACAATCAGTCAGAGCGAGAGCAAAATGAAGAACGCTGTGAGTGCGCGCCTGTCGGAGCGAACCGCCGAGGAAGTCGCAAATACCATCTACAGGCCGGGCATGCAGGCCTTCAGCGAGGAGGCCTTCGCTGACATGTGCCGCCTGAACCAAGCCCACCTGGTGATGCTGAGCGAATGTGGCCTTGTCAGCCATGAGGTTGCCACCGGTCTCGCTAAAGCGCTCCTCCAGGTTCAGCGGGAAGGCAAGGACGCCGTTCGTCTCGACCCGCAATTCGAGGATCCCTATTTCGCCTTCGAGAACCGCCTTTCGGAGATTGCCGGCGCAAAGCTGACAGGATGGATCCACATCGGGCGTAGCCGCAATGACATCGGCGCGACCTTGGATCGACTGCACGCTCGTGCGCTGTGCCTGCGGATCCTTGAGCAGCTCGGCAAGGCTCGGGAGGCCTGCCTCATGTCTGCCGAGCAGTATGCCGAGACCATCATGCCGGGCTACACCCATCTGCAGCCCGCCCAGCCGATCACCTTCGGCTACTATCTCACGAACGTGGCGGCAGCGCTTCAGCGGGACTACGACCGGATCGCCGCAACCTATGCGCGGATCAATCTGGCGAGCCTTGGTGCCGCAGCCTTGGCGGGCACCTCCTTTGCCATCAACCGGCAGCGAACGGCCGAACTCCTGGGTTTTGACGGGATTGCCGAGCCGTGCTTGGACGCGGTGGCTTCACGGGATTTCGTGACCGAGCTGCTGTGGGCGACGACTGCTATGTCGACGCTCCTGAGCCGTGTGGCTCAGGACCTCTATACCTTCTGCACGCATGAATTCTCGGCCATCGAGTTCCCGGATCGGGTCGCAGGCACTTCGAGCATCATGCCACAGAAGAAGAATCCGTTGATGCTCGAATATTTCCGGGCCTCGTCGGGGCGGAGCATCGGCGCGCTCACATCCGTTCTCGCCAGCGTCAAGGGCAGCAACTACTCGATCGGCTTGGATTCTGTCCGCGAGGGCATTGCCGACGCATGGTCAGCCTTGGATCAGGTCGTGGATAGCCTTGATCTGCTGCGGTTGGTATTCGAGACGGCCAAGCCGAATGCGGAGCTGCTCCTGCAACGCTGCCGCACCAATTTTTCGACCGCAACCGATCTCGCCGACGGACTGGTGCGTCAGGCCGGTCTGTCGTTCCGGGAGGCCCATCATGTGGTCGGTGGAGCCGTTCAAATGGCCCTCAACGAGGGGATCGGCGCGTCGGACATCACGGCGGACCTGGTGAACCGGTCTGCCCAAGCCGTTGTCGGCCATACCCTGGCAATTGACGACGCCTTTGTCCAAGCCTGCTTGGATCCGGTTCGCGCTGTCGCAGCCCGGACCACGTCGGGCGGCACGGCGCCGTCCGAGGTTCTTAGGATCCTTCAGGAGCAAAGGCAGCGTCTCATTGCCGATCGCGCCGAACTGGCGCGGAGAGCGGCTCAGGTCGAGGAAGCGCAAAAGCGTTTGGACGCACGGATGACGGTCCTGACTTGATATTCCGGGTTGAGATGAACTGTTGGACAAGTAACTTGTGTCCGGCCTCATCTCGTTTAGGCAACATAGCGCCTGATGCTGCCAGTGCAGGGGTCAGGAGCAGGAACGACATCGATTAAACCGAATAACAGAACTTCTTTCTTGACTGACAACTGACCTCTTCGATAGGCTATGTAACATGTCATCTGTTCTGCCTCTCCGCGACGAACGCTCCCTGGTCCTGCAACTGCGCGACGCGATCAGCGCCATGATCGAAGAGCGAGGACTGCAACCGGGTGATCAGCTGCCCACAGAAGCCGAGCTGACCCAGGCGTTTCGGATTTCCCGTCCGGCCCTGCGGGAGGCGCTGAAGCTTTTGGAGCAGGACGGGACGATCTACGTCAAACATGGCAAGGGCCGCTTCGTCTCGGCAATGGCGACCCTTCAGGTTGAGCGCCCGATCACCTGTTTCGAGAGTGTCACGGACATGGTCCGTCGGTTCGGCTACAAGCCGACGAACAAGGTGCTGTCGGTTGCGGAGGAGGACCCACCGGAGGAGGTGCAGGCCGCCTTGCGTTTGAACGCCCGCGCGCGGGTGATCCGGCTCGAACGTCTGCGCATGCAGGGCAAGGAGGTGCTTGTCTACTGCATCGACTACATTCCCCGAGCGATCATCCCAGACCACGTCTCCGATATCGATTGGAGTGGCTCTGTTTTGAACCTGCTGGAGCGATACCGCCAGCGGCCTTCGATGTCCACGGCCTCCGCCAGTGCGGTCCTGCTCCCGCAGGAGGTTAGCGACCGCAACAATCTTCATGACTTTGGGCCCGCGTTTCTGGTGACCGAGGTGGCCTATACCCCCATTGGAACGCCTGTCCTCTTCTCGAAGGATTATCATCGGGGAAGCCGCTTTACCTTCAGCTTCGTCCGCAAGTAGATCAGACCGACGGCGTCTTTGAACATCGGCTTGAGCAATCCCGTCCTTTGAGGCGTCCAGGCTCAGCCGCGAGGAAGCTCCAGGGCTGAAGCTCCCGTGATGACCGGCAATAGGGCCGCATCTCATCTAGACAGCCTCCAAGCCAAATCGCCGAAGCGCCTGTGAAAGAGCTCTCGAGGGGAAACCCTCATCGCGCCGCTTACGAGGAATCTCAGATGCAAAAACCCAAAGTGGCCGTGATTGGAACGGGTGGCACCATCAGCTCACTAGCGGAAAGCTCTCTCGAGGTGCTCGATTACGGCGCCGGCGGCCCTCTGCATGCTGACCAGTTGATCGCGCGATTTCCCGAGATTCACGAGGTGGCCGACGTCCATCCGGTCCGCTTCAGGGCTCTGCCCAGCTTCAACATCTTCTTTCCGGAATGGAAGGATCTTCTCCTGTTGTTGGATGAACTGGTGCAAAGCCATCCGGATCTTGCCGGGATCGTGATCACCCATGGGACAGGGTCTCTCGAGGAGACAGCCTACTTTCTCTCCCTGACCGCGAAGGTTTCCGTACCGATCGTGCTCGTCGGCGCACAACGGCCGGCCAGCGCTCTGTCGAGCGATGCGGGGATGAACCTCGTGAACGCCATCCGAACAGCGGCCTCGCCCGATGCACGTGGCATGGGTGTCCTCGTGCTGCTCAATGACGAGATCCATGCTGCCCGCGAGGTCGCCAAGACCTCCACGTTCCGCCTGCACGCCTTCCAATCGCCGGACTTCGGAATCCTCGGCCATGCCGATGGTGATGCGGTTGTCTTCTATCGGAAGCCTGTCCGCAGGGCAGCGCCTGAGACCGAGTTCGACGTCAGGACGCTCGAGGCTCTGCCACGCGTGGACATCCTTTATTGCTATAGCGGCTCGGATGGAACGGCCGCTCGCGCCTTCATCGCAGCCGGCGCCAAGGGCATCGTCTCGGCAGGATTCGCTCCCGGCTTCACGGCGGATGCCGATGCCGCCGTGCTGGCCCAGGCTGTTCGCGAGCAGGGCGTCGCGGTCGTGCAGGCGAGCCGCGCTGGCTCAGGCCGGACCTTCAAGGGCAAACGATCGCAAGACAACGGCTTTCTCATCGCGGACAATCTCAGTCCCGTGAAAGCGCGCCTTCTCCTCTCCCTCGCCCTGACGATCACGGACGATCCTGCCGAGATCGAGCGGATGTTCCTGACCTATTGAGCAAGACCAGCAGTCCATTCGACCGATTGTCCTACAGGACGAAGGAGCCGCCCATGACCGCCATCAACCCCTCCCAGCTCTGCGGAATGAACTTTCATTATTTCCGCCATCCTCTGACACGCTTTCTCGATGACGCCGCCGCTATTGGATTGACCAAGGTCGAGATCTGGGGAGCCTCGCCGCACTTCTATGTCGATGACGAGCCCTTGAGCGCTGCCCGGGAGCTCAAGAAAGCCATTCGTGAACGAGGCATGGAGCTTGTCTGCTTTACACCGGAACAGTGCATCTATCCCATCAACCTGGCCTCTCGGGAGGATGCAGTCCGCAACCGCAGCATCCGATACTTCCTTGATAGCTTGAACGCCTGTGTTGAAATGGAGAGCCCGTATCTGCTGATCACACCGGGCTGGGGATACGCCGATGAGGATGCAGGCCCTGCGTGGCGGCGCTCGGCAGACGCGCTGGGCGTGGTTGCGAGACATGCAGAGAAACTGGGCGTCGATCTTCTGCTCGAGCCACTCACTCCGACCGAGTCGAACATCATCAATACCTCCGCGGACTTGCGGCGGATGCTGGACGAGCTTTCGTCGCCATCGGTGAAAGCGATCCTCGATACCGTTGCGATGGCCGTGGTCGGCGAAACCGTTCGCGACTACGTGGCTCAGGTCGGAGCCGAGCTTCGTCACGTTCATCTCATCGACGGTGACATGGAAGGCAGTCATCTCGCCTGGGGTGACGGCTTCCTCCCGCTCGACGATTATATCCGCGACCTCGGTGACAGCGGCTACACGGGGGCTCTATCCTTCGAGTTCACCACTCCGCGTTACTGGTTGGATCCCCTTCCTCCGATGCGCAAAAGTTTCGAGGTTGTGCAAAAGGTGATCCACACCGTCTGATCCAAGCGCGAGGGTAGAGATGGGCGACTGGAAGCGTGGCTTTCTTTCACGCTGTTCCACGCCTGATGACGCATATCTCAAGGAAATCTGCCGATGACCAAATAAGAGCCGTTGCGTGGGACATCGACGGCACTCTAGTCGACAGCGAGCCGCTGCACCATGCTTGTCTCGCAATGATATCGCAGCGGTACGGTGTCAATCTCGGCCCAGGGTCGCAGGAGCGGTTTCTTGGTCGCGACATGAGCTGGGCGTGGCAGGCACTAGAGTCGGGTTTTCCGTCCGAGCTTACGTTTGCGACCTGGCTCAACGAGATCATCGACGCATATGTCGAGGGGGCGTCCACGCTTGTTGCTCAACCTTTCGTTCTTGAGGCCATGCAGGCGCTGCAGGAGGCTGGGATACGCCAAGTTTGCGTATCCAATTCTGAGCGCCGCATTGTGGACGCCAACCTCGCAGCACTCGGTATCTGCGATCTCCTCGACTTCTCAATCAGTCGGGATGATATCCCGGTCGGAAAGCCTCATCCGATACCTTACCTCGAAGCCTGCCGTCGCCTGAATTGCGCGCCCGGCGAAGTAATCGCCATCGAGGACAGTCAAAGTGGCTTAGAGTCAGCCCGGGCCGCAGGGCTCAAGACGATCTTCATCGCTTCTGATGAGGAGGATCTGAGCGTCAGGCATAAAGCGGTGGGATCAATCCTTGGCATGTGCCGTGCTGGAAACCTCGTCTCCACAGGCGTTTGAACACATGGATCGAATGCGGCAAAGGGGCCAGCTTGCGGCTCGGCTGTTTCGCTCACCGGAGCGTTACGGCAGGCGCCACGTTCACCTGAAGAAGCCGAGCTTCGATCCCTAGCCCAGAATGCGCGGAGAAGTCCCACCTTTGGAGCCGGAGGCGCTCACAACCTGACTCATTCAGCTTGACACGGATTGAATTCGGAGTGGAGCAGCGGACGCTGCGCGTCCGGCGGCATTTCACCCGGAAAACAGCCTCTGCTTGTATCGACTTCGGCGAAAATCATACGAGTCTCTATCTTGCTGCTTGACACTATGATTGTTTTGCGGTCTGTTGTCAGACGACTGGCAAGGTGTTGGGCCTACCAGCTGCCGACCAACCTCTTCCGATTGAGAGATGCCTCATGCTGAACTTCGATGAACAACGCTTCGTGCGGATCCAATCCGGCGCGGTTGCCCACGCTAGCGGAATTCGCAGCGCCATCACCGAATGCCTGGAGAACGGGGCCGAAAACATCTTCTTCCTGGGCACCGGCGGCGCGGCCATTCTGATGATGCCGGCCTCGCAACTGCTCCAGCGACGGTCCGCCTTCCCGACCTACCTGGAGATGTCCGCCGAGCTCGTGCTCATGGGTCATCAGGCGCTCGGTCCGAAGTCGATCGTTGTCATCCCGTCGCTTTCTGGCACCACCAAGGAAAGCATCGAGGTTATGAACTACTGCAAGGAAAGGGGCGCGAAGGTCATCAGCCTCATCGGCCATGCCGAGACGCCGCTCGCCAGGGGCGCGGATTACGCCTTCGTCAACTTTGCCGAGGACGACACCTCCTGCGAGTCATTCTATGTGCAGTCTCTACTGATCGCGCTCTCCGTCATGCACGTGCGCGGCGAGTATCGGGAATACAACGACACGGTTCAGGAGCTCGTGCGGCTCCCCCACGCTCTGCTCGAAGTGAAGCGCGCCTACGAGGAGCGCGCCGAGCAATTCGCCGAGGCTATCAAGGACGAGCCTTACCACATCGTTACCGGTGCCGGCACGACGTGGCCGGAGGCGTTCTACTACGGCATGTGCATTCTGGAAGAAATGCAGTGGATCCGAACCCGTCCGGTTCACTCCTCCGACTTCTTCCATGGCACGCTCGAGCTGGTGGAGAAGGGCGTGAGCGTCCTGCTCTTCAAGGGCGAGGATGCTTCCCGTCCCCTCGTGGAACGTGTCGAGCGCTTCCTGCCGGCCTACACGGACAAAGTTCGTGTGCTCGACACCGCCGAGTTTGCCCTGCCGGGCATCTCCGACCATGTTCGCACCCTGATCTCCCCGGTGGTGCTGGCCACGGTTCTCGAGCGGATCAGCGCTCACCTGGAGGTGAAGCGCAATCATCCGCTCACCACCCGCCGCTACTACAAGCGCGTGGCATACTAAGCCTTTCCTCCCAAACTTATCGGCGCCAAGTCACCTTGGCGCCGGTCTTTTGCCATGAGGGGAAACCAATGAGCACGTTCGAGTTCGCCGTGGTCGGCGATAACTGCATCGATCGCTTCATGCCTCCGGTCGGTCTGTCCCTGATCGGCGGCAACGCGGTTAATGTCGGCGTGCAGCTCAGTAGGCTCGGGCACAGGGTCGCCTATTTCGGAGCCGTCGGAGACGATGCTGATGGCCGGCGAATGATGGCCTGCTTCCAGGAGAACGGCCTCGTCACCGACCATGTGCAGGTTCTGGACGGCATCACGGCCTATACGAACATTGAGGTCGACGAGACCGGCGACCGCATCCTGGCCTTCGAGGATTTCGGCGTCTGCAAGGGCTATCGGCCGACCCGCCGCGACATGGAGAGTCTGGTTCGTCTGCGTCACGTTCACATCGGCTGGCTCGATGATGGTGGGGTGTTGAGGCAGGCTCTGAGAGCGGCGGGCGTCAGCGTCTCACAGGACGTGTCCGTCAATGCGGACCCCACCAACCTCGGCGTCGAGGGCCTCGATATCGCCTTTGCGTCGGCTGGAGCCGACCGGGACCGGGCGGAGTATCTGCTCGACACCCTGCTCGAGCAGGGAGCCAAACTTGCTGTCGTGACGTGCGGCTCTCTCGGCAGCATGGCGTCGGACGGCAAGGTCCGAGCTCAGACTGCGATCCGACCGGTGGAGGTTGTCGACACCACAGGAGCTGGCGACAGTTTCATTGCAGGGTTTCTTTCGGCGCGCTCCTTCGGGAAAGGCCTGCGAGCGTGTTTGGAACAGGGGCGGGACGTGGCCGCGGAGACGTGCCGCCATATCGGGGGCTTCCCACAGGAGCCAGTAACGCTTGGCCCTCGTCCGCTGCCATAAGCCTCTCCATTATCCGAGACGAAGAATCATAACAATTTGGAAAAGTTTTGATTGAAAGCTACATTCAAATGTAGCAAATCTATCAAACGGCGGCGATGCCGCTATTCTTCCCTGACTGGGCGGCCGCTGTGATGATCCGTAGCGGCCGCCATCTTCGGATGGGTCTGATGTATCACCATTCTTCGACGCTTCCGCTGCCCGAGCGGACGCCGGTCCCGGTCTTCGACCTGGCGATTGC
>NZ_QDAH01000117.1 GCF_003075415.1 Microvirga sp. KLBC 81
CTCCAAGATGGGCGCAAGCTGAAACCGATCCGGATCCGGCAGAGCGCCTATCTGAATAATCGCATCGAGCAGGACCATCGTGCCATCAAAAGGCGGGCTCGTTCCATGCTTGGGTTCAAGTCGGTGAACAGCGCTCGCATAGTCTTGGGCGGGATCGAAATGGTTCACATGATGCGCAAAGGACAGGCGAAGTACGCCTGTCCTTCGAACCTGTCACTTGCGGAGCAGTTCGAACTGCTCGCGGCATGAAGCTGAGTGAAGTTCGTTTCTGTCCCTTCAACTTCAGTCAGGATTTGCGACAGAGCCCTTCCAAGCTCGTGTTGTCGCACGATCATCTCAGCCCCTTGTTCACTCCTGATCACGTACAGGACCATGCCATCATCGACGACAGGGAGATGCGCACGACCTCACAGATCCCGCCAGCCGCCTTTCTCATGCGGACAAGCTGGCCAACCGAGAAGAGTGGTTGCATCACGTCTTCCAATCCAAAAGGGAGCCGCTGGCCCAGGTCTGACGATGCAGGTCTGGATTGTTGTCCGGTTGTTTGCTCTGTGATCAGAAGCCGCAAAACGGTCCGCGTCTCTGCCGGTTCGATCGGCCGAGCTCTCGAATGCGGAACTCCAGCTCGTGGCGGTCTGTGGCTGATGCGAGATGCGCCGCATCCCGCTCTTCATCGGTGGGCAGGAGTTCATGTCGAACCCAGCTCAGATGACGTCCAAAGCCCGATGACAGATGCGGGAAGTTGGAGGCGAGTTTGCAAAGTGAGAACAAGATCATGTCATGGCTCCTGTGATGTATCTGGAGCCCTCTGGCGCTTCCCCGGCAGATTATCTGTTGTAAGCTTCTTCCCTTCTGGCACGTTGGTCTTTGACCTTGTCTGAGTGATTGCAAGCTGGCGTGAAGGCTTCGTTATGAGGAAGCTTCGCTCAGTTGGTGCGCAGACCACGTCGTTTGATGACGACAACCTCGGTCTGTCGCCCTCGAGCAAGCGCCGGTCGGCTCCGCCCGGGCTGAGCCTGCGTCATCAGCACTCGACGTCTGACATCCTCTTCTGGCAGGCCGCTCAACTGTGCGGCCACTTCAACCTGGCTTTCGATCTGGTCTGTCAGGCCTTGCGCGGCCGCAATGGCCTCGTCGAGATCAGGCGGATCATGGCGCGTGCGGCGCCGGCTCCACGCGGCCGGAATGGCTTTCTTGCGGTCCATGAGCTCCTCTCCAGCATCCGACAAGCAAACGAGGGAAGAGGCGATTTGTGCAGTGCACAATTGTCGCAGCCTCCTAACGATCTGACCAACTCCATAAGGCCAACTGCGTCTGGCACGCATTTTGCTTCATTTGGATCGCATGATCTGATCGAGGCTGTCCTGATGAAGATCCTTCGCCAATGGCTTGCGTCCCTGAACGAGGCTGATCGCAGTCTCAGAAGCCAGGGCTATCTTGTCGTGTATGGCGGCATGACGTCCATTGTGGTTCCCCTCGGTGCGTCTGGAGAACCACCACGGCACCGTGGCCGGCCCATCTCGTTTTGGGGTGCAGCTCTAGCTGCCCTTGGCCTCTGAACCAGCACGATGCTTGCGGAAGAGCCATTCCGAACCGGAAACTGAGCTGGGTTGCCAGCTCAGCCTGGCTCCGGCTGCCTTTAATGCAGCAGCTTCTTTCTCAAACGTCGAACGTTCAGCCACACCAGAGCAAACACGATCGGAAAGGCCAGTCCCGTGACCACATCAGGATCCATGCCAAGATCGATAGGCTTGAGGGACTTCAGCCCATAGCCGATCAGGCCCAGGGCATAGTAGGTGATCACCACCACCGACAGGCCTTCGACCGCCTCGTTGAGGAGAAGCTGCAAGCGCGCCCGCTGGTCCATGGACCGGAGCAGATCACGATGCTGCTCGGCCATGGTGATATCGATTCCGGTCCGCAACAGGTCGCTGGCTCTTGTGGTTCGCTGCGACAGGCTCTCCAGCCTCTCGGCCGTCGAGATCAAGGTCCGCATCGCAGGCTGGAAGCGGCGATCCATGAACTCGGCGATCGTCTGCAGGCCGGGGATGCGCTCCTCCCGCAACTCCGCAATGCGTCGCTCGACGAGGTTGTGGTAGGCGCGGGCGGCACGGAAGCGGTAACCGGTCGCCGCCGACATGCGCTCGATTGAGGTTGCCAGCTGGATCAGGCGATCGAGCAGTTTCCGCTCATGCTCGACGCCGTCAGATCTCGTCATGGACGCGGTAATGTCGGCGAGATTGCGCTCGCAATGGGCAATGTCAGGAGCAATGTGGCTTGCTACAGGCAGGGCCAGGAGCGCCATCATCCGGTAGGCCTCGACCTCCAGCAGCCGCTGGACCAATCTGCCGGCCTGCCGCCGGCCGAGACGGTGGTCATAGATCAGGATGCGGGAGAAGCCGTCGGCGTGGATGCGATAGTCGGTAAAAACAGTCGCGGCACCGCTCGACACAAGGCTGCCGATGACACTGTCGGTTGAGAAATGACAGGACACTTCATCGCCCGTCGGGGCTGGCGCCTCGCTCGGCAGGACGGCGACATGGGCGGCCACGAGCGTTTGATCAGGCAACTGGGACAGCCAGTCGAGGGCAACCACGTCGATCGCCGGCGAGCCGAAGGGTGCTTCAGAGGTGCCACCCTGCACGAAGAACGTATAGGTGACGAATTCGGTGTGGCGCTCCCATTTCAGGCGAAAGGGGCCGAAGTCCTGCGAAAAGTGGTTCACGCCAGCCTGCGGTGGCGTGATGCCATAGCGCTCGCACAGCCTGACGAGGCAGGCGTGATCGTCCGCTGCGCCCTGCTCACCGCTATGGATCGCCAGATACGAGACCCGCTCAGGGGAGCCCAGAGGTGTGGGAGGTCTGGCATGCACCTCGTTGTTCAATTGATGGCGCAGCGGATGACTGGCGATCGGATGAGCTTTGGCCCCTTGATCCGGGAGGGTCGGCGCATGCGAGCCTGCCGGTTTCGTCGATATCGGGTCACGGTAGTCCAACATAGTCCATCCTCAACACGAAGATGGCGCTTCTTCCCTAAGGACTTGGTCTGAGCCGGGGATCTTCTGCCCTGGTTATGGAAGCAACTTGATGCACTCGGCCTGCTGATGATTCATTCTTGCAGGCTGCTGGCCTGGACTCAACGCAGCAGGGCTGAATTTGACGAAGGTCAATTTGCCGCGAGTCTGGATTGCCTTGGCAATAGGACAGTTCATGCCCTTCCCTCAACAGCAATCAAGGAAGTGGCATGGGCTTACCATATATTGGTGCCAACATTCCTGATCAGCCGCCATGCTTTCCAGGTTCTTTCCGCCAGCGCTCCATCTGCCACAGGAGGGTCACCAACGGCGCCGGCAGAGGGCTGTCAGGCTCATCCCGGTACAACTCCGCCATAGCACGGGCCATCATGAGAGCGGCGAGATCCGGCGGGCGAACCTGAACCCACCGGCGTGGGTTGCGCGGAGTGTCGGCTGGCATATGTGTTGCTCCGGCTGCTTCTTTTTCAGCCAAGTGGGCAGGAATATGCCCACCTAAGCTAACGTACGTTGACGAGGGGAACCGCTATCGCGGTGACTGGTTTCAACGGAGCAGCAAGGATTGCAGAGGTGAGCGATGCGACCTCTGGAGCGCGTTCACGTTTTTGGAGCAGCAGGCTGCGGTTCCACAACCCTGGCATGGGCGCTCGCGCGCCGGCTGGCGTGCCAGCATCTCGATGTTAACGATTTCTACTGGTTGCCAACCACGCCACCGTTCCGGAGAAGGCGGACGCCTCCGGAGCGGTTGCGGATGCTGTCGGAGGTTGCGGCTTCCACTCCCCGCTGGGTGCTGTCGGGACCTGTCGCCGGCTGGGGCGATCCGTTGCTTCCGCACCTCGATCTGGTGGTCTTTCTGTACGTACCGACCGAAGTGAGGCTCCATCGGCTTAAGCGGCGGGAACGGGCCCGGTTCGGCGACGCCCTTGATCCGGGCGGATTGATGCACGACCAACATAAGGCGTTCCTAAGCTGGGCCGGTGGGTACGATCTGGGGCTGAGCGGCGGACGCACCCTGTTGGCCGACGCCACATGGCTGGGCTACCTGCCCTGCCCCATGATGTGCCTGATCGGCGAGTGCGGAACGATGGAGCAGATCGACCAGGTGCTGACGTTCTGGGAAACGCAGGCTCATCAACCCAAAGCCAGCAATCCTTCCACCTCGGAAATCATTACCGGCGTGCTGGATAGCGTTCCCTATCCCCCTTAGCTCCCTGCGACTGTCGGCTTCCAGCTCCGAGCACTTTGGCAAGGATCACCTGAGCCCTTTCCAAACCTCACGATTCCATTGGTCCGCTGCCCTGAGCGGCCGGTAGTGTGGTGAAGGCTCTGGAAATCGCCTGATCGGTGCGGTCATGGCAGGACGGTGATGTCCAAGTCACCCTCCGAGAGGAGCCTCACCATGACCAATGCAAAGGATAAACATGCTGCCGCTGCCATGAAGGACCTTCTGAGCCAGGGGCCAGCGCAAGATCTGTTTGATAATCCCGACATATAATCAGAATTAGATCTTGCGCTGGCCTCGTATGGATCTCTTTCGCGTTTCCCGCCGCCTTTGGGGCGGTCGCCACGAATACGCTGGTCGAGCTTGAGGAGCATCGTTCTGAGTTTGTCCGGTTTTGCGCAGTTTATTGCACGGACCTTGCGCGCTCCCCAAGCGCATCAGGGATGGGTCGGTCGGGGCCTCCGCGGGGGTGTCGTCGGTCATGTCACTTGCAGCAAGTGCCGAGAGCCTCTTCCCGACGGCGACATCGTCGATCTGCGCGGTCGTCACACCGCCCGGGAATACGACGTCCTCGGGGTATCCGGGCGCCATGCCGGCCATCGCATGCTGGAAGCAGGTCGGCGAGATCGCCACGCTGTAAATCGGCTCAGAACGGTTGCCCCGTCCGTACAGGCGCAACCGGTTGAATCAGCAGAATAAACAGCCCAAACAAAGGGGTTACAATCGGCACCGGTCGTGACCCTCTCGATCCGCAGAAGGTTCCAAGCCAATCAGCGGTTTACGCTCAGTCCATGAAGGGGTCTGAGTTCAACGCCGAATGACAGTCCGGTATGGGTCGACCCTTCTGTATG
The DNA here is from genome assembly GCF_003075415.1 of Microvirga sp. KLBC 81. Classification (GTDB taxonomy): domain Bacteria; phylum Pseudomonadota; class Alphaproteobacteria; order Rhizobiales; family Beijerinckiaceae; genus Microvirga. Next base: position 5,105 of record NZ_QDAH01000117.1, read on the forward strand.
GTGTGCCTTTCCGCACGCCTCCCCAGTCCCGGAAATGCCACGGTACGCTCGTCAACTGTGTCCCCGGATGGAGTCGAACCATGCGCGCGATCCTCGCACTCCTCTGCCTGTTCTCCGGCTCGCCGAATGATGCTGCGGCGGAGAGCGTCGACACGGCGCAAGAACCCAAGGTCGACAGGTACCGGGCGTTCCTCTCCGAGCTCGCTTCCTCAGGAACAGCCTCGGAGTCCAAGGCTCCGATCGACTTGCCGGCAGGCCTGAAGGAAGCCATCGAGACCTGGACGAGCTCATAAGCCGCGGCACTCATAGACTGGTGCGGGCGGAGGGACTCGAACCCCCACAGCTTGCGCCGCTGGAACCTAAATCCAGTGCGCCTCCCAATTCCGCCACGTGTCGCCGCCAATTTAGTGCGAGTCGCTGAAACCCTTTATTCTCCATGGCCCGCAAAAAGCTGTGAGTCTGGAAAACAAAAGATCAAGGTTCGAAATCGTCGTTTTCCAAAGAGGGCACCGTCAAGTTGTTGAAGAAGGACATACCGACCCCGGCTCGCATCCAGACTTAGGCGACGCTCGCGATACCAGTCACCTCAGCCCAGACCTGCAAGGCCCGAGCACGAGCACGGCGATGATCAGAGGCGTTGGTGTTGGCAGGACGGTGGAAGAGATTAGCAACCTGATCGTGGGCCGAGAGGAAGCGCTGGGCCTGTCCGGCTGATTTGAAGCGCTTCATGATGCGCTCTCGCCGTCGGGTGGGCTGATGGCTGTTCTCGGCTCGGTTATTCAGCCCTCGATGCTGGCGATGTTCGACAGCCGGCATGATCTCTCGCTTTGCGGCACCGTAGCTCGCGAGTTTGTCGGTGATCATCACGCGAGGCGCCATGCCCTGCCTCTTAAGTAGCTTCCGCAGCAGGCGTTTGGCTGCTTTTGCATCGCGGCGGCTTTGAACAAGGACATCGAGGAACAAGGACATCGAGCACGGCTCCGTGCTGGTCTACGGCCCGCCACAACCAGTGCTTCTTGCCGGCGATGCTGATAGCAACCTCATCAAGATGCCATTTGTCTCCGGATGCGGGCAAACGCCGGCGGATCTGGTTGGCAAAGGTTTGGCCGAACTTCATCGCCCATTGTCGCACCGTCTCGTGGCTGACCAGGATACCTCGGGCGACCAGCATCTCCTCAACCATCCGGAGACTGAGTGGGAACCGGAAATAAATCCAGACGGCATGGCTGATCACTTCAGGTGGAAAGCGGTGGCGAGCGTAACGAGGATGACGGGTCGGTTTCATCCCTCATGGATAGCCTGATCCGGTCATCCTCCGGTTAATCTGACGGTGCCGCAATATCTCTGCCAAGCTTTATCAGACAACATTGCACGCTCACCCAGCCCGGTAGCCTTTCCTATGGCAAACTCCACGCGGCTGCTATGATGACCACACCTCCCTATCCAGACGTCAAACGACATTGATTCAGGTCAAGGCTGTTGCAGATCGATATGCAATCCTTGGTGGATCTTGAAGCGTATAGTGGCTGGCCGAACCCGCCTGAAAGCGCAACTTGAGGCTTGTTCCATGGAAGGTGGGTCTGGCTCACTCTGACGATGAGGTGTGAAAGATGGCGAGAATGCTTTTAACAACAACTTTCGCAGCGGCATGGCTTATTGGTATCCCGGCCCAAGCTGAAGTCGTCGGGAAGGTCAAAACGGATTGGGTCGGCAACGATATCGTGATCGAGGCTATCCTGGACCCTAAGGTGCAGGGTGTGACCTGTCACCTGACCTATTTCGAACGCAGCCTGATCGACCGGCTGCAGCAAGGCAACTGGTTCGAGGACCCGTCCAACTCGTCCATCGCCTGTCAAACGACCGGGCCAGTGACCATCAGCAACATCGACCTCGATCGCAACGGCGAGGAAGTCTTTACCGAGAGCCGGAGCCTGATCTTCAAGAAGCTGGTGGTGAACCGCATCTATGACCGGCAGAACAACGCGCTGATCTACCTCGCCCACACCCGGCAGGTGCAACAGGGCAGTGCCAAGATGTCGATCTCGACCGTGCCTCTCTACAATACGCAGGCGACCTGGACGAAAGGGCATCCGCAGTAACGGCTCAGAGCGACTGAGTTCGGTTCGCTCGCTTTGAAAAGCTCATCTTGATTATGCTTGAATCGAAAATAGTAGGATTGTGACGTACAGCGCCGGCTCTAATCCCGGCGTAAGGGATTGAGAACTATCGTGGAGGCATGCGACTACTCCGCCACCGAGACCCTGCGCGACGGGCGCACCGTTGAAATCCGCGCCCTCAGGCCCGAGGACCGGGCTGGCCTGCTCGCCTCCGTCGGCCGAACCAGCAACCAATCTCTCTACCGGCGCTTCTTCGGCTTCAGGCGCGACTTCACGAAGCAGGAAGTCAACCTCTACCTTGATATCGACTTCGCGAGCCATGTCGCCCTGGTCGCCGTGCTGAAGGAGAATGGGCAACCGGTGATCGTCGGCGAAGCCCGCTATGTCGTCGTGCAGCCGGGCCAAGCCGAGGTGGCTTTCGCGGTAGACGACCCGCATCAGGGGCACGGCATTGGCACGGCTCTGATGCGTCATCTCGTGGCCATGGCGCGTCAGGTCGGGCTCAGGGAGCTTATCGCGGAGGTTCTGCCGGACAACATTGCGATGCTGAAGGTGCTCGAGACCAGCGGGCTTGGGATCAGGACCCGGCGGGAGCCGGACACCGTTCATGTTGTGCTTCAGCTCTCATGAAGTCGAACCACCTCGTTGCCGTGGCCCCGCGTCGAAATTTGCCTTGGCACTCTCGTGAACCGCATCGGCCGGCGCTGAGAGGTCTGTAAGCGGATTGCGGGGAGCCTTGGCACGGTAAATGTAGCCCGCAGCCGCCCTTTTCGGCCTGGTTCATGCTCCCGAGCTACTTGGCGGCCTGCGCCCTCTGCATCTCGGTCATGTAATTCCACAGGTCGGCCAGGGACATAAGCGTCCCATCCCGCGACTTCCTGTAGGGCCTGTGACACTTCCGGCTTGGTCATCGGCGTCACCGTGGCATCAGTCTCCTGTTCAGGATGCGAGTTTGGCTTGCATCGCGCCGAGCACGCTGCGCGTCTGCCGGGCGATCACGAGTTCCTCGTTGGTAGGGATGACCCACGCCGTGGGCCCGGATCGGGAAGAGATGCGCGGGCCGCCGGTGCGGTTGGCGGCCTCATCAAGGGTGAGCCCTGCCCAGGCGAGGCCGGCGATTACCTCGGCGCGGGTCGCCACATCGTTCTCACCAATGCCGGCCGTGAAGACGAGCCCGTCGATGCCACCCAGCGCCGCGACGAGCGACCCGATTTCACGCGTGATGCGGTAGACGAACAGGTCGATGGCCCGCTTGGCGTCAGCATTGGTCGCTGCCTTCGACCGCAGCACCCGCATGTCATTCGAGATGCCGGAAACCCCAAGCAATCCGGACTTGGTGTAGAGCACGCGCTCGGCTTCCTCCGGACTGAGCTTCATTTCCCGGAGCATGAAGAAGACGACACCGGCATCGACGGCACCGCAGCGGGTTCCCATCGGAAGACCGTCAAGAGCGGAGAAACCCATGGTTGTCGCGATGCTGACACCGTCTTTGAGGGCACACAGGCTCGCGCCGTTGCCGAGATGCGCGACGACCACCCTGCCCTCGGCAAGGCGTGGATCGTAGTCCTTGAGCACGGACGCGATGTAGTCATACGAAAGCCCGTGGAAGCCGTAGCGCCGCACGCCGCGTTCACGCATCTCGCGCGGCAGGGCGAACAGACTCGCGATGTCGGACTGCGTCTGATGGAAGGCTGTGTCGAAGCAGGCGACCTGCGGCATGCCCGGCAGGCGGCGGCGGACGATCCGGATCGGCTCCAGGTTGTGGGGCTGGTGCAACGGCGCGAGCGGCACCAGTGCCTCTAGCCTCTGAATGACGGCTTCGTCGACCAAAACCGGGCGTGAAAAGGCCTCGCCGCCATGGACGACCCGATGCCCGATGGCGACGGGCTTGCGCTCCTCCCGAAACTGGCTCAACCGCGAGACGAGGTGCACCAGCGCCTCTTCGTGCCCGAACCGGTCGCCGGAGTCCCACGTCATCTCATCGAGGACTGCGCCATCCGTGTCCTTGACGAGGAAATGCGTCGATCCTCCCAGCCCTTCATAGAGGCCTTTCCAGACAAGCCGCGGCTCCACGCCGTCCGGCACATCGAAAACCTGGAACTTGAGGCTCGATGACCCGGCATTGAGGACGATGAGGACCGGCGTCATGGCTCAGACCTCCGGCATGGCGAGTTGCTTGCGCTGCGCGTCGGCCACGAGCGAGGCGACGGCGCAGGAGGCCAGCCGGGTGATCGTCGAGTCGGCCCGGCTCGTGAGGATCACCGGCACGCGGGCTCCGAGCACGATGCCGGCTGCATCGGCGTCGGCCAGGAAGGTCAGGCTCTTGGCGAGCATGTTGCCGGCTTCGAGATCCGGGACTACGAGCACGTTGGCCTGCCCGGCGACTGGCGACTGGATCTTCTTGATCGTCGCGGCGCCAAGGTCGATGGCATTGTCGAGCGCCAGCGGACCATCGAGGATCCCGCCCGTGATCTGACCGCGGTCCGCCATCTTGCACAACGCCGCGGCCTCGATGGTCGAGGGCACCTTCGGGTTCACGGTCTCCATCGCCGACAGGATCGCCACCCGCACCGGCTCGACCCGCAGCGCCCGGGCGAGATCGATCGCGTTCTGGACAATATGGACCTTGTCCTCCAGCGTCGGTGCGATGTTCACCGCCGCGTCGGTGATGATGAGCGCGGTCTCATGGCCGGGAACGTCCATGACGAAGCAGTGACTGATCCGGCGTGCCGTGCGCAGGCCACCCTCGCGGCAGACGACGGCGCCCATGAGTTCATCCGTATGGAGGCTGCCCTTCATCAAAGCCTCCGCTTCGCCCGCCTTGACGAGTTCGACCGCTTTCTCGGCTGCCGCATGGCTGTGCGGCGCGTTGACGACGCGCATCTGAGAGACATCCTTGCCGAGCGCCTGCGCGGTGGCCATGATCTTGGTCTGCGGTCCGACGAGGATTGGATCAATCAGGCCGAGTTCGGCGGCCTCGAATACCGCGCCTAGGGACGCCTGATCGCAGGGGTGGACCACAGCCACCTTCAATTTCGGAAGGGACTGAGCCGTCGCAACGAGTCGGTCGTATTTGTCGTGCCGCCGCTGACCCTGCTGAGACGTATCCTGGGCTGCAGTTGCAAGTGTCATGACGGATTTCCCTGGTTGCTCTCGATGGCGGTCGGGATGGACCGCCGGGACGGCGGATTTGATGCTTGAGCCGCGTCGCCGGTCTCAAGCCCACGAGGTGGTGATCGACAGCGGCTCACGCTTTCGCAAGCGCCTCCTTCGTCGGAGACCTTATTCCTTTGGGCTGACGCCGCCATTTACCGACTTGGTGCAGATGGTCATCAGCTTGCTCATCTCGGAATTGTAGTCGCGGAGGGTTTGCTCGATCCAGCGGGACTGGATGGCCGCGACGTCCGCGAGGTTCTTGCAGGCCATCATTTCGCGGGTGATCTCGGCGTCCTTTTCAAGCCGCATCGAGACGAAGCCGATCATCTCGCGCTGGCATTCGGTGGTCGCAACGAGCCAGGCTTCCGCGGCGTTCGAGAGGGCTTGGCCGCCACCGGGAAAAGCGATCCCGGTGCCGCTGCGCAGCGTGTCTGATAGCCCTGATGTCTTCGGCGTGGTGGTGGTCATGAATCGTCCTCCTTGAACAGACTTCTTCGTCAGAATGAAAGGGTTGTCCTCGCCTGCTTCAGGCAGCCGATGGCGAAATCGGCCACCTGGTGCGCCCTGTCGTCCCGCATGGCTTTGCGTACGGCCTCCAGGCGCACGAATTCCTCGGCACGGCGGTCGTGCGTGAGCTCCTCCGGCGACAGGACCTGCGCTCAGCCAAGACCGAGACACTGCCGCCTATGATCTCGACGAACCCGCTACGGATGAGGGCCAACAGGTGGTGGGGTGCAGCGGGGTTGAGCGATGCGGTCATATCGCCTCTCCCATCGAAGACCGGGTGACCTCGGAGAATCTGGCCTTAGATGTTCTCGTGTCGGACAGTTCAGCGGGAATCGCGAGTTCGGCCTCGGTCGCGGCGACGACCTCCTCGACGGTGACACCTTCCATTGTTTCCAGAAGAGTGGCCCTGCCATCTGGAAAACCGATCACCGCGAGCTCGGTGACCACGAGATCCACCGGCCGGTCCGACGTGAGCGGCAAGGAGCACTCCCGCATGATCTTCGGGCGTCCCTTGGCGGTGTGCTGCATGGCCACGATGACGCGCTTGGCTCCGGCCACTAGGTCCATGGCGCCGCCCATGCCGGGCACCATCTTGCCCGGTACCATCCAATT
>NZ_QDAH01000118.1 GCF_003075415.1 Microvirga sp. KLBC 81
GAAGAGCCCTCAACCTACGCCTCTGCACTGACGGCACCATCAAGCAGGTTAAACGCGGCAGGAGATTGGCACTGGATCGAGACCCTTGGGGGCACCCTGGCCTCACAAAAACTCCCCGCGGTGGGGCTGACGGGGGTTTCTTCCACAGAGACTATTAACCGAGGGATAATGGCCGTGCTGTTTGAAAATCAGCCCTCGTCGGCCTGCCGAGTTAGTTCTTCGTTAACCATGTCCGTTCGATCATTGCCAACGCCAAAAGGCAGGCGGGGAGAGCGCGGATGAACCGCCTCCTCGCCTTTGTTGTTTCTCGCCGCATCTCGACCAAAGGAGCAATGCGTGAATGGCATTCTCAGACAGCGCATTGGAGAGAGGGTCAGCGCGCTCAAGATCTCCTGGCGGCGGGCATCCTTGGAAGCAGGCCTTGAGGCCGGATACATTCAGGACATCATCACTGGCTGCGCGAAAGATCCGGGGGAGGAGGCCCTTGCAAGCCTTGCTGCCGTACTCAAATGCACTCCCGCCTATCTTCTAGGGCAAAGCGATGAACTCAACGGAGCCGCAGGACCAACTCACGGCATCGCTTCCTTGGACTCGAATACGATTGAGAGACCGGACGCAGTAATGGCCCTCAGGATTGTCGACGAGCTGCTTGCCGAAGGGCACATCGATGCGGCCCGCCTTGCGGTCAGGCGTGCCCTCAAGGCGATTGCGGCCGCATAGGCACCTTGGCCAAGATCGTCCAAGATCATGCATGGTCGGAGCAAGTCCTGGATCAATAGGCCCACCGCTGTGCCTTTGTGACAAGAAAATCGCGGAATGCCTGAAGGCGTGCGACAGAGCGCATCTCATCCGGATACACCAGATAAGCCTCGAGTGAAGGCATCTCGATGTCACGTAGAACCTGCTTGACCTCAGGATTACTGTTCATGGCGTAGTCCGGAGCCATGCCGATTCCGGCGCCACTCTCAATGGCACGCCGCAGAGCCAGGCTGTCATTGACCATCAAGTGGCTGGTGCGTGGATCCTTGGGATTGCGTCCCAGGGTTGTCAATCGATGCAAATCCAGAATGAACCCCGGCTGATCACCGCCCAAGCAGACGATGCGGTGGTGATCGAGATCCTCCACGCTTACGGGCTCCCCAAAGCGCTCCAGGTAAGTGACAGAGGCATATGCATGATACTGGATCGTAAACAGGCGCCGTTGGATCAAATCAGGTTGTGTGGGACGGCGCAGCCGGATGGCGAGATCCGCCTCTCGCATGGCGAGGTCCAGCTCGCTGTTCGTCAGGATCAACTCGATCGTCACTTCAGGGTAGAGGTCCAGAAATTCCTTGATGCGCTGGGCGAGCCAAATGCCGCCAATGCCAATGGTCGCCGTGACTCTGAGAGCTCCCGCTGGGCGCTCGCTGGTTTCGGTCAGGCGCTGGCGTGTCATCTCCAGACGCAGGCGCATCTCTTGAGCGGCCTTGAAGAGCACATCTCCGTGTTCCGTCAGGATGAGACCGCGGGCATGGCGATGAAACAGGGGGACTTTCAGCTCCTGCTCAAGAGCACTGATCTGGCGGCTGACTGAGGATTGGTTCAGGCTTAGCTTCTCGCCGGCCCGGGTGAAATTTCCCGCCTCCGCGACCTCATAGAAGAGTCTGATTTTGTCCCAGTCCAACGCGCTTCCTCAGGTTCAGGCTAGCGCATCGTGCCGAAAAGTGGACCCGGTTTTCCGCTCAAAACGATGCGCTGCTTGAGAGAGGGACCATCGGACGTGAAAAGTGCAAGTCCACTTTTCACGTCCGATGGTCTAGGGTATATCGCAGTCAGAAGGGGCTGTCGCCCTTCAGCAACGGTGCTTGGCCCTTCGAAGTAGCCTTCACCTGGTACATTAGAGGGCTCATCGCCATAGCCAAGAGCGCGCTGGCAAAGGTGTTCTTCGAGGAGTTCTCGCCGGACAGCTTCCACGATGCGGGCGATCATGTGTTCTGCTTCGGGCACATCGGAGTTCGCGCGGTCGCGACTGGGCAGTCCATCGACAATCGCTTCCCGCACGTCTGCCGGATCGAGAAGGGCCAGATGGTCGCGTTCACCGAGTTCACGGACACAGTCGCGATCGCCGTTGGAACGGGAGCTCTTCGGGTCGTTGGAGAGGAGCGTCGGGCGGCTTAGCGCCTCGTGCGGAACCGAAGGTTCGCGTCAGCGAAAAGTGGACCCGGTTTTCCGCCCCGAACGATGCGCCGCTTAAAGAAGAGAGCCTCGGCACGCAGCCATTTGCCGTGGTTCCAGCCGGATGATGCGAGGTGTGAGTGTCGTATCTCGCCAGACAGGCCGCATGCAGGACCAGCGCCAGCCTCAGCCTTCTCGAGCCGACCTGTCAGCGGTCCGTTCAACACCTGCTTATTGGGGAGTGTTATCCGCTCCTCTGCTTCCCGAGCGGTTCAAAAGGTTCGGCGGCAGGATCTCCGCCTGTGACCACTTGTGCGTGCGAACCGAACGCCCACGCCGTCATTGTTATTATTGAGGATCTCTGCTCCTCGGCATGGCCGCTTGCGGCCCCAGCAGAAGAAGGAATGACAATGGCTACGAAAAAGAAAGACGGGACTTCACAACCCAGCAGGGGCCGGAAGGCGCCGGAGAAGTCCGCCTCCCGGTCTGCCACCAAGAGAGGCACTGCCGCTCCCAAGCGCGCGCAGCCCAAGGCGATGGCAGGGTCCCGCTCCGCGACAAAGTCCCAGGCTGTTCCCGCGAAGTCCCGTTCCTCCGCAGGATCAAGGACGGCAGCACGCTCGACTTCTAGTGCGTCAAGATCGCGTTCCACAACGCAGGCCCGCTCGCGGTCGCAGGGCACCATGATGAACCCAATGGCATGGCTCTCGACCCTCGAGACGACGATCACCTCCCCGCAGGGACGCGCGGCGATGGCGGAGGCCCTCAGGGCGGTCGCGAACGTACTTGAGAAGCCGCTGGGCGGCGAGCAGGACCAGAGAAGCGGAACGCAGCAAGGCAGGGACGCCATGTCGGCCGCAGGAAGCCTCGGCGCCGAGATCGTTGCCGCTCCGCTGGAGGTCGCAGCGGCTGCCATGGGAGCCGCAGGTGAGGTCGTATCGAGTGCACTCGGTGGTTCGCCGGGCGAGGACCGCGGCAAAGATGGAAGCAGGAAGGGCAGCAGGCGGTCCTCCTCTCGGAGGAAGTCATCGGCTGTCGGCGACTAGCCGATCGGATGATCGGCCGGACGGGAAGCAGATCCTTCAGGGCTAGCCCTGTCCGGCCGTCACCGAAGACGCGATCCCGGCACTTAAGCCGATTGCCGTTTGATCAGGAACGCCAAGATCTGGAGTCGGCAAGGCGCTGACCTAATTTGAACGTCCGCACTCGTGCCGAAAGTAGATCGCGTCCGCATCGGCCTTGGTGCATCGAGGCTTGGTTTGACCTAAGTGGATGGCAGCATCCACACCCTGGGTCGAGCCGCATCACCTTATGAGCCAGTGATATTTTCCTCACGATGCGCTAGTGAGAGTCAGTATGGCCGACCTTAACGAGGGAGGTCGGCATGCCGTTTTCATGAAGGCCAGAATAGCCGTTGCCTCCCGCGATCGGGATCACGGCCCGTGGAGTGGTGCCTCTACACTCCTATTCAAACATCCGTTGAATTTGCTTCTCCAACTTGTTGATCTCTCGGACATAGGGAGCGCGTCGCTCGTGATGACGCTTTTCGAGGGTGGCAATAGCTCTCTGTTTCAGAGGTTCTTCCACTGCGCTCTGCAGGATCTTTTCCAGGTCCGTCCTGAATTCAACGTCGATATCGGCCAACGTCCCCAACAGGGACTGCATCAAAGGCAGAATATCGGGCGAGTAGGTGCGTGCAGGCCGTTCGGGCATTCCTGTGATCAGGCTTCCGCGCGTGCTAGAAGACATCATATTCCTCCGGGTTCTTGTTGTTCTTGCTATGTCATCACCACCTCGGGGCTGTATTCCGCGAGGCTCTGGTGAGGATCCGCATCAAGGCGGGATTTTGTCTTGGTGATCGGGAGCCTACTGCAGCGTATCTGGGCGCCGGGTCATGAAGAGCACTGGCCGTTTCCAGAGGAAAAAATGATCCTGCTCTGCAAGGTCCAACTGAGGATCTTTTTCGAGACGTGCAATTTGCGCCTCGACAGCTGCGAGCCGGCGCTCAAGCCGAACAACACGCCGACGCGTACTCGGCAGCAGCTTCCGTTTCCTGCTTCTCATCGAAGCACCTCGACTGCGCGCGCGGCCGCCATCGTTCCCAGGAGAAAGCATGGCGGTTTGCCGGCGACTATGGAGCCCCCAGAGTTCTTGTTTATTTTGACTGGAATATGCGGCTTCAGTAGTAATCCGTCTGTTGGGGAGCCGACACAACGGTAGGTTTTTGTTAACTTATGTTAATTTGTCGCAGCCTGTCACCCGCTTGGTCAGGCAGCTTTCGCGCATCGTGCGGAAACGTGGATCCGGTTCTCCGCGCAAAACGATGCACTTCTCCAGAGAATGAGAATCGGATGGATCCCTATAGTGCAAATCCACTTTTGGGTCCGATGCTGTAAGTCGCTGGAGTTCAGGATCCGGCTCTCACCAGATATGCATTCAGGGCAGGTTAGATCTCTTGATGTAACGGCGTCCACAATGGGGCTGAATCATGAGCCCCAGACGGTTGGACGGGAGGAATGAACCATCAGATACGCAATATAAAAGCCCCCTTATCGCATATGCGATAAGGGGGCAGGATAAGGAGCTATCCTCAGGCTCAGGGAGAAACGAACCAACGCATCATTTCTACGATACTCCGATGGCAGGCGGTCTCTATCAACCAAGTTAAATTCTGCAGTAGATTTCAACTCCCAATATCCAATCCACGAAACCGAAAGTTAATCCATTTGATAGCGGAGGTCGGAAACGTTTGGAGAATGATCCAGACGTGAATTGGGTTGCACTATGGCACGCTATTTCTTTCACCAGCTCATCGGCGACCAGATGATGTGGGACAGGTTGGGCTGCGAGTTGCTGGATCTCGATATGGCGCCCGACCCCGATGGAGCCATAGCGCCATGGACGGACCTAGTCGCCAGGCGGGTTCAGCCGGGACGGATCTTGGTGATTACAGACGAGATTGGCAAGGTGCTGTTCGTCACCGCCAGATGAGCCGCGTAGGCGACGTCGGATGCTGGTCCTGCTGCTTGAGCAAGACTAAAGCTCCAAGGAGCCTTTATTTGTCTGTTTCCTTCGCCCTATAGGAGAGGCTTGATGTTAAGGCTACCGATTTTCGGGTTTGCACGGCGGGTTGACGATACCGTGGCGCGGGCTATGGCCATTCTCAACACCCGGGAGGACTACACGACCAGGGCGCAGGTGCCCCGGCTTCCAATTCCGGCTCCGAAGCCGAGAAAACCGCGTTCTTGGTCATGAGAAGGGACAGCAGACCCAGAGCCTCGGACGGGAAAAGCGGACTTGCACTTTAGGGATCCATCCGATGCTTCCTTGTTTAGCGGCGCATCGTTGAAAGCGGAAACCGGGTTCACTTTTCCGCACGGTGCGCTAGCGGACCGCTCGCAAGCTCATAGCGGCGTCTCTCAAAGAGCTTCTCGCCTTTCCAGCGTATTCCAAGCGCAATACTCTGGATATGAGCTCAGCTCACCGATCGTTCAGGAGTTGCGACAGGGCCTGCGCGAGGGTTTGTACATCGAACGGCTTCTCCCACCGGGGTACATGCTGATACTCAGCGGGCACCAAGACGTGGCTGTAGCCGGTGGCGAACAGGAACGGCACCCCCTGCTCGGACAAGAGATCCGCCACTGGATAGACGGCCTCGTCCTCCAGGCTAATGTCCAGCACGGCCAAGTCGATTGGTCCCGCCTTCGCCAGAAGATCCAGCGCCTCATCCCGGGTCGGTACCGGACCCAGCACCTCGGCCCCGAGCACGCTGATTGCCTGGACCAGATCGTCGGCCACGAAGAACTCATCCTCGACCACCAGAACACGGCGTCCACTCAGGCTTGGGTGTGGATGAGTGTTCATCGCGACCCCTCCCTACACAAGGGCATCTGAGACGTGAGGGAGACGAACAGAGGGCACAAACACTCTAGCACAGATTGGTCCATATGGGTCGTGGTGCGTTAGTTTATTGGGCTGCACACCATGGAGGGCGCCATGGCCAACCCTCTCATCCGCAAGCTGGAGCAGTTTACCCGCCTCTCGGCCGACGACCAGCGCCTGCTGGAGCGCGTGACCTCCGAGCAGCGAGTGGACGCTCAGTCTCAGCCAGCGCACGGCGTACGAGCGGCTGTGCCATCTCCTGTGCGAACTGTTCCTCCGGCTCAGGGCCGTCGGCCTGACGCAGGGCACGAGCTGCGAACTGCCGCTCACCCAAGCCAAACTGGCCGAGGCCACCGGCCTCACCCTGGTGCATCTCAACCGCATGGTGCAGGAACTGCGGGCCGCCAATCTCGTCGTGCTCAAGAGCAGGACCCTGACCATCCCTAACCTGGAGGCGCTCATGAGCGCGGCCCTGTTCAACCCCAACTACCTGCATCTCGACCGGGCAGGGTCATTGGTGGATGTGGCCCGTGACCATAAGGCGAGTAATCTCGCTCCCGCGATCGCCTGTTCATTAGTCCAAGGAGATCCGCATGAGCACCGCTGACGCCCCAAACGGCCCTGCACCAGGCGTCGATGACGTGCTGATCCCGGCGGAGTTGGCCCGCCGCCCATGCCGTCCGCCCGACTATGAGGCCGAGAACCGGGCGCTGGCCACTCTGGCCGAGGAGATGGCCACCAACCCCCGCAGCGTGCTCCAGACATGTGCCGCTTTGTCGATGGAGCTGTGCCATGCCGACTCGGCCGCCATCAGCCTGCTGGAGCCCGGCGTCGAGCGCCGAGTGTTCCGCTGGCACGCCATCGTCGGTGAACTGACGGGCCAACTCGGAGGCGGCGTCCCCCTTGAGGCCGGCCCCTGCGGCACCGTGAGCGAGCGCAACGGCGTGCTCCTGCTCAACGTGGCGGAGCGATTGTTCCCGGACCTCGGACATGTCGAGCCGCGCGTCTACGAGAACCTGCTCGCGCCTTGGCATAGCAATGGAAAGCTGGTCGGCACCCTCTGGGCAGTCAAGCACACGCCCGAGGGGCGGTTCGATGCCGAAGACGCCCGCGTGCTGCAAAGCCTCGCACGCTTTGCCGCGGCGTCCCACCGGGTAGTCGCCGCGCTGGACGAGGCCAGGAACGGACGCGCGGAGTTGGAACGGCGGGTAGAAGAACGCACCCGACCTCTCTCGGAGGCGTACGAAAGTGTGCGGGCCAGCGAGACGCGTATCCGCACGGCGTTGGAGATCGAGACGGTCGGCGTCATCTACCTCGACCAGGAGGGCCAGATCATTGACGCCAACGACGCCTTCCTGGCAATGGGCGGCTACAGCCGGGAGGACCTGGAGGCGGGATGCCTCACTTGGCAGGGGCTGACCCCGCCGGAATGGATGGAGGCCTCGGAGCAGGCCATTACGGAGCTGAAGGCGACCGGGCGGACCACGCCGTACGAGAAAGAGTACATCCGCAAGGACGGCTCGCGCTGGTGGGCGCTGTTTGCCGCCAAGAGGCTGCCTGATGGCACGATCTTCGAGTTCGTGCTCGACCTCACCGCGCGCAAGCAGGCTGAAGAGACGCTCGCGTCGGAGCTGAAGGCGATGACGCGGCTGCACGAACTGAGCCGGCAGCTAGTCCGCTCCGCCGATCTCCAAGTGATGCTCGAACAGATATTGGACGCGACGATTGAGCTGCATGGAGCGGACTTCGGCAACATCCAGCTCTATGACACGGCCACCCAGACCCTGCGCATCGCCGTCCAGCGTGGCTTCCAGCAGTCGTTTCTCGACCATTTCGCCGAAGTCGATGCCAATGAGGGCTCGGCCTGCGGCATGGCCCTGGCCCGCCGGGAGCGGGTGGTGATCGAGGATGTCGAGCAGGAGCCCGCTTATGCGTCGAGCCTCGAGGTAGCCCGCGAAGCCGGCTACCGAGCAGTACAGTCGACGCCGCTGTTTACGCCCACCGGGCAGCCGCTCGGAATGCTCTCGACCCATTTCCGCCGGCCGCACCGCCTGTCCGAGCGCAACCTCAGGCTCACCGATGTCTATGCCCGCTTGGCCAGCGATGCAATTGCCGCACAGTTGCTGACGCAGTCGCTGCGCGAGAGCGAAGAGCGCTTCCGGGCAGTGGCCGAGCAGGCTGAAGCCGGGATCGTAATGGTCAACGCAGAGGGTCAGGTGATCTTCGCCAACGACCGTTTCGGCGAGATCGTCGGGCGCACGCGGGATGACCTTGTCGGCAGAACCGTCAGAGAGTTGACGCATCCGGAGGACTGGGGGCTCAACGAGCCGCTGTTGCAGCGCATGCTGACGCAGGGCGAGCCTTACACGATTGAGAAGCGGCATGTGCGCCCCGACGGCTCGTCAGTCTGGGTCCGCAATGCGGTCAGCCCTCTGCGGGATGCGACCGGACGGATCGGCGGCGGCTTTGCCATTTGCATCGACCTCACCGAGCGCAAGCAAGCTGAAGACGCGTTGTGCGCAAGCGAGGAGCGCTTCCAGTATGTCGCGCGCGCCACCCGCGACATCATCTGGGACATTGATCTTGTGGCGGACCGCGTGTGGTGGAGCGACGCCATGCTGCGGCAGCTCGGCTACGCGCCGCAGGACATCGGCCCCGATACAGCTTGGTGCTTCGCGCACATGCATCCCGACGATCGGGAGCGTGTCGTGCGCGGCATGAGAGAGGCCGCAGCCGGGACCGGCGACACTTGGTCGGACGAGTTCCGCTACCAGTGCGCAGACGGCTCGTACGCCTATATCGCCGACCGAGGCTTCATTCTCCGCGATGCCCAGGGCAGGGCGGTGCGTATGATCGGCGCCATGCAGGACATCAGCGTGCGCAAGCAGGCCGAGGAGGCGCTCCGCGCGAGCGAGGAGCGGTTCCGGCAGTTTGGCGAGGCCTCCACGGATGTGCTCTGGATCAGGAATGCCAACACCCTGCAATGGGAGTATCTCAGCCCGGCCTTCGAGGCGGTCTATGGCGGGAACCGGGAGAGCGCATTGGCAGGAGATAATATGCGGAACTGGACCGAGCGGATCATCCCGGAGGATCGCGGCCATGTTCTGGACAGCATCAATCGGGTGCGGGCGGGCGAACGCGTCACGTTCGAGTTCAGGATCATACGGCCTGACGGGCAGATGCGCTGGATGCGCGACACCAACTTCCCGCTGCTCGACGAGACCGGCCGCGTCCAGCGCATCGGTGGTATCGGGCAGGACATCACCGAGCGCAAGGAGGCCGAGGAGGCCCTGCGCCAGAGCGAGAGCCGGGCCAGGCTGCTTTTGGGCGAGTTGCAGCACCGGGTGCGCAACACGCTGGCCGTAATCCGCTCGATTGTCCGGCGCACCGCCCAAACGAGCAAGTCCGTGGAGGATTATGCGATGCACCTCGACGGGCGCATCAATGCGTTCGCCCGGGTGCAAACGGCTGTGGCCCGGAATCCGGCGGCGGGATTGGATCTCACCGATTTGATCGTGGACGAGCTTCTCACTTACGCCGCTCACCAGGGCGAGCAGGTGCAGATTACCGGGCCCTCGGTGCGGTTGAACCCCAAGGCCGCCGAGACGTTCGGGCTGGCTGTTCATGAGTTGGCGACGAATGCTGTGAAACATGGGGCCCTAACTGTGCCGCAGGGGCGCGTTCGGGTGAGCTGGCAGATACACGATGGCTCAGACCTGCCCTGGCTTGTCTTCGAATGGAAAGAGAGTGGCGCGCCGGATCAGGCGGCCAAGCGGAAGCGACGGGGCTTCGGGACCGATCTCTTGGAGCGGACCCTGGCCTATGAGCTGAAGGCGAAGACGGTGCAGACGTTCGAGCCAGATGGCCTGCGCTGCACGATCAGGCTGCCGATGACGGATCGATTTGTCATGGGCAACGCGGCCAATGTGCTCCAGCAAGACTGAGCCGAAGGTCTCCAATCGGCACAACCGAGACGTTGCGCCCTCATCCGCCTACAGGCGTGAAGCAGAGCCGTTTTCAAGATAAACTGCGCCGAAAAGCTCGAGTGGCTTGCGGTTGCTCCTCTGTTCGACGATGACTTTCAACGGGAGCAGACCGGTTTCCACGTAGTCTTCGATGAACATCTCCCTTGGCCTGATTATTGTCCGGTGGTCCAGGGAAGGGAGACGATCATGTCCGACACGCTGTCTGCCGCAGTAATTGCCACCAGCCAGGATGAGAGAATCCGGCAACGGGCTTATGAGATCTGGGAGAGTGAAGGCCGCACCGGCAATCCTGAGGACCATTGGTTCCGGGCAGAGCGGGAGCTTGCGGATCAGGGGCAGGAGCGCCCCGATGCGATCGGCGAAATCCCTGATGAACAGCTCACCGAGTAGCCTCGTGGACTGCTTTAAGGGTTCGTTACGGATGCCGTTGAGGGAGGGAACGTCGGGAATCCCTCGGTTGGAAGTCTGAGGACCCACCCGTCCGGACCATTCTCCAAGGTCGGTTTTCTCGATGGCATGGCCTTCGCCCTTGCGGTGGCGAAGCGTGCACGCTGTTCATCTGGCGAACCCTGCCGAAGCCGAGGCCCCCCGCCAAGGCGAATACTTCGTTCGAACTGCGGGCTGCGTCGCGTGCCGTCGCGGATGTTCCCGAGGGTCACGGTTGCAAGGCCGGAGGGAGCCCAACTCCGTCGGCAGGCGGCGGGTTCTCCCGGCACGTGAAGGGATGTGATCTGGCGCTTGCCATCGTGCAGGAGGTTGTAGCGTGCGGCAAAGCCCGTGATGAGAACCGTACTCTCGGTCGGGCGATCCCCCTCCCGGATGATGTCCTCGCCCTTTTCGACCACCTTTTGCCGGATGACCGCTCCCTCCAGAAACTGTCGCTCTGGGTCTGACAGGCGGTCGTACTACTCAAGTCTACGGATGAAGCGAGCGACCAGGACGAGGTTCCTTCCGGCGGGCAGTTATTGTTGCCTGTCACCTTAGCTGATCCAATACCGGAAGGCGAGGAGAGCTCCGCTCGTAGCCGCGCCTGTTCGCCGATAGGCCGGAAAGGACATCGGACGCGATTGGATCGCGCTCGCAAGTTAGAGTATTATTCCACCATGCCTTACCGGCAGGACGACCTGGCTGGGATCCCGACGAAGCAGGTGAGACCCTGGCGCCACAGGCGCCTTCGCAGCGCCCGCTGCTTGGGAGGCCCGTATTGGCCTCTCTCCGGCAGAAACTCCCACGGCGTCCAATTCCCTACAAGCGGGCCTGCCATATCTGGATCTCTCAACGGGAGATCCCGTCGGAGCAACCAGCGCCTGCCATGACACCCTCTGCGGACGAACCAGATCATCGCGCCAACCATCTCCTGGCGGCGTTGCAGTCGGACGACTTCGCCTTCCTTGAGCCGCATCTTGAGATGGTGAGCTTGCCGAAGGGCACGGTGGTCTATGAGACCGGG
>NZ_QDAH01000119.1 GCF_003075415.1 Microvirga sp. KLBC 81
ACCTCCAAAAAGTCAGCCTTGAATCTGATTTGCGTCCTCTTGGGAATCCCCTGCCTTAAATCGTCACTACAGCCTAGAGCATCGGACGTGAAAAGTGGACTTGCCCTTTTGGGATCCATCTGATGCTCCCTCCATAGAGAGCGCATCGTTGGATGCGAACCGAAGGTCCACGTCAGCGACCCGAAGGGCCACGTCAGTGAAAACCGGGTCCACTTTTTAAGCGCGATGCTTTAGCTGCACCAAGTTCGCTGGTTGATGTAAGCAGCAGCCACGAAGAGAGCCTTATCGTGGTATGAGTGACACCTCCTGGCGTGAAACGCAGGTATCACCGCACCGCGTTTCTTATGGCCTCAAGCGGCAATTGGTGGCGGCTATAGGAAATGGGCTGCCCCTCTCCAACCGGGCATACCCTACCGAATAAGAAGAGCGCTCCCGTAAAGCCCGAAACCAAAGATGACATGGCCGGCGATGTTGAGTACCCTGATCCGTGTGGCATTGGGTCGTTTCGAGGCTGCGATACCAACCCCCATCCCGGGCTGAAGCAGAAACCATCCGGCTCCAACGGTGATGAGGCCCACGGCCAGCGCAGGCGCCAATGTTGGCGCCGAAGTCCAGTCGGGGCGGGTAAAGGCCAGCAGGGCGCCTGCATAGATGATGCCGACAGCGTAATGGCTCAGCCAGCCGACGGCACGCTCGAAGGCATAAGCGTGCGCCAGCGTGATATCGTCATGAAAGACCTTGCCCTCTGTCAGGTGGCAGAACCACCGCCCCACCAAACCCCAATTCGGCGCTGGAACCTTGAATAACCGCTGCAGGATCCAGGCCCAGAGATCAAGCAATGCTGTTGCGCCAACTCCGATGAGGACGGTGCGATAGAGAAAATCGATCATCGTTTCAGCTCCCCCTCCTCTGTCCCAGCTATTGTGGTCACGGCATGTATTGCCCGCCATTCACCTCAATCACTTGGCCCGTGACGTAGCCGCTGAGGTGATTGGAGGCGAGATAGAGGAAGGCACCGACACAGTCCTCCGGTGTGCCGAGACGATCCATGGGAATGGTGGCCTGCATGGCGGCAAGTTGCTCCGGAGTCGAATAGCGCTCATGGAAAGGGGTCATGATGACACCGGGCGAAACCGCATTGACCCGGATGCCGTCCTTGACCAGTTCCTTGGCCCAGCCCCGCGTGGCCACCGAGATGAAGCCCTTGGCCGCGGCATAGACGACGGAGCCTGGCCCACCGCCGTGGCGCGCGGCGATCGACGACACATTGATGATGGAACCGCCCTGCGCCCGCATGTGGGAAACTCCCTCGCGAACGAAGCGCACGACCTGCTCGACGTTCAGGGCAAGCACGGCATCGACATACTCGTCCGTGTAGTCCTTGATCGGCGTGCGCTTGACCAAGCCGCCGGCGTTATTGATGAGAACATCAAGCCGGCCGAAATGCCCGACGGTTTCAGCCACGACACGCGCCGCCGCCTCCGGCTCGGTGACGTCCGCTTGAACCAGGAATGCCTCCCCGCCAGCCGCTCTCACCTCCTCAGCAACCTGCCGCGCCTGCTCTTCGCTGGCATTGTAATGGATCGCCACACGCGCCTTGTTGTGGCCGAAGGCTACTGCGGCCGCGGCTCCGATTCCGGTGCTCGCGCCGGTGATGAGGATCACCTTTCCGGCGAGGTCGGGAATGGTGGGGTAGTGCTCGGGAGAGGTCATGACTGGAACTCCGGAATGGTTTTCAACGAAACAGAAGCTTAGACGGCACTTATCGTCATTGCTTAGAAAAGAGCCTGGAGATCTGCGTCGACGGCAATGGCCTGTCCCGAGATCGTTCGTCCCAGCGGCGAGCACAGGAAGACGATCTGATCGGCAAGCTGCTGCGCCGTCACGTATTCCTTCAAGGACGTGTTCGCGAGCGCCCGGCGCTGCATCTCCTCGAACGATACGCCAAGCTGCTGTGCTTTGGCTTCGAGCACCCTGCGCTGGCGGTCGCCGGCGACAACACCGGGTAAAATCGCGTTCACGCGGATGCCGTCCTCGCCCAACTCCCGCGAGAGCGATTTCGTGAAGCCGACCACGGCCCATTTGGCAGCGGCGTACGGGGAGCGTAGAGGAAAACCGAACCGGCCAGCCGCGGAGGAGACGTTCACGATCGAGGCGTTCTGGCTCTTTCTCAAGTGGGGCACAGCCAGGCGCGTGCAGTTGAACTGCCCAGTGATGCATACTTCAAGACAGCGATCCCAGTCCTCGGGATTGATCTCCTCCACCCGCGCGGTCGGCCCTGCGATGCCGGCGTTGTTGACGAGAACATCCAGCCCGCCGAGAACTCCCAGAGCCTCTTCGAAAACCCGGGCGACATCGCCTCGATCCGCCACGTCGCCATAGGAGGAGGTCAGGTCTTGGTCGGTCGAGGCCGCCGCGTCGAGAGCCGCGCGGTCGACGTCGCAGACATGCACACGCGCGCCTTCGCGGTGGAAGGTGCGGGCAATCTCAAGACCGATGCCTGCGGCACCAGCCGTCACCAGAACACGCAGCCCGGCGATATTGAGGTCCATCTTCGTCGTCTCCATCCCTGAACTGTGCACCCTTGCACTCGGCGCCCGCTCGTCTTGTATTTTCCGAGAGCCTGGGCATCGGCCTAGTCCTGTAGACGTCCGGTGCTCTCGATGAAACTGGCAGCGCCCTCGATGTCGTCGATGAGCGCTTTGCGTGCGGCAGCCCCGTCACCGACATTCACCGCAGCCACGAGACGGCGGTGATGCTCGGTTGCACCGCCCGTGCGCAACCGTTCGGGAGAGGCCTTGAGATCGAAATTCAGAACAGGCCCGATCTTCAGCCAGAGACCCTCAATGATCCCCACCAGCGTCGGCAGGCCGGTCGCCCGGTAGACGGCGAAGTGGAGCTCCTTGTTCGTCCGCACGGCTCTGTCCGCCTGTGGATTGGAACTACGGGCCTCTGCCAGAAAGGCGTCCTCGTAATTCTGCATGGCTTCGAGGTCAGCTTGCGTGCGGCTCCTGGCCGCCTCCTCTGCAGCAAAGCCCTCGACCGCGAGTCTCACGATTGTCAGCTCTCTGAAACGCGAACGGGTCATCAGTGGGACGCGCACGGCGCGATTCGGCAGCACCTCTAAAGATTGATCGGCGACGAGCCGCGCGACCGCTTCCCGCACCGGCATCATCGAGACGCCGAGAGTTTCTGCGACGCTGCGCAGGGACATCTTCTGCCCAGGCGCGAGTTCGCCACTCATCAGGAGTTCACGCAGCTCCGTGTGGACGCGCTCGCCCAGGGTGACACGCTCCAGCCGGCCAATCTGGGCGATCGCTGAAGGTGTCTCGGTATTTCGAGGGCTCGACAATTTGCTCATTTTCAGACAGTCTAACTGTGATCACAGATCGCGGCAAGTAACCGCGACACCCTTTTCAGAGGAAGGAAACGGCCATGGCACATTCGGACGACCTGACCCGCCGTACGCTCCTGAAGGGAGCGGCGGGCGCTACCGCGCTTGTAGGATTTGGGATGCCTGCGATCACCAAGGCGCAATCTGACGTGATCCGGATCGGGCATCTCACACCCATCACTGGCTTCCTTGGCCCACTCGGCGAATTCGCCCAGATGGGCGTGAAGCTCGCAGCCGAGGAGATCAATGCCGCCGGTGGCATTCTGGGTCGTAAGATCGAACTGGTGATCGAGGATTCCGTGAACCCGCAGACGGCTTCGGCCAAGGCCGAGCGCCTGATCGAGCGCGACAAGGTCGCGATGATCATCGGCGAGATCTCCTCGGCCTCAGCTCTCGCCATCGGTCAGGTCGCGAACCGGACCAAGACAGTGTTCATCAACACGGGTGCGAATTCCGACGCCCTGCGCGGAGAAAGCTGCAATCCGTTCATGTTCCATATCGAGGCTGCGAACTCGATGATGGTCAGGGCGGTCGGCACGTATCTGAAAAACGAGAACATGATCAAGGGAAAGAAGTGGTACTCCCTGACTGCTGATTATGCCTTCGGTCATGATCTCTTCAGGGTCGCCAAGAAGTTCGTCACGGAGAATGGCGGTGAGTTCATCGGAGAGGAACTCGTCCCCACCGATGCAACCGACTTCAGTCCCTATCTGCTCAAGATCCGGCAGGCGCAGCCTGACATCGTCGCTTCGAATCTCGCGGGCAATCAGATCACCAACTTCATCAAGCAATATGCGGAATACGGGCTCCAATTCCCAATCACCGGCTTCGGGTTCGACACGGCCGTCGCCTGGGGTGCCGGCAAAGGCAATTTCTCGGGCATCTGGCCGCTGATCTGGCACCACTTGGTCGACACGCCTTCGTCCAAGAAATATGTCGAAGCCTTTGCCAAGAAGTATGGCAAGCTGCCCGAGAATCAGTCCTGGGGCGACTACAACTCCCTCAAGATCGTCGCCCAATCCTTCGCCGAGCTGAAATCCACGGACCCGCAGAAGCTCGCGGAGCATCTGCGCAAAGGCGCGAAGTTCGATATTCTGAAGAGCCGCGAAGGTTACTTCCGCGCCTATGACAACCAGATGGTCCAGGAGATGTATGCCGTGCGCGCGAAGGACCCGGACAAGATGAAGGACCAGTGGGATATCTACGATCCGCTCGGTACCGTGCCTGGCCCGAATGAGGATCTCGAGGCCTTGGCGCCACCGAAGGATGGCACCTGCAAGATGCAGGCATAGCAGGCCACGCATCGAACAGGCTGGAGGGCGAAAGCCGCTCCGGCCGCTGAGAGTACGACATTCCGTTTTCTCCTGTGCCTCGGCTTCTCGGCACAGGCTTCCATTTTGGACGGAAAAGGAGCCTCGCTTGGCGCTCGTCTTTCTCCTTGAGCAGGTGCTGAATGGCCTTTTGGTCGGAGCTTATTACCTGCTGATCGCTCTTGGCCTCTCCCTGATCTTTTCTCTCGGCGGGATCGTGAATCTCGCCCATGGAGCCTTCTACGCTATCGGTGCATATCTCGCCGTGACGCTAGCTCCCAAGATCGGCTTTGCCGGCGCCTTCATTGCGTCTCCGGTGCTTGTCGCATTTCTGGGCGTCGTTATCGAGCGCCTGTTCTTCCGCAGATTTTACCGCTCTGACCCTATTCTCAGCCTGTTGCTCACATTCGGCCTCGCGATGATCATCGAGCAGAGCCTCCGGATGATTTTCGGCGCTGCCCCTCTACCCTTCTCGATTCCGCCAGAACTTCGCGGCCAGATCTTTCTCGGCCACTTCATCTATCCTCGCTATCGTCTGATCATCTTCGGTGTGGCTCTTACGGCTGTCATCGCGACGTGGTTCCTGGTGTACCGCACCGCCTTTGGCCGCGTGGTCCGCGCAGGGGTGCAAAACCCGGACATGGTGGGAGCGCTCGGCATCTCGCTTCAGCCGTACATGACGGCCGTAGCCGCCATCGGAATCGGACTGGCGGGTCTTGCCGGAGTCCTTCTGGCGCCGATCTCCGGCGTGCATCCGGCCATGGGAGCAGAGATCCTCACCGCAGCCTTCGTCGTGGTCGTCATCGGCGGGTTGGGTTCTTTTTGGGGGGTTATCGCGGCCGCGGCTCTCGTGGGCGTGGTGCGCGGTCTCACCATCTATTTCTTCCCACCTGCCGGCGAGGCCTCAATGTACCTGCTGATGGCCCTCGTACTGCTCCTGCGGCCGCGCGGATTGCTCGGCGAACGCATCCAGAAATTCGAGTAGATCGATGCGCAAGGATTACTGGCCCCTCCTCATCGCGGCGACAGCGCTCATCCTGCTGCCATTCGTCCTCGACCCCATCGGCCTGCCCCTCCGCTCGTCCATCGACGTGGTGGTCTTCGCTATCGCCTGCCTCGGCCTGAATGTCCTGGTCGGCTATACCGGCCTCGTTTCCTTCGGGCATGGTGTGTGGTTCGGCCTCGGAGCCTACGCAGCGGCGCTGAGCCAGTTGCACTGGTTCCCAGAGGGAATCGTTCTTCCGGCGCTCTTCGCCATGGTCTTCATCGCGGTGGTATCGGCTCTTCTCGGCGGACTCATCCTGCGTCGACGGGGTGTCTATTTCTCGCTACTGACCCTGGCCCTGGCAGCCATGCTCTTTGCTGTCGCCTATCGCTGGACGGCATTGACGGGCGGGGAAAGCGGGCTTGGCGGCGTCGTGCGCACAAAGACACTCGGCCTCGATCTGAGTTCCGACTGGATCTACTACTGGTTCGTCGCAGTGATCGGCTTTGCCATCTGCTTTTCGCTGCTGCGCTTTCACAATTCGCCTGCCGGCAGCGTTCTTGTGGCCATCCGGGAGAATGAGCAGCGCGCCCGCTTCCTCGGATATCCAACCAATCGTTACAAGCTTCTCGGATTCGTGGTTTCCGCCACGGTCGTCGGTATTGCAGGCGTCCTTTCGGTCTTCAACCACCGCTTCGCCTCTGCAGAACCTCTTTCCGTTGCCTTCTCAGGCGAACTGATCGCCATGGTCGTGATCGGTGGAATGCGCAGCTTTCTCGGGCCCGCGCTTGGAGCTCTCTTCTATATCCTGTTTCGGGAGCTGCTGTCGATCTGGACCCCGCACTGGCTGCTCTACTTCGGCATCCTCTTCATCGGGTTCATCATCCTCTCGCCGACAGGATTGGTCGGGATTGCGCAGCGGATCGCTGCGCCGTTCCGCGCTAGGGTGACGGAAGAGGCCGCCATGGCAGGCCGCACCCTCACCGATGAGCCCCTGCCGTCGTTTCTCAAGCCGTCCGATCACATAAATGGCGTGATCCTGGAAGCCCGTGGCATCAGCAAGAGTTTCGGCGCGCTCAAGGCCGTTCAGGCGGTCAACATTGCCGTGCAGGATCGTAGTCTGCACGCCCTGATCGGCCCCAATGGCGCAGGAAAGACAACCGCATTCAACCTGATTTCCGGCTTCTATATGCCCGACGAGGGTAACGTGCTTCTTCAGGGGCGCTCCATTGCCGGGCTTTCTCCGGAAGCGATCACGCAGGCCGGGATCGGACGCTCGTTCCAGATCACGAACCTGTTCCCGGCATTGACCGTCGAGGAAAATGTTCGCCTTGCCGTGCAGGCTCGTCATCCGCAGCGCTTCAATTCCTGGACTGCGGCGCGATCGATCAAGAAGATCGAGGCCGAGACCGCTGCGGTGATCCGCTATCTCGGCGTTGCCGGCATCGAGAAGGCCGAGGCGGGATCACTTTCGTATGGCGGGCAACGCCTCCTCGATATGGGATTGGCGCTTGCGACAAAGCCGAGAGTATTGCTGCTCGACGAGCCGCTCGCAGGACTTTCCGCTGCCGAGCGTCAGCGCATCGGCGACATCATCAAGCGTATTTCCCTGGATGTCCCGATGCTGCTCGTGGAGCATGACATCGACCGGGTGTTCCAGATTGCGGACGCCGTCACCGTGATGAATGCGGGCCAAGTGCTGGTCGATGGAACGGTTGAGGATGCGCGGTCGAACCAGAAAGTCCAGGAGATCTATATCGGCTCTGGCGCCGCCACTGTTGCGGCAAAGACCCGAGAGAGCGCAGTCGAACCGGCGACCATCCTCACGGCAGAAATGATCAACACGTTCTACGGCAAGAGTCATGTCCTGGCGGACGTCTCCTTCAATGTTCGCCAGCACGAGATCGTCGCACTGCTTGGGCGCAACGGCGCCGGCAAGTCGACCCTGCTCAAGACGTTGATCGGCATCGCCCCGCCTTCCTCGGGCTCGATCAGGCTCGACGGACAGGAGATCGCTGGCCAACCGTCCTCTGCCATCGCGCGGCTCGGTATCGGCTACGTGCCACAGGGGCGCGGGCTATTCGCGGGAATGACCGTAGCCCAGAATCTGGAACTCGGACGGCTCAAGCGCGAGACGGGTCACGGCATACACTGGAACCTGGACAAGATCTTCGAATACTTCCCCCGGATCCGCGAGAGGCTCGATACTCCGGCGGACTTCCTCTCCGGTGGTGAGCAGCAGATGGTAGCGGTCGCGCGCGCGCTCTCGGGTGATGTGAAGGTTCTCCTCCTTGACGAGCCGTTCGAAGGCCTTGCCCCGGCGATCGTCGAGCAGCTCTTCGAGAGCTTCGACAAGCTCCGGCATGAGGTCTCGATCATCATTGTCGACCACCACCTCGATCTGGCGCTTGCTCTGTCCGACCGGACGGTGGCGCTCGAACGGGGGCGGGTGATCCATACCGGCCTGTCGAAGGATCTGCGGGACGACCTTGCTCTTCGCCGCAAGGTCCTGTGGTTGTGAGCGTTAAGGGAGATCACGAATGCCGAGTGTTGCTATCATTGGAGCAGGGCTGATTGGCCGATCCTGGGCTATCGTGTTTGCTCGAGCCGGCTGGGACGTCCGCGTCACGGATTCCAGTAGCGAGGCCCTTGAGAATACACCGCGTCTGATCCGGCAGGGTCTTGAGGAGCTTGCGAGGCACGGCCTCGTCTCGGACCCCGAGGGCTCGTCAGGCCGCGTCGCGATTTTCCCGTCGCTTGCGGAGGCTGTCAGCGCGGTCGATCTGGTTCAGGAGAACGGTCCTGAAACCGTCGAGATCAAGCGCGCCATCTTCGCCGAACTCGACCAACATGCCCCGGCGAATTGCATTCTTGCGTCCTCAACCTCCGCAATCGTCGCGTCCCAGTTCACCGAAGGGCTCTCGGGCCGCCCCCGCTGCCTGGTGGCGCACCCGGTCAATCCTCCCCACCTCGTGCCCCTCGTCGAACTCTGCGGAGCTCCCTGGACGGCACCCGAAACCATCGTTCGCGCGCGCGAAATCTATGAAAGCGTTGGGCAGGTTCCGATCATTGTGAACCGTGAGGTCGAGGGCTTCGTTCTCAACCGCCTTCAAGGCGCGCTTCTCGCAGAAGCGTTCCGGCTCGTCGGCGAGGGCGTAGTGAGCCCGCAGGATCTCGACAAGACCCTGAAGGATGGTCTCGGACTGCGCTGGTCGTTTATCGGGCCGTTCGAGACCATCGAGCTCAATGCGCCTGGCGGGATTGGCGATTACTGCAATCGCTATACCGGCTTCTACCGCCGACTCACCGAGGATCCGGCCAAGCCTCAGGTTTGGGACAAGGAAAATGTGAGCCGCATCCTCGATGCCTGGGGCGAAGCGCCCACCCCCGACGAACTCGCGCGCCGCTCGGCTTGGCGTGACAGGCGCCTGACGGCATTGAAAGCGCACAAGCAATCCCAACCAGAATCGTGATCTCCTGAGAAGGAAAAAGCTCATGGCACGCAAGGTCATCATTACATGCGCCGTTACGGGCGCGATCCATACGCCGTCCATGTCCCCTCACCTGCCGGTGACTCCGGAGGAAATCGCGGAAGCCGCCATCGGTGCGGCCGAGGCAGGCGCCGCCATCGTGCACCTGCACGCGCGAGACCCGAACAACGGTAAGCCCGATCAAACGCCCGAGGCCTTCGCACCATTCCTGCAAGTAGTGAAGCAGCGCTCCGACTGCGTTATCAACATCACGACGGGTGGCGCACCGACGATGCTGGTGGAGGAGCGTGTCCGTCCTGCCGCCTACTACAAGCCGGAGGTCGCGTCCCTCAACATGGGTTCCATGAATTTCGGGCTCTACCCGATGCTCAATCGATTCAAGGAGTTCAAGTACGATTGGGAGAAGCCCTATATCGAAGGTTCACGCGACAGGATCTTCCGGAACACTTTCGCCGACATCGAGTACATCCTGACGACATGCGCCGAGAATGGCACCCGCTTCGAGATCGAGTGCTACGATATCGGTCACTTGTACACCCTCGCCCATTTCGTCGATCGGGACCTGATCAAGCCACCGCTCTTTGTCCAGAGCGTCTTCGGTCTCCTGGGGGGCATTGGCCCGCACCCGGAGGACGTAGCGCATATGAAGCGTACTGCCGACCGGCTGTTCGGAAGGGATTACCAATGGTCGGTTCTCGGTGCAGGCAAGAACCAGCTCGCCATCGCAGCCCAGGCAGCCGCCATGGGAGGCAACGTCCGTGTTGGCCTTGAGGATTCACTCTGGATCGGGCCGGGCAAGCTGGCGGAATCCAATGCACAACAAGTGAGAATGGCGCGCCAGATCATCGAGGGGCTCGGACTGGAGATCGCAACGCCGGATGATGCGCGCAATATGCTGTCGCTGAAAGGAGGCGACCGCGTCAATTTCTAGCGGATGAATTTGTGCGAGACCAAACGCCTAGAGGGCGAGCGCAATCCATGGTGGATTCGCAATACGTGACTGTCGAACCGGTATTTCCTAGAGCCTCGGACGTAAAAAGTGGATTGCACTTTTGGGGCTCATCCGATGCTCTCTTCTAGAGAGAGCGCATCGTTGGGTGCGGAAACCCGGATCCCCTTTTCACTGGCGTGGACCTTCGGTTCCGCACGATGCGCTAGCGGCGGTCGAGCGGGCACTCGTGTGGATGTCGCCCGCTGGTTGCAATCCGGCATTGTGGTCGCCACCATGCATGTCGGCGAACCGCAGGACAATGTCTAGGAGCACGTCGCCTGAGGCGGCGTTGTCCTTTAAGCACCAACTGACTTGCAATGGGAATCGTCTGGGAATGGAACAACTGTTGTCTCCAGAGATCTTCGCCTCCCTTGAGGGGGTCGACACACCGACGGTGTGTAACGCAATCGAACTCGTCCTAGGGCATCGGACAGCGGACGGCTTCACGACGCAGCCGGTCATTGCCGCCCATCCAAACCTGCCCGCCTTCGTCGGCTATGCGCGCACAGGTGTGATACGCGGCTCGCAGCCGGCTCAGGAGTCTCCCGGTGAAGTCAGAGCACGGCGGATCGCCTATTATAGATACGTCGCGGCCCAGCCGGGACCGACCGTGGTGGTTCTGCAGGATATTGATCCTCGCCCCGGTCTCGGCGCCTTCTGGGGCGAGGTCAATGTGGCGATCCACAAGGGCCTTGGCGCACGAGGAGTTCTGACCAACGGTTCAATGCGGGATCTCGGTGCCATTGATCCCAGTTTTCAGATTCTGGCGGGATCGCTCAGCCCGAGCCATGCATTCGTCCGTATCGAGGCGTTCGATTGTCCAGTAGAGGTCTTTGGGTTGACGATCAGGCCCAATGATCTGCTTCATGCCGATCGTCATGGAGCAGTTATTATCGACCCTCAGATCGCCCGTGAACTCCCCCGTGCCATCGACCTCGTGACGCGAAAGGAGGCACCGATCCTGAAGGCCGCTCGTAGTCCAGGTTTCACTGTGGAGAAGCTAATAGCAGCCTGGGGTGGGGCAGAGGACATCCACTAGCGCCTCGTGCGGAACCGAAGGTCCACGTCAGCGACCCGAAGGGCCACGCCAGTGAAAAGTGGCTCCGGGTTTCCGCACCCAACGATGCGCTCTCTCTAGAAGAGAACATCGGATGAGCCCAAAGGTGCAATCCACTTTTCGGTCCGAGGCTCTAGGCTGTAGTGACGATTTAAGGCAGGGGATTCCCAAGAGGACGCAAATCAGATTCAAGGCTGACTTTTTGGAGGT
>NZ_QDAH01000120.1 GCF_003075415.1 Microvirga sp. KLBC 81
TCTCGTTGAGCCTGAGGCGTGCCGCAACTATTTCACCGCCGCCGGATACGGATTCGTCTGAATGCCCGATGC
The DNA here is from genome assembly GCF_003075415.1 of Microvirga sp. KLBC 81. Taxonomy (GTDB): domain Bacteria; phylum Pseudomonadota; class Alphaproteobacteria; order Rhizobiales; family Beijerinckiaceae; genus Microvirga. The sequence continues at coordinate 73 of NZ_QDAH01000120.1, forward strand.
TCTAGCTCGCGTGTGACCTACGCCAGGGTTTGCAACGGAACCCGGTGACGATGAGATGATGTGAGGCCAAAGCGGACATGGACCGCCGGACCTGGCAAACCCGTGGCATCGTCTTGCGTCAGTCAAGCGCGATAAGTTGAGAGGGACGCTCCAGCGTAAAACATCAGGGCCTGCGGTTATGAAGGACCGCGTTCAAAGGCCGGAGACATGACTGCACCCGCCCCGCTAAACCTAAAAGTCATCACCAATCACATTGCCAAACGGGCGCCATCCAGACATGACGGTGCCCTATCCCTCGTGTGCCGAAGCCGCACGCCAGCTGTAACATGGTTTATACCCCAGAAGCCGCTGCGCCTTCCCAATCGAGAGAAGGGTTTCGTTTGGACCAACCTCCCTCGTGAAAGGAACGCCCGGGTAGAACTCCGCCATGAGTTCCGCGTTAGGCCGGGTCATCACCGTGTCGGCATTGGCAATAATGAACACCTCGGCTCCTTTGAGAGGCGCCTCAAGGGCCCTCCGAACAGCCTGAGCCGCATCTCGCGCGTCGATATAGCCCCATAGGTTCCACTTCCGGGATTGCGGATCCGTATCAAACGAGGGGAATCGCGCATAGTCGGCCGGTTCCATCACATTGGAAAAGCGCAGGCCGACGATCTTCAGGTCAGGATCCCAGCGGCAGAACTGCCGCGCCATCTCCTCACCAAGACATTTTGACAGCGAGTAAGCAGTCTCTGGGCGACCAGGGTAGTCTTCGTCCAGAGGCGCGTAAGGAGGAGGCTCATCGAACGGAATGCCGAGGACCGTTTCGCTTGAAGCCCAGACCAGATTCTGGATCCTAAGCTTGCGCGCTGCCTCAAAGACATTGTATGTACTGAGAATGTTATTTCTGAACGTCACCGCGTTGGTATGCCGGCCCGGTGCCGAAATTGCCGCCAGATGCACGACGGCGTCGACCTTGTTGTACCGTGAGTCGACCCCCGAGAGCGCCTCCAGCGCCTGCCCGAAATCGGTCAGGTCGGCCGCAATGAACGTGCAGAGAGCCTCGCTCGGGGGCACAACATCCACGTTGATGATCTCGTAGCCATGCTCGAGAAGGTCACGGACGCATGCCCGGCCTGCTTTCCCGCTCCCTCCCGTCACAAGAACCTGCTTCATCCCGATCCTCCGTTCAGGTCTGAGCGCCGTCCCAGTCGACAGTCGTCTTAGCTGCCGAGGCTATACCATGCGATCGCCCTAGTACAGCACTCCAGGCTCGGCATCGCGAATCCGCCGGATTGGTATTCCCTCTCCGTCCATTATCCGTAGTGCGTTGGTGGTCTGTCCAACGCCTGCCTTTGGCTAGCGGTAGCGTATCTGGTTCCACCGGTGGCCGATCAGCGAAAGGATGATGATCAGGCCGTTGAAGAATTGCACGTAAAAGCCGCTGAGACCCGCCGCTACGATGCCGGTTTGGATAAAGGCGACGATGAATGCGCCGATCGCGCCGCCAACCACGGTGCCGACGCCGCCCCATGTGGGTGTGCCGCCGACGAACACGGAGGCGAGTACGGGGAGAAGGTAGCCGTCGCCGGCCGTAGGCCACCATGTGAAGTTGATCATGGTGGAGAATGTTCCGCCGATTGCTGCGCCTATTCCCATGAAGACGAAGGTTTTCATGCGCACACGCTTCACGTTGATGCCCATCTGATGGGCACTGTCGGAGTTGTCGCCAATGATCTTCACCTGCGCTCCAAAGCGGTGGCGGTTGTAGAGGAGCGCTGCGAAGATTACGAATGCGATTGCCCAGAATATCTGGACCGGCACTCCGAAGACCTGACTCGAGAAAATCCTGTAGGCCCAGCTCTGGCCAAGCGTGACGAGTGCCATCGACTTGCCCTCATTGATGATTTGGATTAGGCCGCGCAAGAGGAAATTCATGCCAAGCGTGGCGATCAGCGAAGACAAATTGGCATAAACAACGAGCGCGCCGACGCAGAAGCCGAGCGCTGAACCGGTCACGATCGCAGCCGCCAAGCCGAGGAACGGATCGTAGCCTGCCTGCACGAGAAGCGCGAATACCCAAGACGAGAACCCCATCGTGGCAGGAAAGGAGAGATCAATATCGCCGGCCGTCACCACAAAGACCAGCGGGACCACGACAAAAAGCGCAACGGGCAAGGTGGTAAGTACGGAGCTGTAAATGGGCCAGGTCGTGAAGACAGCTGGATTGGCTGCGACGAAGATCGCCATCATCACCACGAACACGCCGAATGTGCCAAGCGCCGCGCGGTTCTCGATCAGCCAGCTGCGGAACGAATGGTCCAACGAATTCCTCCCTCGGCAGCCGCAATCATTGTGTCATCCGTCGAGGTCGGCCTGCTGGGTTCCGCAAGGTTGTTCATCGCACGCCTGTCTCACTCTAATGTACGGCGTCCGCCTGGGCGCACGGGATGGGCGACCTGTTCCATGAAACGGATGAGCTCCTCGACCGTGGTTAGCTCAGAGCGTTCCGCCTCGAGGACGATCCTGCCGCGGTCGAGCACGACGACACGGTCGGCGATGTCGAAGACGTGGTGAATGTTGTGGTCGATGAAAACGACCGAGCAGCCCCTTGCCCGCACGTGACGCACGAAGTGGAAGACTTTCGCCGTCTCAGCGAGCGAGAGCGCCGTCGTCGGCTCGTCAAGGATGATAAGGTCTGCCCGTTTGTGGATCGCGCGGGCCATGGCTACGCCCTGACGCTCCCCACCAGACAGCTGCCCGACAATCGAGCGCGGCGTGAACAGCTTCGACGTGAAGCCGATCTCGCGCATAAGCCGGTCCGCCTCCGCGAGTTCGCGCTTTACGTTGAGCCAGCCAAACGGTCCAGCAAGCTCGCTGCCCATGAAAATATTGCGGACGATCGATTGTTGCACGGCGAGCGCCCGGTCCTGAAAGACCGTCTCGATCCCGGCCGCGCGGGCCCGAGCGGCATTCCATTTCGACACCGGTCTTCCGCGTATGATGATTTCGCCGCTGGAGGGCCTCACAGCGCCGGCGAGAATCTTGATCAGCGTCGATTTGCCTGCGCCGTTGTCACCGACGAGGCCAACCACCTCGCCGGCATCGACGTGGAATTCGACGCCGGCGAGCGCCTCGATGCTGCCATAGCGTTTCGTGATGTCGCGCAGCTCGATCAGGTGATCCGCCAAGCGCCGCTCCTGTCGCCGACCGGCCGATAGGCCCGCCTTTTCATCCCAATCTCAGCGCAGTCCCTGCTCTGCCAGCTTGGCGACCATGTGATAGTTTTCCGGCGTGACGAACCCGGCGCCGGTATCGACGTTGATCGGCGCAAGTCCCAACACGATTTGCTGACAGAGATTCAGGATCGGGAGATAGCCCTGCTGGAATGGCTGCTGATCCGCTGCGAGCTGCACCCAACCGCCTTTGAAGGCCTCGACGACCTGCGGACTGGTGTCGAAGCCGAAATTGAAGATCTCCCCCGGCTTCTTGCCGGCTGCGCGCATGTAGGTCAGGACGTTTCCGAGCATTTGGCCGCCGGAGTAGCCGACCGCCTTGACGTCCGGGTTGTTGAGGAGCGCTGCGGTAATGGTCGGGATGGCGAGGTTGGGATCGGATGCCCATTCGCCGGCGGGCGGGTCGCTGATTTGGATTACCTCCAAGCCCGCTTCTTTCAAGACCGCCACCGTGCCGCGCTCGCGCGCGCCACGGTTCTCATTTTCGAATGAACCGAACACGATCGCCTTGTCGCCGGCCTTGAGGCCCGCGCGCTTGATTGCCTCCACCCCAAGGGCACGGCCCTGCTCTGCCTGTTGGGCGCCGATGTAGCCGCCCCCGAACGCCGCTACGACCTTCGGCACGGGTACGTTTTGATAGATCATCTTAATGCCGGCCTTTGCCGCCTGCTCGGCGAGGGGCATGATTGCGGCATCGCCAGGATGACCCATCATTGCGATACCGTCGGGCTTCACCGCGACAGCCTCGCGAAGCTGCTGCGTCATCACCTCGACGTTCCAGCGCGAGAAGACATAATCGATCTTGGGCCCGAGGTCGGCCTCCGCCTGCTTCGCGCCGTTATAGACGATGGTAGCGAACGCATCGCCCTCGGCGCCACCTACGAAGAAGCGGATGTGGGCGTCCTTGCACCATTTGGCTTCGAGCGCCTGAGCCGGTATCGAGCTCGCGGGCGCCAACAAGGCGGCAGCGCAGACCGCTGTCAGCAGTCGCGATAATGGAGCAAAGGCGGTGTTGAAGCTCATGTCGTCCTCCCGCTCGTCACCCCTGCCGGATGCCATTTCTTTCTCAGATGGGACTTCGTCCGCGGCAACGGGTCTCGGAACTTTCGATCGCGGAAGACTGCCGTAGTTTCAGGCCCTCCGCCGAGTAGCCAGCGAAAAAACCTCCGTCACCCCGCAATAGCCGCCAATCTGATCGCCGGCCGACCGGTAGCTCCCTCGAGCCGGTCGAATGCCCTGCGTCCGACAGGCTTGCGCTAGCGACACTGCGACAAAGTCCTCGCGATCCTGAAAGGAATTAATTATAGCGTAAACGACCGTGTCCGCCAGACTCCGTTCACGAACCGATCTTCATCTATCGATCGGTCCGCTCGGCATCCAAAACCGTTGCCGGATCATCCAAGGTTTACGGGGAGTCTCAGCGAGCTGCCGTCACTGGGGATGGTCCTGTCCCTCTGAAGGCAGGGTGAACTGAAACACGGCCCCTCGCGGTTCGTTTGCCTCGGCCCACAAACGTCCGCCGTGCGCCTCAATGATCGAGCGGCAGATCGCCAAGCCCATGCCCATGCCGCTGGACTTGGTCGTGTAGAAGGGCGCGAAGACACGCTCCAGACCCTCCGTCTCCAGACCTGGGCCCGAATCCCGCACGGCGACCACCACTCCGCCCGAAGCAACCATCTCCGTGCGGACCAGCACCTCCCGCGGTTGGGCGTTCAGGCCGCTCATCGCCTCGATCGCGTTCATGATCAGGTTGAGGACAACCTGCTGCAGTTGGACGCGGTCGCCTGCCACGGACGGCAGGTCCGGTGCGAGGTCTGTCTGCAACGAGACGCCATGTTTCAGCGCTTCGCTGCGGGTCAGGCTGACGACGTCCTGCACGGCTTCATTGACGTCCAGCCGACCCTTGAGGGCGGGTGCCTTCTTAACCAGGGCCTTGATCCGGCCGATGACCTCGCCGGCCCGTTCTGCGCTCTCGACGATGCGGCTGAGGGATTGGCGGACCTCCGCCATGTCGGGTGGTTCGCGAGCCAGCCAGCGTAAGCCGGCTTGGGCGCTGATGACCGCCGCGGCAATGGGCTGATTCACCTCGTGCGCGATGGAAGCGGCCAGCTGGCCCATGGTGGTGACGCGGTTGGCATGCGCGAGCTCCATCTGCGTCTCGCGCAACCGCCGCTCGCTCTCGCGCGCTTCGGCCTCCATTCGCTTGTGCTCTGTCAGGTCGAGCACGAAGGCGACACCCTGGGTCCTGCTTTCCTCGAAGGTGGTCCACCCGAGCAGCACGGGTACGCGGCTGCCGTCCTTGCGGAGGAATTCCTTTTCATAGGGCCGGCAGCTGCCGGTCTGCCTGATCTCCTCGGCCGCTCCCTGGTCGGCGGGCTGGTATTCCGGCGGCGTCAGGTCGGTCCAGCGCAAGCGGCCGGCCACGAGCTCCTCGCGCGCGTAGCCCACGATCCGGAGAAAGGCGTCGTTGGCCTCGATGATCCGGCCATCAAAATTCCAGAGGAAGATGCCGATGATGTTGGCCTCAACCAGCCGCCGGATCCTGGCTTCGCGTTCGGTGAGATCACGGTACAACCGGCTATTTTCGAGCGAGATCGCCGCCTGCGAGGCGAGCAGCTTCAGCACTGCCATCCGGGCCGGCGCGAAGACGCGAGGGGCCAAGTTGTTCTCGAGGTAGAGCACCCCGATGAGCTTGGCCTGATTCAGCAATGGGAGGCACAGAACCGATCGGGCGTGGTGCCGCGGGATGTAGGGATCCGTAACAAACGGGTTCGGCGCTGAAGCATCGTCGAGGACCACGTTCTCCCGGGTCCGCAGAACATAATGGAAAACGGATTCCGGCAATGCGGCCGGAGCCACCGGCTCGTCGCGCAGATGCACGACAACCGTGTCGCCGCAGGTCACGGCTTCCGCCGCGATCCGCGGTTCGGCCCCGCGCGGCAGGATCAACAGGCCGCGCTCCGCCCCCGCCTGGGCGAGCGCGGTGCGCATGAGCGTCTCGAGCAGCTTATCCAGCACGATCTCGCCGGAGACGGCCTGAGACACGCTGATCACGGTCGAAACGTCGATGTACTCCACCGGCGCCCCGATCGTCCTCGTTGGGCTGGGCACTGGCTCGCCCTCCCGCAGATGCGGATAGATGTCGTCGAGTTGCCGCACCTTGCCATCGGCTCCCCAGCACAAATAGCAGTGACGGGCATTCCGCAGGTAGAGGGCGGCAATCTGGTCAAACCCACGTGCCCGGTAGAAGGCGGAAGCGCGCTCATTGGCGATCGCCTCGTTGTGGACGAAGCCGCTGGCGCGAGCCGAACGGATAGCCTGCTCGTAGAGGCGCATTGCGTCAACATCGCGGCCTTCGATGCGCGCAATCTCCGCGCCGATCAGCGCGGCGCGGCTCTCGAAGCTCTCCGGGCAGTTCTCGGCCCATTCCTGGAGCTGACGGTGGTGGCCCGCCAAGGCTTGTCGGTCTTGATCACTCTCCGCGGCAGATGCCGCGCCGCAGAGCGAGGCCAGCATGAGCGCAGCATAGAAGTGGTATTCCGCCCGCTCGAAAATGGAGGGCGACATCCAGAGAAGGCGCTCTGCTTTCGCCGCTGCCGCAACGGCGCCGACGTAGTCATCGGCGAGCACGCGCGCCTGAAGCTTGCGGATCCAGTACAAGCAGGCGGCGATCGCCAGGCGTGAATCCGTCTCCAGGTGACGCTCGAACCGCTCCTCGTCGCACTGGACGTCGTCGAAGCGGCCGAATGCCGGCGTGAGACCGCGAAGCGTCCGGATCAACTGGAGCTGTGCGGTGATGAGGTCGACGACGAGACCGAACCGCGCCTGGCGCGCGAAGTCGAGCCCGTACTCGGCCTCGCGCTGCACCTCGGTGAGCCGATCGCCGCTGGCGAGGAGCTGCGTGATCAGGCCGTTGCAGCTAAAGGCCGCGTAGGTGAGGTCCCCGGCCTTCTGCGCCGCGTCGAAGGCGTGCCGCGCGGGCGGGCGGGCCGTCCGGGGATGCCATATCGAGGAACTCGCGAGGTTTCCGAAAGCCAAGTAGACCCGGGCCTTCAGGCGGTCCATCCCGGGCTGCTCCACCAAGTCAAGCCCGAGCTGGCCGAAGCGGAGACCCGCCTTATAGTCGCCGAAGTACGGCCCCAGCACGGTGCCTATCGCGGTGTAAGCATAGCACGATGCGTCGCTATTGCCGTGCTCCAAGCTGATGTTCCCCATGCGGCCGATCACAAGGCAGCGCAGGTTCTCGTCGGTGAACAAGGCTGGCGTCACGAGCGCGGTGAGGACCTCCATCGTCCCGCACGCGACCGGATCTGTCAGGCGCGGCAGGTCGAGCAGCGTCTCGATCGGGCGGTCCCCGAGTTGCCGCCATATCCGCGCGTATTCCTGCTGGACTTCCTCTCGCGTCGGATGCGCCGACCAAGCGATGCCGACGCAGCCTAGGTAGTCGAGACCGACCGCTACAGCGCTGTCACTTCGACCGAGAGTCATGAAGAGGTCCACCCGCAGCCGGGTGACAGTAGCCTGATCCGGGAGGCTGGTAGTGCGGCTTGCCAAGTCGGCAAGGCGCGCCTCCGCTTCCATCAGCAAGCCCGTGAGGAACTCGCATTCGGCCCGGTGCAGCTCGAGCGCGAAGGCGAGCTCGGGTCGTCGCTCCCACGCATCCTCAGGCAACAGCGCCTGTCCGGCAATGAGATAGGTCAGCGCCGAGACATAGGCGGTCGAGGCCCTGGCGCGCCGGCCCGCGAGCAGGTTGAGCTCGGCGAGCCGCTCCCGCTCCCCAGCCGCGGTGATCAGGGGAGCGCCGCGGTTGAGCTGGCTCACAATCTCAAAGACACGCTCCTCGATCGCTTCCGGCGGCGTGCGTGCAACGAGCCGCCGGCCGATCCGCAGATGCTCGGCGGGCCGCTCGCCTTCGGGGATGAGCGCATAGGCCGCCTCCTGGACGCGATCGTGGAGGAACCGGTAGGTCCCCTTCCGCTGGAACACCAGCCCTGCCCGCACGGCCTCCCAGAGCGCTGCGTCCAGCGCTGCCTTGCTCGTGCCATTGACCATGTTCAGGGTGGCGATCGCCGCGTCATTGCCCAGGCAGGCGAGCTGTCGCAGTGCCGTCTGGGTCGCTTCGGGCAGGCGGGTCAGCTTGCCAAGCATAAGGTCCACGACATTGTCGGTGAAGCCCTTGGCCTTGATCTGCTCAAGATCCCACGACCAACGCATCTGGCCATGATCGAAGGCGAGCAGGCCCTCGTCAGCGAGCGCGGTGAGGAACTGGATGGTGAAGAACGGATTGCCGGCCGTCTTCTTGTGCACAAGCTGGGCTAAAGGCTCGGCGTCGTCCCACTCGCTATGCAGGGCCTCGGCGATGAGCCGGCCCACATCGCCGAGCCTGAGCGGCGCCAGCATGATCTCCTGCACCGACGCTCCCGCTTTCCGAACCGATTCGAGCTTGCGCCGGAGCGGATGCGCGGCATCGATCTCGTTATCGCGGTAGGCGCCGATTAGCAGCAGGTGCTGCACGTCTGGCTGCGTCAACCAATCCTCAAGCACATCGAGAGTGCCGGAATCGAGCCATTGCAGATCGTCTAGGAACAGCGCCAGCGGATGCTCCGGCTGGGCGAAGACGCTGAGAAAGCGCCGGAAGACCAGCAGGAACCGGCTTTGCGACTGCTGCGGCGGCAGTTCTGGGACCGGCGGCTGTTCCCCGGTGATGAGACTCAGTTCGGGAACGAGGTCGACCATGAGCTGGCCGTTAGGGCCGAGAGCCTCCAGCAGGGCGTAGCGCCAAGGCGCTAACTCGCCATCGCTCTTTGCCAGAAGACTCCGAATCAGGCCCCGGAAAGCCTGTGCGAGTGTCGAATATGGGATGTCGCGCTTGAATTGGTCGAATTTGCCGAACGCGAACAGGCCGCGCGGGGGCACCAGGACCTTGTGCAGCTCATGGACGACGGAAGACTTGCCGATGCCGGAATAGCCCGAGACCAGGACCAGCTCTGGGGTGCCGCTCGTGACCACCCGGTCGAAGGCGGCGACCAGGGTCGCTATCTCGCGCTCGCGCCCATACAGCTTCTCGGGGATGAGGAGCCGGTCGGGTGTGTCGTGGGCGCCGAGTGGAAAGGCGTCGATGCGACGCTGAGCCTTCCACTCGGCTAGGCAGCGCCGGAGGTCTCTCTCAAGACCGTGCACGGTCTGGTACCGCTCCTCGGCAGTCTTGGCGAGCAGCTTCATGACGATAGCAGAGATTGCCGCCGGCACGTCCTTCCGGCGCTCGGCGGGTGGAATTGGCTGCCGCGCGATATGGCAATGCACCCACTCCATCGGATCGGTCGCCGTGAATGGCAGAACACCGGTGAGCATCTGGTAGAGCGTGACGCCGAGCGCGTAGAGGTCACTGCGGGAGTCGATGGAGCGGTTCATGCGCCCGGTCTGCTCCGGCGCCATGTAGGCCAGCGTGCCGGCGATCTCCTCGGGCGGAGCCAAGGCCTGGCGCTCGCGTTGCAGCCGCGAGGCGAGACCGAAGCCGGTGAGCCGCACCTGCCCTTCTGCGCCGATGACCAGGATGTTGGCCGGCTTGAGGTCCTTGTGGATCAGTCCACGCTGGTGGACTCGGCCCAAGGCGGTGGCGATGCCAATGGCGAGGCGCAAGAAGCGCCTCACCCCCATGGGGATACCGAGCAGCCTGTCGAGCGGCTCGCCGCTGGGGTCCTCGAGCACCAGTACGGTCCGGCCGCCTTCACGCCCAAGCTCCAGCGGCCGCACGGCCCATGCACTGTCCAGCTCGTCCCTCAGGCTGTATTCGTGCACGAAGCGATGGAGGCTAGCGGGGGCTGGGTGCTCGGCGGCGGGCCACACGGCCAGCACAGCCTTGCGCTGGCCGTCGTCGTCCAGGCGCCATCCCCGGTAGAAGGAACGTTCACCATCCTCCCACAGGAACTGGAAGCTGCTCTCCTCCTCAGCGCTGAACCGGAAAGACATGCTCAATGGCAGGTCTCCATTGCCAGCCCGGGCCCACCATAGAACCGACCGAGCCAGAACCTTCATCCGCAAACGTTCGTCTGTCCATGATACCGAGACGGCGCTTGCGCGACAACTTTGCCTGTTGTGATGCGGGATGAGCGCGTTCCCGCCGAGCACGCAGGATCAATGGATGCGTCGCAAATTTGGAGCAGAGACAAGATGGTCTTGCTCCGCTTTTGTGGAGAGCGGTTTATTAGCTATCCGGCCAGCCTTTCGAACTGAACCGGACTGAGATAGTCAAGCGTCGAGTGACGCCGGACAGAGTTGTAGAACCCATCAATGTAATGGCCGATTGCCGCTTTGGCCTCGGCCCTTGTCTGGAAGACGGTGCGCCAGACCAGTTCGGATCTCAAGGTCTTGAAGAAGGTCTCGACGACCGCGTTGTCGAAACAGTTGCCTTTACCGGACATCGAGATCTGGATGCCATGGTTCTTCATCTCCATCTGATAAGCCGTTGAGCAGTATTGGCTACCGCGGTCCGCGTGATGGATCAGGCCCGCTGATGGTCGTCGGATCGCCAGAGCCTTGCGCAGCGCCTCCAGCGCCAGCTCCTTGTGGAGGTTGTCACTGACCGCCCAGCCAACCACCCGCCGAGCGAACAGATCGAGGATGATCGCCAGGTACAGCCAGCCCTCGTTCGTCCACAGATAGGAAATATCTGCAGCCCACTTCTCGTTCGGGCCCTCGGCCGAGAAGTCCTGCTCGAGCAGGTTGGGCGCGATTGGAAAGGCGTGATGGCTGTCGGTGGTGCGCTTGAACCGCCGCTTCTGCCGGGCCTTGAGGCCGTTCTCGCGCATCAACCGAGCCGTCCGACGGCGTCCCACCGTCAGGCCCTCGTCCTGCAGCTCGCGGGTCACGCGCGGGCTGCCGTATGTCTCATGCGAGCGGGTGAAGGCCGAGCGGATGTGGGCCAACAGCACCAGGTCCTCCCGCTGGCGCGGACTGGCCGGACGGGATCTCCAGGCAAAGTAGCCGCTCTGGCTCACTCCCAGAACCTGGCACAGGCGTGTGACGGGGAAGCTCTCTTTCGCCGCATCGACGAACTGAAATTTCATCGACTTCCCTCCTTGGCGAAAATCTATGGACCGGCCGTGCGTTGCAAGAGGGCTGCTTTAGATTGGATGAGAG
>NZ_QDAH01000121.1 GCF_003075415.1 Microvirga sp. KLBC 81
GATGAGAGGCGAAGCGGTCCGATCGTCCTTGATCAGACACTTCAGCGGAGACACGCGACTTCGTTGTCGCGACCCGCGCTGTTCTCAAAAAAGTACCGGCTGCCTACTTTGTGCTCAAGGTCATATTTTGGGCACCATGGCTAACTTGTGGCCGACATGATGCTGGCGAAATGATCACCTTGGCCGACAGCACTTAACCCTGCGCTTGCGCCCGGAGGAAGGCGGAATGGGCCAAGGGCATTGGACATGCAGCGCCGTCGTGTCAGGAGTATCGAAAGGTGCATCACTTAACGTCGCACAGTGGCGTCGGGAAGCTCTAGGGGGCTGCATGTCTTTCCATCAGAAAAGGCCAGAACAGCTCAGTGTCGCTGCTGGTTACTCCACGGAACGGGGCCCACGCACCGACAATGAGGACTATTGCGCCTTTTTCGAAGGCACTCCCGCACAACGCATGCGCCATGGTGTGATAGCGGTGATCGCGGATGGGGTTGGTGGGGCAAAGGGTGGTCGCGTGGCGGCCGAGACCGTGGTACGGGGTTTCATCGACGGCTATCTCGGCCAGAGCGAACTTCTCGGCGTGCAGAAGAAATGCGCGCGTGCCATTGAGGCCATGAATCGCTGGATCCACGCGATCGGCCGCACCAATTCCGATCTCCAGGGCATGGCTTGCACATTGACAGCTCTGATCCTGCGCGGGCGTCAGGCTCACATCGTGCACGTCGGGGACAGTCGCCTTTATCGCCTTCGCCACCACCGCTTGGATCTTCTCACCAGGGACCACACGTTCAACGAATGGGGAATGCAGGGCGTGCTCCGACGGGCCGTTGGCGCCAGCGACAGTCTTCAGATCGATTATCTTGCCGAGCCGGTGCAAGTCCACGATCGCTATCTTCTCTGCACCGATGGAGTCCACGGATCCTTGTCTGAGCGGGTCCTTCGGGACGAACTGGCGCGGAGAGCCTCCCCTGACGAGACGGCTCGGGCCGTGACCGCCGCTGCCTTAGCGGCCCGAGGCAGCGACAACGCGACAGCACTTGTGCTTGACGTTCTCAACCTGCCGCCAGCGAGCCAGCCGGATCTTGAACTCGCTATCGCCGCCCAGCCCATTCTCCCTCCGCCCACGACCGGCACCGTCGTCGACGGGTTCGATCTTGAGGCCCAACTCTCGGATGGCCGCTACAGCCGCGTGTTTCGCGCGTACGACACGGTCGCGAAGCGCCCCGTGATCCTGAAATTCCCTAAGCCGATCCATGGTGCCGATGTTGTCCTCCGGCAGGCCTTTGTCAGGGAAACCTGGATCGCGGCGCGCGTGCGAAGCCCCTGGGTCGCAGAGGTTCTCGATATCCCGCCGGAGCGCCAGACCCGTCTTTACTCGGTCATGCCGTTTTACGCCGGAGAAATCCTGGAGGCTCGACTACAGCGTTCGCCACAGATTTCCCTTGCTGAGGGTTTGACGCTCGCAACCAGGCTGACAAAGGCCGTTGCCGCCCTGCATCGGGCTGGCATCGTGCACCGGGACATCAAACCGGACAATGTGATCCTCGAACAGGAGGAGAATCGGGCGCAACCCGGCTTGAGGCTCATTGATCTCGGCGTTGCACGTGTCGACGGGATGGACGATTTTGCCTTGGAGCATGCACCCGGCACTCCAAGCTACATGGCGCCCGAACTCTTCACCGGCGCTCCAGGCGACGAGTTATCGGATCAGTTCGCGGTTGCAGTCACGATCTACCGCCTGTTCAGCCGAGCCTACCCGTACGGCGAGATTGAGCCGTTCTCCCGGCCCCGGTTCAGCAAGCCCACTCCACTGACGTCACACCGCCCAGACCTTCCAGCCTGGCTGGATCAGGTTCTCGCTCGTGCCCTTGCGGTTTCGCCGCGCGAGCGTTTCGGCGATATCCTTGAGCTGGCCTTCGAACTGGAGCATGGCTCAGCACGGGCTCTGCCGACCGTTCTTCACCGCAAACCACTCTATGAACGTAATCCCGTGCTCGTCTGGCAAATAGTCTCGGTTACTCTCGCCGTCCTGCTCTTTATGAGTTGGGCTTTCAGGTAGCTTTTACTATGCCGTACTGGCTCCTCGGGAGGATCACCCGCCCGCATTGAGCAGGAAACTCATCAGGTGAAGCAGCGCGACGCAATGGCCTTACTGGGATGGGGGTCATGTCAGTTGGAGCGGGATCAGTGATATCCTCAATCCATGTGAGTGCCTTCACGTCCTGTGGAAACCCAAGTGTCGGAATCGCAAGAAGTACGCCGGCACCGTCAAGTTGTCTGAGAGAGATGCATCGATCCACGGCTCATTTCTGGATCATGCGGCACTCGCATTCCAATCACCTCAGCTCAGACCTGAAAGGCCCAAGCGCGGGCAAGGCGATGATCGGCAGCATTAGCAGAGTGACGGAAGAGGTTTGCACTTGATCATGAACCGAGAGAAAGCGCTGCGCCTGCCCGGCCGACTTGAAGCGCTTCATCATGCGCTCCCGTCATCTGGCGGGTTGATGACTATTCTCCACGCGGTTGTTCAAGCCCCGATGCTGCCGATGCTCTACGCTTGGCATCACAGCTTTCCTTGCAGCGGCGTGGCTCGCCAGTTTGTCCGTGATCATCACGCGCGGTGCCACGCCCTGCCTCGTGAGCAACTTCCGGACTAGACGCTTGGCTGCTTTCACATTGCGACGGCTCTGGACCAGGATGTCGAGCACGGTCCCATGCCGGTCCACGGCCCGCTCAAACGCAGGAACAGATCGGCGCCTGGCGAATTCGCCTTTCGTTGCCTCTCCGACGGACCTTCCTCCAGCAGTGGAGCCACCCTCATGCCTGAAACCACATGGTGGAAACGCGGCGTCGTCTATCAGATCTATCCTCGCTCGTTCCAGGACAGTAATGGTGACGGGATCGGCGACCTGAATGGTATCCGCCAGCGTCTCGATTATCTCACGTGGCTCGGGACCGACGCACTCTGGATCTCACCGATTTACACCTCGCCGATGGCCGACTTTGGCTATGACGTAGCCGATTATTGCGGGATCGACCCGATCTTCGGCACCCTTGAGGATTTCGACCACCTCATCGAAGAGGCCCATGCCAAAGGACTCAGACTTATTCTGGATTTTGTCCCCAACCATACCTCGGATCAGCATCCTTGGTTTCAGGAGAGCCGCTCGTCGCGCGCCAACTCGAAGCGTGACTGGTACATCTGGCGCGATCCCGCTCCGGATGGAGGTCCGCCCAATAATTGGATCAGCAATTTCGGCGGACCTGCATGGGAATGGGACGAAGCCACGGAACAGTACTACTACCATGCCTTCCTGAGGGAGCAACCCGATCTCAACTGGCGCAACGCGGAAGTGCGCAAGGCCATGTACGATGCTCTGCGCTTCTGGTTGAACCGCGGCGTCGATGGCTTCCGGGTCGATGTGATCTGGCATCTGATCAAGGATGCGGAGTTCCGGGACAATCCGCCGAACCTCGGCTTTCAGCCGAACCAAGCCGAGATCAACCGCTTCCTCCAGGTCTATTCAGCCGACCAGCCGGAGGTGCATGAGGTGGTCAGCGAAATGCGGCGCGTGCTCGAGGAATACCCGGAACGGGTGCTCATCGGGGAAATCTACCTCCCGCTGGAACGTCTCGTGGCTTATTACGGACAGGATCTTTCAGGTGCCCATCTGCCATTCAACTTCCAGCTCATTCATACGGCTTGGAATGCGCGCGAGATCGCAGCCCTCATCAACGAGTATGAGGACGCGCTGCCCGAAGGCGGCTGGCCGAACTGGGTCCTCGGCAACCACGACCAGCCGCGTATCGGCGCTCGGGTCGGCCCAAGGCAGGCGCGGGTGGCCGCCATGCTGCTTCTCACCCTCAGGGGCACGCCGACCATGTATTACGGCGATGAGATCGGGATCGGCAAAGTCGAGATTCCACCGGAGGCGGTTCAGGATCCCTGGGAGAAGAACGAGCCTGGACTTGGGCTAGGGCGGGATCCGGAAAGAACCCCGATGCATTGGGACGGCTCAGCTCAAAGTGGATTTACGCGCGGCCGGCCCTGGCTTCCGCTCGATCCGAGCTTCCCCTCCTGCCACGTGGAGGGGCTTCGCAATGAGCCGGCCTCCATCCTGATGCTTTACCGGCGCCTGATCGAGCTGCGGCGGCAGCACCTAGCCCTCAGCATCGGCCGCTACAAGCCGATTCCGACGGAAGGCGATGTCCTGGCCTACGAGCGGCAGCACAGGACAGAGCGTTTCCTGGTGGCGCTGAACCTCGGGCAAAAGCCGCACGCTTTCCCGCTGCCGGATGGAAGAACAGGACGGGTGCTGCTGTCGACCTGCCTGGACCAGGGCGAGGAAACGATTGGAGCGCAGGTCAACTTAAGGCCCGACGAGGGGCTCATCATCGCGCTCCAAGAATGAGAGCTGTCCGCACAGCCCAGCAACGTCGAACAGTTCGTAGAGGCGCCATCGGTGAAGCGCCTCCCTGCCCTCCGCTATTGTGTGCCTCCGCCGTGACGCAGCCGAAGCTGGGACCTAGTTCGAATGTGCGGGTCCTCCTCACACGGCCAGGCTTCGTCCGGGCTGGCTAGAGCTGCTTCCATTGGCATGGAATCAGCGCTCTTCTTTGCTCTGCTGCATTTTGAACGGCGAACCGGATCCACTTCACCGAAAAATGCTCCAGCCTGGAAGCAAAGCGCAACGGCGGGAACTCGACACTGTGCTGGGGATTGCCCATCCGAGAGAGCCAGTCGGAGTGCCATTCGTATGCCAATTCCTCTGCCGAATCAGCCCTATCCGGAGCCGACGCCAGCCGACCCCAATCCCGCTCCCGTCAGCCCACCCACGCCGTCCGAGACACCGCAGCCCGAGCCGGTTGGGGTGCCACCGACGATCCCTGGAGATCTTCCACCGCCCGGGGAGCCCGTCGGCGTGCCTCCGACCAATCCGCCGGAGATCCCTAGCACGCCGACAACTCCACAACCCACCGCGTGACTTGCCTCATGGGAGGGACGAAACAGGAGTTCTCTCCGACCGCGACTGCGGTGCCGTCTTGCAGCTGGAGCTGTTTCCATATCGATGGAAACAGCTCTCTTCTTTGCCCTGCCGCATTTTTTGAACGGCGAACCGGATCCATTTCGCCGAAATATGCTCTATCGCCGCTCACCGTGCGCGCGGAACCACCGATAGCCATAGGGGCTGAGGTGGATCGGCTCGGAGGCATCCCGCATGGTCCGGTCATCTTCATCGCAGAAAAGCGGCCGCAGCCGGCTGACTTCATCGAGCGACACCTGCACTTCGACAGCATGATCTGCAAGATTATGGACAATGAGGACGGTCTCTCCATGCCAGTCGTATCGCAACGCAAGCACGCTCGTTTCGGATGTCTCGAGCACCCGGCACCTGCCCCAGCCGATTTCGGGGCACGCGCGCCGCGTGCGGATGAGCCGCTGCAATGTGCTCATCAGCGAACCATCAAGATCGTGCTGCGCCACAACGTTGACGCTCCGGTAGTCGAACGCTCCACCGGAGACGACGGGCCGCACGAGTTGCTCCGATGGCGCGGTCGAGAATCCTGCATTGCGCTCATCAGCCCATTGCATCGGCGTCCTGACCGAGTTGCGCTCGGCGAGAGAAAGATCGTCTCCCATCCCGATCTCGTCGCCGTACCAGAGCACCGGCGTCCCTGGCAGGGCGAACATGAGACTGAAGGCCTGTTTGAGCCGCTGTTCATCACCGCCGAGCATGGGGGCCAGACGTCGTCGGATGCCGCGCCCATAGGCCTGCATCTCAGGTGCAGGGCCAAAGGCTGAGAAGACCTCGCCACGCTCTGCATCCGGCAGCCGGCCGAGATCGATTTCGTCATGGTTGCGCAAGAAGCTCGCCCATTGGCTCTTCAGAGGAATGGCTGGTGTCTGCGCCATCACGCGGCGGATCGGCTCGGCATCTTTGCGCGCCAGCGACAGAAAAAGGTGCTGGTTCAACATGAAATTGAAGATCATGTGCAGGCGGTCACCTGATGGCCCGAAATACTCGTTCACCTGATCCATGGTGATGTTGGCTTCCGCCAGCAGCATGGCTTCCGCGCGGCGCCAGGAAACAAAACTCCGCAATTCATTGAGATAAAGGTGAGGATCGTCTTTCGGCCTCTCTTCCTCTGGGACGCCGCGGTACTCGATCAGAAAAGGAACGGCATCGAGCCGGAACCCGGAAACGCCGAGTTGCAGCCAGAACCCCATCACCTTTTCAAGTTCCTCACGCACCTCCGGATTTGCGATGTTGAGGTCGGCCTGGTGCTTGTAGAAGCGATGCATGTACCACGCCTGGGCGGCCTCGTCGTAAGTCCAGGTCGCATCCTGCACGCCGGGAAAGACAGCGCCCTCATGGATGTCCTTGGGCTTTTCCTTCGACCAGACGTACCAATCGCGATAGCGCGAGTTCGGATCACGCCGGGCCTCCTGGAACCAGGGATGATCGATCGAGGTGTGGTTCGCCACGAGGTCGACGATGACCCTGAGGCCCCGGTCATGGGCAGCGTGCGTGAACGCAACGAAATCGCCGAGGGTGCCCAGCCGGGGATCGACGGCGTAGAAATCGGTGATGTCATAGCCGTTGTCGCGGTTCGGCGTCGGGTAAAAAGGCAGGAGCCAGATACAGGTCGCGCCCAGAGCCTCGACGTGATCGAGGCGGTCAGCGAGACCAGCGAAGTCGCCGATACCGTCCCCGTTCGAATCCATGAAGGTTTCGACATCGACGCAGTAGATGACGGCGTTCTTGTACCAGAGGTTGAGCATCGTGGACTACCTTGTGCACCGTGCGGAACCGAAGGGCCGCTCCACGCGCTGCGCTCCTCTCAAAAACGAGCATCGGATTGATCCCAGAAGTGGTGTCCACTTTTCCGCACGATGCTCTAGCCGATCATGCGAGCGGCGCGCTCCCGCTCGGGCAGGCGACGCGTGTCCGCCACGATGCCTTTTGTGCCCAAACGCCATGCGATCGTCATGGCACCGGCGACGCAGCCGAGGGCAACCGCCGCGAGGATGCTACGCGCCGTCGTGCCTGAGACCGAGAGCACATGCTGGCGTGAGCGCGAGCCGAAGCGTCCACGGGCTCCCGGATCGCCGGGCGGCACGTCGAACAGGTTGCCGTCGCGAGGCATTGCCGGCTCGTCCGTCATCTGCCCTTCCCAGGCTCGACGTGCCATCATGCGGTCGAGAAACCCCGGCGCCACCATGGTTCCAAGGATCGCCTGGATGGTGGGGCTGCCGACCCACATCTCGCGCGGCGCTTCCAAGGCTGCCCGCATGATCGCCTCGGCCACAGGCTCCGGCTCGTGAATCGGCCCCACAGGCTGCAGCCTCCGGGGCAAGTGGCTGCGGGCCCAATCGAATTGCGGGGTATCGACGGCGGGCAGTTGCACCATCGTGAGACGAACCCGGCTGCCCTCGTGCTGCAATTCGCTCCGCAAGGAATCCGTAAAGCCGCGCACGGCGAATTTCGCTGCGCAATAGGCCGACTGCAATGGAATGGAACGATAACTGAGCGCGGATCCGATCTGGACGATGGTCCCCTTATTCCTCTCCCGCATGTGACGGAGAGCGGCCAGCGTGCCATGGACCTGTCCCAGATAGGTGACATCCGTCACCCGGCGGACCTCGTCAGGGCTCAGCTCTGTCGCAGGACCGAAGACCGACGCCATGGCATTGTTGATCCAGATGTCGATGCGTCCCCAAGTGGAGATCACCTGCGCAGCCGCGCTCTCGACCGCGTTCGCATCAGCCACGTCGGCGGCAATGACAAGCGCTTGGCCGCCCGCCTGCTCGACCTCCCGGGCCGCGCTCGCGAGGCGTTCTCGCCCACGGGCGATCAGAGCGACCCGCCAGCCGTCCCGCCCGAACGCAATGGCCACTGCGCGACCGATTCCTGCAGATGCTCCGGTGACCACGACAACCGGATTCTTCCTCCTGGACCCGGGCCCTGTCGCAGGTGCCGATGGATCGGTCCGTTGCCTGTCGCGAAACTCGTCAAACACCGCCGCCCCTTGATCTCGTGAGGATGCCTAGAGCATCGGACGTGAAAAGTGGACCTGCACTTTTGGGTCCGATGCTCTCTCTTTAAACAGCGCATCATTTGGTGCGACCCGAAGGTCCGCGCGATGCGTTAGCAGTAAAAGAGACGATCACTTGGCGGGTTCCATCGACACCTATCCGGGTCGAGGAATTCAAGTCTCTCTCCTTCACTCCTTCGACGGCAGGATCGATCCGACGAGGCCTCGCGCCGTATTGACGATCACGCTTCCGCTCTCCGGGTCTCCTTTGGCGAGTGCGCCCATGAAGTGGCGGGCCTGCTTCAACGTGATATGGGGCGGCAGCGGCGGCACGTTCGGATCCGTCACCATGTCGAGCACGAACGGCCTGTCGGCCGCAAGAGCCGTCTCCCACGCAGCGCCAACCTGCTCCGGATCTTCGACCCTGATCCCACCGAGCCCGATGGATCGCGCGAATTCGGCATACGGCACGTCAGGAAGCGCCTGCGAGGGTTCCCACTTCGGGTCTCCCGTCTGGACGCGCTCCTCCCATGTCACATAGGCGAGGTCATGATTGTTCAGCACCATGACGACCAGACGTGGATCGATCCACCGCTCCCAGTACTTCGAAATCGTGATGAGTTCCGTCAGCCCGTTCATCTGCATCGCACCGTCGCCCACGAGTGCGATCACGGGACGGTCGGGGTGGGCGAACTTTGCCGCGATCGCATAGGGCACGGCGCATCCCATCGTCGCGAGGGTTCCTGAGACCGAGCCCATCATTCCGCGCCGGAAGTGGAGATTTCGCGCATACCAAACCGTCGTGGTGCCGCTGTCGGCCGTCACGATGCAGCCATCCGGCAAGCGTTGCGAAAGTTCCCATGCAACGCGCTGCGGGTTGATCGGCTCTGCGGGGGCCAGGGCCATTCCGCGGATCTCCTCCTGCGAAGCGGCGACGCCGGCCTCGATCGTCTCCCGCCAGGACCGATCCTGCTTTTCGTTGAGCAGCGGCAGGAGCGCCGCCAGCGTTGCGGCGGAATCCCCCAGAAGGTTGACCTCCATCGGGTACCGCAGCCCCAGCATGCCTGCATTCCTGTCGATCTGGACCCCTCGGGCCTTCCCTTCCTCAGGCAGGAACTCCACGTAAGGAAAGCTCGATCCCACCATGAGGAGAGTGTCGCAATCCTGCATGAGATCCCAGCTGGCCTTCGTCCCCAGAAGACCGATCGATCCGGTGCAGAAGGGAAGATCATCCGGAACGGCAGCCTTTCCGAGAAGCGCCTTGGCAATCCCGGCCCCGAGCCGCTCCGCGACGGCCACGACCTCGTCCGTCGCCTGAAGGGCCCCCGCTCCGACCAGAATGGCGACCCGTTCGCCCGCGTTGAGCACCTCCGCAGCGCGGGCCAGAGCCGCCGCGTCGGGAACGACGGGCGATAGTTCGATGCCGGTTCCCGAGTGAGTCATGCCGTGCTCGTGCGCAGGCTGCTCCATGGAAGCCAGCTGAAGATCGCTGGGAAGGATGATGCAGGTGACGCGACGCTCGCTCTTTGCAATGCGGTAGGCCCGGTCGATCAGATGCCGCACCTGGGCAGGCGTCGACGCCGTCTCCACATAGGCGCCCGCGACATCCTTGAAGAGGGACTGAAGGTCGAGATCCTGCTGGTAATGGGACCCGATCGCCGATCGGGCCTGCTGCCCCACAAGGGCCAGCACCGGCTGATGGTCCAGCTTGGCGTCATAGAGACCGTTCAGAAGATGGATCGCGCCCGGGCCGGACGTTCCGATGCAGATGCCGACTTCGCCCGTGAATTTTGCATGGGCGCAGGCCATGAGACCCGCCATCTCCTCGTGCCGGGCCTGGATGAAGTCGACAGCGCCTTCCAGTCTCGCAAGAGCACTGACCAGACCGCCGATCCCGTCTCCCGGGTAGCCATAGACCCGACGCACGCCCCATGCCTGCAGGCGCTGCCAAATGAAATCCGCGACGGTATCTGCCATCATGCCCTCCCATCAGGTTCGAACCGTCAACCTTTACAGGTCGGGGAGAGTTGCCTGTCGCCGTCTCTGAGCCGCCGCTTCATCAAAGAGGCAACTTAGATGATTTCGCTCGTTGAAAAGGTGATTCCGCAGCAGCCTCCCGGCAACTCTTTCGTTAAAGCTCCGCTTGCGGTTGGAAGGTCGCTTTCGGATCACGAACGGTGGTTCTGATAGGGCTCCTAAAGGGGTTTCTGTCGCAAACCCGGACTGGAGCCTACATGACGGGAGCGCCTCTTGCTCGGCGTTTATGCAGCGAGCTGCTCGCCCTGCCCCTGTGGCCGAGGCGGCCTGACAGCATCAACGGCTCAGGTTCTGAAAAGGTCGCCGATGGGCGGCCTTTCTCCTGCCCGGCGTGAGGCATTCACTTCGCGTATGCCAGCTCGCATGCGAAGGCGCCAGCCTCTCACTCGCGAGGAGAGGCTGGCGAAATAACTCTCACCAAGCTTGCTGATGGACCTGAACCGGTCGAGCCCCAGAGCTGGCATCTGGTGTCGCGATCATGCCGCGATCAATGGCCTGCTCCAACACGGCCGCGACGGCAGTCTCTTCTCCAGCACGTACGCCGCCCTCGGCGGATGATACAGCCGGGACAGTCAGAGTACGAATATCGAAGCGGAAGGGGTCGGAAGCGTAGGTCCCATCTGGAGAAGTCGTGAAGATATGGGACGAGGGTGGATAGTTGACGGGATCATCGAACTGATATGTGCGATAGATCTTTACCCCTTCGTATTCCAAAAACGCCTCAGGAATGGTGACGTCCGTGGACTGAGTGGTCATGGTTACCCCTTCCTTATTGTTTAGTTTAGACGGGCCTGTTTAGCCGCGATAGAGGCGGAAATGCGGCGGTGTCCCACGAAACCCGGCTCTAAACCACTTGCCGGCATTCGCTCTCCTGCCTCGAGAAGGCAGAAAATGCTCTCGTTCTACTTCCCAAGCGGGATGATGGCGCCGTGAAGATCTCAGATAATAGGAAGGCCGCCTACGGATCGGCGGCCTTTTACTTTTCCGGGCAATGGGGTTCTGCCTAGAGCCTCGGACCCAGAAGCGCAAATCCACTTTTGGGTCCGATGCTGTAGCGAATAGCCGGGTCCACTTTTAAGCACGATGCTCTCAATGAAAAAGCCGGGCTGCAGGGCGGCCCGGCTCTGTGGGTTATCTGTTGGTCAGAGGCCGGCGAGGCAGACATACTTGAGTTCGAGGAAGCCCTCGAGGCC
>NZ_QDAH01000122.1 GCF_003075415.1 Microvirga sp. KLBC 81
GGCGGCGGATCGGTGGTTCACGGCGACAGTCCTGCCGCAGTTGCACGTCCTCGCCTGGGGCAACAAACGCGGCGTCTGATGAATGCGGGATCGACCATGTCACCAACCTTGACCGGCCTGGGCTCGCGCACCCTGATCATGGGCGTCCTGAACGTCACGCCCGACTCGTTCTCGGATGGCGGCCTGTTCAGCGACCACAAGGCCGCGCTTCGACATGCCCGCGAGATGGAGGACGCTGGGGCCGACATCATCGATATCGGTGGGGAGTCCACGCGCCCGGGACACACGCCGGTTGGAGCTGAGGAGGAACAGCGGCGCATTATTCCTGTCATCCGCGACCTCGCCGGCATTCTCAATGTGCCCATGTCGATCGACACCTACCGGGCTGCGACCGCCCGCGCGGCCCTGGCGGCCGGCGCCAGGATCGTGAACGATATCTGGGGCTTTCAGTACGATCCCGATATGGCCGCCACCGTGGCCGAGCATGGGGCTATGGCGGTCGTCATGCACAATCGGGCGGAGGCGGATCCCTCGCTCAATCTCATGGCGGACATGCAGCGCTTCTTCGAGCGCTCCCTGGACCTCGCCCGGCGGGCCGGCATTCCCGACACGCATCTGATCCTTGATCCCGGCATCGGCTTCGGCAAGACGGCCGATCAGAACCTCGAGGCCTTGCGCTGTCTACCGGAGCTCAAGACTATGGGCTTTCCCGTACTTGTGGGCGCCTCCCGCAAATCGGTTCTTGGCCGATTCTACAAGCCCGAGGTGCCGCCGCGCGACCGGCTGTACGGGACCCTGGGCGCACATCTCGCGGCGGTGTCGCGCGGCGCAGACATCATTCGGGTTCACGACGTGAAGGCTCACGTCGAAGCGTGCCGGGTCGCCGATATTCTGTTGAGAGGCCAACCTTGACCGATACGATCATCCTCTCCCGGCTGGCGCTCTATGCCCATCATGGCGTTCACGCCGAGGAGGCGCGCCTGGGGCAGCGCTTTTACGTGAGCCTCACCTGCGCTCTCGATCTCAGGCCCGCCGGGCAGGTGGACGACTATCACCAGTCCGTCTGCTATGCGAGCCTTGCCAAGCTCGCCTATGAGGTCGGCACCACGCGCCGCTTTCACACCATCGAAGGCTTGGCGGAGGCCATTGCCGCAGGCGTGCTGGAACGATTTCCACGGATTACGTCCCTGACGGTGCGGGTCGAGAAGCCTGAGGCGCCGGTGCCGTTCATCCTCGACAGCGTTGCGGTCGAGATCCGGCGCTCGCGCGATGGCTAAGGTGGCGCTCAGCCTAGGCAGCAACTTGGGTGACAAGCGCGGCAACATTGCCAGGGCCCTTTCTGCCCTCGATCGGGGCGGAGCACGGATTGTGGCCCGCTCAGCCGACTTTCGCACCGAGCCATGGGGGCCTGTTGCCCAGGACTGGTTTGTGAATGCCTGCGCCCTTGCTGAGACCGATCTCTCGCCGGAAGACCTTCTGGCTCTCTGCCTGCGCGTCGAACAGGAGCTTGGGCGCGTCCGTGAGACCAAGTGGGGTCCCCGAGCAATCGACATTGATATCCTGACCTATGATGACTTGGAGATCGGCACCCCTGCTCTGACACTTCCCCACCCCTTTGCGGCAGAACGCGCCTTCGTGCTCGTGCCACTGGCCGAGGTCGCCCCTGAGCTGAGGCTTGGCGGAAGACGCATTGTGGAGCTGCTCGCCACCCTGAGCAGTGGCGGCATCACCAAACTCACCTGACTCACCGTCGACGCCATTTTAGTCGCGGTCTGCCCACCTTCGCCAACTTCAGCTTGGGGTCAAATTGGGTCCTTCAGCGCGGCCGTGACAAGATCCGCTTCACTCTGCTCTTGCAGAAGGTCAGCTTAGGTCAGCCCCCTGCCGTCGGGAGACTTTCCAGGCTCACACGCCCTCACGCTGAACCCTCACTCCGGTGGAGGTGAAATCTTGCGGAAGGCTATTTAGGGAACTCAATATTGTGGCACCGCCTTTAGCTCAACATTGAATCTTCCTATTCAGCTTTGTTGACGAGATAGATGCCGAGAAAGACCGGTGATCCCGCCCCCGAACTGAAGCGGTTGCACGAGTACCAGCGGGCACTCGCCGCCTTCAGCCGGATTGCCTCCGAGGTCCTGTCGACCGAGCGGCTGCTGCATTACGTCACGGCCCAGGTCTCGCGCGTCACCCACATCCGGCACGCCAAGGTGATGCGCTACCGCCCGGACAAGGGCGATCTCCTGCTCGTGGCGGGCGTTGGCTGGAAGCCGGGTGTGGTGGGCAACACAACGTTCTCCCTCGACAGCGCCTCGGTTGCTGGCCGGACGATGCAGACATCCGCACCGGTCATCATCGAGGACCTGCCGAACGACCCGGAGTTCCGGACGCCGCCAACCCTGCGCGAGCACGGCATCGTCTCGGTGCTGAACGTGCCGATCCGGATCGACGGACGCACCTGGGGCGTGCTGGAGGTCGATGCGGAGGAGCCGCGCACCTTTGACGAGGGCGACGTGACCTTCCTGACCACCATGGCCAACATCCTGGGCGTCGCCCTGCTGCGCCAGGAGACCCAGGACAAGGCGGCGGAGGCGGCAGCCCAGCATGCCCGGCAAAAGTCCTTTGCCGAGGTGGTCCTGCGCGAGTTCCAGCATCGGGTGAAGAACAACCTCCAGACCATCATCTCCTTCCTGGCTCTCCAGCGGCGGCATGCGTCCACGCCGGACGACCGGGATCGCTTCGTGAGCGTCATGGACCGGGTTCATGCCATCGCCCTGGCGCAGGACCAACTGTCGTTCGAGACCGGCGTCAGCAACGTCGAGTTCGGCGACTACCTGCGGGCGCTCTGCGCCAACATCGACCCGGGGCGGGACGAGGTCACCATTGAAGTGGAAGCCCACAGGGGGGCGCTGCTCCCGCTCGACCGGGCCGTTGCGGCCGGTCTCATCGTCAACGAGCTGGTCACCAACTCGCTCAAGTACGCGTTCGATGAGAGCGGCGGGATTATCCAGGTCACCTTCACGATGGCCCGCGAACAGGGTGAGGCTTGCTTGGCGGTTGAGGACAACGGGCGCGGGATGGGACCGCCCCGCCAAGGTGGGCTGGGGCTACGCCTCATCGATGCCTTCACCACTCAGCTCGATGGCCAAGTCGAGCAGGAGCCAGTCGAGAAGGGCACACGCACCTGCGTGCGTTTCCCCCTGCCCCTCTGACCTCAGTCACGCCCTCAACGCTCCTCCGGTGGCTTGATGGCTGAGAACTGCCGCAGCAGCGTGAGGTCGTAGGCGGCCTTCAGGGTGCCGGCGAGGACGAGCGGCCAGCCGAACGGCGACACGGTCAGCAGCCATCCGGACACCAGTGGTGCGAGCGCGGACGCGAGGCTGCGGGGCACGGCCGTCACGCTCGCGGCGGCGGGCCTCTCTTCTGGCCGGACCACCGCCATCACGTAGGAGGACCGGGTCGGCACGTCCATCTGAGACAGCAGGCTCCGGAGGATCAGGAGCCCGAACGCGATCCAGATGTTCGGGGCAAAGGCCGTCAGGATCAGGAAGAGACTCGACGGCAGGTGCGTGAACACCATCGTGTTGATCAGCCCGAACCGACGGGCCAGTGGCACCGCCGCGAAATACGACACTGCGGAGCACAGGCTGGTCACGAAGAACATCGCCCCGATGGTGGCGACACTGATGCCGAACCGCTCACTGAGCCAGATCGTGAGCAACGCGTTGATGACGAGCCCGCCGCCAAAGGCGTCGACCGAGAACAAGGCCGCCAGGCGGTAGACGATCCAGCGCGACGGTCCGAGCGGGGCCGGCGGGGCGCCCGTGCCGGCTTCGACCCGGGGCGACAGGTGACGGTAGAGCAGGAACGTGAGCAGCCCGAGGGCACCGTAGAGCGCGAAGAGCGCCGCGATCGTCGTCGATGGCGCGATGACCGGCGCGAGCCAATCGACCACGCCGACCGAGAGCGCCCCCAGCGCGCCGCAGAAGGCTCCGACGAAGCTGTAGCGGGCGAACGCCAGCGTCCGGTCCTCATCGGCGACGACATGGGCCAGGACGGTGTGCTCGAGGGGCAGGAACACGCTGACGTCGCCACCGGACGGATTGAGCGTGCCGACGAAGGCGATCACGAGTAGCGGCCAGAAAACGTGGACACCGGCAAACCCTAACCCGGTCACCATCATCAGGAGCCCTGCCGCCAGCAGGGCCGGACGCCGCGGGATGCGGTAGGCGACCAGCCCGAGGGCAAGGGTCAAGAGGGCAGAGCCCAGCAAGGATGCGGTCGAGATCAGGCCCACGCCGAAGGCATCGTAGCCGAGGCGCGAGAGATGAAGCGGCAGCAGGATCGCGACGTAGCCGTCGCCGAATGCCCGCAGGGATCGGGCCCAGAGAACCCGCCTGATGTCCGACGGCAACTCTCGGCTTGGACGGATACCGATCCCCACTTCGGAGCGGGATTCGGCTTCACTGGTGCTGGTTGTTGGCATGCGGCGTCCCCTTGGAAACAGGACACGATGCTTGGGCATGCCGCCTCGTGGGGAGATCGCGATCCCCATGGCCTCAGTAGATGTCCCCCAGAATAGCTCTGTCAACTGGGCGAGGATGTCCGTGTTCTAAGGTCGCCTTCAGGTCAAACTTTAGCGTTCCGACCACTCAACGAATGTCAGCTCTTAAGCGCCGAAGCGGACGAAGCTCCTTGGTCCAGGGAGTGCCATGTGTGGACGGCTCCCCGTTGGCAAGGGAATTGTTGAACGCTTCTGCCGAGCTGGTCGGTGCGGCCATGTGTTCGACCTGTTGCTGCGGTGCTCATGTCCGCTGGCCATATGCCCTCCGCGAAGGGGTCCCGACCAAAAGCTCGCATTCCAAGATGCTCTGGCACGAGTGGGTTGTCCCGCTTCCCGGTCCGACCGGATCCTGCATTAGTGTCCGTACGCCCTTCCCAACCTCCTGATCGCCGGCTCCCCCGGCGATGATTACGCCGCCTGCCCGATGACCGGCTCGCGATAGCGCTCGCCCTTGGCCATGATCACCCACACCATGCGGGCCATCTTGTTGGCCAGGGCTACCGCTGCCACTTTAGTCGCCCGTCGCGCCAGCAGTTGCACGATCCAGGGACGTCGGGTGCCATGCTGCTGGGCATAGCGGATCACCGCCAGTGCGCCCACTGTCAACATCGAGCGCAGATAGCGGTTACCTTGCTTGGTCACGCCGCCCAGCCGTTCCTTGCCACCACTGGAGTTCTGCTTCGGCACCAGCCCGATCCAGGCCGCGAGATTACGACCCGAGGAGAAAGCCTGCGGATTGGGAACATGGGCCACCAGAGCACTGGCGAGCAAGGGACCCACTCCGGGGATCTCGGCCAGCCGGCGGCTGACCTCACTGGCACGATGGCAGGCGGTGATGCGCCGGTCCATCTCCAGGATCTGGCGCTTGACCAGCACCAGTTGCTCGACCAGCGCCAGGATGCAGGCCCGGGCAAGTTCAGGCACGCGTTCGTCTCCATCCCGAACCATCAGCAGCAGCTCGTCGACACCCTCACGGCCGATCTTCGCCACGAGGCCAAACTCTGCCAGATGGGCTCGGATAGCGTTGGTGAGCATTGTCCTCTGCCTAACCTGCATCAGCCGCACCCGATGCAGCATGAGGATGCTCTGCTGCTCGCACGTCTTGGTTTCGACAAAGCGCATGGTGGGCCGGGTCACCGCCTCGCAGATCGCCTCGGCATCGGCCATGTCGTTCTTCTGCCGCTTCACGTAAGGTTTGACGTAGGCCGGCGGCATGAGTTTCACCTCATGGCCAAGGCTCTGGAGCTCACGTGACCAGTGATGGGCACTTGCACAGGCCTCGATTCCGATCAGACAGGGTGGCAGGCTGGCGAAGAACTTGAGCACCTGCCCTCGCCTGACCTGACGTCGGATGATCACGGTGCCCTCGGCATCAATACCATGCACCTGGAAGACGGACTTGGCGATGTCCAGACCAATGGTCTTGACCGTGCTCATGGGCTGCTCCTGTCTCGCTGGCTGCTGAAAGCAGCCATGCTACCTCACCGTTGGGTGGGAGCCGTCCACAGCATCAGAAGCGGACTTCGGAACCGTTACTCGGAAGCTGGTGTTCGTTACAGTGCGCCACTTCGTGTCGATCAGTGCGTCAAATGAGACTGCTTCACAAACGCGATGTGTGGACGGCTCCCCGTTGGCAAGGGAATTGTTGAACGCTTCTGCCGAGCTGGTCGGTGCGGCCATGTGTTCGACCTGTTGCTGCGGTGCTCATGTCCGCTGGCCATATGCCCTCCGCGAAGGGGTCCCGACCAAAAGCTCGCATTCCAAGATGCTCTGGCACGAGTGGGTTGTCCCGCTTCCCGGTCCGACCGGATCCTGCATTAGTGTCCGTACGCCCTTCCCAACCTCCTGATCGCCGGCTCCCCCGGCGATGATTACGCCGCCTGCCCGATGACCGGCTCGCGATAGCGCTCGCCCTTGGCCATGATCACCCACACCATGCGGGCCATCTTGTTGGCCAGGGCTACCGCTGCCACTTTAGTCGCCCGTCGCGCCAGCAGTTGCACGATCCAGGGACGTCGGGTGCCATGCTGCTGGGCATAGCGGATCACCGCCAGTGCGCCCACTGTCAACATCGAGCGCAGATAGCGGTTACCTTGCTTGGTCACGCCGCCCAGCCGTTCCTTGCCACCACTGGAGTTCTGCTTCGGCACCAGCCCGATCCAGGCCGCGAGATTACGACCCGAGGAGAAAGCCTGCGGATTGGGAACATGGGCCACCAGAGCACTGGCGAGCAAGGGACCCACTCCGGGGATCTCGGCCAGCCGGCGGCTGACCTCACTGGCACGATGGCAGGCGGTGATGCGCCGGTCCATCTCCAGGATCTGGCGCTTGACCAGCACCAGTTGCTCGACCAGCGCCAGGATGCAGGCCCGGGCAAGTTCAGGCACGCGTTCGTCTCCATCCCGAACCATCAGCAGCAGCTCGTCGACACCCTCACGGCCGATCTTCGCCACGAGGCCAAACTCTGCCAGATGGGCTCGGATAGCGTTGGTGAGCATTGTCCTCTGCCTAACCTGCATCAGCCGCACCCGATGCAGCATGAGGATGCTCTGCTGCTCGCACGTCTTGGTTTCGACAAAGCGCATGGTGGGCCGGGTCACCGCCTCGCAGATCGCCTCGGCATCGGCCATGTCGTTCTTCTGCCGCTTCACGTAAGGTTTGACGTAGGCCGGCGGCATGAGTTTCACCTCATGGCCAAGGCTCTGGAGCTCACGTGACCAGTGATGGGCACTTGCACAGGCCTCGATTCCGATCAGACAGGGTGGCAGGCTGGCGAAGAACTTGAGCACCTGCCCTCGCCTGACCTGACGTCGGATGATCACGGTGCCCTCGGCATCAATACCATGCACCTGGAAGACGGACTTGGCGATGTCCAGACCAATGGTCTTGACCGTGCTCATGGGCTGCTCCTGTCTCGCTGGCTGCTGAAAGCAGCCATGCTACCTCACCGTTGGGTGGGAGCCGTCCACAGCATCAGAAGCGGACTTCGGAACCGTTACTCGGAAGCTGGTGTTCGTTACAGTGCGCCACTTCGTGTCGATCAGTGCGTCAAATGAGACTGCTTCACAAACGCGACGTCGCCGCGTCCTGCGGGACCGAATTCAAGACCTGCCGGGTCCCAGTTCATGCACCGTTGTGCGCTGCTCTCGAGTATGCCGCTCGAAAACACCCACCAACCAGTCGATGAAGACCCGGACCCGGGGCGAGAGCTGGCGATTGCGCGGGTAGAGAAGAGAGACCGGCGTCGGCGTCGGCGGAAAGCGTTCCAGCACCACTTGGAGCTTCCCGGACCTCAAGGCGTCCTCGGCGTGATAGCGCGGGATCTGGATGAGCCCTAGTCCGAGCTCGGCGGCAGCGAGGTAGCTCTCGGCGCCATTGACCGAGACAACCGTCGGCAGCGTGACATTGCAAACCTTGCCGCCGACGGTGAATTCGAGCGGCAGCAGGCCCCCTGTCGCCGACGAGTGGAAGCCCACCATTCGATGGCCGTCGGCAAGCGCATCCGGATGATCAGGCCGACCATGCGCCTCGAGATAGGTGGGCGCTGCGAGCGTGACCTCCTCCAGCATCGCGACGCGACGGGCGATCATGTCGCTGTCCTGCGGAACGCCGACCCGAAGCACGCAGTCGATGCCTTCGCGGACGAGGTCGACGAGCCGGTCACCTTCGCTCATGTGGAACTCGATGTCCGGATAAGTCCGCAGGAACTGCGGCAGGCTCGGCAGGACGAAGTGCCGGGCGAGCGTGCCGTGCACGTCAACGCGCAGCAGGCCTTTCGGCTTGACGCCGGAGAAGGCCCCTTCGGCATCCTCGATATCGGCCAGGATGGAGAGACAGCGCCGGTAATAGGCCTCGCCATCCAGCGTCGGGCTGACATGCCGGGTCGTGCGCTGCAACAGGCGTACACCGAGACGCCGTTCAAGCTGCTTCACCGCATCGGTGACGGTCGAGCGCGGCAGGCCGAGGTCCTCGGCCGCCAGGGTGAAGCTGCGTCTCTCGGTGACGCGGGTGAAGACCCGCATGGCATCGAACCGGTCCATGTTCTTTATTCGTCATATCCGGACAGAGATGCCGGATAATCGGCGATTATCCGGCAAGCGAAAAGGGTCATCTTCTCCTCGCCGAACAGCGCCTAGGCGCAAACGACAAAGGAGAAAGACAATGTCCGAGAATAGTAACAAAGTTGCGATCA
This sequence comes from Microvirga sp. KLBC 81, assembly GCF_003075415.1. Classification (GTDB taxonomy): domain Bacteria; phylum Pseudomonadota; class Alphaproteobacteria; order Rhizobiales; family Beijerinckiaceae; genus Microvirga. The sequence goes on from NZ_QDAH01000122.1 coordinate 8,754, forward strand.
TCACCGGGGCCTCGCGCGGCATCGGCGCAGCCATCGCTGAGCGGCTGGCTGGGGACGGCTTCACGATCGTGATCAACTACGCCGGCAAGTCGAGCGAAGCCGCGGCTCTGGCGGCGCGGATCGAACAGGGCGGCGGCAGGACGCTCACGGCCCAGGCCGACGTCGGCGATCCGGCCGCAATCGGGCGTATGTTCGACGCGGCCGAAGCAGCCTTCGGCGGGGTGGACGTGCTCGTCAACAATGCCGGCATCATGCGGCTGGCACCTCTCTCTGAGGTGAATGATGCGGTCATCGACAGCCAGATCGCCGTCAACCTAAGGGGCGTCATCAACACACTCCGCGAGGCGGCACGGCGGCTGCGCAGTGGCGGGCGGATCATCAACCTGTCATCCAGCGTCGTCGGCCTTTACCCACCGACCTACGCCGTCTATGCCGCCACGAAGGCTGGTGTCGAGGCAATGACGCACGTGCTCGCCAAAGAGCTGCGCGGCCGCAACATCACCGTCAATGCGGTGGCGCCGGGGCCGACAGCGACGGCGCTCTTTCTCGATGGCAAGCCGCAGGAGGTCATCGAACATCTGACGAACCTCGCGCCACTTGAGCGGCTCGGCCAGCCGCAAGACATCGCTGCCGCCGTCTCGTTCCTCGCCGGACCCGACGGCGCCTGGGTCAATGGCCAGGTGCTGCGCGCCAACGGCGGGATCATCTGATCGCCCCTAACTCCGACAGTCACGAAAATCCCCAATTGGGAGACCTCGTTATGAGCAAGAAGATCATTCTCGTCACCGGCGCCTCGAGCGGCTTCGGCCGCCTGACATCAGAGGCGCTCGCGGAGGCTGGCTATACGGTCTACGCGTCGATGCGCGACACCAAAGGGCGGAATGCCCCACAGGTGGAAGCAATTGCCAAATTCTCACAGGACCATGGCGTCGACCTGCGCACCGTCGAACTCGACGTGCAGTCGCAGGTGTCCGTCGATCGCGCGGTAGAGCAAGTGATCACCGACCATGGACGCATCGATGTGCTGATGCACAATGCCGGACATATGGTGTTCGGCCCGGCCGAGGCCTTCACGCCCGAACAGTACGCCGAACTCTACGACATCAACGTGCTGAGTACGCAGCGGGTGAACCGGGCGATGTTGCCGCATATGCGTCGGCAGAAACAGGGGCTGCTGGTCTGGGTGTCGAGTTCGAGTTCAGCCGGGGGTACCCCGCCTTATCTTGCCCCTTACTTCGGCGCCAAGGCAGCTATGGACGCGATCGCCGTGCAGTACGCGCGCGAGCTGTCGCGCTGGGGGATTGAGACCTCGATTATCGTGCCCGGTGCCTTCACCTCAGGGACTAATCACTTCGCCCATTCCGGCAAGCCCACCGATGAGAGGATCGCCGCGGAATACCAAGCCGGGCCCTATGCCGGGTTCGGCGAGCAGATCCAGAATGCCTTCACGGCGATCGTGCCGCCGGATGCAGATGCCTCGGCCGTGGCCGAGACAATCGTCAAGGTGGTCGACACGCCCTTTGGCCAACGCCCATTCCGCGTCCACATCGACCCGACCGAGGACGGTGCGGATGTTGGCTTTGCCGTGCTCGATCGGGTGCGCGCCGAGATGCTCCACCGCGTCGGCCTCGCGGATCTCTTGAAGCCGAGGGTGCTTGTCTGAGATCGAACTCGACGGCAGGGGCCTGCACTGGTGAGGCCCCCGCCAGAGGAGATGGCATCTCCAGAACGACGCGGTGACACAAATGCTGGAGCGGGCGGAGGTCGCCTTCACCGTGCACGGAGATTGGAGCCAAAGGTTTGCTGACTGGGCGGCACAAAAGGCCGCTTGGCCTTTCTCGGACATCGTTTATCGAAAGCACTGGGGCATTAAAGACTTGGCCACCTGGGATCAGAATCGTTAGTTCCGGCGAGGTTCAGCTTTTCGGAACCCAAACGGTCTCGGGAATGACTGATATGGGTCACGCACTGACGATCCCCTGCCCTCTGGGAACGTCCGGTGTTCCCTGCCAGAGCTGACATTCGACTTACTTCCGAGAAGTGCCAATAAGCGACCTTCGCCCTATAGCACTCGTATGGCCTCCTTAGTCCAAGAATTACTCAGCGATGGCGGCCTCAACCGAGGTCAGCGCCGTCATGTTCGTAATCCGCCGGACAGTGCTCGTCGGCGTCAGGATATGGACCGGACGCCGAACCCCGAGCAGAATGGGCCCGACCGTGACCCCCTGTCCTGCCACAGCCTTGAGCACATTGAAGGTGATGTTCGCCGCATCCAGGTTCGGCATCACCAGCAGGTTGGCTGCCTCAGTCAAGCGCGAGTCGGGGAACACTCGATCAAGGATGCCTTTGTTGAGGGCTGCATCCCCGTGCATTTCACCCTCGACCTCAAGGTCCGGGGCTTGGCTCTGGATCAGCTTCAGGGCTTCCCGCATCTT